>JBBRXN010000001.1:0-139849 GCA_038248385.1 Bacteroidales bacterium
AATTGATTGTGAAACAACTTTTAATGAAGGAAACACAGGTTGGGGAAGTGTTGGCGGTGGTTATAATCCTCCTGCACCCCAGCCATGTAATTGTGGCGATAAATGCCCTACTTGCGGTAAGTGCCTTGGTAGCAATCTCAAAAGCGCTGTTTTACCAGACAATGGAACTACTACAGCTCCTACAACTGACAATTGTGTGTATTGTGATTGCCCTCCAGTGCCAGAACCACTTGTTTATGATGATGCTCTAACACAAAATAAATTGACTAACTGTATTTACAGTAAAATTATTTCTAGTGGTTTAATGGAAGAACTATTATCTAAATTTGTTGGATCAAGCCGATACCATATTAGATATGAAATAGTTTCAAATTTGTCAAATGCAAGTGGTAATCAAGTGTATGGTAGATGTAAACCAGATCCGAATAATAGTAAATCTATGACAGTTTATATCAACTCTTCCTTCTTTACAGAAAATACGCCTGTGTTTATAGCTAAGACTATCATTCATGAAACAATTCATGCAAGTATTTATCAAAAGGTAGCTTCATCTGGTGGTTATGAAGGACTATCATCAGATAACTTTGAAGGGCTTTTTAGATATTATAATAGTTATGGAGAAGACTTCTCGCATCAATATATGGCAGGAAATTATATTAATGATTTAGCTTCAACCCTATCTTCATTTGATGGTTCAAGATATCTTTTTTCATACTATGAAGCTATTGCCTGGAGTGGCTTATGGGAAAGTTATGAATGGCAAAATAAAACACAAGAAGAGAAAAATTCAGTTTATGCAAAAATTGAATTAATAAATTCAGGTTCTAAGAAATGTAAATAAGCAAAAGACCATTTTAAATGAAAACAAAATATTTAATAGTGATTTTTTTATTAGTAGCCATCGGAACTAATTCCAAAGCTCAAAAAGTTCTATATCTCAAATTCGTTGAAAATAAGGAACTTGGAATGGCAAAAGTATCGGAAGGGATTGAGTGGTATTATGCAATATCTTTAGATTATTCAAGCTATTATTACTGTTTCAAGCCGTTAAAAGAGTCTAAAATATTCTCAAGATCTAAATTTAGAAAAATTGATCAGGTCAAAGATATTAACTGGTTTAAGCAAATAGGGAAATTTCGCTATGAATACATTAAGAAATACAAAAAAGTATATATTATTGAAGAATTAAGAGGAGATTCAATGAGAGTAACCAAGGTAATGCCCTTTGAAGCAATTGATTAGTATCCAAATATACAAAATGTAAAATTAAGGTTTGTAAACAACGGGATTCCATCTTTCAAAAAGGGATGGAATACATACTTTCTCATTCAAATTTGGATTTTTAATTCGGTATCGAAACTTATATCAAAATCGAAATTTATGAAATTGAGACTTAATAAAATCGTATTTGCAACAAATGCGGATTCGCTGAATCTGGTTTCCGATACATTTATGCTCAAAATGATGCGAATTAAAACTGGATATAAATTGAGCGATTATACTGATGAAAATGATAGAGCCACATATACTACTGCATTTTATAACAGGATGGATATGTGGAAGAAGAAAGAATCGAAGCCAGTTGAGGGAATGAATTCGAATCAAAAAACGGATGAAGAAATCATTGAAATTGAAACTAATCATTAATCGTTGTGTTAAATTGAACCACATAGGCACATAATTAAGATCAAAACCAGACTAAGTGTTCTATATGCCTATGTGGTTATAGTAATAATTTGTGTTATGAAAGTTAATCTTGATTTGCAGGTAGATTTGAAGTCGGCCATGTGAACAACACCGATTTATCAATGGGTTCGCGAATGCAGTGATTGGCAGTCAAATTATGTTGATAGTGATGGCACACCTGCTGCCGTGAGGAATAAGTGCACAGAAACTTTGGTTATTGCAGGTTATTTTGGGAGCGATAATGGAGGAGGCGGTTCTTCTGGCTACACTTCTTCAGGTGGTACCTCTGGTACAGGCGGTACAAGCGGTGGTTATGATCCGATTCCACCTGCACCTACACCAGAACCTTGTACTTGTTTAAACGAATGCACTGTTTGTAGAAAATGCAAAGACAGCCAGGTACTGAAAAATGCAAATGTAAATTGTGTCCCGCGTGAAGTTTGTACCTGCCCTGAACCAGTGCCAAAGCCTCTACTGAACACCTCACTTAGAAAACTCTTTATAAATGGTACTACTAATTTATCGCCTACTGATATCGATAATTTAAACAATGCTTTTGACCAAATGAACTTGGATTGCATGCTTAAATCAATATCCACTTTTCTTAACGACAATCAAATTACCCTGGGATCAGTTTCATTTAACACAAACATGTTTGGAGTTGCTAGTATTTGCTCTAATGGCAACTTAACGTTTGCAGGTAGTTGGGCCATCGATTCGGAATATTTAAGCCATGAATGGTTTCATGTAGGGCAAAGGAAAATGAACAATGCTGACTTTACTGATGGATATGTCGAATTCGAAGCCTGGTTGTTTTTCGATATCAAGGAAACCATCAGAGTCAGTGGAGACTTTGATGCATCAAACCATGAATTCGCATGTTATAAAAGATCTGTTGGTGTTGGCGTGTATCAACCATATAAAAGAGATTATCAAAACTGGTTGATGACTATAACCAACAATGGAACTACGTACCCTACAAAAAATACTATGGGATTCTATAATTTTGGGCCAAATTTTGCTGAGACAAGGCGATATACCCATTTATCCTTTGGCAATACTTCTTACAGCCCCAATACCATGTTTAATTTAATTAACAATTGTAAATAAAAAGGTTATGAAAAAGTTATTTAAAACCTTGATTTCAAAATTTCATATAGTTGCTCTTTGCTTAACATTGTTTTCTGCAAACTACATATATGCACAAAATAAATTTGTGAGGAATAAGACTGAGAAAAAAGCTGATAAATGTTTGTTTATAGTTCGTGAAGGAGGTGAAACTGATGTTGTTTATAATAAAAACAACACACTTATGCTCTCTGAATCTAATTTTGTTACTAAAACAGACGAAATTGATTTAGATAAAGTGGTTAAATTTAATGAAAGGCAGAGAGTTGATAGTATCTTTTATAAAATCATTGCTCCTTTTTATAGGAATTATAAATCGAAATATGAATATGAGGTAGAGGAATTTGACATTATTCTTTATTCAAAAACTGATGGTAATGTTTGCGAATTGACTTTTGAATATGATCGTGATGCCAACATTCCCTTAAAAACGATTGAGAAGCTTGAAAATGAGATTCTTGCACTTGGGCTAAAACTCAAATTTGATCCCAATAGCCATTATACAGAAGATGCTCTTTGGGTTTATTACCCTGTGAAATATTCGGTTCCCAGAATGAAAAAGAAATTGAAATCTGAAAACAAATAAGAATGTAAAATTTAGAGTATTGAACAAAGAAATTGTCTTTTTCTATAGGATTGGTTTTTCTAAGAGGCAAAATGTATTTCATCTTTCAAAAAGAGATGGAATACATACTTTCTCATTCAAATTTGGATTTTTAATTTGGTATCGAAACTTATATCAAAATCGAAATTTATGAAATTGAGACTTAATAAAATCGTTGTTGGTATATTCATTTTAATTATCTTTAATTCATGTTCCCAAAAGCATGAATTTAGGGGTGATTGGGGAGCAATAGATTCCTATGGGAGCTATTCGGAACTTTGTTTTTCAGATTCCACAATTGAAATTTATGATGAACTGGCTGGAAGTATAGCATCTCAAACCTACTCAAGTAAAGATGATTCTTTAATCACGAACATTTTGAGCTACCGGATGAACTGGATAAATGCTGATTCACTGAATTTGGTATCCGATACATTTATGCTCAGAATGATGCGAATTAAAACTGGATATAAATTGAGCGATTATACTGATGAAAATGATAGAGCCACATATACTACTGCATTTTATAACAGGATGGATAAGTGGAAAAAGAAAGAATTGAAGCCATCTGATGGAATGAATTCGAATCATAAAACTGAAGAAGAAATCATTGAAATTGGAAAGCAAAACTAATTGATAATAACTGTTTTGTATTGAACCACATAGACACATAGGGCACATCAAAACCCAAACTATGTGTTCTATGTGCCTATATGGTTTTTGTAATAACTCTTATTGCTTCGGGGACTATTTGCCTCCGATCTCAATTTTTCCAACTGCATGATTGGCTCCAAATTCGGGGGCAAACGCACATTGAATGGTTGCACGGCCTCCCGAGAAAATTCCCTTATGGCTGACACGAACAACGTATTCGAGCATATAACGTCCCGTTGCCAAATCGTTGATAAAGAATTTGGTATCGGTATCGCTATTCACACGATAATACCAAAGTCCCGAATTGTACTCGTATTGCGATAATGAGTTGATCGGTTCGGTTCCGGCAGGACGTTGGTCTGTCAATGAAATGAAGCCCAAATCACGATCGGTTTCAATCAGCAAACGAACTTTCACCAAATCGCCTGGGCGGCACTTTGAAAAATCAGTCAGCAGCGAATCTCCTTTGGCTGTGTGCTCAACGCTGAAAAGTTCTTTCCTGATTTTAAGCGGTCCACCCAAACGAGTCAAATCGCTGTCTTCCTTGAAATAACCATGGAACAAACCTCCGAAAAGAAGCGAACTGCTGCTGTTTGCGATTTCGAGTTTCGAGTCCGGACGAATCGTTGAAGGATTCAATGACAAATAAATGTGTCCGCTTGGATCAGAAATTTTGGGTAAGGAAAGTTCTTTACCGTCGAGCAGAATCTTTGGCGCTTCGATTTTGGCAATCGGTTGGTGTGTCCCTGAAAGCATCACTGATACTGCCTTCGAGGTGGCAAACGCTGAACTCCAGGTATGGGTGCGTTTCTGCTGCAACAGCCATGTTTTCATGGCATCAATCACTTCCGGCGCTGCATTCATTTGGCTGTAAAACTGCATCATCCGGCTTTGAAACGCGATATCCGGTTCACGGTAAAAATAATATCCTTGCTGCCGTTTCCAGAACATGCCGGTTTCATTGTTCTTAACAGCACGTTCGGTGAACGATAAAAGCATGTTTTGAGCCAGCTTGTCTTCTCCTTTTCTTTTCAGGATTGAAGCAATCTGTAATTGTTGCCAGATATCAACTTTCGTAATGTTTTTCACCGCTTTTTCGAAATAGAAATCAGCAATAGCCTTCATCTCTTCCGGAACTGCAATTTCAGGAAATGCGCTGCGGGCATAAAGCCAGTCAATGAGTTCGCTTCCGGGCATGAAGTTAACTTTTTGTTTGGCGGTCAATTTTTTGAATTCCGATTTTACAGAAATGTCTAAGAAGGTAAAAGCTTTTTCGGCAATAACCGTAAAACGTTTATTTTCCGGCTTATTCAGAATTTGGTCAGTACGCATTTCTGCAATATTTTCAAGAATCTGGATGGTCATCCAGTTTGAAGGACTCATTCCGGGGCACCAGGAAAAACCACCATCGGCTAACTGCGCATTTTCGAGCTTATCAATTGCCTCACTAATTGTTGTTTTAATCGAATCAGGATTGAACTTTCGGAGTTTCTCTTTCTGGTATTCAGATTCGGAAAGCCAGGGCGTTTGATCCAACTTCAGTTGCGTGAACTTTTCAGCCTTTTCCAAAGCTGTCTGGAATGAATCGGGCGATGATAAAAGTTTTTGACGCTGTGTGGCTATCCACCGGCTGATTTCAGGATAATCATTAAAGATTTTACGCAAAGTGGCTGCACCGCGAAGCCGCATCAAATTTCCGGTTGAAGTATTGTTTTCTGACTCAAGTAGCTGTGGTAGAGCATCCAATACCAATCCAAGCGGATTCGCATAAAGGTTGATTTCCCATTTTTCGTTGGCAGTTTTTGTGGATGAACCCAGATTTTTCAATTCGTACCGGTAAGTTGATTTAGGTTTTACGGTGTATGCCTGCGCTTCGTTTACCCACATATTGGCAGGTTCAACCGGAAGTGTTGTTTCGTATCCATCTGTAACCTGGTCTCCCTGCGCGGTGATTCGGATGGTATAAATTCCGGGCTTTGCGGGTGCACTGAACTTCCAGTCAACCGCTTCCGATTGGTTATCTTTCAAATCAATGGAGGCCTGATAACTGAGCAAATCAATCGTCTTTCCGGCAATTGCTTCGATAAGTTTCATTTCAACTTTGACATTTTGTTCCTTCCCCGAAAGGTTGGATACTTTAACCGGAAGATGAACGGTATCGCCCACTTTAAGGAACCGGGTTGAAAATGGTTCTATCATCAGCTTCTTTTTCGCAGTGAATACGTCAGAAACTTCTCCGGATGCGCCTTTGGAAGTATGTGCCAAAGCCATAAATTTCCATTCGGTAACCGATTCGGGCAAGGTGAAATTGATGGATGCTTCTCCGTTTTCATCGGTTTCCAAATGAGTTGCAAACCAGGCAGTCTCCCTGAAGTCGCTGCGGATTTCGATTTTCTCCGGATTTATTTCATTCTGTCTGGCAATAGGTATAATTTCATTCGTCGAAATTTGCTGCAATTCCATTGCATCATTTACCACCATACTTTTCAATGAAGCCACCTTCGTTCCCCGAATTCGGATATTAGGTGAATCATCCATCGTAAAAAAAACATTATCTACATTTCCTCCTGAACCGTATAAATTTCTGAATTCAGGCAGGTTGACACTTTTTTCGGGTTGCCATTCACTTCTGTAACAATTACCATAACCTGAGGAGATGATCGTTGGAAAATTCAATTGACGATACTGTTCATTTCTTCTCAGTAAATCCAAATGCCAGTTGTGTGGCAGAATTTTATCCAATGAAGCATCATATACAACACCTGCCAGCTCTGCTTTTACCGGGTGTCCTTTCAAGTCGGTCACTTTCACTTTCCATCCAACCGGTTTCCCCGGCTCGGCAGTTTTCGGAAATTCTGCAACTTCCACTTTCAGCATTTTATCGGTAAACGGAACTTCTATTCTGTAATTTTTGAAATAGTATTTCCCTTTATAAACCGAAGAAATACTGATATTGAACCCACCCTGATCAGTTAACCCAACAGGAATGATGAGCTGTTCAACCGCCTGGTTGATTACCGGGTTATAAGAGGTAATTGTGCTGTCGTTTTTAAACACTTTTACATTCCATTGATGGATGCCTGCCCCGCCATAAGTCAGCGTAACTTTATCTCCTGGATTTGCTGTTTCCAGGGAAAGATAGGACCAGAACAGATCGGTAAAAACAAATTGTTTTTGTCTCAGATCCATCACTTTGATCACCTTTTCAGCTTTTACCGGTTCGCCAAACTTGTCGGTTGTCAGCAACTTCACTTTATAATAGCCGGGAGTTAACCCTGAATAGTCGAATTTCACTGAATCATTGGCAGTATGCTCAAATTTTTGTGCTGAAATGGTTTGTTGCTCTTCATACTCAACCGGCTGTTTGACTTTTCCATAATTAACTTCAGGAATGAGCTTGTTCCACTCGCTTTCAGTATAAATCGGGCTGTCAGGTGTTTGCCATAAACGGTTTAACAGCTTTTCTTCAGGAAATTTCAAACGTATCAATTCAATTTTTCCTGAAATCAAGATGGGTTGTTTATCCGCATTTTGAATAGAATAGCCAACATTCAGTAACTTTTTCACTTCCGGCAGTTCAATAAATTCGGGCACATTGATCGTAGCATTCAATGCGCTTTTCCCCATTGAAAATGATTTGGAAGCGGTCTGGGTTTCGCCTGAAATGTCGGTCACTTCGATTTCTGCACTAAATTGGGTGTCCCATGAAAGATCATATTGTTGCAGGCTGTCGGCTTTTGCCACAAATGAAAAAGTGAATTTGCCGGACTCATCCGTAGTAAATACGCCACTTTCAATTTCCTCAGGATTCGACCTCCACCGCCACATCATAGGCGAACGGCTAATGCGGTATTTGCCAGCTACATCCTTTAGTGACACTCCTGAAAACGATTTGACATCGCCGGTTAGTGAAACTTCGCTTCCAAGCCTGACCTCGTCTGCGATGGGATTTATTTTAATTTCAAAACCGGGACGCCGGTATGATTCGATCCTAACCGATTCACTTCCAAATTCAGACTGTAAATAATAATCACCGGGCATTCCTGAAGTTGGAACCGTAAAACTTCCGGAGACTGAACCATATTGATTGGTAACAAGTTGTAAGGTGTCGATTGATTTGTTGTTGCTGCTGTTGAACACAATCTGAACACGCTGCTTCACTGCACTTTTTGTCTCATCCTTCAGCGAATTCAGTAAAATCCCCTTGAAAAATACCTTTTGACCAGGCCGGTAAACCGAACGATCGGTAAACAGAAATAGTCTTTTGATTGAAATGTCTTTTGGCCTGACATAATGATTGATGTAACAAGGCATGATCAAAGTATCGCCTTTCAACGATATCTGTACAATGTGCGACTCATTTGGCAGGGAAATTTTTCCTTCAGCGCTTGTTTGGCCGACTTTTACCTGACCGGTTCTATTCCTTAAAGCGGTCAATATATTTGCCCCTTTTAAAGGATTTCCGTTTTCAATATTCAACACAGTAATTATTCCCTGCTCCTCGCTGAAGGTCATTCCTGAAACGGTAAATTCAGCATTGGCTTTACAGGTATCATTTTGGTTAATACCTGTCATTTCCAGCATATATTGTCCCGGAGCCAAAGTTTTGAAGGCAGTTTCGGTAGAGTGGGGGCGGTAATCACTGTTGGGCTTTAGTTTGAAGTTCGATTCCTGAATTAATAGAGCTGATGAAAACTGCTTTGAATCTGCCTGTCCATAATTGTTTCCTTTAATTTTCCTGAAATATTCAGAACTGTTTATCTTATAAATCCGGGTTTCTAAACGCTCAAAATTGGTGTAATTGACGAGTGCGAAAAAAGGTTTTTCATTTCTGACAATTTTCTCTATTTGGATTTGAATGTTGGGCTGTTTAATCTGCATCAGCTTGTTCGAACATCTCGCAGCGGCTTCCGATTGAGGATAATCAGCAATTACAGATTGATAAACCTTGACAGCATCTGCTAAATAATAGCGGTATTTCTCCAGTTTGGGATCATCAGGTGAATAATTTCCTGCAAGCTGATAAATCAGGTTGGCTTTTTCTTCAATAATATTGGCTTTAAAAGGATGGTTTCCTATTTCCTGTTTTAGATTTTCGAGCGCCTCGCGGTAAAACAGTTCTTTGTTTTGAAGTTCAGATTGCTCATAAACAAATTTCAACTTTTCCAGCTTCACGTAAAATAGTGCAGTCTTGTTTTCATCTGAACGATGAGTTATTTCCAAAAGATTAAAAATATCGAGCACTCTGCCACCATTTTCATTCTTACTGTTTTGAAACGATGCTTTATTCCTGATCCAGGGCAATGGCACAGGATTGAGGTTAGACTCGCCGCTTCGGTAAAAATCCAGCGCTTTCCATGCCAGCAGATCGAACAATGTTGGCCGGTATTCCCAGTCCAGGCTATCATTTCCGGTAAGTTCCCGATAATTGATTGATGGTATTGCGGCAAGCTGATCCGCGTTTTCGAGCGATTTTAAAAACAGCGAATCTATTTTTGCCATGAAATACGATGCATCCCAGGTTGCAATGTCTTCAGGATCGGCTGCTCCTTTGCTCCGGTTGAAGATTTTGTATCGTTCGCGCTGAAAAACAGTATTCAGGAAACTACCCTGATAGGCATACAAAACCGCTTTGTTCTGAACGGTTAATCCGGAATATTCATTTGCCCATGATTCCATCGGATTGGCTTGAAGCGACTCAATTTGATTAAGTTGATGTTGCTGTATAAATACGAAAGCTTTGATTTGCTGAATCTGATTTTTGTCGGCGATCGCTTTCCGGTAAACAGTATCGACCAATTTTATGGCAGATTCAGGAAGTTGCTGCTGAAACAGGGAGTCGATGGTTGTCCATTGTTTTTGATAATTAAAACTGCCTGGTTGAGCGAAAGAAAAATTTGAAACAGCGACCATCATTATTAGAATGGTCACTATGTTTTTGAAGTTTGAAATGCGGAAATTCATTTTGTGAACTGTTTGATTGTTTGACCACCGTTACAAATGCGGGACCAAATTTACTTAATTGCAGTCTTTAAACTTACCTGATAGCCAAAAACATACATTTTTCAGGAAAAACCGGATAGTTATCAGCAACAGCCTGTTCATATCTTACCCTGTTTAATTGCCAACTTGCAGCTCTGCAATCATTTGATATTCTTTTTGAACAATTGGTTGTTGATTAGTTCTTTTGCGAAGGTCGGAAAGATGAACCTTCATTTTGTATATTCGCAATAGTCTATCTAAAATCCATCTTATGCCATACAGGAGATTACCAAATACAGATCTGGCCAGGCTTCGTGCAATAGAAGCAGCACTGGAACTTGGTAAGAGGACCGCTTTGAAGCAATTGGCTTTTAGCCTGCAGACCCTTGAAAAACTTCAGCTGTTTTATCCTCAGCTTCTGGGAGCCATCCGTCAGCTGAATATTTCCAAACAAAACCAGTTCGACCGGTCAAAAGAATACGGAGAGATTTTCAGGAAAGCAAAATTGTATTTGTCACATTTTCTTCAGGTAGTGAATTTTGCCATTGCCCGTGAGGAAATGAAGCCTGAAGTGATTGAATTCTATGGTTTAAAGGTGAATACAAGAGCAACTCCGCCGCTCAATCTCGAAGCGCATATCCTAACTTGGGGCGAGCGTATCATCGATGGGGAACAAAAACGGGTAATGAAAGGCGGAAGCCCGATTTACAGTCCGTCGATCGCGTTGGTAAAAGTTCATTACGAAGAATTCAAAGAAGCATACCGTCAGCAGAAAATACTTCAGAATAATACCAACCGGGCTTCGGTAAGAGTTGCAGAATTGCGCGAACAGGCCGACCAGTTAATCCAGCAAATGTGGAACGAAGTAGAAAATTCGCTGATTGACCTTTCGGATGACGAAAAAAGAGAACGAGCGGCCCGTTACGGAATCGTTTATGTTTATCGTGCTTCGGAGCAAAAAAAGATAGAGATAGAAAGTTTACAACAAAGTATTGTCTTTTCTTAATTATAATCAATCAATTCGTGATGCCTGTGAGTCTGTTTGACTTGCAGGCATTTTTGTTTCTGCCGGTTGAGTCCTGTAGATCAAATACAATAACAATCCGGCAGAGGCGAGGCTGAAAAGTACAAGCGGAAATTGTCCGGAACCTGTGCCCCATTCTTCCACATCTTTTGAAATATCACCTTTATCGATCAGATAATATCCCAGCACACCCATCGTATTGTTCACAAAATGGGCAAGAATCGGAACCCACATTGTTCCTGACCACACCAGCAAATAGCCGAACATGGCGCCGAGTGCCATTCGCGGAAGAAAACCGTAAAACTGCAAATGCATGGCGCTGAATAAAAAGGCGGTTATCCAGATACCCCAATGGTAGTTTTTGGTCCAGTTGGTAAAAATGCGCTGAATAACTCCGCGAAACATCAGTTCTTCGCCCAACGCCGGAAGTATGGCAATCATGAAAACATTAAACAGCAAGCCGGAAATGCTTTCCACTTTCATGAACTTTTCTGTTGCAACTTTTGCCATTTCCTCCCAATCCTTAAATTTTTGTTCAAGTCCTGATAGATATTCTGGAAACTTCATTTGACTATTTAATGCACCTAAGTAATTAATAAACGGGATCAACATTAATATGCTGAATACTACAAGAACATAAGATTGCCATCTGGCATTTCGATTAATTTGTAAATAGTCACTGATTTTTCCATGATATAACCATGCCAAAATAAAAGAAGGGACTACGAAAAAACCTATGGATTGGATGACTTGGAAATATTTCAGAAAATCAATGTTTTCAGGAGAGTTAAATCCTCCAGGGGAGAAACTGTTCATAATGATTTCCATTCTGAAGAAAGGAATTGCCACTATTGTGGCAGCAATACAAAGTACTACTCCTGTGCAAACAGCTACAAATAAAGCAAACATAAATTGTGAAAAGGGTTTCATTCCCCGAAATGCGGTAGAGGCCATGCTTGGATTTTTTTGTTCAGTCGCAAAGATACGTTTCTAAATGAAAAAAGTCATTAGTCATCAGGAAACGGTTAAAAACAACTTTTGCTAATGGCTATTGGTCTGGGTGCTGATAATTTGTCGTTCTAAAATAAATTGTATTTTTGCGCCGAGCTTTCTGTGAAGGCCGTGTACTTGGTAACCACGTAAAAAACAAGAAATGAAAAACAAAGTATCTGTATTATTTATGTTTGCGGGCATTTTATTCGCTGTCAGCCTGCTTATTTCCAACATCCTTGCTACCAAAATCCTGATGATCGGCCCGTGGGCTGCTCCTGCCGGTGTGTTGATTTTCCCGATTGCCTATATCCTGAACGATGTCATTACCGAAGTGTGGGGTTTTACCAAAGCACGTCTGATTATCTGGACAGGTTTTTCAGTAAATGTGTTGGCTGTATTGTTTTTCACTATGAGTATTGCAATTCCCGGTGCGCCATTCTGGCAAAATCAGGAAGCTTTTGCTACCATTTTGGGGAACACACCAAGAATTGTGGTGGCCAGTCTGAGCGCTTATTTAATCGGATCGTTCCTGAATGCTTTTATAATGAGCCGTATGAAAGTGGCGACCAGAGGCAAAGGTTTTTCCGGAAGGGCAATCGTTTCAACATTGGTTGGTGAAAGCGCCGATTCGTTCATCTTTATCATCATCGCATTTGCAGGCATTTTCCCATTTGGTGTACTGGTGACCATGATTTTCACTCAGGCCATGCTGAAAACCGTTTATGAAATTCTTATCCTTCCAATCACAGTTTGGGTAGTCGGTATTGTGAAACGCGTTGAAGGAGTGGACACATTTGATACTGATTTGTCTTACAAACTTTTCAATTTTAAAGAAATTTAAAAAATGAATAACAAAGCATTGGTTGTATTTTCCGGAGGACAGGACTCAACAACCTGCCTATTCTGGGCATTGAAGGAGTTTGATGAGGTGGAAACACTTTGTTTCGACTACGGACAACGGCATTCAATTGAACTGGTGGCCGCCCGCAAAATAGCTGAAAAAGCAGGCGTTCCGTTCACTTTACTGAATCTGGATTTGCTGAAACAAATTACCCACAATTCACTGACTGACTCTGCAATGGATGTGGACGAGAATAAACCGGAAAACGCTCCGCCAAACACGCTGGTTGAAGGGAGAAATATGCTGTTCCTGACTTTTGCGGCCATATTTGCCAAAGGGAAAAACATTCCGAATCTGGTGACCGGTGTCGGACAGGCCGATTACAGCGGCTATCCTGATTGTCGCGACGAGTTTATCCACTCACTCAATCAGACACTAAATCTTTCAATGGATTACCAGTTTGCTATTCACACACCCTTGATGTGGAAATCGAAACAGAAAATATGGGCATTGGCTGATGAATTGGGCGTTTTCGATCTGGTTCGCATCCAAACAGTAACCTGCTACAACGGAATTATTGGCGATGGATGCGGCCATTGCCCATCCTGCCAGTTGCGGAGCAAAGGGTTGGAAGCATATTTAGAAAATAAAGCCACCTAAATCCCCCAAGGGGACTTCAAAATACACTTTGTGTCTTAGTGCCTTCGTGGCATACTTTACTTGAAACTTGAAACTTGAAACTTGAAACTGCCTTATGGATACCTTAAAAAGTCTTGGAAAAAAAAGCAAATACCTGTTTGAATATTCTTCGGAAATGCTTGAAAACTTTGATAACAAGCATCCGGAGAACGATACAATGGTGAAATTCAATTGTCCTGAATTTACCAGTTTGTGCCCGATTACCGGTCAGCCCGATTTTGCCACCATTTACCTAAGTTACATTCCGGATAAAAAACTGGTTGAAAGCAAAAGCCTGAAACTGTATTTGTTCAGTTTTCGCAACCACGGTGCATTCCATGAAGATTGTATGAACATCATCATGAAAGACCTGATTGCCCTGATGGAGCCAAAATACATCGAAGTTTGGGGTAAATTCCTGCCACGTGGTGGTTTGAGCATCGACCCGTATTGCAACCACGGGAAACCCGGCACCAAATACGAACAAATGGCCGAATTTAGGATGATGAACCACGATTTGTATCCGGAGAGAGTGGATAACCGGTAGGGATTTAGGATACTTTATCCTTTAGAATATCAACCAGTTTTCTATTGATATACAAAATTTCTCTGCCAATTTTATGAGATTCAAGTATCCCGATTTCTTCCAATTCACGCAGATATCTGGAAGCTGCTTTTCGCTCTACATTCAAGCATTTTACAACAAAATCAATTTTTGAATAGGGTTGTTCAAAGAGTAACTCAATCAGTTCTTTTTTGTATAATTTAGGAGCAGTGCGCTGCATTTCATCTATTGTCGATTCCAGCAGATTCCTGATTGCATTAATTTTCTTAATAGTTTGTAATGATGTTGACTCTACTGCCTTCAACATAAATAAAATCCATTCTTCCCATATTCCTGTCTGATTTGTCTGATTTAGAAGCCTGTAATATTCTGGTTTATTTTCGATGATAAATGAACTCAGGTATAAAATCGGGATATCAATCATGTGGTTAAGGATCAGAAAAAGAATATTCAAAATTCTTCCGGTTCTTCCATTGCCATCATAAAAGGGGTGAATGCTTTCAAATTGATAGTGAAGGATTGCCATACCTATCAGTGGCGACAAGTCTGATTCTTCTTGGTTATAATGCTCTATAAAGTTGGACAATAAATCCAATATTTCCTGTTTATCCTGTGGAGGAGTATAAACAATTTCTCCAGTTTTATCATTCTTTAAAACAGTTCCGGGAGTATTCCTAATCCCTGCAGAATTATCAACTAAGCTCTGCTGAACTTTGACGATATCATTTACTGTTAGAAATCCTTGATTTTTAACAAAGTCAAATCCAAGAAAAATAGCTTTCCGATAATTGATTACTTCTTTTGTTGCTGAAGATATATTCTTTTGGCTGATAGTTAATGCCCTGTATAACTCATCCTGAGTGGTTATAATATTTTCTATTTCAGAACTGTCTTTTGCTTCCTGCAAAACGATTGCATTTATAAGCATTGCCTGGTTAGGAATTGTTTTAGCAATTCCTTTTAATTCGGCTAGGGCGGCGGTTGCTTTATTTACTTGTCTTAAAATCGCAATTGTTTCAACATTTTCTCTATTTGGTGGAAGTTTATCAAGTTTCTGATACGGTGCATTTTGTCTCATGTTTTCTGTATTTGTACCAAAAATACAATATTTGGTACAAATAGATGCTTTTGATCCAACTTTTTGATCGTCATTTTCTCCTTTTGTTGAGATTTCCAGGTTTTCTTTACAAAGGAAACTTCTTTTGTAAAGAATTTTTCGATTTCCTTTACATTACAACCACGGAAAACCCGGCACCAAATACGAACAAATGGCCGAATTTAGGATGATGAACCACGATTTGTATCCGGAGAGAGCGGATAACAGGTAGAATTTAGTAAAAGGAAATACAATGATGTTTCGTTATTCAAACTTTCGGGACCAAGAATTCATTTAGCCGGAGCAAGAAACCATTTAGCCGGAGCAAATATCTAATTAGCCGGAGCAAAAAAACTATATGAACATTGAAGTTTCTATTTAGCGGGAGCAAAAAGCTACAATGCGGGTGACCAACAAAGGAAAATTTGCCACTAAATACAAACATCTGGCCAATTACCGTATGATGAACCATGATTTGTATCCGGAGAGGGTGGATAACGGTAGAATAATATATATTGAAAAGTTGACTTTTTTTCAAGTGTTTATCGACACGATAAATGCATAGTTTCCTTTTTCGTGAATCGTTAAATTTGCGATGAGAGAAAAAGGCAAATCTTCTCTATGTACCAAGTTTTAGCCAATTATCACCTGTTATTCAATTGTTTATGCTGTTTTTGTTTTATTGATATGGATTAATTTAGTGTCAATCCTAAATATAAATCTCAAATTGTTTATCTCGATAATTTCAAAGTTGCCATAATGAATTTGTCGATGGTGATTTGGACAAACTGTTATTAAATTTGCTAACGATAAAGAACCAATTTGCAATTCTGATACTGGTATCACATGATGTGCTTCAATGTAATAATCACCATTTTTCTTTTTAAATGAGTATGGCGTTTGGTTCAATCGTTCGCAAATTGAACATTTATAATTATTAATTCTCTTAATTTTATTGGCAAAATTACCACGTTCTATTCTCTTACTGATGTATTCTTTAATTTCAGGCTTTACGAATTGATATTTATTTTCAATTTTTAATATATCGCTAAGTGTATCAAAATCTTCTTCGTTAACGATTTCAATGATTTCTTCGTCAGTTAATTCAATAAATTCTTCTTCTTTTAAATTATCTATTCTTAATTCATCTTCATCTGTTTCAATTTCAGGAATGATTAATTCATCGTCGTAATCCATTAATCTGATTTTATTAGAGGTCGATAAATTTTCAAGTAATTTAATTTCTCGTTCTTTCCTTTTTAACTTTCTCTTGTAAAGTTTTAAATAATTTCTGAAAATAAATAAGTTAAAATCTTCCGTAATCCAATTCCAATCGCATTCATCGTAATCCAATTTATCACTTAGTCCAAGTGCTTTTCTATATTCATTAATATGAGGTAAAAAGAATTCTTTAAAATCTAATTTCTTTAATTCGTCTTTTATTATTTTAAAGAATTCTTGACTAAACTCGAAATAGCCAAATCCCCTTTGAGGTACTTTTTTAATATCAAGATCAAATAAAAATGAAATTGAATGAACAAAATCAACCGCTGGAACGCAAACAAATTTATTTGGGAAAATTGTTCCTAACCATGCACTTAAAATGGTAAAACTTATTCCACGTTTCGAAAAAATATCTCTATCATAATCATTGATTAAGAGGTGCTTAAATATTTCAGCATCTCCTTTTGTTATAAATTCGCTTAATTTTTCGTTGCCACCCTTTCTAATAAATTGTACCCCTTTCTCATTAGATTTTAATCCCTTCTCATCTGAATAATTCTCTTCTTGCGATCGTTTGCAAACTTCTAATATTTGATTTTCCGTATCTTTTGCAATATCAATTTTATTGTTTAGCCAGGTTGCAAACTCAAATTTGTATAATTCTTGATAAATCCATTTGGAATTTTCACAGTGATTGCAATATTCCAAAATACAGTCACTAAATTTCTCTTTATTTATCATGTTCATCTTTAGTTAATTGATTAAAAGGTTATCGCTGGATGTTATACGAAATTGATTCTTGCCTAATCACCAAATGTAAGCTTTTAAAAATGCGCTTCCAGCTAAATTTTACAATATATCTTCTGCGTCTGGTTTTTAATGTTCGGATGAATCCAAAGTTATCCTATAAATCGTAAAGCATTTCGGCGATTATTATTCCTCGTTTTCATAACCCGTTCTTTGTCCTGAAGCCACATTCCGGCGTATCACAGATGTTACACATCGTCTCACCAACGCTTTGCGCTATTTCGCAAACATGGCGCGCCTTCTCACGAACGGTCCACGCCATTTCACAGACGCTTCACGTCGTCTCACGAACGACCCACGCCTTCTCCCGAACTGTTTCCGTGCACGTTAACTGGCTGTGAGAAGGCGGAAAGCCTTGGTGAGAAACCGGTTGGCTATGGTGAAACGCCGGGTGACATTAAAAAGAAGACTTGATGCTTAGTGAATTCGGTGGTAAAAAGAATAGAGAAGACGTGATCCGTCAGTGAGCAAGCGGAGTCCGATTTTATTGAGCCCAGTTTTCAATTTTATTGAAGACGTGAACGGGCTTCTTTTTGATAATAAGCCAATTTCCCCTTCACCGAGCATTATTTGTTGAGATTTTCTAAAACAAAAAAAATGGGTGTACGACATTTCCCCCTTTTTGTAACTAACCTTGATTTTTGATCAGGATAGTTTGTGTTTTATTATTTTTCCCACTCAACCCAAGCCCCGCAAACGTTCCGACTGAGACTTCGGCGTGAGCTCAGTCGTACGCTCTCGCCGAAGTCAGGGCTTTTCCCCTCTCTACTTGTAGAGAGGGGCGAGGTAAGCGAAGCGCACCGGGGGTGAGTGAAAATGAAGGAAGGGAATTTTGTCGTACACATAAAAAAAATCCCACCGGCTCTCCGATGGGATTTTCTTTATGGCTTTATATTATCTTCAAACGGCCTGCACCAATTCTATGCTTTCATAGCCTTTTTGAACGGCTTCGAGGTTCATCGGAATCAAATAATGATGCCTTGCAGGGAGCGATTTTTGCAACCCCTTTTCAACGCTTTCCATTTTTACAACCGGTTTGGCTTTCAGGTAAGCGCCCAGAACTACCATGTTGAAAGTTTTTACGTTGCCCAATTCGGCAGCGATTAATGTTCCTTCAATCTTGTAAATGTTGATGTCGGTGCGTTTTGGCGGATGAATGATACCATTCGGATCGTAAATCAATACACCGCCCGGTTTTACCATTGGTTCAAATTTGTCCATCGATTGTTGGTTCAGAATGATGGCGGTATCAAATTCATTGATAATGGGCGAACTGATCCGGTTGTCGCTCAGGATAACGGTTACATTGGCGGTTCCTCCGCGCATTTCGGGACCATACGATGGGAACCAGGTTACTTCCTGATCGGCCATCACTCCTGAATAAGCGAGAATTTTCCCCATTGAAAGAACGCCTTGTCCGCCAAATCCGGCTATAATGATTTCTTCGGTCATGTCTTAATTTTTAAGTGGTGTATAGCTTTCAGGATCGGTTTTCGAGCTGTCTTTCAAATCGCCGGGGACATAGAACGGAAACATATTTTCGACCATCCATTCGTTGGCTTTTACCGGCGTCATTTTCCAGTTCATGTTGCAGGTTGAAACGACTTCAACAAAGGAGGTTCCTTTTTTATCTATGGCAGCCTGAAAGGCTTTTGAAATGGCTTTCTTGCATCTGCGAATGGTTGCTGGTGTTTGCACCGACTGACGGGTTACATAAGATGTTCCGGGCAATTGTGCAATCAATTCAGTAATTTTTAACGGATATCCGTTTCGTCCGGCATCACGGCCATTCGGTGTAGTGGCAGTAATCTGGCCCAGCAGGGTAGTGGGTGCCATTTGGCCACCGGTCATTCCATAAATACCATTGTTTACAAAAATAACTACCATGTTTTCGCCACGGTTGCAGGCATGTAAAATTTCGGCAGTTCCGATCGAAGCCAAATCGCCGTCGCCCTGATAGGTGAAAACTACCTTGTCAGGATTGGTTCGGGCAATTCCGGTTGCAACCGCCGGAGCTCTTCCGTGGGCGGCTTCCTGCCAGTCGATATCGATGTAATTGTAGGCAAATACAGCACATCCGACAGGTGAAACGCCAATGGTTTTTTCCTGAATTCCCAAATCTTCAATCACTTCAGCAATTAGTTTGTGAATTACACCGTGGCTGCAACCCGGGCAGTAGTGCATAGTTGTGCTGGTGAGTAATGCCGGTTTTTCGTAAACCAGATTTTTCGGGTTAATAATATCTGCGAGTTCCATAAATTATCCTCCTATCAGTTTTTGTTCCAAAGCCTCTACCACTTCCGACGGACTTGGGATAATTCCGCCCATGCGTCCGAAATGTTTAACGGGCACTCCACAGCCAACAGCCAGTTGAACATCTTCAACCATTTGACCTGCATTCATTTCAACTACCAGAAAACCTTTAGCCCGTTTTGCCAATGCGGCAATTGGTTTCTTCGGAAACGGGAAAAGGGTAATCGGACGAAGCAGCCCCAGTTTGATCCCTTTTTCACGGGCAATATCTACCGATTTCTGGCAAACCCGTGATGATGAACCAAATGCTACCAGAATATATTCGGCGTCGTCGCATTGAATCTCTTCGTAAAGCACTTCCTCTTCTTCCATTTTGGCATATTTAGCCTGCAAGCGCTGGTTGTTGACTTCCATTCTTCCTGAATCCATTTCAAGAGAAGTAATGATGTTTGCCTTGCGGTTGGGTTTGCGGCCATTGGTTGCCCATGATCCGTATTTTTCGTCAATTTCTTCAGTGGTCATTCTTGGAATGTAATCAGCCAAAACCACTTTTTCCATCATTTGTCCGATTGCTCCATCGGTTAAAATCATAGCCGGATTACGGTATTTGAAAGCCAACTTAAAACCAAGCTCAACAAAATCGTTCATTTCCTGAACAGAAGAAGGCGCCAGCACTATCAAACGGTAGTCGCCGTGTCCTCCGCCTTTGGTAGATTGGAAATAATCGGCCTGCGAAGGCTGTATGGTCCCCAATCCCGGCCCGCCGCGCTGAACATTGACGATCAGGCAAGGTAATTCGGAACCTGCCAGATAGGATATTCCTTCAGCCATTAAACTGATGCCGGGACTGGAGGAAGAAGTAAATACCTTTTTCCCAGAGCCAGCAGCTCCGTAAACCATGTGGATGGAAGCAATTTCGCTCTCGGCCTGAAGTACCACCATTCCGGTTTCATTCCAGGGTTCGCGGTCCATCAGGGTTTCCATCACTTCCGACTGCGGAGTGATGGGATATCCGAAATAACCGTCGCATCCGCAACGGATGGCCGCCTCGGCAATTACCTCATTTCCCTTCATTAATCTTAATTCGCCCATTATGCTATTTTTTTAATTATTGCTTTTTAGAACAAGTGCCTAAAGTGCCTAAAATTCGGAGTGCCTAAAGTACTTTAGGTACTCCGAACTTTAGCTCACTCCGAACTTTTTATATTTTCACCCGATAAACGGTAATGCAGGTGTCGGGGCAAACCGTTGCACAGTTTGAACATCCGATACAAGCTTCAGGATTTTTCATAAATGAATAATGATACCCGCGGCTGTTAACCTGTTTGTTCTGTCCCAGCACATCCTGCGGACAAGCCACCACACAAAGACCGCAACCTTTGCATTCTTCGTTGTCAACCACTACTGCTCCAATTACTTTTGCCATTTTTTTTCTTGTTTAAGTGCCTAAAGTATTTATAAGTGCCTAAAGTGCCTAAAGTTCGGAGTGTCTGAAGTACTCCAGGCACTCCGAACTTTAGGCACTTCGAACTTCTTATTTATAAAGGAAAATCGGCATGAAATTGTTTCAGCCTTTTTCCCAATTCGTCAAATTGTTCGCGTTTTACATGCGAAACGCAGGCCCGAAGACCTTCTTTTTCGCTGCCTGTGTTTGTCAGGGTAATTGCACTGATTCCGTAGTGCAGCAAATTGTGCAAGAGTTCGCTGCCCGACATTCCCGGATATCCGATAGTGAAATAAAATCCATCGGCAATGGGTTCGTCGCCATCTTTTTGGTAAACGATTTTAAAGCCATTCGAGGTAAATAAATCTTTCATGATTTTGGCTTTCCGGCCATATTCTTTTACCTCGTCAATAAAGTTGAATTCGCCATCGCTGGCCGCTTTGAACATGGCTGCCAAAGCATGTTGGGTCGAATGCGTGATTCCGGAAGAAAGTGCATACAAAACCTGCATCACAATGGTGAAACCGAAAGTATCACTTCCAAAACGGGCGATCAGGTTTTCGTAACTGCGGTTCCACAACGCGTTCGAAATGGCTATGATGGCGCAGCGCTGTCCGGCATACGAGAAAATTTTTGATCCGGAGATAAAAATAATGTAATGATCGGTATATTTTGCAACGGTTGGCTGATAGGGCGGCCTTCCGGGAGTATATAAATCTTTCCTGAAATCCATGCCGAAATAGGCGAGGTCTTCCATCACAATCACATCGTATCTGGTCGCCAGTTCGCCGATAATCTGCAATTCTTCTTCAGTAAAACAAACCCAGCTTGGATTGTTTGGGTTGGAATAAACCAGCGAATTGATATTTCCTTTCGAAAGGTAAGATTCGAGTTTGTTGCGAAGTTTTTCACCCCTGAAATCAAAAATATCAAAAGTGTCGAATTTGTGACCCATCACCACCATTTGCTGTTTCTGTACCGGAAATCCGGGGTCGAGAAAGAGCGTGGTATCTTTTTGTTTGTCAACATTCCCGGCGACTAAAAGTGCTGAAAATGTTCCCTGCATTGCTCCTGAAGTCGGGATACAGCTTGCAGGATCAACATCAACATCCATGAACATTTTGATGAAACGGGAAGCTTCGTATTTAAGTGGTTTGATACCATCCATCATAGGATAAACAGATGCAACGCCTGACTGAAGCGCTTTGATTTCGGCATCGACCCCAACCTTTGCGGCGGGCAATCCCGGAACACCCATTTCCATGCGGACAAATTTCACTTTACTTTCTAATTCAATCAGATTAATCAAGGCCACAATTTCCCTGATCGAGGCCTTTCCAAGATCTTTAATGTGAAGTTGATCGGTGTATTTTTGTACAATTTCCTGACTTACCGGTGTATTGTTCATGTATTAATATCTGATAGAGTGGGTAAAAATAAGAAAAGTATTTGCGATAAATCAAATACTATCAAGGTATTGCACAACAGGTATCGCAATTCGAAATAACCTGAAAGCTTCGAAATGGAAATTGAAAGCAAGCGCCCCTTGAATGTTCTGATTTGACAGAAAATCAGGCTAAAAGGTGAACCTGTATTTTATCATGTTTCGGAAATTTACAGTCCGAATGCAGGTTTGATGGCTTTTACCCAATTCGAAACGCGTTCGTCGGTAAGTTCAGGTTGAAAATCTTCATCAACCGGAAGGCCGATGAACATTCCGTCGAAAATTGCTTCCGATTCATCAAATTCGTAAGATGAAGGGTCCACTTTTCCAACAATGGTTGCGCCGTTTTTCAACAGTTCTTTTGCCAGAACTCCCATCGCATTTACGAAATGGCCCGAATAGGTAACACTGTCGCCCAACCCGAAAATGGCAACTGTTTTGCCTGAATAATCTATTTTGCTGATGTTGGGGAAAAATTTACTCCAGTCGGTATTTGAAAAATCCGAATCCCATGTTTCTTTTCCAACTGTTGAAATACCAAAAATGATCTTGTCAAACTTTTCCAGATCAGCAACACCGGCTTCGTTTACCGAAATCATTTCTATATTTTGTTCGCCCAAAGCAGTTTTTACTTTGTCGGCAACACGATGAACGGAACCTTTTAAAGGACCGAAAAATAATCCAATTTTGCTCATATTCTTTAATTTACAGATTGTGAATTGCTAATTCGCCACGCACGTATTCTCCTAAAATTGAAAGACTTGAAACATTTTTCAGGATAGAATGAATGGCTCTTTCGTACTTTTTTAATGAATCCCATTCCACATCAACATGGAACGTATATTCGTTGGGTTTCCCGATAATCGGAACCGATTGTATTTTGGTCAGGTTGATCTGATTTTCAGCAAATGTATTCAGCACATTGGCCAGCGCTCCGTAATAATGGCCTACTTCGAAACACAAAGAAGCTTTGTTGGCCAATTCGTTGGGTGAAACATGTTTTGAGAGAATCAGGAAACGGGTGTAGTTTTTATTGTTGGTTTCGAGGCCGGTATCCAGTATTTCCAGCTCGTAAAGTTCGGCAGTGCGCTGATTGCCAATAGCGGCGGCGTCCATTAATTTTTGTTCGTGTACTAATTTTCCTGAAGCTGCTGTATCCTGATTTTCGATGATATGTGCATCGGGATAATAATTCTCGATGTATTCGGAGCACTGCCTGATAGCGATCGGATGCGAATAAATGGTTTTGATATCGGCTTTGGCCACACCCGGATTGGCCATCAGGTTCATCTGAATGTGAATGTAAATTTCTCCGATGATCTTTAAATGATAGTCGCGGATGAGTGCGTAATTTTGCAGCAGGCTACCTGCTATGGAATTTTCGATGGCCATTACGGCAATACTAACCTGATCAGAATCAATCAGATTGCAGACGCTGGTGAAGGTTTTGCATTCCACCACTTCTACTTCATCTTCAAAATATCGTCTGGCAGCATCTTCGTGAAACGAACCTGCAATTCCTTGTATCGCTATTTTCTTCATTTTCTATTGTATATGATTGAATTTTATCAAACTATAATTCCTAATCCATGATGATAGGGGTAATTATAGGCTTTCTTTTCACTATGTTTTGCAATATCATATACCGCACGTCTTACCTCAGGAAAGCTATCTGTATCATGAAAAATACAACATTTACTGTGTTTTACTGCCCAAAGGCCACATTCATAAGTCTCCTTGTAATTATGAACGATGTCCACATGTGCAAAATCGTATTGCTCATTATCTTTCTTTATCCAGTCTTTATAATCAGATTTAAACAATTCAATGTTTTCAAATTCAGAAAGGGATTTACTTGTTTTTTCAAAGTGATCTCCTTTGTAATTAGTATGTTCATCCCCAATAAAGATATCAACTCCTTTAACTTGTTTAAAATAGTTGGAGAACACTACTGTCGAAAATCCAAATTCCACACCAAATTCTATACACTTATCTCTATCGATATTAAATTGATCCAATATATCTTCAATAATCAGTTCCAGGCCTTTCCATGCTGTCGAGATTGAAATAGTTCTTTCCGGATTAGTTTTATTTATTGGGCGGTATGTTTTTAAGGGATATCTATAACTTGCAGTAATTTTATTTATTCTTGATTTTAATCTCATTACAAAGGATTTTTATTTTGTTGCTGATAACTTTCCTGACAAAAACTGTTGCAAATATAACAAATGAAAGGGTTCCCAGGTTTTAGAATGAAATTCTCTAAATCTTATACATATCGCTGGCGCTCACCAATTCCAGTTTGTGTGCCTGAAGGACTTCAATACATTTTTGAATGTTGTCGGGTTTCAGCACAATATTTGCCGATTTATTATCCATCGAATAAGCATATAAATATTCAATAAAAACACTTTCCCCTGAAAGGATATTCAGCGCTCTGGCCAGTGCTCCCGGCTCATTCGGACTGTTCAGGCAAATCACATCTGTCAGCCTTACCGAAAATTCAGCCTCTTTCAGGATTAAAAGCGCTTTTTCAGGTTCAGACACGATCATTCGTAAAATTCCAAATTCTGAGGTGTCGGCCAGGCTCAAAGCTGACATATTGATGCCTGCATTTCCAAGCAGTTGGGTAACTTCGTTCAGGCGGCCTGTTTTATTTTCAAGAAATACGGATAGTTGTTTGATTATCATGATGGTTCCTCCTACAATTTACGGTTGTCAATTACATGTTTTGCTTTTCCGGCGGTACGTTCGATGGTTTTTGGTTCTACCAGTTTTACATCCACCGAAATGCCGAGCGTACTCTGAAGTTTATGCGTTATTTTTTTGCGCAAGGCCTCCAGTTGTTTGATTTCGTCGGAAAAGAACTGTTCCTGAACTTCAACCATCAGTTTCAAGGTGTCTAAATTACCTTCTCTTTCAACGATTAACAAATAATGAGGAGCTGTTTCACTCATTTCGAGCAGCACACTTTCTATCTGCGACGGGAATACGTTTACGCCGCGGATGATAAGCATATCATCGCTCCGGCCTTTGCATTTTTCCATACGAACCAATGTGCGGCCACAGGCACATTTTTCATTGTTCAATCGTGTGAGGTCGCGGGTACGGTAGCGGATCAGCGGCATTCCTTCCTTGGTGACAGTTGTAAAAACCAGCTCTCCGATTTCACCGGCCGGCAATGGTTGCAGTGTCTCGGGGTCAATAATTTCAGGAATAAAATGATCTTCGTTAATGTGCATTCCAACCTGATGTTCACATTCGCACGAAACGCCGGGGCCGATAATTTCACTCAATCCGTAGATATCGATGGCTTTCAGTCCCAGTTTTGATTCGATTTCCTTGCGCATGTTTTCAGTCCATGGTTCGGCACCGAAAATACCAACCCGTAATTTTAAATCTTCCTTTTTGATACCGGCGGCTTCCATCTCTTCTGCCAGGTAGAGTGAATAGGAAGGAGTGCAAGCAATTACAGAAGTTCCAAAATCCTGCATCAGCTGTAGCTGTTTCTCGGTATTTCCTCCTGAAATTGGGATTACCGAAGCTCCCAGATTTTCGCAGCCGTAATGCAGACCCAATCCACCGGTAAAAAGTCCGTAACCATAAGCGATCTGAACAATGTCGTCGCGGTGAACACCGGCCATACAAAGCGAGCGGGTCACCACTTCGGCCCAGGTATTCAGGTCTTTTCGGGTGTAGCCCACCACGGTAGGTTTTCCTGTTGTTCCTGAAGAGGCATGAATCCGCACAATTTCGCTCATCGGAACAGTGAACATTCCGAAGGGATAATTATCACGCAGGTCGGTTTTATAAGTAAAGGGCAGTTTGCTTAAATCGTCAACAGATTGAATGTCGTCGGGGACCAAACCGACTTCCTGCATTTTTTGGCGATAACTGGGCACATTGTGGTAAATTCTTTTGACCGTTTCTTTCAGTCTTTCAGATTGAACCGCTTTCATTTCGTCGCGGTCAGCACATTCTATTTTTTCGTTCCAGATCATCTTATATTGATTGGTTGTTTATTGATTCAATGAATTCCATAAACTGATTCATCGGGCATGATGTTCAGTCCGGCTTGCTGCAGTTTTTGCCGTGCATCCGAAACATCTTCAGTATCGATTACAAAATAGGCATTTTCATTTCCGTAACCCGATCGCCCGTATGCATTGGTGAAATTAACCCCGGCTTTGACAATTTCCCTGAGCAGATCATCCAATCCGCCCGGCTGGTCAATCATTTCGATGACCACTATTTCGCGCAATGCAGCCGACAGTCCGTTTTCGATCAGAAGTTGATGGGCCATTTTCGGATTCGAAACCACCAGGTTCAGGATTCCCCAACCGCTGGCTGTGTGGTTTAGGTTCATGGTGCGGATGTTGATTTGGGCAGCTTTCAAAACGGCTGTTACCCTTTCGAGGTGGCCGATTTTATTTTCCAGAAATATAGAGACCTGATATGCCATTTTGTTGTTTTAAATTATGACTGATGATTTAGTATTTCACTTTTTTTTTTAGCAACTGGCAGTTAGCTGCTGGCTTTTGGCAAATTTAATGCTTTCCGGAGTTCTTTCACACGAACCGCTTTCCCTTCTGATTTTGGCAAAGATCCCGGTTCAACTAATTTGACCAACGGTTTCACCAATACTTCATCGCGGATTTGACCGGTTATCATTCGTGATAGTTTGTCGAGGCGTGTAATGTCGCCATTGAACCAGTCTTTTTTAACTTCCACTTCAATGATCATTTCGTCCGAACCATTGATGGTTTCAAGGGTAATCAGATAATCAGCGCCCACTTCAGGAATTCTCATCAGCACGCCTTCGATCTGCATCGGGAACACATTGCATCCTTTAATAATAAACATGTCGTCGCTTCGTCCGGTAATCCGGTCAAGTCGGACATGAGTGCGGCCGCAGGCACATGTTCCGGGCAAGATTCGGGTAAGGTCGCGGGTGCGGTAGCGAATCAGCGGCATGGCTTCACGGTCGAGCGTGGTCATTACCAGTTCGCCGACTTCACCGTCAGCAACAGGTTCGAGTGTTTCAGGATTAATAATTTCGATCAGAAAGGCGTCTTCCCAGATGTGAAGTCCGTTCTGATAAGTACATTCGAATGCAACGCCGGGACCATTCATTTCCGACAATCCAAAGGAATTGTAAGCTTTTACCCCGAACATTTCTTCGATGCGTTGACGCTGTTCTTCGGTATGTGGCTCTGCGCCTATTACAAAGGTATGCAGTTTGGTGTCTTTTCGCGGATCAAATCCTTCTTCCAAAAAAACTTCATGCAACCTATTCAGGTAGCTGGGTATGGCATGGGCTACCGTGGTGCCGTAATCACGCATCAGCTTGATCTGGCGTTGACTGTTTCCGGCCCCTGCGGGAATACTTAAACAACCCAGGCGTTCAATTCCGTACTGAAAGCCGAGCCCTCCGGTAAACAATCCGTATCCGACAATATTCTGGAAAACATCGGTATCGCGAATTCCAGCGCAAAACAGCGAACGTGCCATAAGGTTGGCCCATGAATCAATGTCGTGCCGGTTGTGAAATATTACGGTTGGATTTCCGGTGGTTCCGCTTGAACTGTGAAGCCGGATCAGTTCTTTTTGAGATAATCCTAAAAATCCATAGGGGAAATTGTCGCGCAGGTTCTGTTTGGTTGTGAAAGGCAGTTTCTGAATGTCGGCCACCGACTTTACCGAATCAGCCGACAATCCCATTTGGGAATATAAATTTCCGTAGTACGGCGAATTCATGGCCGACTGAATGGTGTTTTTCAGCCTTTTTACCTGAAGTTTTTCAAGGTCTGCTCGTTTCAGCGTTTCAAGTTCGTTTTCCCAATACATAACTGTTGTTTTTTAGAAGGAGTACATCAACATTAACTGAGCTCTGTGGTTAGTCACGTCAACAGTACTTCCATAAAGTCCATCACTTATATTTATATTGCCTTTTCCGTATGCTGCCGAAGTTAATTCGTATTCAAATACAAGGCGTAATTTCGAGATGTTAAGGGCAAAACTTGGTGCTATCCGGTAAATGGAGGCAACCTGAGGTACCAATCCGGGAGTAACAGCCACAGGTGCTGCAGATGAACCGAAATTATAGAGCGCATTGGTTGTTCCCAAATTTTTCATGTATCCGGCAAAAATGCCGATTTGGTGTTTTTGGCCGTAAACCGCATTAATAAAACTGGTTAACGAGTTATATGGAGTGTAAGTCATTGCTCCGGTCGAAGCTTCCACTGATTTGACCCCATAGCCACCGGGTATATTTAAATGTGTCATGTTTTGGCCCAACACTGCTTTTGCTTTGATGATGAACCTGTTTTTCACGTATTGACTGTACCCAACAAATGAAAGCGCCTGGAGCAGTTCGTCTGAGACATATTTTTTTACATCTTTTTCTACAGCTAATTCAACGGTGTAAAGGGTTGGAAGGATGTATTTCAGACTTGTTCCGGCGCCCAAAGTAAATCCGCCATTATTCATTTCGATGTTTGCAACCATTTCAGGAATTCCCGCATTGCGGTTAAAACATTCGCTTTTATCAGAATATGACATGGCTTTTGGAAACATGGAGTCAATTTTTGCAAATCCATAGGATTTGTATTGAAATTCGGAAACCAAGGCGGCTGAAAGATCAAATTTCGGATTTAGCTTATAATCGAACCGGATTTGGGGGCTGCGGTTAAACGGTTGAAACGGGCATCCGGTATTTAGACCTCCAACAATTGGGAAAACCTTTCCGCTCCAGAATGGATGCCAGGTTTGGCCAACCAATAGCGACGATTTTGTCCAGGTGAAAACTGCATTTGCCTGCCGTACCCTAAGCATAGCCGGATTTACGCCGAGATCGCCCGCAAAATCGGTTTCAATGTTGGCAGTTGTTTTTGCATTTAAAATTACCGGACCACTTATTCGAACGCCCAAACGGGTGGCCATTGATGAAAAGTTGTAGGTTGGCGTTTGATTGATATGCCTGCCATTGGCATCAACACCTGCATATAGAGGGACTACAAAAAATTGTTCATTCGCTGCATTTAGACCTTTATAAGAGTCAAAATAAGATTCGAAACGAATAAAGCCATAAAACCCGAAGGATGTTTCTTTTGGTTTAATCTCCTGGCTAATAGCTATTAATGAGCAAAAAAGCAGAAGTAAAAAAAGTAATCTTTTCATTAATGTTCGATTTTGGCGATCGTCTGCTGCCCATAATATTAAAAAGCTATGCAAGACAAACTGGAATTCCGGTTGGATTCAATTTGCTGATCTTTGGTTTTAAATTGAATATATTTCTTCTTCTAAAACAGGTGAAATTCAGTTATCTAAGCCTGATTTTCAGAATTGAGCCCAAAAGTAAATGATTTAACTTACACTGCAAATGAAGTGATTCAACATTTGAAAGCGTTTCGGAGCATATACTTTCATTCTGAAAGCGGAACGATATAAATATTAAGCAATTATAAGAATATGTTCCTATTTCTCAGGAAAAGTGAAAAATCACAATTTAGATTCAGTTTGAATAATGAGAAATCTTTGGACACTTATTTAATTGAATCTGTCGTAATGTCTGACAATACATTTGAGATAACAAAAGCTGCTTCCAAGGTGGTTTTAGATTCATTTTGAGCATTTCCATTAATACAGTCAAGTGATTCAGATAACAATGCTGATGCCTGCCTGCAATCGGTTTTAAGTTTTTTTGGCCTATGATGAATTTAAAATACTTCTGATCATCTGTAATGATTTAGGCATTAGACCACTAAAAATTTTATAAAAAGTATTTCAGACGAATAATTTATTATAGCAAATGTGTTTTGAATCAAAATATAACTACTTTTGAACAATTAATTATTCATTTTTTAAACAGTTATTTATGAACATTTTTGTTGGCAGCCTTCCCTTTAAAATTGAGGAAAGCGAATTACAGGAAATTTTTGAAGAATACGGAGAAGTAACATCCGTAAAAATTATCACAGACAGAGCTACTGGAAGATCTAAAGGTTTTGGTTTTGTGGAAATGACAAACGAAGAAGAAGCTAAAAAAGCAATTGAAGAACTGAACAACGCAGAGATTGAAGGCCGGACAATTGTTGTAAATAAAGCTGAAGAGAAAAAAGAAGGTACTCGTCCAGGTGGCGGTGGCTTCCGTGGTGGTAACTCAGGTGGTGGCGGTGGTTTCCGTGGAGGCAACTCTGGCGGCGGCGGCGGTTTCCGTGGAGGTAGCGCAGGCGGCAGCGGCGGTGGCGGTGGCTATCGTGGCGGCGGCGATCGTGGTGGCAGCACCGGCGGTGGTGGCGGTTTCAACAGAGGCGGTGGAAGCAGCGCTGGTGGAAACAGAAGATCAGAATACTAGGATTTTTCCGTATTTGATTTGCTATTAAAAAGTAAAGATTAACTCGTTAATTTTTACAACTATATAAAGGCCAATAAAGAGAGGTAGTTTTACTACTTCTATTTATTGGCCTTGGTTTTTTTTAGGTTATTTTTCAATCCTTATCCGCACATCCACAGCAACCAGTTTATCCCCATTGCCAATCAGCGGATTAATATCCATTTCCTTGATTTCTACTGCAAAGCGCAAAAGTGTTGACAGCCGCACCATTATTTCGGCAAATTTACGCTCACTCACACCGTTTTTTCCACGGTAGCCTTTTATAATCTGATAAGAACGGAGGCTTTTTATCATCGAAGCAGCTTCGCACATTGTCAGTGGTGCCAGGCCTGACGTGACATCCTTCAGTACTTCCACAAAAATTCCGCCCATTCCGCAAAGAATCACATGCCCGAACCGGTCTTCGTATTTGGCCCCCAGAAACAATTCAATTCCTGAAGCCATTTCAGCCATCAGCACTGCCGTTGTATCTTTTATCTTTATCAGGCGCTGAAATTCGCGTTGCACGGTTTCAATATCTTTTACATTCAGAACTACACCGTCAACATCCGTTTTATGTAGCGGTCCCACCACTTTCATTACCAGTGGAAATCCAAGTTGTTGAGCAGTTTCGATCGCTGCTTCTGCGGTTTTCACAGTGATTTCACGAACCATTGGTATTCCTGCGGCAGCAAATAACCGGTGAATGATTTCGGGCGATTGAAATCCATTTTCGGTTTGGTCGATGATGCGGCGTATTTCAGAAATATCAATATTATCAAGAAATATTTTTTCTGCTGATGGTCGGGGAGTTTTCAATATACAGGTCAGCGCTTTCCCCAATAAAACTTCATCAGGAAAAAATACATTTCCTTCAGAAATGAAATACGCCATGTCGTCTTTTACATTGATCAATGAAGGCAGGATCGGGAAAATTGGCTTTTTGCAGGTCTGCATTTTTTTGCTCAGGACTTGATAAACATCTCTCACCGGTACTAACCCCGGGCTACCAAAAATTACAGCCATTCCATCAATCTGATCAAAATCGTTTTCACAGGTGTCAATAATCGCGGCCAACTGTTCGGCATTGCCGGTAGCAAGGAAATCAATCGGGTTTTCGACCGATGAACCAGGGAACAGCTGGCTTTTTAATTTTGTTTTTGCCGTTGAATCTTCGATGTGGGGAATATGAAGGCCACCATTTTCAAGTGCATCGGTAAGCATCACGGCCGGTCCGCCGGCATGGGTGATAATGGCCAGGCGCTTTCCCTTCATCTCTTTGCAATGAAAAACATTGGCAACTGTAGTTAGTTCTTCACGGCCAAAACAGCGTACGATTCCGGCTTTACGGAACAAAGCCTCAACAGCCGAATCAGAATTGGCCATGGCGCCCGTATGCGAAGCGGCAGCACGACTTCCGGCCTGACTGCTTCCGGCTTTAATTGCGGCGATTTTACAGCCTTTCCGGATGAGCGAAGTAGCATGTTTTAATAGTTTATCCGGATTCTTAATGCTTTCGATATAAAGAAGTTTTACCCTTGTACTGGTTGCCGGATTGAACACTTCGTCCATGAACTCGAGTATTTCTTCCACTCCGTTCTGTGCAGAATTGCCAACTGAAAAGACGCTCGCAAAATGAAGACCCTTTGGTATACCTGATTCCATAATGAAAACTGCCGTGGCGCCGGAGCTTGAGATGAGGTCACAGCTCATTTGTTCGAGCTTGGGAACAGGGGTGGTGAAAACGCTGCAATGTGCATAAGTGATCACTCCGATACAATTCGGACCAATTAAACTTGCATCATGTGCATCAATAATTTTTACGATTTTTTCCTCAAGTATGCGGCCTTCTTCACTTTCTTCACTAAATCCGGCTGAAATGATGATGAATCCTTTGGTTCCTTTTTGTGTTGTTAGAATCTCAACAGCTTCAAGACAATCTTTAGCTGGAATGGCAAGAACGGCCATTTCAACCATTGGTAGATCATTGGCTGATGGGTATGATTTTATTCCCTGTACTTCATCAGATCCTGGATTTACCACAAAAAGTTCTCCCTTGAAATTATTATCTATCAGGTTTTTAAGAAGTTTACCTCCGGGTTTTGAAATATTGTTCGAAGCGCCAATTACTGCAATACTCCGGGGAGCAATCAATTCTTTTGTAATCATTGTCAGGATTTTAGTTTGTGCACAAATCTACACAAAGCAATTTCAGGAGGAACTGATTTTTTACGGCATTTCGTGAGGTTCATCATTTGCAAAAAATCAACTATGTTTGCTGGACCGAGTTCCAGGTTTCAAGTTGTGCTTTGCTTTATGGTACTCATGTTTGATTTAATCTAATTCGAAGATGAATGGCGAATATTTCGGAGCAGAAAATAGTAGTTATTTGTGATTTTTCGGAACGGATGAAGGAGGTCATTGTTCATGGTGTAAAAATGGCAAGTATCCTGAAAAAAGAACTATGCCTGACTGCCATTTGGAAAAATAAGGATCAGAAAAGCCGGATTCAGGAGAAACTGAACAGTGCCACAAAGGTTATCAGGCAAAATATTCCTGAGATGAAGGTCTCCAGCCTGATCATCAGAAATTCTTTGCGCGAACACATAGATAAGCTAACCTGGGATTACGATGCGGTTCTGATTGTTTTACATCAGGCTGACATCAGGTCAGGATTGAAAGCTTTCAGGGAAAGCAGTATCGCTTTTCTTTTTGTGAACGGCGATTCTCCTGATTATCTGAGTTACAAAAATGTTTTAATTCCTCTTGACTATCGCAAAGCATCTAAGGAAACCGCACTATGGGCTTCCTATTTAGGTCGATTTAACCATTCACAGGTTCATGTAATTTACGCGCACGAGACAAACAAAGATCAGGCGGAACAATTGATGAAAAGCCTGAATTCAATCAAAAGGCTTTTTGTGAGCTTGAATGTTGCCTACCAATTTGTCGGTGGAAAATCTTCAAGCTGGGGAATTTGCAACGAAACAATTGCCAATGCCCGGCAATGGAATGGCGATGTGATGATTATTGCCGGAAGTACCTATATTTCGATGATTGATTTACTGATCGGTCTTCCGGAGAGAAAAATTATTCGCAAAGCAGGCAATTTGCCAATTTTGATGATCAATCCACGAAAGGAAATCTGTGTGCTGTGCAATTAAATGTGTTATTCAATCCTCATTTCATCAAGCAGGTAGCCAGCTCCGGCCATCTTGTCAATAATAAAAAGTGCATACCGGATATCAAGTACGATGTTACGGCATTGGTCGGGATCGAACATCAAATCGCTCATGGTTCCTTCCCAGCAGCGGTCGAAATTGAGGCCGGTTAAATTCCCTTCCGCATCAAGAACCGGACTGCCTGAATTTCCGCCGGTGGTATGATTTGAAGCAGTGAAACAAACATTCATCGTTCCGTTTTTTCCATATCTTCCGTAGTCTTTATTCTTGTAAAGGTCACGCAGGGCTTGCGGAATATTGTAATCGTATATTTCAGGGTTGTCTTTTTCCATGATGCCTTTGAGCGTAGTAAAATAATCATAGATAACTCCGTCCATGGGTTCGTAGCCCTCCACTTTTCCGTAGGCAACCCGAAGTGTTTTATTGGCATCCGCCCACATTGGTTTTCCTGCATTCATTTCCATCAACCCGGCCACATATATTTTCAGGTTCTCGTCAATCTGTTTTTGGATAGAAGTAAAATTGGGTTCCACGTTCAATTCAAAGTGTTTTTTCAGACTTCTGAATAGTTTGAACACCGGATCGTTGCCGAGTTTTTTAAGTTTTTTCGCTGACAGTCCCGTGGTTGTTATCATCAATTTGGATGGGTCTGAAAAAGTGGATTTTCGGTAAACTTTGCTGATCAATTCTTCGGAAGTAGTTTTGCTCATCAGATTTTTAAAATCCTCTGGCAAATATTCAGAATCTATATCATCAAAATACATCCGGAGCAATTCGGCAAATACTTTTTCATCGGTCGCGCGATTGTAATTCTTAAAATGGTCTTCAAGTTTAACTTTTACTGCATCCTGAATTTTTGCCTGATTGCTGGCTGATAGTAGTGACCATCGTGCCTCAATCGGGTCGAAAAAAGAAATGATATTGAAAATATCGGTGCCTCTTCCAACGATTTCAGTGTAATAATCATTGGCTTTGGTGTAAGGTTCCATTTGCCGGTAAAGCTTTCCGAAGTTGGGAAGCACTTCACTGTAAAGATTACTCTTTTCAGAATTGCCATCAATCCAATTCTTGAATTCGGTTTCACCCGCTTGTTTTGATGCGACTGCATTCATTCGTTTCAAACCCTTTACCTCGCCTTGCCATTTTTTCCAGGCATTGCTTGTTGTTTGGTATTTCGATGCATATTGAATGCGTACTTTGGGGTCCTTCTCCATGTCAGCTGAAAGGAGGTCAAGTTTGATGTCCCGGATTTTTATTTTGTCCGGATCGCCTTGCTCCATGATTTGACGAATGGCTTGGGATGGTAAAAATTGCTGGGTTCGTCCCGGAAATCCGAAAACCATTGTAAAATCCTGTGGTTTGACTCCTTTGAGCGAAATGGTGAAAAACTTTTTGGGTTTATATGGAACATTGTCGGCAGCGTATTTGGCCGGCAGATTGTCTTTACCTGCATAAATGCGGAACATCGAAAAGTCGCCTGTGTGCCGGGGCCACATCCAGTTATCGGTGTCGCCGCCAAATTTTCCGATCGAAGTCGGGGGAGCTCCTACCAAACGGATATCGCTAAAAACCTGATAAACATACAAAAAGTATTGATTTCCGTAGAAAAGCGGTTGTACTGAAGCCTCAAATTTTCCTTTTTGGGCTGCATCAATAGTTATTTTTTTTGAATTCCTGGCAATGATTCCTGCAAGTGAATCTATCGGTTTCCCTTCAGTTCCGGCAAGTACTTTTTCTGAAACATCTTCCATCCGTTCCAGAAAGCTTACGGTTAATTTCGGATTAGGAAGTTCTTCCATGCGGGTTTTGGCCCAGAATCCATCGGTCAGGTAATCATGTTCGATTGAACTGTGATCCTGGATGGCATCAAACCCGCAATGGTGGTTGGTAATCAGCAAGCCATCGTTCGAGATCACATCACCGGTACAGCCGGTACCAAAAAGGACCACGGCATCTTTCATACTTTCGTGGTTGACACTGTATATATCTTCAGCCGTAAGTTTGAACCCCATTTGCTGCATTTCGGCAATATTGTATTTGTCGAGCAGCGTGGGAATCCACATTCCCTCTTTGGCAAATAATGTTGAAATGGAAATCAGGGCAAAGCCAATCAGAAACCCGGTTTTTCTAATCATTCTTTTTCAGTTTTTAAAATCAAAAAAGATGCTGTTCTGAAAGGATTTTAGCTTTCGGAACAGCATTTTAACAGGCAAAATTTATTTTTTATTGGTTAATTTCGGCTGAAGTATGAAATCCGGAAGCTATAACCGTTGTTTCAATGTTGTCTTTATTAACAATTACTGGGTCAAGCAGAATGGATTTTACCAATGCTTTCCCATTACTTTCGGTAGTAAACTGCTTGTTTATTGGTTTATTATTTGCCACAGCCACAGCTAACTCCGAAACTGCCAGAGAGGTCTCTTTCAGAGGTTTAAGAATCGTGCAGGTTTGTAATCCATTTTTAATGGCTCTGACGTTCTCCAATTCAGCATCCTGACTGGCAATAAGTATTTTTCCTTCCAATCCGGCTTCTTTCAGCGCTTCCATGGCCCCAATCGCCTGGTTATCATTTCCGCAGATAATTCCGGTCAGCCCATCAGCATATTTTTCCAAGATAATTTTTGCCTGTTGGTATCCGTCTTCTTTGGTCCACGCTTCACCAAATTCACTATAGACCAAGTTCACATCACCATTTTCCATTTGTGGCTGAAAAACATTCATCTGACCAAGGAAAAGTCGTAATGAATTGTTGTCATATTTTGATCCTCCAATTAACGCATAATTTCCTTTTGGCTGAATGGAGAGCAGGTATTTTGCCTCTAATTCACCTGTTTTTACACTGTTGGTTGAGACATAGTAATCCAGCTGGCAACCGTTTATCAAACGGTCGTAGGCGATCACCTTAACGTTTTCTTTGTGCGCCAATTCAACAATTTTTGCAGATTCATCCTGATTGATTGGGATAACGATCAATACCTGGGCTCCTTTTTTAATCATCTCCTGTGCCTGTTGAATCTGCTTTTGTTGATTGTCATCAGCAACTTCTAACATGACTTCGGCTCCCAACTTATTCAAATTTGCAAGGAGAAGATCTTTGTCTTTTACCCAGCGTTCATTATCGTAACTGTGAATCAATATCCCGATTTTAGGAGCTTGTTGTTTACAGCCTGGCAAAATTGAGATGCTTGCCAGAAACATAAAAATAAGTGATAAGGTTGAAATTTTCATAGTTCAGTTTTTGGAAAAAATTTTGGGCTGAAGATACTAAATGAATTTTGATTAACGAATATCGGTTTTTCAATTTATTGGAAAGCCTTCAGTTGTTCATAAAGGTTTTGAACCGGTAATCCCATGACATTAAAAAATGAACCTTCGATCCGTTCAATGCCGATGTAACCGATCCATTCCTGAATGCCATAAGCCCCTGCCTTGTCATAAGGACGAAAGGTTTCGAGGTAATAATTTATTTCTTCGTCGCTCAGGTGTTTGAACCAAACATCAGTTGAAGTGTAAAAGGAAACTTTTTTTTCAATAGATAGCAAGCAGACTCCTGTTAAAACCTGATGTTTTTTACCCGATAAGTCTTTTAACATCCTGAATCCATCAGCATAATCTATAGGCTTGTTCATAACCTGTCCATCGAGCCAAACAATGGTGTCAGCAGTAATTATTAGCTGGTTGCTTTTTAACTGAGGAAGAAATGCGGTAGCTTTCAGTTCTGCAAGATAAATCGGAATTTCAGTCATTCCCAAACCTTCAGGAAAATCCTCCGGAATATCCATTGACTGAACGCTGAATTTTAATCCAAGATCGCTTAAAATCTGTTGACGACGTGGCGATTTGGATGCAAGGATAATTTCGTATTTATTGAGATTTTGTAGGAACATGTTTTAATCTGCTTTTAACCCTCTGACTTCCTGTCCGATCCATTTTCCCTGTGAACGCATTACCTGTTCAATCACATCGCGAACACATCCTTCCCCACCTTTTTTATCTGAAATGTACAACGAAATAGCTTTGATTTCAGGAACTGCATCAAGCGGACAAACAGGTACTCCAACTTCTTTCATGATCTGAAAATCGACCAGATCGTCGCCCATGTATAGAATATCTTCTTTTTGCAGGCCAGTTTTTGAAATGATATCTTCCAGACACTCTGTTTTGTTGAAAGAATTCAGGTAAATATGCTCAACGCCCAGCTTTTTGTACCGAAGTTTTACCCGCTGCGTATTGGCTCCGGTAATAATGGCAACCTGAAATCCGTTCTGAAGTGCATACCGAATTCCAAATCCGTCCTTAATATTGGCTGTACGCACCGGGTCGCCGTTTTCGTCGAGCGGCGAGGTGTCCGAAGAAAGTACGCCGTCAACGTCAAAAATGAATGCTTTGATATTTTTTAGTTTTTCTTTAAAGAAGATCATGCGTATGTTTTTGTTGCAATTTTAAAATGCTTTCGGTCACAAAACTATATAATTTCTGAAAGGTTGGTTTGTCATTAAGCATTTTTATGTGGGCATTGATGATGCTTTGGTCGTTCCGTTTTGCTGGCCCGGTCTGTGCCTCGAGTGGATGAAGTGTTTTGATTTTTTCGGCAGTTTCGTGAATCAGAGGCCTCAGCAGATCAAAATCAAGTTTTTTATCCTGAAGGATTTCCGCACCAATGGCATAGAAATGATTTGCAAAGTTGTTGACAAAAACTGCTGCAAGGTGCAAGGATTTCCTTTCATCGGAATTGACCTGGGAGACAGACGATGATAACTTTTCGGCCAGATATTCAAGCCGCATCAGGTTGGAAGGATGATTGGCCTCGATACAAATCGGGATGATCGAAAAATCTACTTTCCTGGTTTTTGAAAAAGTTTGAAGCGGATAGAAAACCCCGTAATTGTTTGAGAATCCATCCAGAATGTTCATCGGCACGCTTCCGGCAGTATGTACAATAAGCTGGGTTTCGTTCAGTTCAAGGTTTTCCAATACTTCCTGAATGGCAGAATCTTTTACAGCAACCACATACAAATCAGCATCAGTAAACAGTTGCGACAGATCATTAGTAAAACCGGCATTTACTTTTTCTGCAAGTGTTTTGGCCGCTTCAGCGGTACGGCTGTAAATCTGTTTCACCTGAATCCCCTTTTCAAACAAGGCCAATGCCAGTTGGGTGGCAAGGTTTCCGGCTCCGATAAGAACTACATTTTCTATCATGGGTAGTCTATTTTACTTCGGAAAGGTATGAAAAAACTACCAAAAAGCATCTTCCAAAAGGTAGTGAGCGGGCGACTTCAAGTCACCCGCTCACTAAATATGCTTGTACAATACTTCAGATTATCTGTTTTCGAATCGTTTATTCACGGTTTCCCAATTCACTACGTTCCAGAAATTGTCGACATATTCGGCTCTTCGGTTTTGATAATTCAGGTAATAGGCATGTTCCCAAACGTCAAGGCACAAAATCGGAGTTCCTTTCTTTTCAGCAATATCCATCAGTGGGTTATCCTGATTGAGGGTATCGCTCACGAAAAGCTGTCCATCCTTACCGGATACCAGCCATGCCCATCCGCTTCCAAAATGTTTCTTGGCAGCATTTGAAAATTCTTCTTTGAATTTATCCATCGAACCAAAGCTCTTTTCAATGGCGGCTTTCAGCATAGATGAAGGTTCCGTTTTAGTCGGGCTTAAATTTTCCCAGAACAGCAAATGATTATAATAACCTCCACCGTTATTTCTCACTGCTGCCGGTTGTTTGCTGATTTCGGCAAAAAGGCTTTTCAGATCAAGGTTTGCAGCAGGGGAATCTTTAATGGCTGCCAGAAAATTGGTGTAATATGCTTTGTGGTGCTTGGTGTAATGAATTTCCATGGTTTTCGCATCAATGGATGGTTCCAGTGCATTGTATGGGAAAGGAAGTTCCGGGAAAACACTGTCAATTGCCTTTTGACCGGATGTATTTATATTATAAACATTGGACCAAACCGGGGCTGCGATAAGTGAAGTTCCAACAAGGGCAAGAAAATTTCTTCGTTTCATGATTTCTGAATTTAAGATGTCAAAACTGTTTTCTAATTTCTAATTGTAACAATCTTAAACAGTTGATTAACCCTTTTTGTTTATGAAACAGGATTCAGAAAAATTAGTTTCCCAACTCGAACATTCCGGCAACATCTTGTTTTGTAAGTGTTTTAAATGCTACCATTGATTCGGTTTTGGTGATTCCATCTACTTTGGTTATTTTTTCGGTCATCAGTTCGGCCAAATCATCGTTGTGGGGCAGACGGATCATGGCAACCAAATCGAACCGGCCACTAACTGAATACACTTCAGTAATTCCTGCCAGATTCACCAGTTGTTCTGCTACTGAATTGATTTTGGTACGTTCGGCATTGATGAGTATGATTGCGTTTATCATGATCTTAATTTTTCATCAAATGTAATCAATGTATGAAAGGATTACAACACTATTGTATCAATGGCTGTCAATTCCTTCGATCATGTAAATGGAATGTTCGATGGTGGGTAAAATTTCCTTGCAGTATTCGGTGACTGCTTTTACGCTTCCCGGCAGACAATAAATCAGTGTTTTTCCTGAAACTCCTGCAATACCCCGGCTCAGCAGTGCAGCCGGTTTTTCCATGCCGTATTTGACACGGATCAGTTCCATAATTCCGGGAATCTCTTTGTCGAGCAATGGGCGCACGGTTTCAGGAGTGAAATCACGTGAACCGATTCCTGTGCCACCGGTGGTGAAAACAACATCGACCTTTTGTGAAATGGCAGATTTGATCAATTTGGTGAGTTGCTCCGGATCATCGGGGATTAAATGATGGGTGAATTCGGCTGGTCGGTTGATCCCTGATAAAAATGTTTCGGCCAGAAGTTTAATCTGCGGTCCGCTTTTATCGGCATATTCACCGGCAGTGGCGCGGTCGCTCAGGGTGATAATATGGATGTTGATCACTTTGCGCAAATAACCCAGTTCATCGCCTGCCTTCAAATTTCCGCCCCGGATAACCCGCGCAAAAATTCCTTCTTTGGGCATAACACAATTGCCAATTTCGCGAAAAATGGAGCAGTTGTCGCCGTGGCATTTTTTGCCGATCTGGGTGACTTCCAACTCAATTTCTTCATTCATAAACCGGTCGAGTGGACGACATTCGTGCAGAAACAGTCCTTCCGTAGTAATGTTTTCGGCAAATTCGCCGTATTTGATGGAACGGCCAGCTTCTTCAGAAAATTTGGCAATACTTTCGGTTGCCAGCAAACTCACCTGACGATGCCATTTTCCGGAGTGCGCATCACCTGCCACGCCAATATCGGAAAGTTGAATCGATTCTACCGGTTTCTTTATGGTTCCTTTTTTTTCTGAAGTATTGACTGAAAGGATTTTAATAAGGGGTAGTCGTGTAGTCGTGTTGTCGCGTTGTCGGTTATCAGTTGTCATTGTTGAATGGCTAAATTGATGAATGGCGAATAGTTTTATCGTGTTATCGTTTTGTCTTGCTTACCAGGTGGATATCTTCCATAACCATAGTTTTATCAACCGCTTTACACATGTCATAAACGGTTAGCAGTGCAACGTTCACACCGGTAAGCGCTTCCATTTCGACACCGGTTTTGCCAAAACAAAGCGTGGTACATTCGGCCAAAACGCCATTTTCCTGAAGTGTACATCGAACATCGATTTTCCAAAGTTGTATGGGATGGCACAATGGAATCAGTTCTCCGGTCCGTTTGGCGCCCTGGATTCCGGCAATTTCGGCAACCGTCAGCACATCGCCCTTTTTGATCTGACTTTGTTTGATCAATTCGACTGTTTCGGGCTGAAGGCGGATAAAACCGCAGGCCACTGCTTCGCGTTCCTGATCAGGCTTCTGGCTAACATCCACCATTTTTGCCTTGCCTTTTTCGTCAATATGTGTTAGTTTTTTCATCCTCCGATATTATAAAATTCACCAGACTGGTTGTAAGTTCCGCTTCGGGGTTTGTTCCCAATTGTCAGGTTTAATGCTTCCTGGTGCCCCAGTTTGCGGATATTATAAGCAAGGTCGCTAAACAGGCAGGGCTTGATATCGCCGTTTGCCAGCAGACGAACACGGTTGCATTTGACGCAATTTCCACCTTCTCCACCTTCAACAGTTGAGAATTCCCCGGTTTTCAGGTTCATCTGATGGATAAAACGGAGACTGAGTCCACGTTTTTTGCAGAATTCTTTTAATTGCTGAGTTTCATCATCGGGTTGACCCAGCAATACACAATTAATTTTGATGGGTTCCAGTCCCGCATCCCGAGCCGCATCTATTCCTTCCAAAACCTGCGATAATTCTCCGTTTCGTGTGATCTGGCAAAATTGTTCTGAATTCACCGTATCCAGGCTGATATTAATACGGTTCAGACCGGCTTTTTTCAAATCACTCGCATATTTTGAAAGCAAAATGCCATTGGTGGTCATCGACAAATCTTCAAGTCCGTCAATTGTTGCCAACATTGAAACCAGTTCGACGATATTTTTTCGAACCAAAGGTTCGCCACCGGTCAGGCGGACTTTCGTGATTCCGTTCGAAACGGCCATCCGGGTAAAATCCGTGATTTCCTTAAAGCTCAAAATATCGGAATGATCGAGCAAATGGATACCTTCTTCAGGCATACAGTAGGTGCAGCGAAGGTTGCACCGGTCGGTCACCGAAATGCGCAGATAATTGATTGATCGGTTAAAGCGGTCGAACATGAACAATTGCTCCTTTTTTTATTTCAGTTATTCCGGCAGGAATAGTGATAAATCCAAATGCCTGATGATAGGCGTGAATGTGTGCCGAACCATGGTAGGCAATCATCTTCACCTCATTTTTTTTCGTTACCTGAACCGGCAAACATTCTTCCCTGTCCGATTTTTTTCGGTTAAATCCTATATTCATAACCATTGGTACCCGGATTTCAGATTGTTGGTAATTCATCAGCTTTAGGAGAAATGGTTTGGCGAAAACCTCGAATTGGATAAAAGACGAGACCGGATTGCCGGGCAAGCCAATAATATATTTGTTTTCTTTTGAAGCAAAAGTGGTGTGTTGTCCGGGTTTAATATTGATTCTGCTGAAATGAATATCAAAACCCAATTTACGGATAATCTTTGGCACAAAATCGAAATCGCCCACCGAAACACCTCCTGAGAGAATGGTCACATCATTTTCATCAACCGATTTTTGGATAATCTGGTTGGTGAGTTGTTCATCGTCGGGCACAATTCCGTAGTAATTGACCGGAAAGCCAATTGCCGTTGCCTGGGCTAAAAGTTGCGGCCCGTTTGAATTGCGGATTTGCGATGAAGTCGGTTGTAATTCGGGATTAACCAACTCCGATCCTGTTGAAATAATACCTATTGTCGGCCTTTTAAAAACCAGTGGAGCGATGCATCCAACTGTCGCCAGCATGGCAATGTGTTGCGGTTTGATTAAAGTCCCGGAAGAAATGACCAATTCGCCTCTTTTTAAGTCTTCGCCTTTTTTGCAAATATTCGAGCTGGTTTTCTCCCCGGTAAAACGAACATTTCCGTTGCCATTTTCTTTAGCGTATTCGACCATAAAAACAGTATCAGCGCCTTCAGGAACCTTTGCTCCGGTCATGATTTTTGAACATTGGCCGATTCCTATCTTTTGGGTTGGAGGATGTCCGGCAGGAATGATTTCGATGATCGAAAGCGCTTGTTCAAGATCCTCATGACGACAAGCGTAACCATCCATGGCCGATTTGTTGAACGGCGGCATATCAGCATCAGCAAAAAGATCTTGCGCCAGAATACGACCGGAGGATTGCATATAACCTACATTTTCGATACCGATCGGTTGTGCTTTTGAAAATGCAATATTGATGGCTCGTTTAAGAGTTATCATTCGTTTCGGTTTTCCAGTTTTGGTCAAACGTGATTGTTGCAGGTTCCAGACTGAATTGCCCGCTATCGGAATAAACAATCACATTAGCCAGTTTTTGCATTTCCAGTGCCGCTGGTTTTACCTCTTCGTAATTTTTCTGAATAAAAAGATATAAGGCCGGATCAAGTATTTTTCGTAAAGCTGCCGATTCAACGATTATTGGTTGTTCCGGATCCAACAGTTTGGAAACCAGGCTGAATGCTTCTTTGAGATATTTATCGTTGGTTTGAATGTAAAAAACCTTTTCGGCGCCGGCTTGCAGGAACAGTGAACTATCCTTTCCCGAAGATAAGTCGGTTTCCTGAAAGACGCGATAATTTTCGGTTATGGCAATGGGGACCAATCCATCGGTAGGTTCATGAAAATGTGGTGTAATTTTGATGGCAACCAATTTGTGACTGGCATTGCAGACAATCACCCGGCGGATAAAACTTGTTTTGCCGACGTTTTGTCCGGAGCCTGAAACCAACAGAATATTTTTTGAAATAGGTATCATATACAAGGTATTAGCGACTGAAAATCGGAGTTCTGAAATAGATATGCAAATATAGGAATAACTTGATAAGCTTGAGCTGTAAGTGGGTTGTTAATTTAATGCGAATATTGAATAAAACTGAATTGTGTCCAGCGAAATTGCTTTCAGAAATGTGTCATGTCAAGTATTACCAATCAAATGACAGATTTATCCCTGAAGGATAATACATTTATAGAAAACGAACAGATCGCCTAACCTATTAACAAATTAATTGGCTGAATCACTGATAATCAGTTTTTTGATAATCGATTTTTTAGGAGTGAAAATATTTATAAGATAAATTCCATTGACAAGATTGTATTCGTTCAGATTCACACTGATTTGCTGACCAGAGGCCAGCGGTTTATTCTCACAAAGCGTTGAAATCAGTTGTCCCTGAAGATTGTAAAGTTTAATCGTTGGCTGTAACGTTTTGGAAAATCGGTTCGAAATATCCAGATGTTTATTTGCCGGATTAGGATATAGTCCGAACTGTTCATCTATCGGATCCGTAATCTGTTCAAACCCTGTTTGCACTTGTTTTTCGATACTGACATTGTCGAGATAAACATTTCCGGTAAATCGGCCAAACCCGAAGCCAAACCGGCAATTAGGATCCGAAGACTGCAACATTTTAAAAGTCCATGTAAATTTTTGTTTGATTCCTGTGATATTTCTTGTTGTTGAATAATACGCACCAAAATCATCGTGATTTTTCGATATGAAAACATCCATCGAATTCGGATTGTCAGCCCAGGCATCAAATGTAACCTGATAGGTGGTGCCTTTCTCCAGGGTAAGGTTTAATTGCTGGTCAACAATGTGCCAGTTGGCTGTGCCGGGTTGGGTCACACTTATTTTATAAACACCATCGGTAACAGTGCTGGTAGCTTTCCATTGAGTATTTTGAAAATACAAATTGCCCCAGCTATTCAATCCAAGACTGAAATCGCCATTTATGATCAGTTCATTTTTTTTTTTGAAAACAGGAATCAGGGTGATGTCTTTTGAAACTTCAATTACAATCGGATTGGCTGTACCCTGGTGCAGCCATTTATCGAACTCATACTTTTCATCCGGAATGGCTGTTACAGTAACCATTGATCCTTCAGGATAAGAAGTCTGCTTAGGAGTCATTTCAACAGTTCCGTTAGATGCAGGTTCAATATTCAGCGAAAATGGCCCGGTCGATTCCTGTAACTGATACACCCGAACGTAATCAATCAGAAATTTATGCGGAAGTTTTGAATCGTCAATTCCCTTCTGCGCACCCCATGAACCCCCATAAGCCATGTTCAGGATTAAATAGAACATTTTATTGAAAGGCCATAGTCGTTGGTCAACAGCTGGTTTGTTGTAAGTAATTTTTTTTACTCCATCGGCATACCATTCAAGTTTTGTGGGCGACCAGATAAATGTGAAAATGATAAACTTGTCATAAGGTTGACTAAAGGTGGTCTGAATACCCGAACTCTGATGGCCCGTTCCGTTGGTACCTTCAAAATGAGCAGTATAATACAAGTTATTGGGGTTCATCCCGACATACTCCATGATGTCCATCTCTCCACTTTTGGGCCATCCGCCATATTCGCTGTAAGTCGGCATCATCCAGATGGCAGGCCATGTGCCGTTTCCGGTAGGAACCCTTGCGCTGAATTCGAATTTACCATACAGCCAATCACCTTTCAGCCGCGAAATTAAACTTGCAGAAGTGTATGCCGCACCTTGAAATACTTCTTTCCGGGCTTCGAGAATTAATACCGTATCCTGAATCCGGGCATTCCCGGAGCGTTTATAAGTATAATATTGCAGCTCATCGTTTCGGATTTTACCAACTTCGTAATCCCATTTGGTACTGTCGGGCAGCCCTGGTGTATTAAACTCGTCGCTCCAAACTTTAACGTATATCTGTGGAAAAGCTTTTACAGCAATGCTAGATAACATTACTATCAGAATAAAATGTTTCATTTGGGTTCGGTTTAGAAGTCAAAAATTCAGACCTTAAAATTAGTAATCTTTTGATTTGATCGGGTAATCTTCTCCGTATCTGGAATAATTAAAGGCTTCTGTGCTTGCAATTCAAGTCTGTAAAAAGAAGAAAAGTTACACCGATGAATAAGCATTGTTTAATCAATAGTTTCATTTTGGATGGTTTAGTTTATAAAATACAGGAACAACTTGATTAGTTTGGGCTGTAATTGGGTTGTTAATTTAAAGAGAATATTGGATATTCGATATTGGTTTTTCAATCGCTTTAACTGAAATGCCCAGTTCTTCAGCTACTTCCTTTTTTTTACCATCAATTTTTGATTTGGTGAATACCATTTTTCGTTTTTCAGGTAATTTATCGACCGATTCGCGGATAGATAGAATTTTCCACTGACTACAAAGGAAATTGTATTTTTTCTTATTCCTGAATTGATTTTCAACAAATAGCCGGGTTTGCTGTTTAAAAATCGACAACCAATAAAATTTATTGAACTATGAAACTATTCATTATCCTATCTCTTTCGTTTTTTGCATTGTCAGCTTTGTCGATTATTTTTTCGGGAGAAACTCCTGTCGGATATGAAAGACAAATAAATGCCATTTCGGCGCAACCTTCAGCAAAAGATAATTTTCAAAAATTTTGTGCCGGTTGCCATGGCAACAAAATGGAGCGTTTTGCCGGAAACACCTGGGAAGCATACAGCGCCGGAAACGATCTGACACCGGTTATCAAATACGGTCTTCCGGTTTTGGGTATGCCTTCGTTCGAAAAAGCTTTTACAGATACCGAGATGAAAGAGATTTCAAAATATATTCTGACTGAAATAAAAAGCAAAAAGGAAACACCTGCCCTTACAAAATTTCCGGCAGTGGTGCGTTCAAAACACCAGGCTTTTCGCATCGATACCGTTGCCAAAGGACTGGATATTCCATGGGGAATTGCTTTTTTACCCGATGGCGACATGCTGGTGACCGAACGTAGCGGGCAACTGTTCCGTTTTGGCGGTGGAAAACTTAAAACAATAATATCAGGAGTTCCTGAAGTTTTGGCACAGGGACAAGGCGGTTTGATGGATATTGTATTGCACCCGGATTACAAAAAAAATGGTTGGATTTATATTTCGTATTCACAGAAAGCTCCCGATGGAGTAGGAGGGAACACGGCTATATTCAGGGCAAAGTTGAAGGATAACAAATTGACAGAACATCAGGAATTGTTCAAGGCCATGCCAAATACAAACTCGGGTGTTCATTTTGGGTGCCGGATGGTTTTTGACGATCAGGGGTATTTGTTCTTTTCGGTTGGCGAACGTGGCAACATGACGAATGCTCAAACGTTGGAAAATCATTGTGGAAAAATTCACCGTATTTATGACGACGGACGCATTCCGCCCGACAATCCGTTTGTAAATACTCCCGGGGCAATGCCAACTATTTATTCTTTTGGACACCGCAATCCGCAGGGAATCGACATTCATCCGGTTAGCCGACGGATTTATAATAATGAACATGGACCGCGTGGAGGTGATGAAATTAATCTGGTCGGAAAGGGCAATAATTATGGCTGGCCGGTGATCACTTACGGGATTAACTACGATGGTACAATTCTATCGAAATATACCGCTAAAGAAGGAATGGAACAGCCTGTATTTCAGTGGACGCCTTCGATTGGCCCAAGTAGTTTAAAATTTGTGGCCGGCGATCGTTACCCCGGATGGAAAGGCGATATTTTGAGCGGTTCGCTAAGTTTTAAATACCTCGAACGCGTTCATTTGGAAGATGGAAAGGTAACCGAACAGGAAAAGCTGCTCGAAAATGCTGGTCGGGTGCGAAATGTAACCATGAGTCCCGATGGATTCATTTATGTTGCAGTTGAGAGCCCCGGGATCATCGTAAAACTGGTGCCTGTAAAGAATTAAGATTTATTCACTACGAAAATCCGGGAAAACTATTGTCAAACAGCCAATTTTATGAAACCCTGCCTCTTACTTTTCTGTAAATGATTGTAAATCTAAAAGAAAGGAGTACTCTATGCCCAACAGTGTTTACAAAATCATCGAATTGGTAGGTACAAGTAGCGAATCGTGGGAAAAGGCTGCTGCAAATGCCGTTTCCAAAGCTTCCGAAACCTTACGTGAACTTCGTATTGCAGAAGTTATTTCAATGGACATGACCATCAAGGATGGCATAATTGAAAGCTACCGGACAAAACTGAAGGTATCTTTCAAATTTGAAGGGCACCATTAATTCAAGTCGCTGCAATTAAGAAACTATCAAAAAGGAAGAGCCCATTGAACGGACTCTTCCTTTTGGTTTAAACTCTATGGAATAAATTCAAATTCTATATTCGTTTTCTATTTCGTTTGAATGGTAATTTCCATTCCTTCCAATCCTTCCGATTCTGCTTTTAGTTTAATTTCTCCCGAGGTGCCTGAAGGTCGTAAAATAACCAGGCAACGTCCATTAAAACTGGTTACCTGTGGCGAACGGAAACTTTTCATATCTTTTGGATTTCCATTTTCGACTGCCGCCAGTTCACCTTCTCCCTCAACTTTAAACTGAACGGGCAGGTTGGCGTTGGGAACCAATTTTCCGGCTTCGTCAGTTATTTCAACGGTTATATACGACAGGTCGTTGCGGCTGGCTTTTATGTCTGAACGGTCGGCAGTCAAACGGATTTTTGCTGGTTTTCCGGTAGTTTTCAGAATTTTCGTTTCCATTTCTTTGTCCTCTTTCAGGGCAATTGCTTTCAGTTCACCGGCTTCGAAAGGAACTTCAAAACTGGCAGTCAGTTTGGTTTCGGCTGATACCTTTTTGGTACCAATTACTTTCCCGTTCAGTTCGAGCCTGACTTCAGGATAATTGGAATAGACATTTACCTGAAGCTTTTCGCCTTCATTGCCAGCCCAGTTCCAGCTTTGTTGTTCATCGGGCCAGCCCCAGTAACTTACTATTTCTTTCATTCCTGAAGGGATTGGCGAATGAACTGCCATTTCCAGATTGCTGATTTTCCAGACCACATCGCGGAAATACGACTGTGGTTTTTTGAACCCGCAAATGTCAATATCGCCGCAATACGCATTGTACCATGGCCAACCGGGTGAAAATTGGGGTTTGGCATCTTTGGCGGAAACCAATGCATGACCAATTCCTGATTCTCCTAAGTAATCCATCGACGTCCATACAAAGTCGCCCAGGATATATGGATGTTTTTCTACCATCTGCCAGTTTTCGAATGCTTCTTTGGGAACTGATTCAGTGCCAACCATCATTCGATTTGGGAACTTTTCGTGATCACTTTCATATTTGCGCCATTGGTAGTTGTAACCACCTATATCCAAAAGTTCAAATGCCGGACTCGTTGCTTCCCAAGGTTTTCCTTTGATGTCCCAGAATTCGCAGATAGCAGCAGTAACAGGGCGGCTGATGTCAATGGTTTTAATCATGTCGCTCAGTTTTTTTGTGATTACCAAACCTGACGAATCGGCTCGTTCGTTGATTTCATTTCCAATGCTCCAAATAATTATTGAAGGATGATTACGATCGCGTAAAACCATTGCTTCAACATCGCGCTGATGCCAGTCATCAAAATAAAGATGATAATCTTCCGGATTTTTTGGTCGTTGCCATTGGTCGAATGCTTCGTCAATGACCAAAACGCCCAGTCGGTCACAGGCATCCAAAAATTGTGCTGAAGGTGGATTGTGACTGGTTCGGATGGCGTTGAATCCAAACTTTTTCATCAGTTCAACTCTGCGTTCTTCCGCGCGGTCGATGGTTGCCGAGCCAAGCGGCCCATTGTCGTGGTGCATGCAACCGCCTTTCAGCAAAACTTGTTCGCCATTCAGCAGAAAGCCTTTTTTAGCGCTGAATTCGATGGACCGGATTCCGAATGTGGTGGTTTGCTGATCGACGATTTTACCGTCAAAGCTGACTTCTGTAATGGCCTTGTACAATTTTGGCGAATCAACCGACCAAAGTGAAGGGTTTTTTAGCTCAAATTTTTGTTCGATATCTATTTTTTCTTCTTTGAACGGACTTACTGTTGTTTTTGCTTCACTTATCGGTTTTCCATCAGGAGCAATGAGTTGTGTTGTGACTTTCAATTCAGCGCTTTCCTTTATTTCATTGCTGATCCGGATATTGAATTTGGCCGTTGCTTTCTCTTTATCTACTTCCGGAGTGGTAACCGAAATTCCCCAAATTGGAATGTTTACCTTGCCTGTTAACTGTAAAACTACATGGCGATAGATTCCTGAACCGCTGTACCAACGGCTGTTTTTACCCTCATTGCTAACTTTTACTGCCAATGTATTTTTCTCGCCGGAAGGATTTATATGTGGTGTCAGATCGTAATAAAACGGAGTGTAACCATAAGGATGAACGCCAAGTGAATGGCCATTGATCCAGACTTCGGAATTCATATAAACACCATCGAAAAGGATTTGAACTTTTTTCCCTTCGGATGATTTATCCAAAGTGAACGTTTTGCGATACCAGCCGACTCCGCCCAGAACATTTCCGGTAGAGCCTTTGCCCTGACTGTCTTCGGTAAATGGGCCAACTTGATTTTTTCCTGAAGTGGCGGGTAAATCTTCGATGCTCCAGTCATGTGGAAGGTCGAGCAGGCGCCACTGCGAATCGTCGAAAGTTGCAATTTCGGCTCCCTGAATATCGCCGAGGTTGAATTTCCATCCGGCATCAAAATTCTGCTCCCGTTTGGTGAAATCGGGTTTTGAACTGTTGCATGAAACAATTACAATCGAGGTAAATAAAATCAGAAATGCGGCTCCGGATCGGGGGAGCCTTTGCGAAAATCGTTTAGGAATCATTTGTCTTTTCATGTTTAGGTTAGTTACTTTTTTAATTCAATTTTTATTAATCAATTTGCGGATTCAAATGTTTAGGTGATAAAAATCTTATCGCAAATTAAAATGAAACAATCTGAACCACATATTCTGGTCATTTTCGGGGCTTCGGGCGACCTGACCAAACGGAAACTGATACCGGCACTGTACGAATTGCACACACAGCAATTGCTTCCGGAGAAATTGGCAGTACTGGGCGTTTCGCGGACCGTACTTTCTGATTTGGATTTTCGCGAGAAAATGAAAGAATTTTTATCCATTCAACCCCAAAATGAGAAAGATATTGAATCGTTTTTGGAACATCTTTATTATCAACCGCTTTCAACCGCTGATTCATCTGAATATCCTGTTTTGAAAACGAGACTTGAATTGCTTGGCAAAGAATTATCGATCCCCGAAAATTACATTTATTATTTATCAACCCCGCCTAATCTTTACCAAATAATTCCGAAAAGCCTGGCTGAAGTCGGATTGAATGATTCAAAAATGGGTTTTAAAAGACTGATCATCGAAAAACCATTTGGTACTGATCTGAAAAGCGCTCAGGAACTCAACAAAAATCTGCGCAATTATTTCCATGAGGATCAATTGTACCGCATTGATCATTATCTGGGCAAAGAAACCGTTCAAAACATGCTGGTCACCCGCTTTTCAAATGGTATTTTCGAACCAATCTGGAACCATAATTTTGTCCATCATATTGAGATTACCTCAGCTGAAACACTTGGGGTGGAAGATCGGGGAGGCTATTACGATCATTCCGGAGCCATGCGCGACATGGTTCAGAACCATTTGATGCAATTGGTCGGAATGGTTGCCATGGAGCCACCCGTCGTGATTGAAGCCAATGCGATAAGGAACGAGATGTTGAAAGTATTTCAATCCTTGCGTCCAATCAGCGAAGCAGAAGTTGCCCGACATGTCATTCGGGGCCAATATACCCAATCGCACATCGGCAAAGAACTGATAAAAGGTTATCGCGAAGAACCGGGCGTTGATCAGAATTCGCGTACCGAAACGTTTGTCGCGATGAAATTTTTTATCGACAATTTTCGATGGGCAGGTGTCCCGTTTTATATCCGGACCGGCAAAAAATTACCAGCCAGAGTAACCGAAGTGGTTATTCATTTTAAAAATACTCCGCATCATTTATTTGGGAATGAGACTGACACAGGACCTGTAAACAATCAATTGGTTCTTCGGATTCAACCTGACGAAGGTATTTTACTGAAAATTGGCATGAAAGTACCGGGAGCCGGGTTTCGCGTACAAACTGTGAATATGGATTTCCATTACAATGAATTATCGGATGTTTACCTTCCAACTGCTTACGGGAGGTTACTGCTCGATTGTATGCAGGGCGATGCTACTTTGTATGCCCGGGGTGATGCAGTCGAAAAAGCATGGGAGTACGTACAACCCATTCTTAATGCATGGAAAAACAATCCTGATATTCCAATTTATGGTTATCCGGCCGGAACCTGGGGCCCCGAAATGGTTGACGAATTGGTTGAAAACGGTACCTGGCGCTATCCGTGCAAAAATCTGGCGCACGATGGCGAATATTGTGAACTTTAGGGCAGTTCAAAGTTCCAAATTTCAAGTTTCAGCTAAAACAGTCAGATATCCTTTACCTTCAGCGAATGGATTCAAAGTTCAAAATTGATGAAAAAAGATCTGCAAATTTTCAAAAATCCGAAAGAATTGGCGAACGAATTCGCTGACCAATTGATGAATTGGATACGGGATTTTTCCGGAAAGGAATTTCATTTGGCCATTTCAGGAGGAAGAACTCCTGATTTGTTGTTTGCTGTTTTATCCGAAAAATATGCTGCTGCAGCGCTTTGGCAAAAAAATCATTTTTGGTGGGTTGACGAACGGATGGTAACTCCGGATGATCCGGAAAGTAATTTTGGCGTGGCAAACCGACTGCTCTTCTCAAAAATTGTCATTCCTGAAGAAAATATCCACCGCATCAAAGGTGAAAATTTACCGGATACTGAAGCCTTCTCGTATTCAAAACAAATTCAGGAGGAATTGACATCCGGAAATGGTTGGCCTCAGTTTGATTTGATCATATTGGGAATAGGAGACGACGGCCATACTGCCTCGATTTTTCCTGATCAGATGCAAATGTTACAATCCGGCAATATCTGCGAAGTGGCGGTACATCCTCAGAGCGGACAAAAGCGCGTTACACTAACCGGGCAGGTGATCAATCATGCTTTGAAGGTTTGCTTTATCGTAACCGGTTCAAACAAGGCTGAACGATTGGCCGAAATATGGACAAATCAGGAAAAAGCGAACTTGCTGCCGGCAACACACATACATCCAATCAGCGGAGATTTGAGCTGGTATGTGGATGAAGCAGCCGCTTCAGGAGAAATAGGTTTGCTCAATTTCTAAAACCCGATCTTTTCCAAAACAGTTTTATTCACAGTAAAAACCGAACCATGCCAGGCGCCAGACGGAAATGAAACCAAGTCAGAAACATCTTCCCAGTCGGTCATATTCTTTGACCGGAATGCTCCATATTTTTCCGTCTTTCGGAGGAAGCTACATCGGAATGACGATCAGGAATGGCAGTAGCCCAAAAAATAAGGAATAAAAACCATTTCGGTAGCCAAGCTGTTTTTGGCAGTCGGTGACCCTCTTTTTGTGCTGAAGAAGCCAAAGCAAAAAAAGAAGATAAAAGCTAAATATTTAATCATGCTAACTAAAATTTGTTTTATCCGTTTTTTGACAAATTGCCCAGTCGAAGTAGCGAAAGCTGGCAATTTAGCAAAGGAATACAATACTAAACAGGCATCAGCTAATTCTCAGGCAACCTGAGTTGTTTATTTCTTTGCATCGTGTTTCCCTTCGTCCGAAGTCTAATCTTTACCATTTAAACTTTAGAAACACTCAAACTTATTGTCTTCGGTTTTCATCTTATTCCCCACCTTCTGTTTTATAACAAACTGGTACTGATTTTCCTCATTCTGAAAGGCCGCCAACCCGGCTTCCATATCTTTCCCTTTTTCAAGTTTAACCGCTTTAGTGATTTCGGCATGTGAATGTTGCAGGCATTGGCCAATTAACGATTGATTTTCCTTTTCTGTGATACTTACATTTCGGTTATACCGAACTGATAAAAATTGCATTATTAATCATTGTCTATGGCCTCAAAGTCTTTGAGTCCATAGGCAAAGAATACCGCTCTGATTGGATTATTTTTTTACTTCAAAATTGGTGCTTCCAGATCCTATTCCTTCAACAACTGCAAAATTTCCTTCCTGACGATAGTTCACAAATTTGTCGTTCATTGTCACTTTTTGTGATTTGGACCAGAAAGGAAGATAAACATCAGCAATGGCGTTGGCCGGGATGATAATATTCATCGAGAACGATTGCTGAGGTTTATTCAGAAATTTTACCCAAACGTCGCCTCGAATAGTTGGGAATTTTATTTCAGCATGTTCGAGTGAAGCGGGTTGTGGTTTGATGCGGATTTTACGGAAGCCGGGTTCAAGCGGTTCAATGCCAATCAGTTTGCGGGGAATGATGTTGGCCGGCACTGCTCCCCAGGCATGGTTCCAGTCCTGGTTTGGTTTGTATTTATTGTCCCAGGCCTCCATCGAAATGGTTGAGCCTGCGCGGATCATGTTGTACCAGCTTCTTTCACCTGTTGAAGTTAGCAACTCCAGTCCGTAAGCCGGATTATGACTGTCATATATCGCATCCATCAGGAATTGAGAACCATAAACACTGCAAGCCATTCCGCGCGATTGTATGAAATTGCTGATTTTTTCGATATATTTTTCAGGGGCAAGACCAAAAGTCAAGGGGAACATATTGGCATGCAGCGAGACGTGATCAGTTCCGATTCCATCCGTATAAACTCCCTTTTTGATATTCAACAATTTTTCATTGAATGCCTTCTTTAGTTTCTGCGCTTGAATTGTAAACGTTTTTTCATCGGTCCTTTCACCCAGTAGCTTAGCCATTTCGCCCAACAATACCAATGCCTTGTAATGGTAGGCATTCACCACTGTGTTCACTTCCTGAAAAACAAAACCATCGGTTTCACCCGGTTCATTTTTGCCCAATCCAAGGATTCCGGTTTGAGGCCAGTCCACAATGTCTTTAAGTGTTCCTTTAAAATGGATGGATTCCAACACTTCAGGCGTAACTTTACCGGTTTTAGTGCTGATAAAACCTTCCTTATCAGACAGTGGCAATAATGTTTTTGCTTTAAGGTCGTTATAAAAACAGGTGAGCGATTCTTTGTTTCCTGTATATAAATAATCGTTCCAGGCCATCAGCACCGATTGTAAAATCCATTCGGTAGGCCAGTTTGGATGATGGATCAGATATTCGTGTGAAAACCGCGCCATGCTGTATTCGCGGGCAACACTGTAATGCCCGAGTTGGTTGATGTATGCATCGGCCTCATAAGGAATCCGCTCACGATCACCATCAATGTAAACTCCTGTGAAGGAGGTTGCTTTGATCGAATATTTGCATAGTTCCCAAACCTGATTCAAAACAGTATCAGAACTGGTAAACCACGAATCATCCTCATCAAAAGGATAAAACACAGACTCCTGAATGATCTGATTTTTGCTGAGCAGTTCATCATACCCTTCAATTTCACAGTATCTGAATGGGGTAACTTCGCCAATGTATTCAGGCATCAGGATGGCCTGAGGACCTGTATTCCGTTTATCCGGAGAAATGGTAATGACGTATGTATTCCAGCCACGTAACAATGTAAGTTTGTAAGCTGAATATCGAATGGTACCACCCGGAGTCCGGTTGATCCTATCTTCTTTTTGTGCTTCGCCCAAATGGACTGTAACGGTATCCAAACCTGTCTCTCCCAATAGTGTCAACCGGATCCGCCCAAATGCAGCTTTGCCGAAATCAATAAAGGAATTCCCGTTTGACAAGAGTTTGATGGTTGCCGAATAAATATCTTGCTTTTGTAACGGATAGCGTACAGTGGCATATTCGACCAATGTTGCGGCAGTTTTAAATTGTGAAATTGAAGAAAAAGCTGATTCCACGCCGTGATTGTCCCATGTTTTAACTTTCCAGAAATAAACAGAATTGGGCTCAAGTGCTTTCCCTGAATAGACAATATTTACTGACTGATCACTGAATGTTTTCCCTGAATCCCAAAAATCGCCCTTGTCATCTTGGATATTTTTCATTTCCGAAGCTGCCAGGATTTGGTATGCTACCTGCATGGTATTGTTTTGATTTGAATTGACCACCCAACCTAAGAAAGGTTGGCTTTGTGCGATTTCTGTAAACTGAAAATTTTCTCTTCGACCCATTGCCTGATGCAGAGGAGTATTTGCCGGATATCCGTTCAGGAAAACCTGACCGGCATGAGTCAAAAAGTTAACGGAAAGGGCGGAAGGTTGGTTCTTTTCAGGAATGTCACTTTGTGCACTGAAACAAATTCCGGAGAAAATAAAAATCAGTAAAAACCACAGATTGATTGTCTGATAATTTTTTGATAGATGGTTCATATTTGGTTGGTTGATCTGACTTAGGATTGGTTGCACAGACCTGACTGGATTTTTAAATAAAACCATAAATTATCAAGAAATAAAATTCCATGTTTTGAACTGAAGATTAATTTTACTGATTCATTTCGAAATCAAAAATAGTAACTATTTTCAGGGAAAACAGAAAATGGGAAGGGAATTCAGTTGTTCAAAATATTCCTTTGATGTTTTATTCCATCCTTTAAAACTTATCTTTGTTCATCTTAAAAATTCAGAACATTGACCACACCTCCAAAATATGTTGAAACTCCTTTGATGAAGCAGTATTATTTAGTCAAAGCAGTCCATCCTGACGCCGTTTTATTGTTCAGTGTAGGCGATTTTTATAGTTTGATTATCAATTCCTTGATTGTAAGAATTTCAGTTTTCTCTATTTTCTTGATTTCTAATAAGTCATGGTCTCCGGTTGCCAAATAATCAGCTTTGCTATCAATTGCCAAATTCAACAAGAAATTGTCTTTAATGTCCCGGCACTTCTTTATTTCAGAAGTAACTTCTATAAGAATTCCATAATTGCCAATTAGGCGAAGCAGCTCCCTTATATCTTTGTCTGAGAAGTATTTTTGAAATTTTGGTCTTGAGGCAACAGTTATAAATTCATGAATTAATTCTTCTGAAAACACAAGTTTCAATTTCCCTTTTTCAAGAAAGTTGTCAATGAAACTAAAATCCCTGGTTATAAGAAAACTAATCCAAAGATTTGTGTCAAGAATTACTTTTTTACTACTCATACCGGGCTTTTCTAACTGCTTCAACTTCCTTGGTTATTTCGTCCAAAGAAGGTGCATTTTCTGAATGTTTCCTTAGTCTGTCAAGTAATTCTGAAAACTCGGATTTCACGTTGTCTTTCTTAATTCTGATTAAATCCATGTCGGCAAGATTTTGAATTAGGCTCTTTGCTTTTGGATTAATGATTTCAATTCTTATAGATTCCATATCAATCTGTTTGAAGCAAATATACGAAAATCCTGAAGTGAAAGGAAATTTCTTCTAAATGTGTTTTCGATTTGATGTTTTATAGTAGCCTTTAAAACTTATCTTTGTTCATCTTAAAAATTCAGAACATTGACCACACCTCCAAAATATGTTGAAACACCTTTGATGAAGCAGTATTATGCTGTCAAAGCGGTTCATCCTGATGCTGTTTTACTTTTCAGGGTAGGCGATTTTTACGAAACTTTTGGCGAAGACGCCATCCGTGCTTCAGGAATTCTGGGCATCACGCTTACCCGCAGGGCCAATGGATCGGCCAGCTATGTTGAACTTGCCGGGTTCCCATATCATGCACTCGATACCTATCTTCCAAAACTGGTTCGTTCAGGTGCACGTGTTGCTATTTGTGAGCAACTGGAAGACCCGAAGATGACCAAAAACATCGTCAAACGAGGCATAACAGAACTGGTGACTCCGGGAGTTTCTTACAACGACAACATTCTGGAACACCGCGAAAATAACTTTCTGGCTTCGGTTCACTTCGATAAAAAAATGGCGGGAATTGCCTTCCTGGATATCTCAACTGGCGAATTTTTAACCGCTGAAGGTTCGTTCGAATACATTGATAAATTGCTTAGCTCATTTCAACCAAAGGAAGTTTTGTTTCAGAAAGGAAAGGGAGCTGATTTTACTGCTTTGTTCGGAGGGAAATACTATACTTTTTCACAGGACGATTGGGTTTACACCGAAGACGCAGCCAACGACCGGTTGATGCGGCATTTCGAAACCAAATCGCTCAAAGGTTTTGGCGTTCACGAACTGAATTACGGGATCATTGCTTCAGGAGCCATTTTACATTATCTTGATCTGACACAACATCACCAGACGAAACACATCGTCAGTCTGTCGCGCATCGAAGAAGACAAATACGTCTGGCTCGACCGTTTTACCATTCGCAACCTGGAACTGTTTAATTCGATCAACGAAGGAGCCAAAACATTGGTTCAGGTGATCGACAAAACCATTTCGCCAATGGGCGCCCGATTGCTGAAACGCTGGATAGCTTTGCCACTGAAAGAAATTCCGGCTATAAACAACCGCCTCAATGTGGTGGAATATTTGTTGAAAGACACCGCGCTGAAAGATAATCTGGAGGAACACATCCGTCAGGTAGGCGATTTGGAGCGCATCATTTCGAAGGTGGCAGTTGTCCGCATAAATCCGCGCGAAGTGGTGCAACTGAAAAACGCACTTCAGGCTATTGTGCCCATAAAACAAATGTGCAGTAAATCCGACAGTCCGAATTTGCAGCGTTTCGCTGAACAACTGAACCCCTGCGAATCTATCCGGCTACGCATCGAAAAGGAAATTCATCACGATCCGCCAACATTGGTTAACAAAGGAAGTGTAATTGCTGCCAGCGTTTCTCCTGAACTGGACGAACTAAGGATGCTGGCTTTTTCAGGAAAAGATTACCTGGCAAAAATGCAGGATCGCGAATCAGAACGAACCGGAATCACAAGTCTCAAGATCGCGTTCAATAATGTTTTCGGCTATTATATCGAAGTCAGGAACACACACAAGGACAAAGTTCCGCCGGAATGGATCCGCAAACAAACTTTGGTAGGCGCCGAACGATATATCACGGAAGAACTGAAAGAATACGAATCGAAAATTCTGGGAGCAGAAGAGAAAATTCTGGCCATTGAGGTTCGGTTATTTAATGAGTTGGTGATTGCTCTTGCCGAATATATTCAGGCCATACAATTGAATGCCGCGATTATCGGGCAGTTGGATTGTCTGCTTTCGTTCGCTACCTCAGCCATTGAATACAAGTATTTCCGGCCCGAAATAAACGATTCTAAAGACATTATTATAAAAGGTGGACGCCATCCTGTCATTGAACATCAGTTACCCCTGGGTGAATCGTATATTCCAAACGATGTGACATTGAATCAGGACGATCAACAGGTGATCATCATTACCGGACCCAATATGGCAGGTAAATCAGCTCTGTTACGGCAAACAGCTTTGATTGTGCTGATGGCGCAAATCGGTAGTTTTGTGTCGGCCGAAACAGCTCAGATTGGCTATGTCGATAAAATATTTACCAGAGTTGGTGCTTCCGATAATATTTCCTTGGGCGAATCAACTTTTATGGTCGAAATGAACGAAGCAGCCAGTATTCTAAACAATCTTTCGGACCGTAGTCTGATTTTGCTCGACGAGCTGGGACGCGGAACTTCAACCTACGATGGCATTTCAATTGCATGGTCGATCGTTGAATACATCCACGAACATCCGAAGGCGAAAGCAAAAACCATGTTTGCCACCCATTACCACGAACTGAACGAGATGGAAAAATCGTTTGGGCGGGTGAAAAACTTCAATGTGACGGTGAAGGAAGTGGGCAACAAAGTGATTTTCCTCCGGAAATTAATGCCGGGCGGAAGCAATCACAGTTTCGGTATCCACGTGGCAAGAATGGCCGGAATGCCGCCCTCGGTAGTTCACCGTGCTGACGAAATACTGCTTCAGCTGGAAGATACACACCGAAAAGATGGATTATCGAAGCCTTTGGAAGGCATGGCCGAGAAAAGGGAAGGGTTTCAGTTGAGTTTTTTTCAGCTCGACGATCCGGTTTTGAAACAGATTCGCGATGAGATCAAGAACCTGGACATCAATCAGCTTACGCCACTCGAAGCCTTGAATAAGCTGAACGATATCAAAAAGATTACTGGCCTGGATAAGCCATTCAGAAAATAAAACACCGAAAAAAGTTAAAGTTGGGTTCCTTTTTTGGAGAAAGAAAAAATAGGTATATATTTGCAACGCTGTTTTAGAAAGCACTAAACAGTACGTTCAAACCAGAATTATGCGAGAATAGCTCAGTTGGTAGAGCACGACCTTGCCAAGGTCGGGGTCGCGAGTCCGAGTCTCGTTTCTCGCTCTTTTTAAGGAGGCCCGGATGGTGGAATCGGTAGACACGCAAGACTTAAAATCTTGTGACCATTGGTTGTGCGGGTTCAAGTCCCGCTCCGGGTACTTTTTAGAAAATCTGGTTCATTAAAATAATGCGAGAATAGCTCAGTTGGTAGAGCACGACCTTGCCAAGGTCGGGGTCGCGAGTCCGAGTCTCGTTTCTCGCTCATAAAAAAAGCACTTCGATTAACCGGAGTGCTTTTTTAATTTAAAGATAAAAACGACATTATTTTTTTGCCTTTTTGAGCTTTTTATATCTGTTTTTAAGCTTTTCAAAAGCCTTTGATAACTTCTCTTTTAAACTTTTGAGTTTGCTCTTTTTAACCTCTTTCTTCTTGGCTTTTTTAACCTTCTTTTTTAGTTTATCAACCTTATCTTCAGCTTTTTTAACTTTCTTCTTTTCAATTTTCAATTTTTCTTTAGGTTCTTTTCCTGAATCAGATTTAACTTTCAGCTTCTTCGAATTACTATTTGATTCAGTTTCAAGATTACTTATTAATTCGTCTTCCACTTTTTTGCTTTCGGCAGACTTCTTCTTTTCAATTTTTGCATTTACTTTCGCAAGCTTTTTGCTAACCGGTTCAGTTTCTTTTATCGTTACCGGATCAATGAGAACCGATTCATTGGCAACATCAGATTCAATGTCGATTGTTGCAGAAGATACTGGAATTGTTTTAGCCTCTGACATGCCTTTGTTTTCAGGAGTTTTTGAATGAATTGTACTTTTTCTTTTTGCAGGAGAAGTTGAAGATGTACTTCTGCTTCTTGAGGGAGCTCCGGATTTTGTTCTGTTTGAGTTTATTCTTGCTGAAATTTCCGATATGCTTAATCCTGCTTTTCTTACTACTGGTTTTCTACTCTTCAAGGGTTTAGTAGTTTCTTTTTTTTGATCAATTTGATTGTCATTTGGTTGTTTCCCTTCGACAACGTTTTCTGTATCTTCCATAATTTTCTATAATTAATTTAAAGTCATATATTATCAGGAGCAAAATTAACATTAAAAGAACAGAAAATTAACTGATTGCCAATTGATTATTATTCATTAACTTTCTATAACAATTATCTCTGAAAACCAATCATCCTAAATTGCTATGCAAATCCCGATTCTCTATTACCTGACCGAATTGATTTTCCCAAGACTGTGTGTTACCTGCGGCGATAAGCTGATTGAACAGGAACAGTGGATTTGCCTTCATTGTCTGCACCATATTCCACGAACCAATTTTCATCTTGAACCTGAAAATCGGGTAGCTCAGCTGTTTTACGGAAGAGTGAAGATTGAATTTGCTACTTCCTTTTTCTATTTCAGCAAAGGAAGTAAGTATCAATCGCTGTTGCACAACCTGAAATACAAAGGGATGAAAGAGTTAGGTGCAGAAATCGGGATGCAATTTGGAATTGACTTGTTGCAATCGGATGATTTTTCGTCGGTTGACCTGGTTTGCCCGGTTCCGCTGCATCCACAGAAAGAAAAAAAACGGGGATACAATCAAAGTTGGTGGATCGCTTCAGGAATAGCCACACAAATGCAAAAACCTTTATCAGACGACAATTTGAAACGGGTAACTGCCACAGAGACCCAAACTAAGAAAACCCGATTTGAACGTTGGCAAAATGTGGAAGGTATTTTCGAATTAAACAATCCGGAAGCGTTTTCAGGAAAACATATTTTGCTTGTGGATGATGTGATAACAACCGGCTCGACTATAGAAGCCTGCGCACAGGCTATTCTTTCCAAAACCGATGCCCGCATAAGTATTGCTACTCTGGCAACTGCCTGATTAAAAGGCAATAATTGTCATTCAGTAAAAATTTGTACTTTTATTGAAATTTAAGACAAATGAACAATTCGGAAATAAAAATATACAAAGCGTCGGACGGACAAACTGAAATTCAGGTTAAGCTGGATAGTGATACCGTTTGGCTCTCGCAAAAGCAAATAGCTGAGCTGTTTGATAAAGATTCTGATACGATAGGACTACATCTTAAAAATATATTTGATTCAGGAGAATTGGATGAAATTTCAACTACCGAGTTTTCCTCGGTAGTTCAAAGAGAAGGCAAAAGAGACGTTTCCAGAAAGATTAAAACGTATAATCTGGATGCGATAATTTCGGTTGGTTATCGTGTTAATTCAATAAGAGGAACCCAGTTTAGGATTTGGGCGAATAATATTCTAAAGGATTACCTGATAAAGGGTTACTCAATTAATGAAAAACGTTTACTTCAGCAAAATGAGCAATTGCGGGAACTCCAGAAATCGGTCAAACTTCTGGGTAACGTATTGAATAACAAAAAGCTTAATGCTGATGAAAGCCTTGGATTGTTAAAAATTATTTCTGATTATGCTTATGCCCTCGACATTTTGGATCAGTACGACTACCAAAATCTTGAAATTACAGAAACTTCAGGAAAAGAAACTTACCAGTTGACCTACCAGGAAGCAATCTTTCAAATCAGGAAGGTAAAATCAGTTTACAGAAACAGTGATTTGTTTGGCCACGAAAAAGATGATTCATTCCAAAGTTCGGTAGCAACAATCTATCAAACATTTGATGGAGTAGATTTATATCCCAGCATTGAGGAAAAAGCTGCCAACTTGCTGTATTTCATTACGAAAAACCATTCGTTTACTGATGGCAATAAACGGATTGCAGCATTCTTATTCCTTTATTTTCTCGAGAAAAATGGAATTCTGTTTGACAAGTATGGGAACAAACGGATAGCTGACAATGCCTTGGTTGCTCTTACTTTAATGATTGCCGTAAGCCGTACCGAAGAAAAGGGAACAATGACCAAAGTGATTGTTAATCTGATCAATAGAAAAAATTAGTTGCTGGTTTCTTCATAATACCTGATTCAATGCGCTATTTGCGATTACATCAATTGAAAGTATGCCTTGAAAACTGCGACTGATCACTTCTTGAACTCCCAACTCACGCCGTCCTTGCCATCTTTGATATCGAAACCAATAGCGGCCAATTCATTTCTAATCTTATCAGATGTTGCCCAATCTTTATTGGCTTTGGCTTCCAACCGGATTTTCATCAACAGGTCAACGACTTCGGTCAGCACCTTGTTATTGCCACTTTCTCCAGAAGTTTCCGCTTTCAATCCAAGTATTTCATAAATAAAAGCATCAAAAAGAGCTTTCAGTTCGTCCCGATCAGTTGCTGTGATGGCGGTTTTCTCATCGGCTGCCGAATTGATGATCTTCACTCCATCGAACAAATAAGCAATGGCGATCGGGCTGTTCAGGTCATCGCTCATTGCTGCATAAACATTGTTTTTCAGTTCGTTAATATTTACTGATGAACTTTCGGAAATGGGTAATTGGCTGATCTTTTCGGTTGCTTTCATCAGCCGGTCCAAACCTTTTTCTGCCGCCTGAAGCGCTTCATTCGAGAAATCGAGCGTACTGCGGTAATGTGCCTGCAACATGAAAAAGCGAATGGTCATCGGACTGTAAGCTTGCGCAAGCAAAGGATGGTCACCAGTTGCAAACTGTTCGAGCGAAATGGCATTCCCGAGTGATTTGCCCATTTTCTGTCCGTTCAGCGTAATCATATTGTTGTGCATCCAATAATGAACGGCATCTTTTCCGTTGGCTGCTTTGGCCTGGGCAATTTCTGCTTCATGATGCGGGAATGTCAGGTCCATTCCACCGCCATGAATATCGAAAGTTTGTCCTAGATATTTAGTACTCATGGCAGTACATTCGAGGTGCCAGCCGGGAAAACCGTCGCTCCAGGGAGATGGCCAGCGCATAATGTGTTCAGGTTGGGCCTTTTTCCATAATGCGAAATCCAGTCCTGAATGCTTTTCGTCTTGGCCATCCAATGTTCGGGTATTGCTGATCAGGTCTTCAATTTTCCGGCCCGAGAGTATTCCGTAATCATTGGTTTTGGCATATTTTTCCACGTCAAAATACACTGATCCATTGCTTTCGTAAGCATATCCTGAATTCAATATTTTACGTACTTCTTCAATTTGTTCGATGATGTGGCCTGAAGCGCGTGGCTCAATACTGGGCGATTCCACGTTCAGCATTTGCATCGCATGGTGAAAATCGTTGGTGTATATCTGCACCACTTCCATCGGTTCCAGTTCGTTGAGTTTGGCTTGTCTGGCAATTTTATCCTCACCCTCATCGGCATCGGCTACCAAATGGCCCACATCAGTAATGTTGCGAACGTACCGCACTTTATAACCCAGGTGTTTCAGAAAACGAAAAAGTAAATCAAAGGTAATGGCTGGGCGGGCGTGCCCCAGGTGAGCAGGCCCGTAAACAGTTGGTCCGCATACATACATTCCCACTTTTCCGGGAACAATCGGCACAAAAACTTCTTTTTTACGGGTCAGGGTATTGTAAATCTGTATTTCCTGTAACATGATCCTTGATTTTTTCAGATGCAAATGTAGAAATTATTGACGAAACATCGGAAACTTCATTTTAAATTGAAAGATTCAATATTCTATAATTCCAATAAAACTTGATCATTTTTAACTTAGAAACATAATACAAAATAAAAAAAGACAAATTATTCTTTTTTTTGAAAAAAAATGAAATTGGTATTTATAAATTTTGTAAATTTGGTTGTCAATTGGATGATCGAAAGTTACTCCACTTCGAAATGATGGAATATCAGCGAGATTACGAAATAACTGTAATTTTTTAGATGGAAAGTTGGTAGCCTAAATTTTCAATTTTTTATTTCAACCCTGACCCAAACAGGAGATATAGATTGAAAAAATCACAGAGAATTCCATCAAAAAATTTCCTTTTTAAATAAGAAAAACAATATCAGTCAAAGCTGTATTTAACGCTTTATATATAATTCAGGCTAATATTTCTGATATGATACACCCTGTATTAAAGTTTCTTGTAGAACAAATGAATCTCTACATTGATCAGGTTAAGAAAATTGACATAGATGTAGTATCACCTGTTGCAGTCCTTCAGAGTATTGTACGGTTGGACGAGGAGACTTTGAAAACAACCAATAATATATTGGTTTCCCTGGTCAACTTTTCGGAAGAAGCAACGATGAAGAACATTCCAAACTATGCCCTTCTGAATAATGATCTGGTAGCCTATAAAAATCCTCCTATCAACCTGAATCTCTTTATACTGGTAACCGCCTGCATGACCAATTACGAAAATGCGCTCATTTACCTTTCACATGCAATCACTTTTTTTCAGGGCAAATACACCTTCACCATTAAGAACAGTGTGACCCAAGTTGAAGGATTGCCTGATGATTTCCGCATTATCCTGGATTTATATACCCTTAGTTTTGAACAGCTAAATTACCTGTGGAGCACATTGGGCGGCAAGCAACACCCTTTTGTGTGCTATAAAGTCAGGCTGTTGCAGGTTGAAAGGCCAAGCACAACTGAAACACGTGGAATAATCAAACAAGTGAGGATCGATGATCCGGGTAATTCCTGAAATAATTTAAGAAAGTAACGGAATAAACATTAACGATGAGTATTTCAATCACATACAATATTCTTTTCGAAGTCAGAATCTTACATCATTTTTCCCTTAACAAAGGGGAAAAAGGGTATGATGCCATGAGCCTTACAGAAAAAGCAAGCATGATGTTGGGTTATGATGCGCGCGAGATCTTTGAAATTGTTCCGACTGAAGAATGCAGCAAAATTCTGCGTGCCCATAACTGCATTTTTAAATTTACATCCACTGGCATAATCGTTGGGTTACGGGCTGAATCCGATGGGCTGCAACCACCTAAATTCAAGCCTTTTACGTCTCTTGCAGATGATCTGATGTTTACCTTTCTGATAAAACTTCGCGACGTGGATTTCATGAATTATACCGCACTTCCACTCACCGGTAACAGCGGTCAATTATTCACGTTTCAAAATACCATCGCAGGCGGATCGAAAAAATTTCCATCTCTCAGCGCAATCCCTCCGTTATTTGAAGCGGCAAAGCAGTATTTGCCAGGAGATATGCTTTCTGATAACCTGAACAACCAGACAAAGCTTTTTACCGCACTTCAGAAAACTAACCAGGTTACTTCAACTTTAGGCGATTGGATGACCGAGACATCAGCCGGTAATTTGCCTTTGCAGTATGTGAATGTAAATGACAGGCATCCACTGGTTCGCGGGATATTCTCCTATCAGGTAAAAGTTGCCGGTGTGGAACCTGTAGCAACCGTAAAAACCGCAACGGGTATCACTGTAACTCCGAAAGTCACTATTCTTTCCGGCGATTTTCGCACTCTTCAGGTTGACATGCGGGACTTTCCTGAAGGTTTTTATACCATGCACATTGAATCTGCTGCCCCGGTTTATTCTGATGACGTTTCATTTTACCTTTTACAGCAGAGGGAAAGCCCGTTCGGCATCATCCAGTTGAATGTCAAATGCGATGATGTGACTTTTAACATGCTCGATCCGCAGGGATTTATGCGTTCACCTACTTATGAAATACGCTTCCGGAACCGGTCAACCCGCTGGCGGTATATTGGCGAAAAATTCAATGGCGCTTCTGTTACAGAAAAGCCACTTCCCCTGACTCGCTTTGGTTTTATCGAAAATGTTCAGGTGATGGGCAAAGACGGCGATTTTATTGACGATCTGCCAAATCCGTCTGTAACAATTATTAAAACTGAAGCATTGACAAAGACAACTGAGAAGAACTTTTATTCGGAAATTCATATTCATTAATCAATAAATATTAAGATCAAATGGCAACGACTTACAGAACACCCGGAGTATTTGTTGAAGAAATTTCTAAACTGCCACCATCTGTGGCGCAAGTAGAAACAGCCATTCCCGCTTTTATCGGGTACACGGAAAACGACAGTTACAATGGACTGTCGCTTGTCAACAAACCAAAACGCATTAAATCGCTGAACGATTTTGAGCAGGTCTTTGGATTTCCGAAGCAAACAGCATTTACCAATGATGCCAATCCGGTAAACGGAATAAAAATCAAGAAGGATGGGTCAGGAGCTTTCGTGATGGATGGCGAACTCAAAGATCCTTACGGAAGTCTGCAGTTCCGGCTTTACTATTGCCTGCAAATGTATTTCGCCAACGGAGGTGGTCCTTGCTACATCATTTCATGCGGAAAATATGGCGACGCCAATTTCGCCAACTCCGACCAGATGGTGGCATCCCTTTCAGTATTGAGAAAAGAAGACGAGCCAACAATGATTGTATTCACTGATGCGGTAGCGCTTTCAAAGGCGCAATTCTATTCATTGTATTCGAAAGCGCTCACACAAGCTGCTGAATTGATGGACCGCGTTGTGATCGCCGATTTGTTTCTTGATACCTCATCAGTTCAGAAAATGACTGACTTCAAAGGTGGCAAAATGGATATGTATTATGATGTTGGCGGAGGTAAAACACTTGGTGATGATTTCCGCGAAGGCATTGGTAACAACAACCTGTCTTATGCTGCTGCTTACTATCCATGGCTGGTTACAACGCTGGGCTATTATGTCGATGAAAGTAAGATTGTGGTTACCGGCGGAACGGATGCGCTTGCTGCGGTAAATGTACTGCGGAAGTATCCAGCCCCGGGGCAAGCCAATGTTGACAATCCGCAGCAATCGCTTTACCATGTAAACAGCCAGTTGTACGCCACTGTTAAAAAGCAGATTGACAATAACAAAGTGATTCTTCCGCCATCTTCGACAATGGCAGGTGTTTACGCCATGGTTGACAGTACCCGCGGTGTATGGAAAGCGCCTGCCAATGTGAGCCTCAATTATGTATTTGAGCCTCAGGTAAAAATTGATGACAATGATCAGCAGGACATGAATGTGACCGGAACCGGAAAATCAATCAATGCTATCCGTTTTTTCACCGGAAAGGGAATTCTGGTTTGGGGCGCCCGAACGCTGGCAGGGAATGACAATGAATGGAGATATATCAGTGTCCGCAGGTTCTATAACATGGTGGAGGAAAGCGTAAAAAAAGCGACCGAACCTTTTGTATTTGAGCCGAATGATGCCAATACATGGGTTAAAGTGCGCGCGATGATCGAAAATTTCCTGATCCTTCAGTGGCGCGATGGTGCGCTGATGGGCGCCAAACCGGATGAAGCCTTTTTTGTACGTGTTGGATTGGGCGAAACCATGACCGCTCTCGATATCCTTGAAGGAAGAATGATCGTTGAAATTGGCATGGCTGTCGTTCGGCCTGCCGAGTTCATCATCCTCAAATTCAGTCACAAAATGGTAGTATCGTAATAATTAATTCAAATAACAAGATAAATTATGGCATACAAGACTCCAGGCGTTTATATCAAGGAAGTTCCACTCTTCCCGCCATCGGTTGCCCAGGTGGAAACCGCAATTCCTGCTTTTGTCGGTTATACCGAAAAAGCCGCTGACCCCAATAATGGAAAAAGCCTGATTGATCTACCGGTTAAGATCAAATCGCTGGTTGAATTTCAATCGCTCTATGGAATCGGATACACCCCTTCAGGTTACAAGGTTGTTGCCGATAATACAAAAGGAAATTCGCTGGTTTCGGTAAGCCCGAACAAGCAGTTTTACCTTTACGATGCCTTGCGCCAGTTTTATGACAACGGAGGCGGTGATTGTTACATCGTGAGTGTTGGATCATTCACTGACACCATTGAGTATGGCAGGTTAAAAACCGGCTATGATCTGTTGCGTAAATTTGATGAACCGACACTTTTACTTTCACCTGATGCCGTTGGATTGAAAGCTGTTGACGAAAGTCCGGACCTTTCAAAATTTTCGGAACTGCAAAAACTTGCCTTAAAGCAATGCGCCGATCTTCAGGATCGTTTTTGCATTTTTGATATTTTAAAGGGATATCTTCCTGAAGATGTATCCAATAAACCTATCTCCGATTTTCGAGACAACATCGGCATCAATTTTCTCAACTATGGCGCAGCCTACTATCCCTGGATCATCACCAGTTACAATTATGATATCAGCTTCAGGCAGTTGCATATATTTGACAAGTCCAATCTTCTTGCTGAAATAATTGATTTCACCAGCTATTCAAAGGATGATTCTGAAAAAGCACTGATGACAGCACTTGCAGCCAGGCAGGCTGAAACCAATTCCGCCATCGATATTATCGATCCGGTTGTTGACAAGGCATTGTTACGAAGGCGTGGAACCGAATATATTAAAGAACTGTTGTCCGGGTATGAGGCAAAAATAAGTGCGAATGATGCTGTAAAAGGCAACATGAGCAATTATCTGAACCTTTTGGCGGCGATTGCAGGTAGCTTTAAAAAGGCTGAGACCCAGGCTGCTGTTGGCTCAGGCATCAAGAAAGATATCGCTGCATTAAAGGCAACAGTTGAGTTGACTACTGCCATTAATCTGCTGATTCAAATTGAAAAAAATCCGAAGACCATCGCGAACACTTTGGCAGGAAGAGATGCTGCTGCAATCAAGGTACTTTATTTACCGCTCGAACCCGACTGGCTTGGTTCCACTTATGATTTAATACCAATTGATGCAACTAACTTTTCTGCAAACATCGCTGGCTGCCTGAGCATTATTTCAACCTTGAACAGCAGTCCGAATAAAATCCTTGATAAAATATTAAGTGGATTTCAAAACCTTCTGGATGCCGCATTTTTTTATGAAAGCCAGGCAGAAAAGGCGGTTTTTGCTTCCCACAATTTCTTTCACGGAGTTAAAGACAAGGTGACAGAGTATATGCAAACCTTACCACCATCAGGCAGTGTGGCAGGTGTTTATGCAGCTATTGACCGCACCCGTGGTGTCTGGAAAGCTCCTGCCAATGTGAGCATCAATTCAATCATTGGCCCGGTAGTCAAAATTGACAGCCACGATCAGGAAGACCTGAATGTTCACACAACCGGAAAATCAGTAAATGCCATTCGTTCTTTTACAGGCAAAGGCACACTGGTATGGGGCTCACGTACGCTTGCCGGCAACGACAATGAATGGCGTTATGTTCCGGTGCGCAGGTTTTTCATCATGGTGGAAGAAAGCACTAAAAAGGCTACTGAGCCTTTTGTTTTCGAACCCAACGATGCCAATACCTGGGTGAAAGTCAGGTCTATGATTGAGAACTTCCTGATATTACAATGGAGAGCAGGAGCACTTCAGGGAGCGAAACCAAATGATGCCTTTTTCGTTCATGTCGGGCTTGGCGAAACCATGACCGAACTGGATATTCTTGAAGGCAGGATGATTGTTGAAATAGGGATGGCAGTTGTCCGTCCGGCTGAATTCATCATTCTACGTTTCAGCCACAAAATGCTTTCAAGCAAGAGCTAAGCACAAAAAATTTTAATTATTCACAAATAAAAAATCATTGTTATGGCAAATTATCCAATACCGAAATTTCATTTCCAGGTTGAATGGGGCGGAACCCGCATCGGCTTTACCGAAGTAACCGGCCTGACCATCGAAAATGAGGTAATCGAATACCGTGAAGGCAATAGTCCGGAATATAACAAGGTGAAAATGCCGGGATTGCATAAATTCGGGAACATTACGCTCAAACGCGGCGTCTTTGCAAACGACAACGAGTATTTCAACTGGCTGAATACAGTAAAACTCAATACCATTGAGCGTAGAGATATTACAATTAGCCTCCTGAATGAAAATCATGAGCCAGTGGTAGTCTATAAGTTGAAAAGCGCATGGCCTGTTAAGATTCAGTCACCTGACATGAAAAGCGATGCGAACGAAGCCGCCATCGAAAGCATTGAGTTGGCACACGAAGGTTTGGTCATTCAAAACGGTTAATAAAACAGCATGGCTGATTCAGCTCGAAATTATCCACCAGTTGGGTTTCACTTCCGGGTAGTGTTTACAGGCATAGGCAAAAGTGATATCGACAGCCGGTTCCAATCGGTTTCAGGTCTCAACATGGAATTAGAGACCGAATCGAAAAAGGAAGGTGGAGAAAACCGCTTTGAACATGTTTTGCCTGTACGCGCCAAATATCCAATCCTTGTGCTTAAACGGGGATTGGTGAAAGACTCGGATTTACTGACCAAATGGTGCAACGATGCCTTTCAATCGCTCATCATCAATCCGGTTGATCTCACCGTATCGCTGTTAAATGAATCTCATGAGCCATTGATGACATGGAACGTGAAACATGCCTGGCCTAAAAAGTGGAGCCACAGCGATTTGAATGCGGAGCAATCTGCCCTTGCCGTCGAAACTTTTGAGCTGCAATATCAATATTTTACCCTTTCGTAAATTTTACACATGCCAATAGAAATCCGTGAACTGAATATCAAGGTAAGCGTAAGCCAGAACCAGCCGGAACAGGACAGTGCTCCTTCAGCAGGTAGCCCGGCCAGTTCCATGCCTGATAAAGATGAGATTATCTCTGAATGTGTTGAGCAAGTGATGGAATTGTTAAAACAGAAAAATGACCGCTGATGGCAAACAATGTTTCGAAGCTGAAGATTTTCTCCTACGCAGATGCTGACAGAAAAAGCTCTGACGCCAATATGGAGGTATTGGTGAATCCGGAGAACTATTCGCAAAAAATAACTGTGAAGTTTTCGGAGAAACAAGCGCCGGGAACTACCGCCAAGATGCCAAAATTCAGCAAAATGGAGCCTCAGAAGCTCGATTTTGAATTGCTTTTCGACAGCACGGGGGTAATCAATGGTGTGAGAGATGATACGAATGGAGTGGAATCAGAATTGGCGAAGTTTAAAAAACTGGTACTCGAATACAAGGGAGATAAACACCGGCCGCGTTTTTTGAGCATTTACTGGGGCACGCTCAAATTCGACTGTTGCCTCGAAACCCTTGACATCACCTACAAACTTTTCCGGTCCGACGGACTTCCTTTAAGAGCTTTGGCAAAAGTTGGGTTCATTGGGTCCATGGACGATACCAAACGGGTGAACAAGGAAAATTCAAAATCGCCCGATCTGACGCATATTAGGACCGTAAATGAAGGTGACACGTTACCATTGATGGCTTTTCGGGTTTACGGCGATTCGAAATATTATATTGAAGTTGCAAAAGTCAACGAATTAAATGATTTCAGGAATTTAAAGACAGGACAAAAAATCAAATTTCCGCCAATCGAAAAGTGATATGCCACAACCCCGAAACATAGCAACCACAAGGCCTGCCAGTGTTGTAACTTCGATTATAAAAATTGAAGGAAACGAAATTGCACGGACATTCCAGATCGACTCGATCACTGTATCGAAAGAGATCAATCGAATTCCCTGGGCAAAGGTGATTTTGCTTGATGGGGAAGCCTCAACTGAAAGTTTTCAGGCCAGCAATAATGCATTGTTTATTCCGGGTAAAAAAATTGAAGTCAAATGTGGTTACCAAAGCGACAACAATACGATCTTTAAAGGGATCATTGTTAAAATGAGTATTAAAATCCGTGCTGGCGGGGCTTCCATGTTGGTACTTGATTGCCGAGATGAAACGGTGAAAATGACCATTGGCCGGAAGAGCAAATATTTTTTAGCGGTCAAAGACAGTGATATTATTTCGCAGATCACGGGCACTTACAGCACCTTCAGTACAACTGCTGAAGCAACAAAAGTCACGCACAAGGAAGTGATTCAATATGATTGTACGGATTGGGATTTTGTGGTTGCCCGTGCTGAAGCCAACGGAAAGTTCTGTTTCCCTGACGACGGGCAATTGAACGTAAAAGCGCCTCAGTTGTCGCAATCTGCGGTTCTTTCGCTCCTCTATGGCGCCACAATTCTGGAACTTGACGCGGAAATCGACGCAAGGCACCAACTGAAAAACGTCACTTCAAAATCGTGGAGTTATGCCGATCAGAAAATTGTGGAAGCTGAAGGCGCCGATCCCAATGTTGCACTTAACGGGAACCTCACAAGTCCTGACCTTGCAAAAGTGATCGGTCTCGATAAATTTATTCTGAATCATGGTGGCAAGGTGGAAGAAACTGAATTGCAGGCATGGGGCGATGCGCTTTTGCTGAAACGCCAGCTTGCCAGAGTTCGCGGACGTGTGAAATGTAAAGGAGTACACACGGTGAAACCAGGGATGATCGTTGAAATTGGCGGAGTGGGCGATCGCTTCAACGGGAAAGTCTTTGTTAGCGGTGTTCAGCATTTTGTGGCCGCAGGCGACTGGCAACTGAATATACAGTTTGGGTGCGATCCTGAGTGGTTTACTGAAACAAACGAAATGAATGATAAACCTTCCGCAGGATTGCTGGCCGCGGTTCACGGACTGCAAACAGGTATCGTCACTCAATTGGAAAGTGATCCCGACGGAGAGAACAGAATAAAAGTCCGAATGCCCATTATTAGCAGCAGCGAGGACGGAATATGGGCGCGCCTTTCAACGCTCGATGCCGGGAAAGAACGCGGCTCCTTCTTTTTACCTGAAATTGGCGACGAAGTAATTGTCGGGTTCATCAACGATGATCCACGCGATGCCGTTGTGCTTGGCATGGTCCACAGTAGTGCGCTGGCTGCACCTTTGACCGCAGAAGATACCAATCACAAAAAGGGATTTGTTACACGAAGCAAAATGAAGATGATTTTCGATGATGAAAAAAAATCATTCACCCTCGAAACGCCCGCCGGAAAAAAAATTATTGTCGATGAAGATGCCGGTGAGATCAAAATCATGGACGAGAATGAAAACAAACTGGTGATGGACAGTAGCGGTATCCTCATACAGAGCAACGGAAAAATTGAGATAAAAGCAACACAGGATTTGAAGATGTCAGGTTTAAATGTTGAGGCAAAAGCACAGGCCAAATTCTCTGCCGAAGCTTCAGCAGCAGCCGAAGTTAAAGCAAGCGGCGCATTGACTTTAAAAGGAGCTACTGTAATGATAAACTGATGGAAAGAGATGTCAGAAGTCAGGCTAACAGAGTAGCTCAATGAAATGGTAAATTGTAAATGAACTAATAGTAAATAGATAAGACATGCCTTTAGCAGCAAGAGTTTCAGATATGCACACCTGCCCGATGGTAAATCCGGGACCGGTACCACATGTTGGCGGACCGGTATTGCCACCCGGAGCGCCGATCGTTTTGATTGGCGGATTACCGGCAGCTACCGTAGGTGATATGTGCGTTTGTACCGGTCCGCCGGATACGATTGCTGCAGGATCAGGAACTGTAATGATTGGCGGCAAACCCGCTGCCCGACAGGGTGACAGCACCGCACACGGAGGTGTGATCGTGGCAGGTTGCCCGACAGTAATTATTGGAGGATAAAAAAAATATAAGAAACATGACATCAGATAATGCATTTCTTGGACGTGGCTGGGGTTTTCCGCCAACATTCGACAAAGCGTCAAAAAGCGTTGGTATGCTCGAGGAAGAGAAGGATATTGAAAGCAGTCTGGAGATTCTGTTATCCACCAGGTTGGGCGAACGGATCATGCAGCCCAACTATGGCTGCAACCTTGACGACATGGTTTTTGAAGCCATGAACCTGACCTTGCTTACCTACCTGAAAGATCTGGTAGAGAATGCTATACTATACTACGAACCGCGCATTGACCTTGAAGGCTTAGACATTGATACAACTCAGCAACTTGAAGGCGTGCTCCTCATTATCATTGATTACACGGTTCGCACAACCAATTCACGGTTCAATTATGTGTATCCTTTCTATATCAATGAGGGTTCTAATTTAATTCTTAACCGATAAAAATGGCACTCAACTGCAAACATAAGCATCCACTTCAGCACGATGGTACCAGCCAGCAACAGCGTTTTCTTGAAGCGCTGGAACCCGGATATGCCAAAATTCATGAGTTCAGCCTGCGCGACTGGATGCGCTTTGCTTTTCATTTTGCAGCCCATCTGCATTATTTCAGCATCAATGATGATACGAAACCCGATGGAAACTGGCAGGTTTTCATGAAAGCTGAAAGCGAGATAGAATCTTATCTCAAAGATGCTGCGCTGGTTGAGGGCGAAGATTGGATACCGGCCGAAGAACGTGAAAAGATACTGAAACGTGAGCCACAGGCTGACTTCGAGCCTCATCTTGCTCTCTTTCTTAGTTTCCTGAAATTGATGAAGTTTCCTCAGGAGCAAATCAATGTTTTCACCAAGCGGCATCTTGATTTTTACTATAAAAAGGTATTGCAGTTGAGCCAGCAACCTGCTGTGCCCGACCGGGTTCACCTGATTTTTGAACTCGCGAAGAATGCAACCGAAGAAATAGTGAAAGAGGATTCGGTGCTTGACGCTGGAAAGGACGGAAACGGAAAACCCTTGCGGTATGTTACTTCCGAAGAAATTGTAGTGAACACAGCGCAGGTCGCACTTCTGAAGAGCATTTACCACAAGGTCGGGTCGGTTGTGCGATATGCAGAAAAAACGAATTCGGCTGATGGACTTGGTACTGAATTCAAAGAAGACCATCCGAAATGGCAGGCTTTCGGGGACGAAAACTGGCCGTCTGCTCAACTGGGATTTGCCCTTGCATCATCGGTTTTGTTACTGAAGGAAGGAACCCGTAAAATCACAGTATCACTTAATTTGAATTTTCCTGATGCCAAATCCCTTCCATCACAAACAAAATTACAGTCGCAGCTAAAAATTTTCCTGACAGGTGAAAAGGACTGGATTCAGGCGACCAATCTGCAGGTGACCGCTGCGCCAGATTCAGCAACAGGCAAGCTTGAATTCTCTGTAACCATTGATGCTGCACAGAAAGCAATTGTACCGTATAATTCAGGAATTCATAAAGAACGATTGAATACCAACTTGCCGGTACTCAGAGTCCTTATAAACACTGGTGAAAGTGACGGGTATGAAGTTTATGCGGCATTGGTGAAAGCAACCCTAACGGAAGCAACTATTAAAGTGAATGTTACAGAGGCTAAAGACCTTTTGCTTGAAAATGACAACGGCAAACTCGATCCGTCAAAACCATTTTTTCCTTTCGGACCTGTTCCGGTCAAAGGATCTAACTTTTTTATCGGAAGTTCAGAGATTTTCCAGAAAGTTTGGAGCAAAATCACGCTTAACATCAACTGGAAAGAAGTGCCTGATTTAATGAATCACTATAAGGCTTATGGTAAATCATTCCTTTATAAGGGTGACAGTAATTATGACCTTTCCTCTACAAAAAGTGCAACTGATCCGGAAGTTACCGGAAATGATTACTTCAAAATAACAGCACAGTATATAAAAAATAACAGTTGGTATCCCCAACCAAAGGAAAGTACATCTCAAAATCTTTTTGGCAAACCGATCGTCATCAACCACGATTCATCCGATTCGGCAGGAGTACCTGCACCGGTTGTTTCACCTCTGCTTATGCACAAGGGAATTGATGTTAACAAAGCAGTTCTGCAAAATTATTTAAGGCCGCAAGCTGTTCAGGTTCAAGGTAAGTTTCATCCCGAATTTAAAACCATTTCAGCAAAATTTGAAGTGGCAAAGTTTGATCCCGGATTTCTATTACCGCTTATTCAAACCGAGAATTTCAACCCGGCAACCAAATCTTACTTTTTGCGGTTGAACCTTGAAAAGGATTTTTTACATGAACACTATGCGCGTTTGCTCACTTTGGCCATGATAACCAAAGCCAAACCTACTACTGATGTGCTGATGCCCAACGCACCATTCACCCCTGTTGTTGCATCCATCACATTTGATTATGAGGCTTCGGCGACCAATACTTTTTCATTCGCGGAGAATGCAACACCGCAAACCAAACTCGATAATTTTACTGCACGGAAGGTTCAGCTTTTTCATGAACAACCTTTCGGTCAGAGCGAACAGCACGTATTTCTTAAAGAACAATGTGATTTTATCGATCCGACTTCAAAACGAAATATAGCGCTTGTACCGGAATATTCACCTGAAGGAGAGTTCTACATCGGTCTGCAAAATGCGCAGCCTTCAAGTATTGTCAACCTGCTTTTTCAGGTTTTGGAAGGAAGTGAAGACCCGCTCGCACCAACATTTTCCGTAGAAAACAAAATGGAGTGGTTTGCCCTTTCCAATAACGAATGGAAAGCCTTGAACAGGGATTTTATCACAGGTGATACCACAAATAATCTGCTCCGTTCCGGGATTGTAAAAATCACGCTTCCGGCAGAAGCCAACAGCAGCAATACTTTGCTTGAAGACGGTCTTTTCTGGATAAAAGCACAGTTACCTATTGGATTGACAAGTACTTCCGTCTGCAAAATGACCGGAGTTCATGCACAGGCCGTTGAAGCAATCTTCAGTAATCATGACAACGAGTTGTCCCATCTTGAAACCTCCTTACTTGCAGGAACAATTAAAAAGTTCATCGATAAACCTGCACTGATCAAAGGATTGAGCCAGCCTTACGCGTCGTTTGGCGGAGTAGCCACTGAAAATGATCCGTCTTTCTATTTGAGGGTAAGCGAACGGTTGCGCCACAAACAGCGTTCAGTAACCATCTGGGATTACGAACGCCTTGTATTGCAGGCATTCCCTAAAGTTTTCAAGGTTAAATGCCTGAGCCACACTTCAATTTTGGACGAAAAAAAGAAATCGGATTATTTCGAAATCTCACCCGGATTTGTTTCACTGATCGTAATTCCGGATATCAGAAACAAAAACAGTTTCGATCCATTGCAACCGCGCGCCAGCCAGAATCTTTTAAGCGAAATCGAAGACTTTCTCCAGCCATTGCATTCGCTTCATGTGAAGTTTGACGCTGATAATCCTGATTATGAAACGGTATTTTTAGATTTCAGGGTAAAATTTTACAAACAGTACGATGCGAATGCTTATCGAAAAATATTGAACGAAGATATAGTCAGGTATCTTTCCCCCTGGGCTTACGGCGATTTTTCGGACATCCATTTCGGGGGAGAATTGTACAAAAGCGTCATCATCCGATTTATTGAAGAACGTCCTTATGTGGATTTCATTTCCCATTTCAAGATGTTCCAACGTTTTGGAATTGACGATAAAAATACTTCGGACCGAAGCAGTATCATTGCTTCAAGCGCCCGTGCCATACTGGTTTCTGCCGGAACACACACCATTAATTTAATCGAAAAAGATAAAGTGTGCGATGAGTGAAATACAAACGATACCGAAAGAGATAAGCGCCGAATACGGCAAGGACTATGCATTTCTGCACGCGGAAGGCATGAACCATATTGAAAAATTGGCTAATAAGCTTTGGACCGATTACAACGTGCACGATCCCGGTGTGACCATTCTCGATATGTTGTGCTATGCCATTACCGATCTTGGTTTCCGGATCTCGATGCCCGTCGAGGATTTGCTGGCAAAGCCAAAGGACAATTTTCAGAATATGCACGAACAGTTCCTTTCAGCCATTAATGTTTTGCCGTCGTGCCCGGTAAGCGCCAATGATTACCGGCAGTTATTTGTCAGGATTGACGGTGTGCGCAATGCATGGATCATGGCTTCCGAACGCTGGATGGTGGCGCAATTCAACCAGCTTAAGCAGGAAGGAATTCCCGAATTGCATTATAAATCTCCCACGGAGGTCGTAAATCCAAAGAAAGCGCTTGAATTCAAACTTCAGGGATTGAATAATATCCTGATCGATTTTGACGACTCGAAATTATTATCAGATGAGGACAAGAAAAAAGATAAAGGCACTCAGGAATTATTGGTTCTAAAAAAGAAAAATGACATTGTCAATCGTGTGACCGAAGTTTACTCGCGCTACCGTAATCTCTGCGAAGATATTGACACCATTTCAGAAGTACCCAAAGAAGGCGTTGTAATATGCGGCGACATTGATATTGCTCCCAATGCTGATCCTGAACAAGTCTGGGCTCAGATCGTTTTTAACATCGACCAATATCTTTCACCGGATATCCCTTTTTACAGTCTTCAGGAAATGCTGGAAATGGGCAAAAAACCGGATGAAATATTTCAGGGTCCGGCCTTCGACTTTAATGATAATTACAAATACTGGACTCCAGGAAATCCTTTCGCAAAAAAGGGATTTATCCGGAATGAAGATTTGATCGGGAGTGAATTGCGTAAAGAAGTACGGCTGAGCGATATTATCCGTATCATCATGGAAACAGAAGGAGTGAAATTGGTGAAGGAGATTGCTTTCGGATTGTGCGGTTGCGATGAAAAAGATATTACCAAAATTAATAAAGCTGTATCCGGTGATAAATGGAACCTCTGCATTACGTCCGGCCACAAACCTGTGTTTTGCCTTGATAATTCCGTTTTGAATATATGGAAGGGTTTCATGCCCATCGAATTAAAAATGGTTGAGGCAAAAACAAAGCTGAATGTCCTGCGCGATATACGAAATGCTGAAATGCAGGCAAAAGTTACCGAAGACATTGCAATTCCTGAAGGCGCCTACCGGAACACCGCAAATTATCAGACTTTCCAGAATCAGTTTCCTGAAACTTATGGTATCGGGCAAATTGGCCTGCCCGACAGCGCTACCAAAGTGCGCAAATCGCAGGCAAAACAATTGAATGCCTATCTGCTTTTCTTCGAACAGGTACTTGCCAATTATTTCGCGCAACTTTCCAATGTCAGCATCCTTTTTTCAGCTGATAATAGTATTCCCCGCACCTACTTCTCCAACACGGTGAAAGGAATTAAAGATGAAAGCGATATTTTTGACGATGTTTCAAATTGGGGCAATGAAATAGATGTATTGCACAAAAGTACCGGGCTGGATAATTACGTTCCCCGCAAAAACAGGTTTTTGGACCACCTTCTTGGTCGTTTTGCCGAGCATTTTAATGACTATGTTTTTCTGATGCACCGACTGTATTCAGGTGATGCCGAACGGGCCATTATCCGTCACAAAGTGAATTTCCTGAAGGATTACCACAATATGAGCACATGCCGAGGTGATGGCTTTGATTATTATAACCCAAAGTCGGTTGAGGAGCAATTGGTGAATGTACCCGGCATGGAAAAACGTATTTCGCGTTTGCTTGGGTTTAACAATTATAAACGCATTCCACTCGCCGATCTGGATTACAACGTTGAAAAAACGGGCACAGTAAAAATGCTTGTAAACGGCGTACTGACTGATGTGCAGCAATACGGATGGAACATCCGAATGGATGGCAGTAATATTTTCGAAAGTGTCAATAAAACTTTCCTGAAACGTGCCGATGCTTATGAAGAAATGGGACTTGCCAGCTTACTTGGAGCTGAGCGTGAATACTATCAATTGATTCTTTCACCCGATAAAACCAAAATTTCATTTGGCCTGAATAACGCCAGCAATCAGCCTTTAGCAACTCATCCAGTTCAATACAATGTTCTTCCTGGGGAAATTATTTCAGGAAAGTATTCTCTGGCCGAAAAGGCAATTGGAGACTTTACCAAATATCTTTTGGACGACTTTAAGCTTGAGGGCATGTATGTGGTTGAGCATATTCTGTTACGCCCGAATTTCAATACTGCCAAGATCAAAACCAATGTTTTTCTGCCGGTGTGCATTGAATCGAACGGAGAACATTGCAGACCGCTTGATCCGTATTCTTTCAGGATTACCATAGTACTTCCTGGATATGGAATGAGGTTGCGGAACAAATATTTCAGGCAGTTCGCCGAGCGCCTGATTCGAATGGAAACTCCGGCACACGTGCTTCCGCGCATTTGTTTTGTGAATGAGGAATACATGAAAAAGTTTGAAAAAGCGCACAAAACATGGCTCGATGAAAGGGAAAATTCAAAAGATCCGCTAAAGCAGGCAAAAGATGCCACGCTGATTGATCTGATCAAAGTGATAGAAGACATGTTTACCATTTATGAACAAGGCCAGCTTACCGATTGTGATGATGATACACCCGAAAAAAATCCCATCATCCTTGGAAGTTCGCAATTGGGCTCGCTTGAAAGCGACTCAAAACCCGGTTAAAATAACAATAGAACAAAAAAATACACGATATGGCAACCAAGCAGGAACTTCAACTCGGAATACTGAACCTCGAATACAGCCGGTTTGTAAAAGATCAGGTGCTTACCGAAGTACAACTGAATGAGATCATTGATTTTTTCGAAGATCAACATCGAATTACGCGAACTTGCCTGATTGGCACAGGAATCGTATGCGGGCTTCATCTTAAGCGCTACCCGAAATTCATTTCGCTTGGCGAGGGTGTTGCTGTCACAACTGATGGCGACCTGCTCAAAATGAGCGCAACAAATTATAAATACTTCGCGGAGTATATTCAGCCTGACGAAGGGAAGTATGATCCGTTTTATTACAAGCTGGGAACAGAAGATAAAGCTGTCAAACTATATCAATTACTGACCGATGATGAGAAAGACAAGATCACTTCGGCAGAGGTTTTTAAAATTGAAGAACTCGACAGCAAAATTACAAATTGGATAGGAGTTCTTTATCTCGAATATTATCTCAAAAATCAGGAGAAATGTACGCCAACCAATTGTGATAACCTCGGAAGGCGCCAGGTTGCAAAACCAAAATTGCTGCTCCTTTCGAAAAGCGACATGGAGAAAGTCGTTCACCTTGATACTGGCGAAGTAATTGGCGATGATATTTATCTCAAATACTATGAGGCTTATGAGAAATATTTCACTTTCCCGGTTATCAGGCCAAAGCGTGTGATCCTGAATAATATCAATACTTTGCAGAGCAATGCCTTGGCAGGTGCCTATTTCACGGCATCAAAAGAGGGTAGCAGCGCTTTGTCGAAGGCAATATTCGATCTTTACGATGCATTCCATTTTTTAATCGACAGGGATCATTCGGTCAATATCAAAAACCTTGTCGATAAGCTCAATACCAATCTGAATACAGCCTCAAATACACTTTATGCGCAATACACCTACGATTTTTACAAGGATGTGGTGACAGCTTATAACGAGCTCAGGGATAAGCTTTACAGCGTTGCATTTGAATGTATTCCGAATTTATACGCATTCCCGAAACATATCATGCTGGGTGAACCCAACATAAAATACGGACCGCGACCGCCACAATACCGTCACCAGTTTTATCCGTCGCCTGCTGTCAGCAATCACAAACATGAAGTTAACGTGGCCATAGGAATGCTCGACCGGCTTGAACTGATGGTACTGAATTTCAACCCGATGGAAGTTGATGCTATTAAAATCACTCCCTCATTGGATTACAATAAACCACTTGAAGACAGGACTATCCCGTTCTACTATCAAAATTTCAATCCACTTTCGCAGGTATGGAATTACCGTAAAGCGCTAAAGGCGAATGATACACTCAATCTTTCCTATAATGCAAACCTTTATGCACCGCCGGTTAAAGATGAAACCCTGAATCCGCTTGATTACAGCATTGATGAATACAATTTTTTCCGGATTGAAGGACATATCGGCAAAGATTACAAAACTGCGCTGAATCAGCTGGATACGTTAAAAAGTCAGAAGGGTGTTCCGATTGATATCGTGGCAGTCAGGCTGGGAGATGTAAAACTTTCAGACATCAACCTGGATGATTTTGAATGTCAGTTTGAAGACCTGAATACCATTCTCCGCGCTTTTCAGGTGGAAATCAATTGTGTTCTTGCAGATGGAGCCTCATTCTTTTCAGGCTTCACCGCCAAGCCAGCAGCGCCTCACGCGAATATGTTGCGCTATATCGCTACTGAAGGTCAGCCACCATGGATCATAAATAATACAACTCTTAAAGCTCCGGTATTCAATAAAGTGGCAGATGAAGTCTTTAAAAAGGCTGCCACGGGTAATGTAAAAGCATCCGTATCCGATACTGTTGGGGCAACATTTACTGCTGCAAAGCCGGTAGTTGATTTTTGCGACCGGTTTTTAAATCCCATTTATGAAATTAACCGCGCGGTAAAGATTAAAATTGATGATCACCCTGACTCCTTCGGAAAATATTACCAGAAAGCGATGGAAACGGAAGGGCTCACTGTTGATGAATTTACTGAGAAAGCCCGCACGTTCGCTGCTGCCGATCCGGAATTAAACAGCCTTAATGAAGACGAGCGGTATGTCGTTTTTGAATATCCTACCCAAATCATCGGGCATCTGAATGTCATGCAGCGCTTTGTACCCGGCGCCATCAACGAAATTACCCAGAATTTCATCACCGATTACCGTAATTTTTCCCAGAGTTTTTGCAAGAGAATTACCATCATGCGCACACGTCTGGAAAAATATTTCAGGACTGGAAAATATACTTCGCGTGGGTTTGAGTCCAACTACATGAATATGATTGACCGCCTTGAAAAGTTATGCTGCGGAAATGAAAAACTTGAAGTGGTCATGCGCGAAATAGAACGCAGAAAAACCCTGATTCTCCAGAATTTATCTTTCTCGAAGTATGCAGAACAACATCCCGGGCTGGAACATAAAGCTGGTTCACATCGTGGAGGTACCTTTGTAATTGTGTATGCCAGCGCGCCAAAAAGCACTGTTGCACAGCCGGCATTCAATAATTTTATTGATAGAAAACAACTTGTTAAAGACAGCTCTGCGGGTATAACCAGGGAGGTCATCGGATCACAATATAAGGACATTGATTCTTTTGCCTTACACGTTGTTCGTAATGATGAAACGATTAACAGGGAGGATGAGTTGAATATTTTCTTTACAAATAATAAGATTGAACGAGGTAGCGCCTATTCAGAATTTGTGATTAAGGAGCTGAACACAAAAATAACCGGTATCAGTAAAATTATTTGCAGAGAATTAAGCCAGCCTGCGGCAGATATAGTGATTGCCGATTTCTGCCTGCCTTATTTGTGCTGTTCGGAATGCCCACCGATGGCCTTTATTATTGAAAAGGAGAAACCTGTTGAAAAAGTGGATTTAAGCCTCCCTGAAGTTCAGGTTTGCAGCAATATAAATCCTTTGAAATTCACAGTCACTCCTGACAAAGGAACTGTAGCAAGCAAAGATGCTGCTTTTGCGGCAACAGTTATACCACAGAACGATGGAAGCACTAATTTTGATCCAGGTGCTGTGAACTGGATTGCTGATCAAACGAGCGTCCTGCTTGGATTTACTGTAAACGGACAGGATACCAGCTGTTCCATCACGGTATTTAAGCAGCCTGATGCCATTATTAAGCATGTGCTAATTTCCGACCAACCGCCAGTTTTTACACATGTAACAACCCCGGTTGACAGTCCACTGAATAAGCAAATTACCTTAGGTTTTATTGCAAATCCTGAAAATCTAAACGAATTGTTCACCTACAACTGGACATTTGGCGATGGACAGACTGCTTCAGGGAAACAGGTACAAATTACCTTCGACAAGATTGCGCTGGCAGACAGTGATCAGACTGTAATTACGGTGCATCTGACAGTTACAAACGGACCATGTATCTCAAATTCAGATACCTCGGTAGATTATATCCCTTATGCAGCTCCGGAACTGGAATTACCAAAATCAAAAGTTTGCATGAATTTAGGTGCGATCCCGTTTAGCAAATACTCACCACAAGGAGCGCTGATTGCATCTCCAGAGGCGCCTGGTGCAGTCATTATGAACGATCCGCCAGTTTTTGATACCACATTAGTTCCGGCAAATAATTTGTCCAAAACCATCACATTTACCGTTGGCGGCCTGCCTACCAATTGCACAATTGTGGTTACCCAACCTGTTGAAATTTTGCTGAGTTCCCAATTCATGGATACCAGCCCTGATAAGTTGTTTATCCTATATAAAAACGATACCGATGAAACTATTTATGGTAAACAATCCTATATCTGGAATTTTGGGGATGCTCATCCTGAAATTATTGTGGACAACAAAAATGAATTCACTCTTGATTTTGATCTTAATATACTTAGACAACTTGAAATTGGAGTAATTGTTGGAACGGTTACTTTAAAGGATGATCCATGCAATTCCACAGGAACAGTGAATACAGATATCTTCAATAACGACACCGGGAGTCAGTGTCAAGATTTAGTCATGGGATTTATCAATGCAAAAATTTCGCTGTTAAAGACACCTGAAATGCTCAATCTTGTTAAGAAAACGTCGGAAGCATCGAAAAATGCACTACTACTTTCAATTTATAACAATTCAATTGATATTCTTTTAAAGGCTATTGATGTGTTAAACTCCAACGATCCGAATCAAAAATCAGCCCTTATCGAAAACATCTTTGGCTTGCTAAATCAAATATTTAAATTCAAGCTCAACAAGAAATTTCCTGACATTGCCCGAATTCTGGAAGAGATTCTGAGAGCTTTACTAATGCTAATGCTTAACCTGGTGCGTTGCGATGATACAATTAATGAAAAGGACCTTTCAATGATTCGAAATAGTCTTGAAACATTCCATGGCAATACATTGCAATTAACAATACAGTATCCTCAACTCGACCTCCAGAATCAGCTTGAAAATGAAGTGGTTGATTTCACCAAAAATTTTCTTTCTCAGCTTGAGATACTCATAACTTCACTGAAAACATTTATCAAAGATTTAGGCAAATTCACAACATAATGGGAGTCAATACTCATATCATCCACCGGGTCAACCTGGAAATTGAAGTGCCCGAAATGCGTTTGGCCAATCAGGTAAAGGATGATGCGGTTAGGTTGCTATACAATGAAATACTGCCGAAATTGGAGAAATACATGGACAAGCTTGTACCTGTTGATGCGCATTTTCAATTTAACCAACTGAATATCAATTTAGAGCATTTATCAGAAGAAAATTTCGAGAAAGAATTCACCAGATTAATATTGCAGGTTTTTCATGAAAAAACAGAAAAATTGGTTGAACCGATTCAATTGGAAAAAGACCAGGTTAATGAAGATGATGAAGAGGTAGTAAAATACTCGAAGGAGCAAATGGCATTCGAGAGCTTTCTTTTTTTTCTTGAAACTGGAAGACTTCCCTGGTGGAGCGAAAAATCAGGTGAATTATTGCATGAACAAAATCTAATTGAAATACTGAACAATTCTACTTCTGAATTTCAGGTTCTACTTGTTAGCTTGCTCAGCGAAAATACAGTTGCCCTCGAACGGTTGCTGAACCAGTTTTCCCTTCAGTTTATTTTCAGTAGCATCTTTCAGATCATTTTTAAATCAATCGAAGTTCAGAAAGGATTTGCCACAGAAGAGTTGGCAAGCAGAATTTTTGGATTGCTGAAAATTTTTGCGGATAGGAAAAAATCTGATGGCCAAACCTTATCAAATCCGGAGCAAATATTTTTTAGAGAAGTTATTCGGCTGATATTCAGTCAGGAAAAAGTTTTTCATGAACAAAAGTTGTTGGATATTCTCAATAAATTTTCAGCAAAACCTTTAGTATCATTTACTTTATCCGAATCGGAAGCTCCCCTTGATTTTGAGTTTCTACTGAATGAATTGAGATCTGAAATCACATCTTCAGATTTTAAAGATCAGCAGGTTTCAGATTTTCCTGAAATTGAGAAGTTGACCGAAAAAGTGACTGAAAATCAGCCAAAGAAAATCAGTAAAAAATCAAAAAAGCTTGAAGTTGAAGAAGAGGGAATCTTCCTTGATAATGCAGGATTGGTGTTGTTACATCCTTTCTTCGACTCATTTTTCAAGGATTTTGATTTGCTGACAGAAGGACAATTTAAAGACATCGAATCTCAGACTTTGGGCGTTCACCTGCTGCATTATCTGGCAACAAAAATGGAACTGGCAGCCGAATATGATCTCGTAATGGAGAAGTTTATTTGCGGTTGGGATCCTGATTTGCCGATTGCCAGAGAAGTAGCCCTCAGTCAGAATATGAAAGACGAATGTGAAACCTTGTTGAGTGCTGCAATCAGGCATTGGAGCGCTTTAAAAAACACATCGCCTGATGGATTGCGCGAAGGTTTCCTGCAACGTGAAGGGAAATTAATCCTGAACGATTTTCAGAACCGGCTTGTAATTGAAAATAAGGCGCAGGATGTGCTGTTAAGCTTCCTGCCATGGGGGTATTCAATCTTCAAACTACCATGGATGGAAAGTGCTCTGTATGTCGAATGGCAACAAACAAATTGAAGAAATCGAATGAAAGAAACTGTTACAGCGCCACCTTCCAATACCCGGCACGGAAAAGAAAACTCCGGCGTCGGGAAACAGTTCTTTCCCCGAAGTCAGGAAGATTCATTTTTCAATGCTACTGGCATCCAGCCTAAACTCAATATTGGCCAGCGTGGCGACAAGTATGAGCAACATGCCGATGCTATGGCTGATAAGGTAGTCAGTAAAAGCGCAAACAATTCTCCGGTAGCACAGGCACAGGTTGCTGGCAAGAATTCAGAAGAAAAACTCGATAAAAAAGAAGAGGAAAACAACAAAGAAGAAGGCAAACTGCAACGCAAGCCAATGTTCGAAAGCGATGGCGAAGGTGAGCCAAACGTGCAGCGAAGTATGTATCCCGAGAATGATGAGGGTGAAAAGGTTTTCAGGAGCGAAAATGAAACATTAACCGGAAACATGGGCAAAGGTGAAGCCATTGTTGCCATTGCGCGATCGAAAATAGGAAAAGTAAAAGCGAAGGAGGGACTTGGAAGCGATGGAGGAAAGCAATTACGTTTTGGCTATGAAGCGCTACTTGAAATTTTTCATCTCGCTGCACCTGGCGTTTGGGAAGATGATGTGATTAAGTATGTTACACCGGGACTACCGTCATGGTGCGGTATCTTCGCAGTTTATTGTATCAAGAAGGCTGGTATTGACATCGGCACCTGGCAGATGGGGAAAGGGGTGACCGCATTCGGTAAACTGAAGCAAACGGAAACACCACAGGCCGGTGACATCGGTTATATGGACGATCACCAGCATCACGCCATCATTGTAAAAGTGGAAGGTGATATGGTTCAAAGCATTGACGGCAACAGCGGATTGCAAAGTGAAATCATTGAGAACAAACGCTCACTGAAAGCTTACCGGGGATTCTTCACCGCTTTGCACAATGAAGCAAGTGCCGGCGATGTTCAGAAAAAGGAAAATTCAGGAAGCAGCCATGAAGCTTCGCCTTCGATTGAAAATACTATAAATTCTTCAAAAGGTGGTGGAAATCCGCTCGACCATTCAACCCGAAATGAAATGGAAGGCGGGTTCGGAAACGATTTCGAAGGAGTGCGAGTTCATACTAACAGTGATGCGCAGCAAATGAACAAAGACCTGAACGCACAGGCATTTACCCACGGACAGGATATCTATTTTGATGAAGGAAAATACAATCCGCAAACCTCTTCAGGAAAACATTTGTTGGCCCATGAACTGACGCATACAGTGCAGCAAACCGGAGGGGTGCAGAAGATGATTCAGAAAAAAGATGTGGGTAAAGCTGATTACAACGCAAATCCACCTTCCATCGAATTGCCAGAAATTAATGTTCCCGGAGCAAAAAAGAAACGAGAAAAAGAATCTGATAAATGGAATCTTTCGAAAATAAAATTAATAAAAGAAAACTTTGATAAAAGAACCGGGAAATTCAATCGCGATAAAGCATTGGGAGGAAAAGGACAAGACGTGGTATGGAGCGAAAAAGTTCCAAATAACGTTAAGAGTGTAGCCGAGACATTAAAAAACAAAGAATGGAAGAAAGGCCTTGAATCTGACGTATTCTTTTTAAAACATGAAAAAAATAATGACCAAAAATTAATAGGGAAGTTAGATAACATCATAGAAAATGCAGCCAATCCGGCCTGGAGTAGGTCCGGTAAATCTTCTATCTTCCAGATTGACCATGCCGTGGAACTTCAGGTGGGCGGAAAAAACGAGATTGATAATCTTGAACTTCTTGAGTCTTCAGTAAACGCTAAGTCGGGAGGTGCTGTTAAGGCATCAATAAATGAAGCAATTGACGCTTTTCTTTTAGAGGAGAATAAAAAGGATTCGCCCGATCCCCGTCTTAAAAATAAAGGAAGCCTAAAATCAACTTTCGATATCTCAATCAAAAAAGTTAAATTCAATAAAAACCCTCAAGGAGAGGGTGATAAGAGTCATTACTGGACCTACAAAGAAATAACAGAAGGAGATCATCTGAAACAATTTATTCCAATGAAAGTTGGTGAAAGAACGAAGGCGAAAGGTTCAAAAACGGAGAGACTGATTTATACTTCAACGGTTGGTGGTCGGGTAATAAAAGCAGATGAATTTTTAGCGCTTAACAAAGGTTCAGTAATAACATTTAAAGAGCCAACCTGGAATGATGCTGTATTATATGATCCAAATACAAAGGCTGGTGCCGATGTTGGAACTTTCAATATGTCCTTTAGTTCATATCGTGATAAAGGAAAAAAGACATTCAAAATTCCTGTTCTGAAAATGGATGGGATCGAGAATGGGGGTGGTATTCCTCGGTCGAAAAAGGAAGGCGCCGGAGGTTTACAGCAAATATTAGTCGGTATGGATTTGCCGGGACTTAGTCCCATCACAATTTCGCAAGCAGAAATTGTAAAGGACAAGGGCTTGGTCGCAAGAGGTGTTATAAGTTCAACGCTTCCGGTCATTAAAGGCGTTGAATTAGATTTTTCGATTGAAGGAAATGATATTGAAATTAGCAAAACATTCTCGATAGAGGAATTTAAAGTTCCCGATCCATTTAAAGTTAATGATATCAGTTTAACGATTTTTGGCGGAACAAAAGGATTTGGAGTTAAAGGTGATGTTGATTTTGAAATTAAAAATGTAGGAACAGGAAAAATTACGGGCTCAGCCAAAACTGATGGCAATTTTGGAATCGCCGGCACTTTTGATTTCGATCCAAAGCTATTCAAAGGCAAAGTGAAACAGGCTGGTATAAAAGCTGAATACGATAATCAGAACGGCTGGAAAATCGAAGGTGATCTTTCTATTGCCGAAAATGCAGTGAAAGGTATCAAGTCAGGAAATATTCATGTGGAATATGCCAACGAAATACTGAAAGCTGAAGGTGCTGCAACAACTACCATCAAAGGGGTGGATGAGGTTACTCTTAAAATAATTTTTGGGAAAGATGAGTTCGAAATTGAAGGTGGAGTGAAAATAGGAAAACTTCCGGGGATCAAAGAGGGAGAAGGAACGCTGAAAGTCGTCAAAAAAGACAATGAATATGATTTTAGTGGCAGCGGTAAAATCACTCCTGATATTCCCGGTCTGTCAACACAGCTTGCTTTCGAATTTCACAACGACATATTTTTAGTTGATGCAAAGGTTGATTTTGAAAAGGGACGACTGAAAGGGATGCTCAATGTCGGGATCACCAACCGCGCTGTTGACGCAGAGGGCAAACCCACCGGGAAAGCGCTGCCTGATTATAAAGTTTACGGAGAAAGTAGTCTTGCTTTAAAAATTACAGATAGCATAACGGTTACTGCCGGAGTAAAACTTCTGGAGAACGGTGAAATTGAAGTAAGGGGCGGTATAAAACTGCCGCAGAGATTCCAGGTGGTTCCGAAATTATTCAGTATAGTTGACAAGCCGCTCATCTCCATTCCTCCGATACACATTCCGCTCTTTGGAATTCCTCTCGGCATAGCAACCATTGGCATCGAAGCGGTTATAAAACCTCGATTAACTGCTGATGTGCAAATCGGTCCCGGTGATTTAACCAATGTTCAGGCCGAAATTGTTTACAATCCTGCTCATCCTGACGAAATGTCGATCACCGGAGGGGCCGATTTTGAGTTTATTGCTGAAGCCGGAATCACTGCCGGGGTTGATTTCGGAATCTCAGCCAGTATTGCTATCGCTTCTCTTACCGGTGGGATTAATTTGTCTGCATACATTAAGGCGGCGGCTCAACAACCGGTTTTCCATGCCGATATCAAATATTCTCCGAAGACAGGATTTGAACTAAATGGAGATGTGAAAGCACTGGTAAAAGCAATTCTCGGTTTTAAAGGAGATTTGTATGCCGAAGCTTCCATCGGAATCTGGCCGGCGGATTATACAAAGCGTTGGGAATGGCCAATTTTCAAGAAAGAAATTGACACCGGACTTCAAATTGGATTCGAATTTCCATTTGGCTATAAAGATGGTAAAGCAAATGCCTCTTTTGAAAACCTTAAATTCACGTATCCATCATTAGACGACATAACAACGAAAGTTAAAGAACAAATTGTCAACCCGATTGCTGACAAGTTTTAAAAATAAAAAGTAAAATGACTACGACTGAAATCAAAACTCTTCTACGCGAAGGGGCTGAACTTCATCTTGCAGGCAGGATGGAAGAAGCAGAAAATAAATACCGGGAAGCGCTGGCGATCAATGAAAGCAATGCTGTTGCGCATAACAACCTCGGATTCCTGTTGGCACAAACCGGAAAATTTGATGAATCAGAGCTGGAATATTTTCGCGCAATGGAAATAAGTCCCGAATATTCGACTGCCTATACGAATCTTGGTCAGACCTACCTGATGATGCAGCGATGGGATGATGCAGAGTTGTATTTATTAAAAGCAATTTCGCTTGATGAAAACGATTTCCACGCCAACGAAAGTCTTGCCAAACTTTTTATGCTAAAGGGCAATTTTTCTGATTCAGAAATTTTCTGGAAAAGATGTTACAACTTACAACCACAATCAGGTCAGCTGATTGATTTGGCTCATGTTCTGATTACCCAAAAGAAACTGGATGATGCCTTGGATGTATTGAAAAATGCCTTGCCTGATGAAGAAGATAATCCACGTCTGTATGCGATGTTGGGAATCATCTATTTTGCGAAATATGATTTCGGCTCGGCTATCAAATGTTTTAAGCGCACGCTTGGGATGGAACCTGAAAATACTGATGCGCGTCACAACCTAGCCATGTCGCTTCTAAAAACCGGGCAAAACGATGAAGCGTTGAATGAGTTTCGTAGAATATTGCTGCTCAATCCGGAACATACAGAAGCCCGTAATAACCTGGCCGTCATTGAACTTGCTGCTGATGAAACGGATTCTGCACTCAATCATTTCAATATAACTCTTGATCAGGAACCGGACAATGCAAAAGCGCTCTATTACAAGAGTGTCATTCTGTTTAATCAGGGCAAAGCCGATGAGGCGAGAAAATCACTTGCCGCTATTATTGCGACAAACCATCCTGATTATAAACCAAAGGCAGAAGAAATACTTGCAACAATGAATTAAAAATGTTTAAAAATCATGTCCATGAAACGAAATTCAAGGCGATTCGTGCGCAGACAAAATCAGCCGAATGAAAGATCGCACAGTCCATTTTTCAATCTGGCTCACGATGAATCAAAACAACATCCTTCCTTTTTCCAGACGCAACTAAAGACAGGCGAAAAAGGCGACAAGTATGAAAAGGAAGCCGACAACGCAGCCGGAAAAATTGCAAATAAGGTTCCTTCTTCTCCTGAACCTGCTGTACAAAAGCAGGACATCAGCGCTGTGCAGATGAGCAGTATGAAAGAGAAGGAGGAAAAACCAGTGCAGAAAGCTGAAAAGAAAGAAGAGGAGAAACCGGTACAGATGGCAAGTTCCGAAGAGGAAAAGAAACCTGTGCAGAAAGAAGAGAAGAAAGAAGAAGAAAAACCGGTACAAAAGGCTGAAAAGAAGGAGGAAGAAAAACCGGTGCAAAAAGCAGAAAAAAAAGAGGAGGAGAAACCCATACAAAAGGCTGAGAAAAAGGATGAAGATAAACCTGTGCAGAAGGCTGAGGCTGAGGAAAATAAAGAAGTTCAGTCTAAACATGAAGAGGAAAAGAAAAATGAGCATCCGCCCATTATGCACAAAAAGAATGAAGGAAACGTGGCAGATAAAAGTTCAGATATTTCGGAACGGATAAAAGAAACCAAAGGCAAAGGTCAGACAATGTCTGAAAAAACTGCGAAACAAATGGAACAGGCTTTTGGGGCGGATTTCAGTAAAGTGAACATACATACCGACGAGCAATCGGCATCGCTGAATAAAGACATGCATTCAATCGCTTTTACCAACGGTGCCGATATTTATTTTGCTGAAGGTCAATATAATCCTGACTCATCGTCCGGAAAAACATTACTGGCACACGAGCTCACCCATGTGATTCAGCAAACAGGAAATTAAAACCACGCAATGACCCCATCTGAAAAAAATGCACTAGCTGTTAATCAATATTTGAATTTCCTTGCTGAAATATTTCGCCAGCGGTTGAAAAATCATTTTGCACAAGACAAAAAGCTGCCTAAGTTGAACGATGTTATGAAGATTGTATCGGCCAGGGATGATTCCGAATTGTCAACGTTTATTCGCAATCAGAAAATGTCGCCTGAAGAAATTGTCGTCCTGCTTCTTGCGCTTGCACCTCACGTCAGGCCAGCTTTTTTCGATTTACTGATTGAGCAGAATTTGAACAAATCGGGCGATTTCCCTCAGCTTGGCGGTATCCGTGGCAAACAGTTTCGGGGATTTTTATCCAGCGGCGAAACTGCTTTATTCCTTCTGGCTGGAGACGAATTGCATAAGCGATTTGAATACAGCAGGTTGTTCAGTTCCGATCATTATTTCGCACAAAAAAATCTGGTCTGGTTGGATGAGGCTGAGCCGGGTGAACCGCCTTTAAGCGGAAAGCTTGAAATTGGCCGTGATTACCTGGAACTTTTTATTCAGGGAAAAATTTCGAGACCAAAAATGAGCATGGATTTTCCGGCGGAATTCATCACCACTGAATTAAACGCTGATGATCTCGTGCTTTCTCCATCCACAGTCAGGCAAATTACTGAACTTGAAAATTGGATTCATTATCAGGATACACTGATGAACAAATGGAACATGAAACGCTGGATTAAACCCGGTTACCGGGCGTTGTTTCATGGCCCTCCGGGAACCGGAAAAACACTTACCGCACTCATCATCGGAAAAAATACCGGAAGAGATGTTTTCCGGATCGACCTTTCAATGGTGGTTTCAAAGTTTATTGGCGAAACGGAGAAAAACCTGTCGCAACTCTTTGAACGTGCAAAAAGCAAAGACTGGATTCTTTTCTTCGATGAGGCGGATGCCTTGTTCGGGAAACGGACCAATGTACGTGATGCCCATGATAAATATGCCAACCAGGAAGTTGCTTACCTTTTACAACGTATTGAAAACCATGATGGATTAGTCATTCTCGCCTCCAACTTCAAATCAAATATCGACGAAGCTTTTATTCGCCGGTTCCAGTCAGTCATCTATTTCCCGCTTCCTACTGCCAGTGAGCGGTTACAACTTTGGAAGAAGACACTCCCTTCAAATGTCGGACTGAAACTCCTTTCAGATGCCGACTTGACTTCCATCGCCCGGAAATATGAAATTACCGGGGCTGGAATAGTCAATGTAGTTCAATATTGTTGCCTCGAATCTTTATCGAAAGAATCAAATGAAATCACTTTTGACCAGATAAAGGCAGGCGTTGAGCGGGAATACCAGAAAGAAGGAAAGGTGTTTTAGGTCAATCACTGCGAAGCTGAGTACTTACAATTAAATGTTCACAGATTTTCCCACCTATCATCCATTGCGCTTTCGAATATTGCATCAATTACGTTCATGTTATTAACTACATCTTCAAAAAACATACAATCAAACCTTACGGGGAACAATTTTATGACTAATATTCCAAAATGGAATAACAAATCATATTTCATAATATTGCAATAAGGAATAATCAGATGTTATGAATAGGATTGATTACAGTAAAAAAAGACGTTATCTTTCTGGCAAATTGATTGAAGCGCGCGAAAATGCAGGATTATCACAGAAACAAGTCGCTGATAGTAAAATTGTTTCACAAAGTGAACTCTCAAAAATTGAAAATGGGGCAAGACGTGTCGATTTCCTAATTTTACTTGAATTAGCCAAGCTTTATGATCAACCAATTACATTCTTTATTCTTGAAAACGAAACAACAAAATAAAGAATAATGGATAAATCATTTCGAATTCCGCCAAAATCACCAATGCATTTGACGAGTGCCGAGAAATTGCCTGAAATTTTAATTGCTTTGATTGGTAAAGAGTTTAAACTTACAGGCAAAACAAGAACCGATGGTTCTAATATTAGAAAGCTAATTGCCAGAGAGCTTTTTATGAATGGATTACCAGAAGGAGCAACGGAAAATGAGTTTGAAATCGTTCCTCCAAGAAAAAAGGGTGTTCCGAAAATATTACGTGAACTGATAGATACATATACTGTTACGAGTGGAACATCTTATAATTTGCAAGTATGGAATAGGATTCCAAATTGTAAAACAGTATTGGTCAAGTATGATTCTGGTGCATCGTTGAAATGCGATGAGGTACGATATGTATTTGTAAAAATTGATAGAGAGAATAATAAAATTGCATCAATTGTAATATTGACAGCAGATTACATCGAAACTCAATTCGGAAAATTTGGGAAGCCAACGATTAAACATCAGTTATTAATTTCAAGCAAAGCCAGAAACCAGATTTATTCAAGTGAAAGTAAAGTACTGTCTTTCCCAGACAGCAAAAAATTATCATATTATATTACAGACTCATACGATAAGCACAATAATTCAATTGCGCACGAACCGAATTTGCAAAATCTATATTCAATCAGGCTCTTAGTCGAAATTGTTGCGAAAAAACTAGTTGGCAGAATATTAGAAAATAATTCGACTAAAAATCGGGGGCAAGCTTTAGAGCGAATGACTTTAGAGTTATTGGGCTATGAAATGGCTATCGGTAAGAATCTAATGGGTGGATTTCCTGATATTCCAAATCAATTATTAGAGGTAAAAGTGCAAGATGCCCAAACTGTTGATTTAGGAAAGTTTAGTCCTGAAAAAGAAGAAGTTGTATTTGAAGAGAATCATCTGACAACATTTGATGTACGCTACCTGATTGCACTGACAGATCCTAAAACTGGCATTATTGAAGGTATTATTCTTGCTCCTGGCGAAAAGTTAGGTGAAATATTTACTTATGTTAGTGATGTTAGTTATAAGTGCCAACGATCAATACGAATGAGTTTTTTCGATTTTTACAATGGGCAATGTGTTTTCAATCCTTAAAATCCGAATGCTTTCTCTACGTAAATATTAAGTTCTGTCTCTAATTCCGAAACATCTTTGTTCTGAGCTGATAATTCATTAAGTTGTTTTACTATTTCAATTATTTGCTTTGAACTTTCAGATTTTGGATTAGGAACTGGGTATTTTTCAATGTATTGACTGAAATAGCGTCTTCTGCCGGAATACAGTTTGTTGTTAAAACATAAATCGTGGTAACGCGACATCAAATCAGAATTGGCAATTCCCTGAATCAGGAATAATAGTTCCCTTTCCTGATTTGATTGAGCCACAATCCAATAGCAGTTTCCATTAACAACTGAGCCATTTTCATCATAATAAAAACGGGCATCAACACTAATGTCAGGAAAAACTAATTTAGGCAAAACCCAAAAAGCTGGATTTTGAGGAACCCACATTTCATACCAATTACGTCCGGCATCCATTAAATATTTTCGTCCTGATAATTGTTCTTTATGAGTTTCAAAATATGCTTTCGCATTGGGGTAATTGTTTAAATCTACAACTGAACGTTTACCATTCTCAGAGTAATGCGGATACAAAATTTTCAAATCATTTTCCGCTGAAAAACACCATCGTTGAATATTTTCTTGTGAGATTAGCTTTTTAAACAAATCATCTTCTGGCCTGTAAGTTTCTTTGTCCCAACTTTCTTTTATAAATACTTTATCTGCACACGATTTTACACCAATCCGCACATTGAACCTATCACCTATAAGAAATGAAGTATTTGATTTGATCTTTTCAATCCAACCATTTTCATTGTTATTGGTCATTTGCCAAATGTCAGCTTTGTTCGATGTGTGCTTTAACAATCCAATATTTAAATTGTATTTTTTTTCATTAACTAAATAAGTTCCAGATTCTTGTGTATTTAATACATCAAAAAGGGAATTAGATTGTATTGCCTGTTTTCCTAATCCATTCAGTTCTTCATAAATCTTGGCAAATCGGCAGGGTTCTGAAAGCTGTTTATTACTCGTTTTTTTCCGTCCAATAAAGATCGCTGGCAATACAGCAGCATCGAAAATCTTTGTGTCACCTAAATCAATTACCTCTAATAAATCGTAGTTTTCTAATAGAAACTTGCGAATAGTCTCTCCACTTTTTGTAAATAAATATCGGTTTGAGGTAATCACACCCAGCAAACCACCCTTTTTTAGCACATTCGTCATCGCAATTAGGAAAGGGTAATATAAATCAACCCGCCCCTTCAAATTAAAGCGTTTTGCTATTTGCTGAGCCTTTTCTGATCCAAGTATTTGAGTACGAACATAGGGAGGATTTGCAATAACAATATCAGCATATTCTGATTCAATTTTGGTACTAAATAAATCCAATGGTTCCTTGCATGCTCCGTTGGTTTCGAGAAAATCCTGATTTTGTATATTTACGGAATAACTTCTAAACTCTTTAAGATTAAATTTGGCAGAAACGATATAATCAATATTAGTATCGAAACCTTTAATATCAATATTTATAGGTGTATCCTGTGATTGGAATTTTTTAGCAATGGAATTCAATAATTCACCTTCACCGCAAGCTGGATCAAGTATTGTATAAGAAGATGTAAATTTATTTTTTAGTTCAGCAAATATCTTACTCGCCAGAAAATCAGCTAATTCTGTTGGAGTAAAAGTGGAGCCTGAATTTTTTATCGTAACTTCTTTCATCATATCTATTTTTGCAAAGATATAAAAAATAAATATTCCAAAAAGGAATATTTATTATCAATCTAATTTTACAATTTGCTACTTTTATAGGCATCTGGCCAAATCACCATTCGTAACCAAAATCAATTTTATCCTATACATATCAGGTAAATTTCTGATTTGTTTGACGTTTCGGTTTTTGAAATTACTTTTGTCATTAACGGCAAATAACTATTCTGAACCATGAGCTGGATTATACGTTAGACTTGCTGAATGTAGAAGGACAAAAAATTATGACTACAAAAAAAGATATACGAAAAGAACTCGAATCGCGGGTTTTGGTGCTCGATGGCGCCATGGGAACCATGATTCAAAAGCACCGCCTGTCGGAAGACGATTTCCGGGGCGCTATTTTTGCAGATTTCCAATACGATCTGAAAGGCAACAACGACCTGCTTTCGGTCACCAAACCTGAGATTATCAGGGCAATTCATGCCGAGTTTCTGGATGCCGGTGCTGATATTATCGAAACCAACACATTTAATTCGACCAGTATCTCGCAGGCCGATTACCACATCGAAGAATGGGTGTATCAACTCAACCTGCAATCGGCTCAACTGGCTGTTGAAGTGGCTGAAGAGTTTACCGCAAAAAATCCCTCAAAACCGCGGTTTGTGGCCGGTGCAATTGGCCCCATGAATAAAACCCTTTCACTTTCTCCTGAAGTAAACGATCCGGGTTTTCGGTCAGTTACATTTGATCAGGTGAAAGCTTCGTATCGCGAACAGTTGAAAGGATTACTCGATGGCGGTGTTGATTTGCTGTTGGTTGAAACAATTTTCGATACTTTGAATGCCAAGGCTGCTCTTTTCGCCATTGAAGATGAACTGGAAGTACGTGGAATACGTTTGCCGGTGATGGTTTCAGGAACAATTACCGATGCCAGCGGCCGGACACTTTCAGGCCAAACCGTGGAGGCATTTCTGACTTCCATTTCACATATCGACTTATTGAGTGTCGGTCTGAACTGTTCGCTGGGGGCCAAAGAGTTGCGACCTTATCTGGAAGAACTTTCCAAAAAAGCTCCATTTTTTGTAAGCGCCTATCCGAATGCCGGTTTGCCTAACCAATTTGGCGAATACGACGAAACGCCTGCTGAAATGGCTCATCTGGTTGGCGATTATCTGGACAACAAATTTGTAAACATCATTGGTGGTTGCTGCGGAACTACTCCCGATCACATCCGTGCCCTTGCCAAAATAGCAGCCAAAGCCGAACCGCACCATCCACATAAGAAAGATCACCATACCAAACTGAGCGGTTTGGAACTGGTTACCATCACTTCAAAAACCAATTTTGTGAATATTGGCGAACGCTGCAACGTGGCTGGTTCGCGTAAGTTTGCACGACTAATCCGAGATGAAAAATATGAGGAAGCGCTTGCCATTGCCCGCAATCAGGTGAGCGACGGAGCACAGATCATCGATGTGAACATGGACGATGCAATGCTCGATGCCAAAAAGGAAATGGTCACTTTCCTGAATTTATTGATGGCTGAACCTGACATCGCGTGCCTTCCGGTAATGATCGACTCCTCGAAATGGGAAGTGATTGAAGAAGGGCTGAAATGCTTGCAGGGCAAAGCCATTGTGAATTCCATCAGCATGAAGGAAGGCGAAGAAGTATTCAGAAACCAGGCCCACAGACTGAAAAAATACGGCGCTGCTGTGGTGGTGATGGCTTTCGACGAAAAAGGGCAGGCGGATTCGTTTGCCCGTCGCATCGAAATTTGCCAGCGCGCCTACAATATTTTGGTAAATGAAATTAATTTTCCGCCACAGGATATCATATTCGATTCCAACGTTTTAACCATTGGAACAGGAATCGAAGAACACAACAATTACGCAGTCGATTTTATCGAATCGGTTCGCTGGATCAAGAAAAATTTACCTTATGCCAAAACCAGTGGCGGTATCAGCAATGTGTCGTTTTCGTTCCGCGGAAACGATCAGTTGCGCGAGGCCATTCACTCGGTTTTCCTGCTGCATGCTATTGAGGCCGGGCTCGACATGGGCATTGTGAATCCAGGCATGTTGCAGATTTACGACGACATACCAAAAGATTTTCTGGAGAAAGTGGAAAATCTGGTCATGAATAAAAAACCGACAGCCACCGAAGAATTGCTCGAATTTGCCTTGACACTTAAAGAACAGGACACCAAAGAAGAACGAAAAGATGAATGGCGCGAACTTCCGCTCGAAAAACGATTGGAATATTCGCTGGTAAAGGGTTTGCCCGATTTCATCGAACTCGATATGGCCGAAGCATTGCCCTTATACAAACCAACACTCAATATTATTGAAGGTCCGCTGATGAATGGTATGAACGTGGTAGGTGACCTGTTTGGCGCCGGAAAAATGTTTCTTCCGCAGGTGATTAAATCTGCTCGTGTAATGAAAAAAGCGGTTGCCTATTTATTGCCGTACATCGAAGCTGAAAAAGATCAGTTTGACACGACCGACAACCGCAAAAAAGTGCTGATGGCCACCGTGAAGGGCGATGTTCACGATATTGGTAAAAACATCGTGGGCGTAGTTTTGGGCTGCAACAATTACAATGTGATAGACTTGGGGGTAATGGTTCCGACCGATAAAATTCTGGAAACCGCTATTCGCGAAAATGTTGATATCATTGGTTTGAGCGGATTGATTACGCCATCACTCGAAATCATGTCGGAAGTGGCTGCCGAAATGGAACGTCTGAATTTTCATCTGCCTTTGCTGATTGGCGGTGCAACCACTTCAAAAATTCATACGGCTGTTAAAATTGCACCTCAATATAAAAACCCGGTGGTATATGTAAAAGATGCTTCGCGGGCTGTGGGTGTGGCTTCGAACCTGATTTCAGGAAATGAACAGTTTTTGACCGAACTACGCGACGAATATCAGGCCATCCGCGAAATGCACAGTCAGAAAAAAGCCAGAAAATATCTTTCGCCGACAGAGGCAAGAGCCAATAAACTGAAGATTGACTGGAACAATACGCCGATTTACAAACCGAATTTTATCGGCGTAAAACAACTGATTGATTTTCCGATTCAGGAATTACGAAAATACATCGACTGGACTTTCTTCTTTTTTGTTTGGGAACTGAAAGGCAAATTTCCGGACATCCTGAACGATGAACTTCAGGGCGAGGAAGCACGGAAATTGTATGCCGACGCCAACCGAATGCTCGATCTTATGGCTGAAAAGAAAATGGTTCAGGCCAATGGCGTTTTCAGTATCTGGCCGTCGAACGCTGATGGCGACGACATCGTTATTTTTGAAGATGAAACCCGTACCAAAGAAATTGGCCGTTTTTACCATTTAAGGCAACAGGAAGTCAAGAAAAGCGGTTCGCCCAATTATTGCCTGTCAGACTTCGTGGCTCCTCTTGAAAGCGGTAAAGCCGACTATTTTGGCGGTTTCGCAGTAACTGCCGGCGTTGGCATCGAAAAATGGATGAAAGCGTTCCACGACGACCACGATGATTACAATGCAATCATGCTGGAGGCGTTGGCCGATCGCCTGGCAGAAGCATTTGCCGAAGTTTTGCATGAGAAAGTTCGCAAAGAATACTGGGGATATGCGCCTGACGAAAATCTGACATTGGAGGAAATGCTCCATGTTGATTACCAGGGAATACGCCCTGCATTGGGTTATCCGGCCTGCCCAGAACACCACGAAAAAGGTAATCTTTTCAATATGCTGAAAGCTGAAGAAATTGGAATGACCCTGACCGAGCATTTTATGATGTACCCTATTTCTTCTGTCAGCGGCGAATTCTTTGTACATCCCGAATCGAAATATTTCAGCCTTGAAAAAGTCGGGAAAGACCAGATTGAAGATTATGCCCGACGCAAAGGTGTTTCAGTGGAAGTGATTGAGCAGTTTATGCCATCGAATCTGAATTATAAAGGAATTTAAAGCCCCCTTCCCGTTCCCACGTGGGGGGAAAGCTTTGGTACATCGATGCAGTTGTTTTCGCGCTGGAAGGGACTCAAAAAATACCAAACGAGAATTGAATTACTAAATAATCTGTAACTTTACTTTAAAAAATAGAAATTTGATATGCCTGAAATTAGTAGGTTTTATGGGATTATTATTAAAATGTTCTACAACGTACATAATCCACCACACATCCATGTCGAATACCAGGATTATAAAGCAACTATAACGCTAAAAGAGGGAATCGTAGAGGGTAAAATGCCCAAGATAGCTTTAAGACTCATTATTTGAATGGATGGAAATTTACAAAGAAGAGTTGTTGATGAATTGAGATAACATTGAGAAAAAGATACCTTTAAAGAGTATAAATCCATTAACTTAAGATTATGGAACTTGTTACAATAATACATGCAGAATACAAGCAAGATTTTAAAATTTTCCTGAAATTCAACGATGGTCTGACTGGGATAGTTGATTTGAACAACCAATTAGAAGGCGAGATCTTTGAACCTTTAAAGAATCCAGATTATTTTAAAAAATTCTCCTTGGATGCATGGACAATAGGTTGGGAAAATGGAGCAGATTTTGCCCCTGAATTTTTGTACGAATTGACAAAAAAAGAAAATCACACAAGTCAACATTCTGTATATAAATTAACTAAAAAATCATCTGCGGTTAGGCGTTAAACCGAAAGGTGTACTTTTTTCAGACGGTATGCGATTCGCTTCAATGTAGATTGTATCACTGGTAATACTTTCCGAACAGTTCATTTTTCCAATCGGTATTACATCCTGATTTTGATCACAAACTGATAACTGAAAGATTTTTGTAAATTTGAATGTTTAAAACGACAGGATTAATGGTTGATTTGCAAAGACAGATAGAATATTGGATCAATGGGGCTGAAGATGATATCATTACAGCAGAACTGTTGTTTCGCGAAAAGAGAAATATTCATGGATTGTTTTTCTGCCATTTAGTAATTGAGAAAGCTATAAAAGCCCACTTTGTAAAGAATACCGGAGATGTCGCTCCCCGAACTCACAACTTGATTTATCTATCTGAAAATGCCAAATTAGCATTTGATGATGAAACTCAAATCTTTCTGGGTACTTTAATGAAATATCAATTAGAGGGTCGTTACCCTGATTGTAGTCCGGTTTTGCCCGATCAGAAAATTGTAAATGAGTATTTTAGTAAGACCAAGGAGGTATTGCAATGGCTAAAAATGAAGTTATAGAACTTTTAAAACGATATATCTACCTCTTAAGATCTGAAGGAATTTCAGTTGATAAAGCTTTTTTATACGGGAGCTACTTATCGAATACAGCGACGAATGAAAGTGATATAGATTTAATGATCGTAACAGAAAATGAGTCTGACGATTATCTGGCTGGTAAAATATGGAATCTGACCAGAAAAGTAAATTCTAAGATTGAGCCCTTCTTAGTTGGTAAAAATCGCTTCTATAGTTCAGACAATTCACCCTTAATTGATTTGGTAAAAAGGACAGGTTTAGAAATAGCCTGACCAAAATGCGTGGGAAAGACTCTTTTCAGATTATTCATTTCTCTCAAAAACTTATTTCACTTTGAAAATCTTAAATTCAACTTTAGGATTTCATGGTAATTCTCCGATATTTACATGAAATATGAAATCTAATAATTTTGAAGAATGAAACGAGCATGTTCGTTAAACAAACACAAGGATGAAGGTCTCTCATGCGAGTTCCATCCGGCAATTAAAAAACAAATTATATTCGGATGAAAAAAGGAAACACAAAAACACACTTAATTTACTTTTTGCTGGGAATGGTTGTTATGTTTGCACTTGATATGGTTTTCCATTTCAACAATTCTATTGACACGAAGTTGAAACGGGAAATGGATAAAGCTCAAGACAAAATTGAAAACATTTTCAAGTAAATAACCGGAGTCATCAGCTTTATAACCAGGCTGATGTTTCTATTTTCAATATCCTGAAATGAAAGTAATTGATATTATCAACCAAAGTTCAAAGACCATTTTTTCATTCGAGTTGCTACCACCTCTGAAAGGAAACGATACCAGCAAAATATACAATACGATTGAAAGTCTGGTGGAATTTGATCCGAAGTACATCAACATTACCACCCACCGTGACGAGATGGTATATGTTGACTTGCCCGACGGGCACATTGAAAAGCGGACAGTGCGCAAACGCCCCGGAACAGTTGCCATTGCTGCTAACATTCAGTATAAATACGGAATTACGGTGGTTCCTCACATTTTGTGCGGCGGCTTTTCAAAGAGCGAAACCGAGCATGTATTGATTGACCTGAATTTTATGGGCGTCAAAAATGTGCTTGCGCTGCGCGGCGACGGAAACAAAGGCGAACATGTTTTCAGGCCTGACTCCAATGGACATTCAAATGCCAATGAACTGGTTGATCAGATCGTCAATCTGCGCAATGGAAAATACCTTGAACTAGATTTGAAAAATACAGCGCCGATGGATTTCTGTATCGGTGTGGCAGGTTATCCGGAGAAACATTTTGAAGCGCCGAATGCAGAAATTGATCTTCAATACCTGAAGAGAAAAGTGGACGCCGGCGCCGAATATATTGTGACTCAGATGTTTTTTGATAACCAAAAATATTACGATTTTGTTGATCGTTGCCGTGCCATTGGTATTCAGGTACCTATAATACCGGGAATTAAACCGATTAACCTGAAAAGCCAACTTACAGTCCTGCCCAAATTGTTCAGTATTGATATTCCAAAAGAATTGACCACCGAACTGCTCAAATGCAAAACCGACGATGATGCCAAAGAGGTTGGAACCGAATGGGCCATTTTTCAATCAAAGGATCTGATTGCCAACAAAGTCCCGAGCCTCCATATTTATACTTACGGAGTTTCTGACAATACCAGGAAAATTGTAAAAGCGGTATTTTAATTTCGGTGCTATTTCTTGATTACAGTAATGTTCGTAACCGAATTTACAATCATTGGGATTTCCATGTCTTCACCACTTTGTGGATTTTTCATTTTAATTTTTGCATCTAACTTCTGAGTCAGATCCGAAGAACGCAGCCAGCCATCAGTTTGATCAATAACCATTTTCCCAGTCTGAGTACCTGTCATTTTTATGTCCATTTTCATCCCTTGTTGTTCTATCGGTGCATCAATATTTACATCAGAGGTAACATCTAAAGTAACCTGATCCGCTTTAATGTCGGCTACTTCAAAGTTCATGACTGTTTCCATGTTCATCATTGAAGGTAATTTAAACGAAGAGCTCCATTTATTGCCTTTCGCCACATCACCCTCAGGGAAATAGTTAAATGTTTGACCAATAAACGATTTGAAGTTATTTTCATCGGTAAACATCGGCATCGACTGCGCCAATTGCTGATTTCCACTTAATTTTTTAGCAAACTCATCCAAGCCTACAACCCATTGAACTTGTCCTTTTTGATTTATTTCAAGCTTTAATTTGTTACCGACGAGACTTTTTAATGAAGCATTCATTGGATTGCTTGTGTCAGAACTTTCAGAATCCATATTAATATCCTGTCCATTCACATTCATGTCTATCTTAATTTGGCTGATTGAATATTCAATCAGGAAGTTCTTGTTTGGCAAAACATCCAATACCTGAAAATAATAGACCATTTTCATTTTTTGACCAATTTTCATTTTTTGACCCATCATTTCCTGATCAATCGTATTATCAGAATTCATGGTCATTTCGTAAGTAGTACTTTTCTGAAGATTTAGCCGTAACAAGACTTTTGATTCAGCATGTAATGTATTGGCAAACAGCAAGAGTGTAGCAATAAATAAGGTAATCATTTTTGTTTTCATCCGGAAAATTTTGAGTTTGGGTTTAATACTATTTATGTTATCAAATATACTGTTTTCGCAACATAACACAGATTAAAATTGAGAAAGTTTTCCAAAAATAATTAAGACTATTTTTTAACTATTGTGATCGGTGTTACTGAATTCGAAATTGCCGGGACAACTAAATCTTCACCAATACTGGGATTTTTTTCCCATGTTCATTACTGTTGCCAGCTATACCAGAGTTAAGCTTTGGTTTCAATCTCCCAACAAATCCACTCATTGATTTGTTAATTATTTTGGAAATTAACATTTAACACTATTCTGCAATGAAACCTCTTTTGACGAACCCACTCTTCAGAACATATTCATTTCTGTTTTTAATGCTGATATTCAGTGCCACCAGAGGACAAAATATTCAAACTGTAAATACGATTGTCCCTTTTGTCTCTGGTCTCAGCAAGCTTGTAAGCATTACGAATGCCGGTGATAGTCGTCTGTTTGTAGTTGATCAAACCGGCCTTGTCCGCATTGTTAATTCTGATGGAAAAGTTAACACCCAGCCTTTTCTCGATATTCGCAACAGGGTGACTTACGGTGGGGAACGTGGCTTATTGGGAATTTCTTTCCATCCTGAATATAAAACAAACGGCTATTTTTTTGTGAATTATGTTGGTAAAGGCGATAGTACTCACATTTCGAGGTTTAAAGTAAGTCCTGATAATCCTGAAATTGCTGATCCTCAGAGCGAGCTTAAACTGATGACTATCTTTCAGCCATACACCAATCACAATGGAGGAGATTTGTGTTTCGGTCCGGATGGGTACTTGTATATTGGTCTTGGAGATGGAGGTTCAGGAGGCGATCCGGGCAACCGTTCACAAAATCCGAAGGAATATCTCGGAAAAATGTTGCGAATTGATGTTAATCAGGGAAATCCATATTCCATTCCAACTACAAATCCATTTTACAACAGTACAACCACTTTGCCCGAAATATGGGCGCTAGGGTTGCGAAACCCATGGAGGTTCAGTTTCGACCGCCTCACCGGTGATTTATGGATTGCCGATGTTGGACAAAATGTGGTTGAGGAGATTGATTTCCAACCGGCAACCAGCAAAGGTGGCGAAAACTATGGCTGGAGATGTTACGAAGGTAACCAGACCTACAATAATCTCGGATGTACTTCAGTTTCACCCCTCACATTCCCGGTCTATACCTATCCGCATGACACTGAATGCTCTGTAACTGGTGGTTATGTTTATCGTGGTTCTGATTCGTCGCCATACTATGGACATTATTTCTTTGCCGACTATTGCTCCGACAGGATATGGACACTGCATAAGGTTAACGGCAATTGGGTAAAAGAAGATTTTGGCCAATTCCCCGGCAATAATTTCAGCACATTTGGACAGGATTCCAAAGGACAACTCTATATCGCCGGAATCAAAAGCGGAAAGATTTACCGTGTCATCGACAATACAACCGGGAGCAACATTCTGGATGTTTTATCAGACATTAAAATAATTCAAGTGCCATTTTCCAATATAATAAGGTTAGAAACCGGGAGCAATAACCGGCAGGAAATTCAGATTATATTGAGTGATATTAAGGGCACAATTATTTTTAAAACGATCACTTCTGGTGCAAATTATGAATTCGACCCCGGAACCTTGCCTTTTGGAGTCTATATTCTGAATTTGATAATTGATGGTAAAAAACTGACTCACAAACTGATCATTGGAATTACATAGAGTTTACTACATTGTGTTGGTCATTCAGATACTTTTTGTTTGTTCTTTTCCCTGAAGCGGTTAACTTTACCTGCTATTTCTGAAATTCAAACCAAGATCAACCAATTATGACCATCAGAATACATCTGTTTTTACTCTCTTTTTTCTGTGTTTTTATCCTGAAAGCCCAAACATCACAACAGTTTACTCCCGGCCAAATATGGAAAGACAATACCGGAACGCACATCAATGCGCACGGTGGTGGAATTTTATTTTATCATGGTGTTTATTACTGGTACGGAGAACATAAAATCGGCGGGAAGTTGGGAAATACTGCACAGGTCGGCGTTGGATGCTATTCCTCGGCTGATTTATACAATTGGAAAAATGAAGGAATTGCCCTGAAAGTGAACGAAACCGATTCGTTGAACGACATTGCCAAAGGCTGTGTCCTCGAACGCCCGAAGGTAATTTACAATGCAAAGACCAGAAAATTTGTGATGTGGTTTCACCTTGAAATAAAAGGGAAAGGTTATTATGCTGCACGAAGCGGAGTTGCAGTTAGCGACAATCCAACCGGGCCTTTTACTTTCCTGAAAAGTTTCCGCCCAAATGCCGGGTTCTGGCCGGTGAATGTACTGCCAATCCATCTCAAACCGGTTGCTCCAACTGTAAAAGACTCGTATTGCGGCGGAAAAGGTTGTTTGCCGGCATCACCTGATTCGGTGAATATACTGGGGCGCGATTTCAAAGGCGGACAAATGGCCCGCGACATGAACCTTTTTGTTGACGACGATGGTTCGGCCTACCTCATTTATTCTTCGGAAGAAAACAGTACACTGCATATTTCAAAACTGACTAACGATTATTTATCCTGTTCGGGCAAGTATTTTCGGGTTTTCTCAGGAAGATATATGGAAGGAGCCACCCTGTTTAAAAGAAACGGTAAGTATTACATCATTGCTTCCGACTGCACCGGATGGAATCCCAATGCTGCACGTTCAGCTGTCGCCGATCAGATTTTCGGTGAATGGACAGAGCTCGGAAATCCAGCTGTCGGTAAAGATTCGGAACTGACTTTTCATTCACAAAGCACCTTTGTGTTGCATGTTCAGGGTAAAAAAGACAGTTATATTTATTTGGGCGACCGCTGGACCCCAAAAAATCCGATTGATGGCAGATACGTCTGGTTGCCAATTGAGTTCGATGGTGACAACCCGGTAATCCGTTGGCAGGATAAATGGAACATGGAGAAATAGCAGAGGGCTTGGGCATAGAGCAGGGGCATGGGAGAAGCGCGCTATAAATGTGGTAATTGTGACTGAATTAGCACCAGAGGTGCAAAATATTTGTAGTAAAATTTCATAAAAAATTTATATCAATAAACCAATACGAAATGAAACAAATTCTTTTAACCCTTCTGATTCTTTCAACTTTCACGACTTCCATTTTCGGAAAGATCATCCTTCCTTCTGTATTTGCCAACAATATGGTGTTACAGCAAAATTCAAACGTGGCTATTTGGGGCTGGTCCGATCCGGGCGAAACCGTCAAAATTGTAACCAGTTGGAACAGTAACGACACAGTGAAAGTTAAAGCCGACAATTCATCGAAATGGACAACTTCCATCAAAACCATTGCTGCCGGTGGCCCATATTCAATCCAAATTTTGGGGAGCGGCAAAGTGCAACTCAGCAACGTCATGTTGGGCGAAGTATGGATTTGCAGCGGACAGTCGAATATGGAAATGAACGTAAACTGGAAGTTGATCAATGGTGAAGAAGAAGCGGCAAAGGCCGACAATCCGAATATTCGTATTTTTCATGTTCAAAAAATCGGTGCCGAATTTCCACAACAAAACTGCAATGCAACCTGGACGGTTAGTTCACCTGAAACCATGCGGGCAACCAGTGCTGTAGGTTACTTTTTCGCGCGTGAATTACAGCAAAAGCTGAATGTCCCGGTTGGAATAATTGTTTCAGCATGGGGCGGAACTCCCGCCGAAGTATGGATCGAAAAAAGCAGAATTGAAAATAATCCGGTGCTTAACAAAGCCAAATATAATGCGCATTTCGATTGGTGGCCCGGAACTGCAGGGACTTTGTATAATTCAATGATTGCACCCATTGTTCCTTACGGAATCGCGGGAGCTATATGGTATCAGGGAGAATCGAACTGCGACAACTATCCGGTTTATTCATTGCTGATGAAAACACTGATTGAAAACTGGAGAAGTGATTTCAAAAAAGATTTCCCGTTCTACCTGATACAAATCGCTCCATACGCTTACGGCGACAAAGGAACTTCGGAATATCTGCGCGAACAGCAGGAAATCGTGGCCAAAACTGTTCCAAACACTGGAATGGTGGTGATTTCTGATTTGGTTGACAACATCAAAGATATTCACCCAAAAAACAAGTTGGATGTTGGTAAACGGTTGGCTGCTTATGCCCTTGCTGAAACCTACAAACAAAATTTCGGCGAATACAAAAGTCCGTCATTCGAGTCAATGAAAATCGAAAAAGACAAGGTTCGCGTCACTTTCAACAATGCTTCGGCAGGCTTGAAATGCACTGGTAAAAGCCCTGCAAAATTCCTGATTGCCGGCGAGGATAAGAATTTTGTACCGGCCACGGCCAAAATTGAAGGAAATTCAGTAATCCTATTCTCCAAACTGGCAAAAACTCCGGTGGCTGTCCGCTTTTGTTTCGATGACACCTCGATGCCTGATGTTTTCAGCTTGGCAGGCCTTCCTTTAGCTCCGTTCAGAACGGATAAGTGGTAGGAAAGTGCCTAAAGTTCGAAGTGCCTAAAGTTGTTGCAAAAGCGGCACGTTAAAATTTTTTAGTTCTGAAAGATCGACAGATATCAGCCCAGGGCAAAGTGCAACGTCGCCCTGAGTTACAAATTTTTGCCTACATTGCAGCGAATGACAGATTTTCTGAATGAACAAAAGCTGGTCAAATAATTTAATTCTTCCATTATGAAACGAATTCATCTTCTCATTTGTATTATATCCCTTGTGGCAATAAGTTGTTCTACACCAATTTCAAAGTTTTATGTTGACTCACAATTGGGAAAAGATGCCAATCCCGGAACAATGAGGAAACCTTTTAGATCCATTGAACGGGTCAATTCACTTCAACTTCAGGCAGGAAATTCGGTATTTTTTGCCGGAGGACAAACATTTGACGGATCGCTCCTGCTGAAAGGACTTACAGGAACAAAAGAAAAACCTGTTGTGATTGGATCGTTTGGAACAGGACGTGCGATCATTAATGCGGGAAACGTTAGTGCAGTTCAGGCCGACAGTTGCTCGTGGCTAATTGTAAAAAACCTGATTGTTACCGGAAGTGACCGGCTGAAGGGAAATACAGGCAACGGTGTCGAATTTCGCAGGGTTCAGAATTGCACGATCGACAGCCTCGAAACCAGTGGTTTTTTATGGTCGGGAGTGAAAGCGGTTGGCGGCAACAACTTGCGGATCACCAATGTATATGCACACGACAATGGATTTTCGGGCATAAATGTTGAATCGGATGTTCAGGATGCAGGTGGGCCGGAAGGTTCAGGTCATAAGACATTCAGGAATTTGTACATTGCCAATTGTGTGGCTGAGAATAATCCGGGTTGTCCGGCAGTTTTAAATAATCACTCCGGAAATGGCATTCTGATTGGCGGCGTTACCAATGGAATCATCGAATATTGCGAAGCCATGAGCAACGGTTGGGACATGCCCCGCGAAGGAAACGGGCCGGTCGGGATATGGGCATACCAAAGCGACAGTATTACTGTCCAATATTGCTATGCACATGACAACCACACTTCACCAAAAGGCAAAGATGGCGGAGGGTTCGACTTCGATGGCGGAATCACCAACTCGGTAATGCAGCATAACTTTTCGGCCAACAACGAAGGCGCAGGATACGGATTGTTCCAATACTTTGAAGCTTCCGCCTGGAAAAACAACATCATCCGAAACAACATCAGTTACAACGATGGCCGTAAAAACGGACAGGCAGGTTTCCTGATGTGGATTGCCAGTGGTTCACCCGAAATCATGTCGGATTGTCAGATTTATGATAATACGGTCGTAAACTGCTATGGGCATGCAGTGAGTTTCGAACCAGGCAATTATCCCGGATTCAACTTCAGAAACAATGTTTTTCTGCTTACCGGTCATTCATTGTCATTCGCAAACGGGAACTATTCGGGAGCAGAATTTGCCGGTAATCAGGCATGGTCGTTGAACCGAAAAGTGCCACTGGCTTTTCCTGAAGACAAACTGGCATCTTTGACGGATCCTAAAATCAGCATTCCTGACGATGATGTCCAATTGCCAAAAAGCATAGAGGAGGTGAAAAACATGATTTTTTTTAAGGTTAAGCCATAAAGAATTTTATCACAAACGGGTTTGGATCAATTCAAACATTGGTAATAATTACTTTCCAAGGTCGCTGCAAACCCAAACCATACAATGCTCATTGAAAATCATGTATTGAAGTTGATAGGTTTTCTGCATATTCCCGGAAACGAAGCGGGCTGAGAAAGTTTCTTGTTTCGAATTAAAAGGGATGATTTGAATTTGTTTCCTGAAATCAACTCCATCGTCTTCCACCAATTTGAATAGAGCTTCTTTTGCGCACCAGTAAATGCATTGAAGTAACTGATTTTCATTCACTTGCTCCATCTCTGTTTCAGAAAGATACCGTTTTTTGACAGAGGTGTAATTTCGGTTTATACTTTCAATATCAACTCCAACAGATTGTTGTTGATGAATATAGACTGCCGCAAAATCGTGTGAATGACTGATACTGATATGATGGTAAACGGGATGGGCAAGAATCGGTTTCCCTTCTAAAGTATATGTAATTTCAAATCCGGAGCCTATCATTTGTTTGAGCAATGTGCGGATTGCCAGCCACTCAACTTTTCGCTTTTCATAAGTGAATTTCTGAAATGCAGGATCAGCTGTTTCTTCAGGAGTAAAGAAAGAAAGTAATTCGTCTGAAGACTCTGTGATTTGCCACACAGTTAGCAAACCGTGTGAAACTGATATTGATTTAAATAGTGGCATTTATCGGGTCCATTCGGTGGTTTCAATCAAATGAATAATGTCCGGAGTCAGAAATTCGATTACCGGACGTATGGAATCGATGTTGGGTACTTCGCGGATATACAAAGCGCCGCGCAGAAAATGTTTTGTACTGTCAGTCAGGTAAAATTGCAGGGACGAAGCTGAATTTCCGTCAATCAGATAAATGGTTCCGTAAACTTTTTTTTCAGAATTGATGAAAATCCGTTCATTGATCGCATCGGCTTTGATACTGTGTTTATAAGCCAGGGTGCGTGAATCTTCAGTCAGTTTCGCCAGGTTGTGGTCCACTTTTTTGTAACTCAGGTGCACTTCTGCTTTGTGTTGCGGAATTTGGAGATTGACCCAATAAGGTTCAGCCAGTCGTTCGTTATCTGTTACTATTTTGCTGTAAACGGGGATTTCAAAGCGGTAGGGTAGTGCCGTCGAGTCAAATTTCATATAGGCTTTTTCCTGAAAGCTAATCCTGAAATATCCTCTTGGTTTGGGTGTATATTCTTTTTTACACGATATCGCCAGCAACAGTAAAAATGAAGTTAATACGATCAGCGTCTTTTTCATGTTATTATTGCCCGGTTGATTTTATTTCAACTTTCATCTGTTTTATGCGTCTATTGTCAACCGATTCGATGGAGAAAACGAAATTCTTGCAATAAATAATATCGTTTTTAGCCGGAATTTCACCTTTTAATTCCAAAATAAGTCCTGCCAGCGTATCAGCTTCACCTTTTACTTCATCGAACAAAGCTTCGTCTGATCCGATTACTTTATAGAAATCATTCAGTAATATCTTGCCGTCAAAAAGATATTTGTTTTCGCCGATTTTTGTGTAGTACTTTTCTTCGTCGTCAAATTCGTCGGTAATTTCGCCGACAATTTCTTCCAGAATATCTTCCATGGTAACAATACCTGAAGTGCCGCCATATTCATCAACCACAATGGCCATGTGCACCTTGTCTTTCTGAAAATCTTCCAGTAAATCGTCAATTTTTTTTGTTTCAGGAACATAAAATGGTGGTCTGATGATACTTTGCCAACGAAATGTAGTTCCCTTGTGAATATGAGGAAGAATATCCTTGATATAGAGAATGCCTTTAATATTGTCGAAAGTGCCTGAATAGACCGGGATTCTTGAAAAACCATTTTCAGTGATAATGTTCATAATTTTGGCATAGCTGTCTTTAATATCAGCAGATATAACGTCAACTCTTGAACGCATAATTTCGACAACACTTTTATTGCCGAATTTAACAATCCCTTTCAGTATTTCCTGATCTTCCTTGAGTTCTATCTGCGAGGTAAGTTCAAGTGCCTGAGATAGTTGGTCCACAGAGATGTGTTGGTTGCCCGAATGCATCCGTTTATTGACAAACGAAGTTGAAAAGATTAAGAGAGAGTTAATAGGTTTGAGCATTTTTATCAGGTAGTACAGTGGCAATGAAATGAACCTGGCAAATTTCAATGCATGTTTGGCAGCATATACCTTTGGAATAATTTCACCGATGATTAATAGAATGAAGGAAATAAAGATAACCTGAAATACAAATCCAAGAATTGGTTCGTTTGAAAAATCAACCAACGAATCAACGGTGAAGCTCATTAAAATAACAATGCCCACATTGACAAAATTATTGGCTACCAATATGGTAGCCAATAATTGCTCCGGTGATTCCAGATTTTTTGCTGTATAGATATTTTTTTTTGTTGATCGTCCGGATAATTTTTGATTTTCAGCCGGACTTAATGAAAAATAAGCCACTTCTGATCCGGAGACCAATGCTGAAAAAATCAATAAGATTACAATAACCACCAAGCTGACAGCAATACCTGCAGTAAAGGGGAAAAACTGAATATTCCAGGATATTGCACCCAACATGGGTAAAGGGTCTGTTTTCAATTATTTATAATTTAAGTTACTAAAATGGCAAATCGTCTTCTTCCGGTTGACTGAAATCCGGTTCACCAACACTTTGCAATTGTTCGGGTTGCGCTTGTTGTCCAGGCATTTCGGCTTGTCCTTCGCGTTTGCCAAGCATGTGCATAGTATCTGCAATTATTTCTGTTGCATAGTGTTTTACACCATCTTTTTCATACGAATTGGTCCTGAGACGTCCTTCGATGTAAAGTTGGCTTCCTTTCTTTACATACTTTTCTATTACTTCAGCAAGTCCTCTCCAGGCAACAATGTTGTGCCATTCGGTATTACTGACTTTTTCACCTGTCTTTGAGGTGTAATTCTCGGTAGTTGCCAGTGAAAATCTTGACACTGCAACACCTTTGTCTAAATGTCGGGTTTCCGGGTCACGACCCACGTTACCAACCAAAATCACTTTGTTTACTGACATAAGGGTTAAGATTTAAAAGTTAAATTCAAATAAATTTACAATAAAATCTGTTAAGTTTTGCTTAATAAATAAAAAAAATACTGAATCAGTTGAAAAATAATTTGAATTCAAATCTGGCATGCAAGAAAATCCACTCTACATATTAACTTTCAGATATGTTTCCAGTAATTTTGGTACTGCAAAGTTAAAAATATCTTCTTTATTCACCCTAAGCATTTCTTCCGGCATTTTATTTTCCTGAAGTAACCGAATCGTTAGTATGCGGTAGTTTATTCGTTGATGTGTCAATAAGTGAATTTTCCATTCTTCTGTTTTTTCAATAACTGATTGATTGGTAGAGATTAATTGATTGACCTCTGGCATTGTAAAAAGCGTTTCAATGGTTGTGGCCGATGTAGTTTCAATCATTGGAAATTCAAAAAGATTCTTCCAGATATCATTCCCGGTACGCCTTTTTAGCCATATATAATCCCCGAATGAAATCACAAAGTAGTTAAAATACCTGTCGCGTTGCAATGTCTTTTTCAGTTTTACCGGAAGTTCTGCTGTTTTATTTGTTAAAAAAGCATAGCACTGTTCGTGTAATGGACATTGTAAACAATCAGGGTTTTTGGGGACACATTGCAATGCGCCAAATTCCATTAAAGCCTGATTGTGCATCCCGGGATCTGTCCCTTTTATCAGTTCGGTAGCAAGTTCCCTGAAGATTTTTTTTCCGGCAGCGGTGTCTATTGGGTCAGCTATACCGAAAAAGCGTGAAAGTACCCTGAAAACGTTACCGTCAACAGCCGGATATTCCTGATTGAATGAAATAGATGCTATTGCAGCAGCAGTATATTCACCTATTCCTTTTAATAATAGTATTTTATGGTATTTGTCCGGAAATTTTCCGTAGTATTGCACCGTGATAAATTTAGCAGTGAAATGAAGGTTTCTGGCTCTGGAATAGTACCCCAGGCCTTGCCAAAGTTTCAAAACCTGATCTTCAGTAGCATTGGCAAGATCTGAAATTGTCGGAAATTCTTCGGTAAATTTTAAATAATAAGCCAATCCCTGATCAACGCGGGTCTGTTGAAGAATTATTTCAGAAAGCCAGATAAAGTAAGGATCGCGGGTATTTCGCCAAGGTAAATCACGCTTGAATAAAGAAAACCATTGGTGTATTCGGGATTTGAAAATGTCCATTTTTGCTTAACTGCTTTAAAATCTTTCTGAATTGCAAAAATAATTTAATTATAATGTTTCTAATTTTTAAATAATTTTTATTTTTGCACACGTTTCATTTTTATAAATTGTTGAAAATTAAATATTTTAAGAGATGACAAAAGCAGATATTGTAAACGAAGTAAGTAAGAACACTGGTATCGAAAAAGTAACAGTACAGAAAGCCGTTGAAGCTTTCATGGAAACAGTAAAAGATTCCTTAACTGAAGGAAGAAATGTGTACCTTCGTGGTTTTGGCAGTTTTATAGTGAAGAGAAGAGCGGAGAAAACTGCGCGTAATATTTCAAAAAATACTACAATCATTATTCCTGAGCATTTTATTCCTTCTTTCAAACCAGCGAAAACATTTGTAGCACAAGTTAAGGACCAAGTAAAATAAATTATTATGCCAAGCGGAAAAAAAAGAAAAGGACATAAGATGGCTACGCACAAGCGTAAAAAAAGACTAAGGAAAAACAGACATAAAAAGAAAAAATAGTCTTTTCTTTAATAGGCAATAGCTTATAAAGACATTATTTTCATTAAACCTAAAGCATGTTTTGCTTTAGGTTTAATGTGTTTTAAAGTCTGGTAAATTTAAACTTAAAAAAAATAGAAAAACGTAGTGAGTAGCGATATAATTGTAGATGTCTCTCCCTCTGAGGTAGTAATTGCTTTATTGGAAGATAAACGGTTAGTCGAACTTAACAGGGAAATGACAGGTGCTAAATTTGCGGTTGGGGATATTTATCTTGGACGTGTAAAAAAAATAATGCCCAGTCTGAACGCTGCATTCATTGACGTTGGATACGAGAAAGATGCTTTTCTACATTACCTCGATATGGGACCACAATTTTCGACACTGAATAAGTTCCTGAAAATTGCCTCATCGAAAAACAACAAATTCATTTCCATTTCTAAAATTCAGTCAGAACCTGACATCGATAAAGATGGAAAGATTTCAGATATTCTTAAAACCGGTCAAAATATTTTGGTGCAGGTGGCAAAAGAGCCAATCTCAACCAAAGGACCCCGGTTAACTTCAGAACTGTCTATTGCAGGTCGTAACATGGTGTTGATGCCTTTCAGCGAAAAAGTAAGTATTTCGCAGAAAATTGAATCCAATGAGGAAAAAAACAGACTCAAGAAACTTATTCAAAGCATCCGACCCAGGAAATACGGAGTAATAGTTCGTACTGCTGCTGAAGAAAAACGAGTTGCCGAACTTGACCAGGAACTGAAACGGCTGGTAACCAAATTCGAGACAACATTTCAGAAATTAAGAAAGGTGAATGCACCGGCTCTGATTATCGGAGAAATGGACAGGACCACCTCTTTATTAAGGGATATCTATCATCCCGATTTCAATAGCATTATAGTTAATGATGCTACTGCTTATGAAGAAATTACTGAATATCTGGGTACTATAGCTCCCGAGAAGAAAAATATCGTAAAACTTTATAAAGGTAATCAATCGATTTTTGATTACTACGGGATTGATAAACAATTAAAAGCATCTTTTGGGAAAACAGTATCCTTCAAAAATGGAGCATACCTGATAGTCGAACACACTGAAGCATTTCATGTAATTGATGTGAACAGTGGAAACCGTTCGAAAGCCGGAATTGACCAGGAAACCAATGCTCTTGAAGTAAACATGGCGGCTGCCGAAGAAATAGCGCGTCAGTTGAGGTTAAGAGATATGGGTGGAATTATTGTAGTCGATTTTATCGACATGCATTTTGCCGAAAACCGCCACAAAGTTTTTGAGCGGATGAAAGAATCAATGGCTGTAGATCGTACCAAGCACAACATTCTGCCATTGAGTAAATTCTGCTTAATGCAGATTACACGTCAGCGAGTCCGACCTGAAGAACATGTTGAAACTGCTGAAGTTTGCCCTACCTGTAAAGGAACGGGAAAAGTGACACCAACTATTTTGTTGGTTGATGAATTGGAAAGTAAAGTCAATTATATTTTTAAAGAGCTCAATAAGAAGAAAGTAATCATCAAAACTCATACTTATCTGGCTGCTTATCTGAACAAAGGGTTCTGGTCTTTAAAACTTCAATGGGCTTTCAAATTCATGAAAATTATTAAAGTGGAGGAAATGAGTACGTACACGCTTACTGAATATCATTTTTTCGATGAAAATCATGAAGAGATTGTATTCTAATCTTTATAAAAAAATCCCGGTATAAAATGCCGGGATTTTTTGTTTCTAATTTTCAAAAGCCTTATTTTCAACACACACATCTACCCCATTCATAAACCCCTTTTACCTTATTTCTTTAATTTGTCCTGATAATGCCTCAAAAATTCTTCATATTCTCGGCAAAACGCTTTTGACAAAAGATAAGGTATTGTCACTTAGTTGAGATATTTTAACAACTGACTTAATTTTATTTGTATTAATTTGTTTCATTCAGGAATAACAAATGTTAACGCATTCAGTGACACTTTTCATAAATTAATTCAATTCATTGTGTATTTTTGTTTTGCAATTAACTAAAAAGTTTTAAATGAAACGAGTTGTTCTTTTTCTCTGTCTTTTATTTTTTATTGGATATCAATTGTTTGCACAAATTCTTGAACCTGTGAAATGGACTTTCGATTCCAAACAGGACGGGTTGGAAGCAACATTGGTTTTTAAGGCCGTTATCGAAGAGGGATGGCATTTGTATGATACTCAACTTCCGGAGGGAGGACCAATAAAAACATCCATTCATTATGCCGATTCGACTTTGTTTGATTTTGTAGGAGAATTGACCAAAGACCCTTTGCCTACGGAGTTTTTTGATAAAACATTCAACATGAAGCTCGGTTATTTCAGCAAACAAGCTGTATTGACCCAGAAAATCAAATTGAGAAGCGCTGAGCAAGTTGATGTGAAAGGTTTTGTTGAGTTTATGTCGTGTAACGATGAAACATGCACCCCACCAACAGAGGCCGATTTTTTATTTAGCATGAATGCTAAGGCAACGGACTCCTCTGCAAATATTCTACTTCCAAATTCATCAGATAATGCAAATTCAGAAAAAGGCTCCGGAAATTTGCTGCTTTTTCTCTTCTTTTCATTTCTGGCAGGATTGGCAGCTATTTTAACGCCTTGTGTTTTTCCGATGATTCCGATGACAGTTTCATTTTTTATGAATTCAGGCGAATCGAAGTTTAAATCGCGGTTGAACGCTGTTTTTTACGGATTCTCAATTATTGCCATTTATACAGTTATTGGCACTCTTGTTTCTGTGATATTTGGTCCCGGAATAGCCAATTGGTTAAGTACACATTGGTTGCCTAACCTGATCTTTTTTGCAGTTTTCATGCTCTTTGCCTTCTCGTTTTTCGGAATGTTCGAAATAGTATTACCTAGCTGGATAGTAAATAAGTCGGACCAGCAAGTTGACAAAGGTGGGCTCCTGGGTTCATTCTTTATGGCTTTAACCTTGGTGTTGGTTTCATTCTCATGTACAGGGCCAATAGTTGGAGCAATTCTGGTCCAATCTGCCGGAGGTCAGGTATTGAAACCTATCGTCGGAATGTTTGGTTTTTCATTGGCATTTGCGATGCCTTTTACCCTTTTTGCCTTATTCCCGGGATGGTTAAATAACCTTCCGCGATCTGGTGGATGGCTCAATTCGGTAAAAGTGGTGCTTGGATTCTTCGAATTAGCCTTAGGCTTGAAATTTTTGAGCATAGCTGATCAAACATATCATTGGGGAATACTCGATCGTGAAGTTTATCTTGCCATCTGGATAGTAATTTTTGTATTGCTTGGATTCTATCTTTTGGGAAAATTGAAATTTTTGCACGACAGTGATGTGATCGTTGTTACCGTACCCCGGCTATTGATGGCAATCGTCACCTTCTCATTTGTTGTTTATCTGATACCCGGTATGTTTGGCGCTCCTTTAAAAGCTATTTCGGGATATCTTCCTCCGCAGTCAACTCACGACTTTGATCTTCATCAGATTATCCGTGATGAAATTAAGCTTGCTGCCCCTCAGTATGAAGCTGCCAGTGGAGTTGCAGTTCCCAACGCTGAGCTATGTGACAAACCAAAATTCGCTGAATTTTTGCATTTGCCACACGGGTTGGAGGGCTATTTTGATTACGAACAGGGAATGGCTTGTGCCAAAAAGTTAAACAAACCGGTATTCATTGATTTTACTGGTCATGGCTGTGTCAATTGCCGTGAAATGGAAGCAAACGTGTGGTCGGATCCCCGTGTTTTGGATCGGCTCAGGAAACATTTTGTAGTTATTGCTTTGTATGTTGACGACAAATCAACCTTACCCGAAAGTGAATGGATTACATCGACTTACGACGGAAAAGTGAAGAAAACATTGGGTAAGAAGTATGCTGATTTTCAGATTTCAAGATATGGTGTGAATGCTCAACCTTACTATGTTTTGTTAGATGGAAACGAAAAAATGCTGGTTGAGCCAAAAGCTTATGATTTGAACCCGGACCACTTTATTGATTTTTTGGATGCTGCCTTGACCGAATTTAACAAGCGGAAATAAGTGGCCTCCCCCTTCCCCCTCCTCAAGATGGGGTTAAAAAACGAGGTTCATCTGAGTTGAAGATAATTGAATAGTTATATTTGTGCTGAAGAAAAAGAAAAAGAAGAATAACGATTAATGAATAACGATTTTTTGATTGAATTGTAAATAGTAAATATTGAAATCGTAAATAAAGGAGAGTTGCCGGAGTGGTCGATCGGGGCAGACTCGAAATCTGTTGTACCCTTCGGGGTACCGGGGGTTCGAATCCCTCACTCTCCGCAATAAAAAAGGGAGGTCATTTACAGAACCTCCCTTATCAATAACCACTAAAATCAACCCCTAAAAAAAAGTGCTTTTATGATGTGTGAAGCCATCTTCGGATTTTCCTTCAGCCGTCGGGTTGAATAACCAAACCACTCTTTTCCGAAAGGAACGTAAACACGCATTTTATGTCCTTGTTTTACAATACTACTTCTGAGTTCAGGAGTGACCCCGTAAAGCATCTGGAACTCATATTTCGTTTTATGTAATTTTTTTGATTTTATTATTTCAATCGCTTTTTCAACTAGTTGTTTGTCGTGTGTAGCAATTCCAACATACATGTCGTGGTCGAACATATAATTCAGGTCGTCGATATAGTGTTCCTGAATTTCTTCAAATGCTTTAAACGCAACATGTTTTGGTTCAACGTAAATCCCTTTGCAAAGCCTGAAATTAAGTGGATTTCCATTCATATGAATATTATTCATATTCTGTATATCATTTTTTGTCCGTCGCAGGTATGCCTGAAGTACCAAACCAACATTGGCCGGATATTTTTGCTGAAGTTTACGGTAAATATCAAGTTCGATATCAACACATTGAGAGTCTTCCATATCAATCCTGACAAAGCTATTCTTTTCAGCAGCTTTTTTTATCACCTCTTCAATGTTTGCCAAACAAATATCTTTGTCAATAAGCAATCCAAACATGGTAGGCTTTAGCGAAAAATTTCCTACAATACCTTCAGAAGTGAATCTCTCGATGATTTCGATGTATTCTCTCTTGTTTTCTTCTGCCTTCTCAATCGTCCCGATGAATTCACCAAGAAGATCGACAGTAACTTCTATCCCTTGTTGGTTTAACTGACGGCAAGCCTTAAGGCCGTCCTCTATTGTTTCGCCGGCAATGTACCGATTGGAAAATATCCAAATCAGCTTTTTGGGCATATAAGGCAGTACGTTTGCAATTAGTTGGTTAAACATATTTTATTGATTTCAATTCATATTTAATAAAGTAAAAATACTTCATATCATGGATTGCATTCAATGATGTTTATCAAGGTAAACTTATGATTTTGCACAGCTTTTATTTTGATTTTTCTCCAGAGAGATGTTTCGTTCCTGTACCGGAAAAATAATCCTTAGAATAGACGTTTACTGGTAATTAATTTTTATTTTTGGCAAAATATATTGATTCGAGAAATATGAAAAATACATCATTAGTACTTATTGTTATTTTATTTATTGCAGTTGCAGGAATCTATATTCTGCATTTCAGTGGAAATAAATTGAACGGATCAGGGAATGTTGGTGCTAATGATGGCAGTGCTTCTTCCGAATTAAAAATTGCCTATATTAAGGTTGACTCTTTGGTAGTTAATTACGATTTTGCACAGGAAATGCACGACGGATTTATCAAGCAACAGGAAGCTTATACCAAAGAATATGGCGACAAACGCAATCGTTTCGAGTCTCTTGCTGCTTCCTTTCAGGAAAAAGTTCAACGAGGTGGATTTCTGACTCAGGAAAGTGCAATGAAGGAGCGTGACCGATTGATGGGAGAAGAACAACAAATCACTAAACTTGATCAGGAATTGTCTTCAAAACTTTCTCAAATTCAGGCTGATAACAATAAGCAATTACTTGATAGCCTGATGAATTATCTGAAAATATATAATAAGGACAATAAATACAGTTATATTCTGAATGCCGCTGAGGTATTAATTGGCAATGAGTCACACAACATCACCAAGGAAGTATTGGTAAATATGAATGCCCGATTTTCAAAGGCAAGAGCAAAATAGCCAACATCCAGGAAAATATTGAAAAATCCGAAAGCTTTTCGGATTTTTTTATTTTGTATAGTTCAATAATTTCAGAAAATTCACTCCATGTTTGCCGATCGGTATATTCAGAATAACATTGTTTATGCACCTTTTATCAATACGGAAGTTTCACCTTCACTTTCAATGATTGTAATGATTCCATGTCTGAATGAGCCTGAAATAATCCGCACATTGGAATCTGTTTGGGCTTGTGAACTGATAAATTCGTTTTGTGAGGTAATTGTTGTAGTTAATGATTCGGAAATCAGCACTGAGGCGGTGAAAGCCATTAACTTTGAAACTTACCAACAATTGTTGTTGTGGAAGCACGCGAACGACAGAGAAAGGCTGGTTTTATATCCGATTTATGCTCCATCGGTAAAGGCAAAGTTTGCCGGTGCAGGAATGGCCCGCAAAATTGGCATGGATGAGGCCATACGCCGGTTTAATACGGTTAACAAGCCTGAAGGAATCATTGTCTCACTTGATGCTGATTGCCTGGTTTCATCCAATTACATGAAACGGATCGAGACCGTATTTAATGAAAACAAATCGTGTTTTGCTGCTACAATCAACTTCCGGCATCGTTTCGGGGAGATGGACAATCCCCGACAGGAAAAAGGCATCAGATTGTATGAAGATTACCTCCATTACTATAAACAAGCATTAGATTTCGCAGGATTCCCAAATTCAATTTATACCATCGGATCGGCATTTTCTGTGCGAGCAGAAGCCTATGTGAAACAGGGCGGAATGAACCGACGGCAGGCAGGTGAGGATTTTTATTTCTTGCATAAACTCACCAAATTGGGTCAGCTTTCTGAAATTTCGGATGCATTCGTTTATCCCTCCGGACGTGTTTCTGACCGTGTCCCTTTTGGTACCGGTGCCGCCATGACCAAATGGATGAATTTTACTGATGACTTGACATTAACCTATCGTTTTGACGCTTTTCTGGATCTGAAGCAATTGTTTGACAGGGTTGAAGAGTTTTACAAGATCAGTCCAGCCCGATATGCTGAAATACTGTCTTTCTTGCCGATGACTGTTCAGGAATATTTAACCGGCTACTTATTTGAAGAGAAACTGGCAGAAATTAACCGGAACAGCTCAACCGCTGAATCTTTCCGGAAACGGTTTTTTCAGGTTTTTGATGCTTTTCAAGTTTTGAAGTTTTTAAATCAGGCTCACCATCATAACTTTTCCTTACAAAACCTTTCGGATGCTATTTCTCAATTGAAGATGGCCGAAAAAGGTCAATCTCAGTAACCAAAATAAAAAAGCCGAAGAACGAATTCTCCGGCTTTCATGGGGGTATGCTCTATGTAAATTTATTACAATCCTTTAGCAAGCATGTAATACATTTCGTTCCATTTCAACTCGTTCTTCAGGTTTGAAACATTGGTTTCTTTGTTAATCTGAACTAATTCAATCCCTGCCATTTCGCAGAAATCTTCGATGTATTCAGCGGTAACTGCCTGGCTAAATGCATTGTGGTGCGCACCACCGGCATATATCCATGCTGCGGCTCCAACTTTCAGATTTGGCATTGGAGTCCACAAGGCACTGGCAACCGGCAGTTTTTCGAGTTTGGCTTCCGGTTCAACACATTCAACATCTGCGACAATCATACGGAAACGGTTTCCCATGTCAACAAGACTTGTACAGGTTGCCGGGCCGGTTTGGGTATTAAATACCAGACGGGCAGGAGCATCTTTTCCACCAATTTCCAAAGGGTGAACTTCAATTTTGGCTTTGCCCTCTGCAATACTCGGACAGATTTCGAGCATGTGTGAGCCCAAGGCTTTGTATCCGCTTTCAGGATTGAGGTGATAGGTATAATCTTCCATGAATGAGCAACCGCCATTTAAGCCTTGCCCCATTACTTTTACGGCACGCACCAATGCAGCGTGTTTCCAGTCGCCTTCAGCTCCAAAGCCGTAACCGGCGGCCATCAAACGTTGGGATGCAAGTCCGGGTAATTGTTTTAATCCGTGCAGGTCTTCAAATGTGGTAGTAAAGGCTTTGAACCCACCGGCTTCCAGAAATGATTTAAATCCGGCTTCGATACGTGCCTGATAGCGGACATTTTCGTGAAATTTACCGCCCGCTTTAGCTTCCTTATCAAACTCGTAAGTGTTGGTGTATTCAGCAATTAGTTTATCGATTTGTGCTTCACTTACATCTTCAACAATTTTCACAATGTCGCCAACCGGCCAGGTGTTAACCGAGAGTCCGAATTTAATCTGTGCTTCAACCTTGTCGCCTTCGGTAACGGCAACTTCGCGCATGTTGTCGCCAAAACGGGCAAGCTTGGCTCCCTGCATATCGTACCATGCTGCAGCAGCACGAGTCCAAACACCAATACGTTGCTGAACATCATCTTCTTTCCAATAACCAACCACCACTTTACGGTTTTTGCGAAGGCGCGATAAAATGAATCCATGTTCACGGTCTCCATGTGCTGACTGGTTCAGATTCATAAAATCCATGTCGATTTCGCTCCATGGAAGGTCACGGTTGTATTGTGTATGCAGTTGGAGGATCGGCTTATTTAATAATTTCAGGCCGTTGATCCACATTTTCGATGGAGAAAAGGTATGGCACCAGGTAATAATACCGATACACTGTTTGGTTGAATTGGCATCAATACAAAGATTGGTTATTTCGTCGGGGCCCTTCATTACCGATTTGTGAACAATACTTACAGGTATTTGGGCAGAATTATTAAAAAATTCCGCAATCTCTTTTGAGTTGGTTGCTACCTTTTTTAGTACTTCAGGTCCGTATAAATTCTGGCTACCTGTAACAAACCATATTTCCAGTTCTTTTAAGTTTATCATGATTTCAATTTTAAATTAATTTCTGTTTTGAGTTGCTAAAAATAGACATTAATTAATAAACGTAGATAATACACTTATATTTTTTGCAGAATTTCAGATTGTTATTGAACATGTTTTTTAAATAGAATATCTGAAATCTAGTTTTAAAGACTGCGACTGCGACTGCAAACTTTTCCAAAAATGCAGGTCAGATCGAATCCTGAAATATTATTCTTTGCCAATCAAATTCCTGGCAGTTTCCCGGATAAGTTCCCATGCCCGATGAACATGATCTGCATTTGTATGGGTTTGGGCAATGCACATACGAAGAACATATTGACCATTGACGACCGTATGAGTAAAGTATATTTCCCCTGCCTTATTGATGGTCTCAAGGAGTTTCCGGTTAAAATCGTTCCCGTTTTTGTGCGCAAAACATACCAGGTTCAATGGGGCAGAGGCAACCATTTCGAATTCTTCGGAAGAACGAACCCATCCGGCAAATTCCTGTGCTAACTGGACATGCTCACTGATATGGAACCGTAATCCGGTGACACCGTAATGCCTGATCACAAACCAAAGTTTCAGCGAACGGAACCTGCGCCCTAATTGGATATGCCAGTCGCGGTAATCAATTACTGCTCCACTTTCGGTTGCCTGATTCTTTAAATATTCAGGCAAAATACTCAATGTTTTAATCAGAACAGATCGGTCGGCCACAAAGAAACAATTACAATCGAAATTGGTGAACATCCATTTGTGAGGATTAAATGAGAAACTATCGGCCAAATCAACACCATTTAACAGGTGTCTGTATTCAGGGCAAATAGCTGCTGTTCCCGACATGGCAGCATCGATATGCATCCAAAGCCGATATTTTTGACAAATCAAACCAATTCCGGTTAGCGGATCCATTGCATTGGTTGAAGTGGTTCCGACTGTGGCGCATACAAAAAATGGAATCAGTCCGTCAGCCAAATCTTTTTTGATGGCAGTTTCCAGCAAATCAGTCCGCATGGCCAGATTTTCATCAACCCCAATCAAACGAAGGTTGTTTTTGCCAATTCCTGCAATTTTGATGGCTTTTTCCAGCGAAGAATGAGTTTGCTCCGAAATGTATGCCACCAAATTTCCATTACTTCCGCAGTCGTTGGTCTGGTAATTGGTTTTTTTCTCACGCGCGGCCAATACAGCACTCAGCGCTGCACTGGAGGCAGTGTCCTGTATAACCGCTCCACCAGATGAATTCGATCTGAATTTTTCGGGTAGCTGAAGCATTTCGGCCAGCCAGTCCAACACCCTTGTTTCGAGTTCAGTACAGGCAGGACTGGTTGCCCAGATCATTCCCTGAACGCCCAATCCGGATGAAAGCAGGTCGCCCAATACTGAAGGACCGGATGAATTGGCAGGGAAGTATGCAAAGAAGTTTGGTGATTGCCAGTGTGTGATTCCGGGCATAATAATCGAATTAACATCTGCCATAATCTGATCCATCGACTCGCTTTCGTTGGGAGCGGATATTGGCAACTGTCCAGCGATATCACCGGGTTTTACCTGCGACAGAACGGGATAGTTTTCAACAGTTTCGTAATAATCGGCAATCCAATCAATCATTTGTTTACCGTTTTTCCTGAATTCGTCAGGAGACATGTGGTAGTTTTGTATATTGTTCATTCTTGATATTTAGTGAATTGCAAAATGGTCAAATTTTCTTTCGGGCGAAATATCGGATACTGAGAAAGATCCTATGATTGCCCGTGCAGGCCCGATTTTCATCCAGTCAATAAAGGTATTTATATTTTGAAGTTCTCCTGAAGCTTCAATTTCAACTTTTCCTTCAGGAGTATTTTTTACCCATCCGGCAATATCAAGTTGTTCAGCTTTGCGCAGTACAAAATAGCGGAATCCAACTCCCTGAACGCGACCACCGATAAGGATATATACCTGCTTTTTTTGCATTTAGTAAGGTTGCTGCATCTCTGATCTGTTAAATTCAGCAACGGTTTCAGGCTGAATCAAGGCCCAAATTGAATAAATTCCGATAGCGGTGCCAAAAGGGAAATTGAAAATTTCGATCACCGACAATATAAGTGTCAGAATTCTTGCCCATTCTTTGCGCTTGTACAAACCAAATCCGGCAATAATCCCCGGAATGGAAATGACAACAAAAACAATGGCAATCACGTTGGCTATGTTATTGAGAACCAAGGCACCTTCAGGCTCATCAATAAAGCCGCCAACAAGCTTCAGAACTGTAAAAATCAAAAAAACAATTAATAAACCGAATATGCTTAGCCCAATCTGAAGGGCTGCAACGACATTGATGTGTTTTTCCATGATTAAAGTTTTTATTGAATAAAATTACATATAATCTGAATACTATTATCTTGCCTCTGAAGTTTATTCTGTATGAACTTATTTCTTTCAGAATTGTATTTTATTCTGAAGGTTGAAAATTTCTGAATATTAGAATTAATTTTGAAGATCATTTATTGAATAAAAAAGAACATGGAAACTTTGAAAGTAGTTTTGTTGGCAGTTGTGTTGGTGGGTTTGGTAATGCTGGGACTTGCCACACAAATATTGTTTAAAAAAGATGGCAAATTCCCGAATACTCACATTGGCGGAAATAAGCATCTGAAGGCACGTGGAGTTACCTGTGCGCAAACCGATGATAAAATGGAGCAGGCCAAAGCCAAAAGGGAATTACGCTTTAAAGAACTTACACTAGGGAAATAAGAAGAATTATTTATGGTAAAGCCTGCCGAAATATTATATTCCTATCTTTTCTTGTCTGAGAATGATCTTTTATAAAATGTATGGAGATCTCATTGAAAAGGTTGGCCTGATCGAGATTACAGCAATGTCCGCTGTTTTTGATTACTTCAAGTTTTGCATTCAACTGTTTTTTTACCAGATTGGTTACCATTGGCAAAAACATGTGGTCTCCGTCGCCCATCAGGTAAAGAACCGGAGCAGATGGTTCCCTGCGCAGAAATTCATTCAGATTCGTCTTGATTTCCCTTGACATTTTCATCCATCTGCCAAATTCCTTTTCTCCCAGCTTGATGGCTTCTTTTACAAAGATTTTCCTTGATTTGCTTTGCCGTTTGAGTGGCATGAGAATCCGGGCATTGAGCCTGTAAAGCCACATGTAAGGCAAGACCGAATTCAGAATTTTGGCCATGCTGATCAGTACTTTGAGCGTTTTGTTGAATTGAATAATAGCTCCGCCCAGAATAATCGACTCAGCTCTTCCGGGTGCAAGCTTGTCGATAGCCCGGATAACTATACATCCAAGCGAAATGCCTACCAAATGTGCTTTTTGAATTTTAAGGTGATCCATAATTTGAATCACATCGAGCGCAATTTCATCAAATGAATAATCAGTATCCTGCGCTGCATTTTCAGGTTTCGATTTACCATGACCGCGCAAATCAACCAGAAGAACGTTGAAATGTTTTTTAAAATCTTTCAGTTGACGAAACCAGACTCCATTGCTGCCTCCGGCTCCATGCACGAAAACTACCCAGGTTTTCGATTTCGGATGTATGAATTTGCGGTGATAAATCATTGACCGGTTTATTAATTAGCCTCCGAAATCATCAAATAAGATGTTATCGTTCGGCACACCAAGGTCGTAAAGCATTTTGCTGATGGCGCTGTTCATCATTGGTGGTCCGCAAAGGTAATAATCTATTTCTTCCGGTTCATCGTGTTTGCTCAAATACTGATCGTAAATCACCTGATGGATAAATCCTTTATTCCCTGTCCAGTTGTCTTCAGGTTGGGGGTCTGAAAGTGCCAGATGGAAAGTGAAATTCGGGAATCTATTCTGAATATCCATAAACTCTTCATAGTAGAATACTTCTCTCCATGAACGGGCGCCATACCAGAAGGTTACTTTCTTTTTGGTTTCTTTCACAGTATGAAACAGGTGGAACAAATGCGATCGCATTGGGGCCATACCGGCGCCACCGCCGATAAACATCATTTCGTTATCATTGTTTTTCAGGAAAAATTCTCCGTAAGGACCTGAAATAGTTACCATATCGCCTGGTTTACGCGAGAAGATAAATGATGAACAAATACCTGGATTTATTTTCTGAAATCCGCCGTTAACACGGTCGAAAGGAGGAGTAGCAATACGGATGTTCAGCATTACAATATTTCCTTCGGCAGGGTGGTTGGCCATCGAATAGGCTCGGAAGGTCGGTTCCGGATTTTTCATCTTAAGGTTAAACATTCCGAATTTTTCCCATTCAGGGCGGTATTCATCGCCAATGATCATGTCTTTAAAATCAACATCAATCACCGGCACATCAATCTGAATGTAACCACCCGATTTGAAATTCAGGTTTTCGCCTTCAGGAAGTCTCACTACAAATTCCTTAATATAGGTAGCCACATTGTTGTTTGAAACAACTGTACATTCCCATTTCTTTACGCCAAGTACATGTTCCGGAACGACGATTTTCATGTCTTCGCGAACTTTCACCTGACAGCCAAGCCGCCAGTGATTTTGCTGTTCCTTACGCGTAAAATGGTCGGTTTCGGTGGCAAGTATAGAGCCTCCACCATCGACGACCTGGCAACGGCATTGTGCACAGGTACCACCTCCGCCACAGGCTGATGGCAGGAAGATGCCATTTTCAGACAAGGTTGACAACAATGTGCCTCCCGGATTAACAACGAGTTCTTTTTCCTCGTTGATACTGATTTTTACATTGCCAACGGCTGTCAGTTTTGTACGGGCAAACAAAAGGGCGGCAACCAGTGTTAAAACGATCGCCAAAAAGACCAGAATACTGGAAATGATCACAAATATGACTGAACCTAAAATCATTGTCTTTGAATTTTATTCATTAAATTTTGATTCCGAGGAAGCTCATGAAGGCAATTCCCATCAAACCGGTAACAATAAAGGCGATCCCCATACCGCGTAATGGCGCGGGAATCTTATTATATTTGAGTTTTTCACGAACTGCGGCAAGTGAAACAATTGCCAGAGCCCAACCCACTCCGGAGCCTAGACCCCAGGAAAGCACCTGACCGATATTTTGATATTCGCGCTGTTCCATAAACAATGATCCTCCTAAAATTGCACAGTTTACTGCAATTAGCGGGAGGAAAATTCCCAATGAATTGTACAGGGCAGGTGAAAATTTTTCCACAACCATTTCGACCAGTTGAACCATTGCCGCTATGGTAGCGATATAAACCATGAAACTAAGAAATGAAAGATCTACATCCTTGTAACTTTCACTAATCCACGACAAAGCTCCGGGTTTCATTACGTACTCCAGAAGCAGGTAGTTGATGGGGACGGTAATGATCTGGACAAAAATAACTGCAACACCTAGACCCATTGAAGTCTTGACTGTTTTTGAAACAGCAAGGTATGAACACATCCCAAGGAAAAAGGCGAAAATCATATTGTCGATGAAAACCGACCGTATGAATATGTTGATAATTTCTTGCATAATTAACTGGATTTTAGGATTAATCTTTTTCGATCAGTTCTTTGTTAAAACTACGTTGTATCCATATAATAACACCAACGAGTACCAGTGCCATCGTGGGCATAATCATCATGCCATTATTGATGTATCCTGCATCGTAAAATGCCTGCGGAACAACTTTGTATCCAAGGACTGTGCCCGAGCCAAAAACTTCCCTGATGAATCCGATAACAATCAGAATCATGGCATATCCCATCCCATTCCCGATTCCGTCAAGGAAGGATGGCCAGGGTTTATTTGCCATCGCGTAAGCTTCCAACCGTCCCATGATGATACAGTTGGTGATAATCAGGCCAACATAGACCGAAAGTTGCTTGCTGACATCGAATACAAAAGCTCTCAGAAGTTGGTCAACCAGAATTACCATGGTTGCCACTACCACCAGTTGCACAATAATACGGATACGTGGAGGGACATAATTTCGCATGGCTGATATAACAAGATTGGAAACAGCAGTAACTACAATTACTGAAATTCCCATTACAATAGCCGGCTTAAGTTTTACTGTTACGGCAAGAGCCGAACATATACCCAATATCTGAACCGTAACAGGATTTTGAAGGTTCAACGGGCTTGCCAGCAGCTGGAAGTTCTTTGATGAAAGTATGCTCATTGCTATCTGGAGTTAATTATTTGTGATTTTGAATAAGATACGGTTTATATTGAATCAGGCAGGAATCAAGCATGGCTTCCAATCCTTTGGAAGTAATGGTTCCGCCCGAAATGGCATCCACCGCGTGAATATTATCGGCGGTGTTTCCACCTTTCAGTACTTTTATTGATACAAAATTGGTCGAGTCCTTAAAAATTTGTTTGCCTGCAAATGGTTTCTGAAAAAATTCAGCAGAAATTTCGGCTCCCAATCCGGGAGTTTCTCCCTGATGATCGAATACGGCACCATAAACTGTGTTCATATCAGGTTTAAATGATATAAAACCCCAGATTGGGCCCCACAAGCCTTTGCCACGCAACGGCACCACATAAGCATTGGTCCCGTCGTCGAGTACACCAACGAAAACAGGCAATTGGCGCAGGTTTGCTTTTTTGCTTAATTCGTTTTTCATTTCAACCGGGAATGCCTCGATACCTTCTTGTTTTTCGCCTTTGTTATTTACCACAAAGCTACTCGTGATGTATTTGGCATACAGTTCAACCGCATCTTGCGGGGTCGATTTGATATGGATCGAAGCGAGAATATTTTGCTTTTTCTCCACTTCAATGTTCTTGTCCTGAAATGGTTTTAACTGAAGAGCCGCCATGGATAACAAAAGCGCTACAAAAACCACCATTACGATGGAAAAGATAAAAATATAAGTATTACTGAAGTTCTTCATTTCTTTCCTGTTTAAGCGTTACCCTTGATGTTAACTCTTTTTAGACGGCGTTTGATATGACCTTCAACCACAAAGTAGTCGATAAGTGGTGACCAGACATTCATCAGCAGAATGGCAAGCATCATTCCTTCCGGGTAAGCCGGATTGAAAACCCTGATCAGAATGGCCAAAGCCCCAATCATAAAGCCATAGATCCATTTGCCTTTTTCGGTATGCGAGGCAGTTACCGGGTCGGTTGCCATAAATACGGTTCCAAATGCGAATCCGCCCATCACCAAATGAGTTAATGGCGGCAATGCCATGTAATCGTTCAAAGGCATCAGGTTGCAAATAAATCCGATGGTTAAAGCTCCAACAACAGTTGAAACCATAATTTTCCAGCTTCCTATACCTGTAAAAATCAGAATGGCTGCACCTATCAGAATCGCCAAAGTTGATGTTTCACCAATTGATCCGGGGATGAAACCCATAAACATATCATATACCGATGCCACCTTATCCGATGCGCCCTGGGCAAAATCTGCCAGCGGGGTTGCTCCGGAAAATCCATCAACAGGCGCTTTGCTGTTGAGTTCGTATATCCATACTTTGTCGCCCGACATTTGTGAAGGATAGGCAAAGAACAGGAATGCGCGGGCTATCAGAGCCACGTTCATAATATTGTAACCGGTTCCGCCAAAAATTTCTTTTCCGAAGATCACGGCAAAAGCCACTGCCAAAGCCACCATCCAGAGTGGAATGTTTACCGGAAGAATCAGAGGAATAAGGATTCCGGTTACCAGATAGCCTTCGTTAACTTCATGTCCGCGAATCTGGGCAGCGATAAACTCAATTCCAAGACCAACTCCGTAGGATACAATAATGATGGGGAGTATTTTCAGGAATCCGAAGATGAAATTGTCAAGTATGCCCCGATCAACTCCAAAAGCCAGTCCGTTTTGATAACCGATGTTCCAGCTTCCGAAAAGCAGCGCGGGAACCAATGCCAGTATCACGACGGTCATTGTTCTTTTCAGATCAATGCTGTCATGAATATGCACTCCCGATTTGGAGGTATGGTTAGGTGTAAACAGAAAAGTCTCAATCGCGCCGAAAGTGGACCCAAATTTTGCATACTTACCACCTTTCAGGAAAAGCGGTTTTTTCTTGTCAATAAATTTTCTGATTGATTTCATTCGTTATGAATAACTTATTAATCGTTTTTATTAGCCTAATTCTTTGATCATTAAGTTGATTCCGTTTCGTAAGATCTGCTGCACCTCGGTTTTTGAAGTACAAACATATTCACACAAAGCAAGATCTTCTTCAATTACCTCGTATATTCCAAGGGCTTCTATTTTGTCAATGTCTTCAGCAATGATGGCTTTCAGCAGATGAACAGGCAGAATATCCATTGGCAGCACTTTATCGTACTGACCAGTCATTACAAATGCACGTTCTTCACCATTCAGGTTGGTATCCAAAGAATATATTCTTTTTGGAGTGAGCCATGAAAAATAAGATCTTGAAAGGCTGAATTTATTTAATCGGGGCATTGCCCAACCTAAAAATTCGTAATAGTCACCTTCAGGAATTACTGTAACCTGGTTGTCAAAAAAACCAAGGAAACTGTCTGCTTCAATGTGCGATCCTACCAATACGTTTCCTGAAATAATTCTTTCATTTCCTGCTTGTTTGGTCGCACCCTTCAATAAGCCTCCGAGGTTGGTTCCAAGGGTACATTTAAAGTATTTGGGCGATTTAACTTCTGAACCAGTGAATGCGATCAACTTTGTCAAATCCAGCTTGCCCGTTTCGAATAATCGTCCTATAAAGGCAACTTCCTGCGGATTGATGGTCCACACAATTTCACCTTTGTCGATCGGGCTGATGTGATGAATCTGGATTCCCACATTACCGGCTGGGTGTGGCCCTGAAAACTGATTGATTTCCACATTTTTCAAACCTGTGAAAATACCGTTCGACTGCTCCGGCCTGATTCCAAGGAAAACTTTTCCATCGGTAAGTTTGGTCAAGGCATTGATTCCGGTCTGCAAAGCAGCAGTCTGGCCTTTCAGGGTAAATTCGTAGTCGGGCGCCAATGGTGCCGAGTCGAAACCTGAAATAAAAATGTGCTTGGGGGTTTGAGCAGGTTTGGCCAGCGTACCATAAGGGCGCTGTTTCAGAAATGGCCATAAACCGCTGCTGATAAGCTGGGATTTTACCTCTTCGCGCGAAAGTTTTTGCGGATCAGCTTTAGCGAAAGGCAATGATTCGTTTTTCCCGTCGGCCTTGATGATGATTTCAAGTACTTTTCGGCGTTCTCCACGGTTTATTGCTAGTACCTGGCCGCTTGTTGGAGCAGTTAAAAAAATCTCCGGATTGTATTTGTCGAAGAAAATGGGTTCTCCGGCTTTTACCAGCTGATCCACTTTTACCAATATCTTAGGGATCAAGCCCGGAAAATCAGTTGGTTTAAGGGCAACCTGGTCCGCATCGATTGATGTTCCGATAATTTTTTCGGCATCCCCTTTTAAACGGATATTAAGTCCACGTTTTAGATTGATAACCTTTGACATCGTATTTCCTCGTATGATTATTAATATGGGAGCCAAAAGTAAAAAATTATAAATCTTTTCACAATCTTTGTTTTGGAAACTTACATAAATTGAAATATTTAAATATCTGGAACCGTTATATCAAAGGATGGGCTTCCATATACGGTCAGCTTTCAGAAAAAATCGGATTAAAATCATCAGAAATGAGCATGAAAACATTACTTTTTATAACCTTTCTATACATTATCTTAACGTTAAATTCATTGGCCTCGCAAAAGACTGAAAAGTATTTTTACCAGAATGCAGTTTACAAGGAAGGTATAAAATCGGTACAGCTATACCGGGAGGGGAATGTACTATCGAATCCGGTGATTGAGCTGGGGAGTGAGGCGAAGCTTGTCCTTAAATTTGACGATCTGACAGAGGATGTGAAACAGTATTCTTACACACTCATTCATTGCGATGCCAACTGGAACGAGTCGTTCATACAACAGACTGAATACCTGACCGGATTCCCTGACAATCCGGTCAGCGATTATGCCATGAGTTTCAACACTACTGTGAAGTTTGTGAATTATCAGGTACAGATTCCGAATGAAGATTGCACTCCAAAATATTCGGGAAATTATGCTTTGGTGGTTTTTGGGGAGAACAACCGTGAGGATCTGGTATTAATCCAGCGGTTTTATGTGTTTGAATCCAAAGTTAGAATTGAAGGATTGGTGAAAAAGGCCACTTTCGATCCGTTTAACGGGGATAATCAGGAAGTTGATTTCAAAATTTATAATGAGCAGCTGAAACTGATGAATCCACGGGAAGACATTCAGGTAGTTTTAATGCAGAACCGGAGATGGGACAACGCCATTTTAAACCTAAAACCTAATTATATTCGAGACAATGTTCTTGACTATGATTATAACAAAGAGAATGTTTTTCCCGGAGGTAATGAATTCAGGTATTTTGATATACGGACGACCCGGCACACTGGTGAAAATGTTCAGGAAATAAAATTTTTCAGACCTGTTTACCACGTTACTCTCCTTCCTGATGCCATTCGAAGCAATAAAAAATACTTTACATACAAAGAAATGAATGGCAATTTTGTGGTCGAAAGTCAGGACCGGGTCACTGATTTTGATACAGAATGTGATTATGTTTTCGTTCATTTCTTGTTGCCGATGCCAAGTCAGCTGGTTGGAGGAACGGTCAATGTTTTTGGGGCGCTAACCGGTTGGAATGCCAACAAAACCAACGAGATGAAATGGAATTTCGTCAGTGCAGGCTACGAACTGACCATGATGCTCAAACAAGGTTATTACAACTATCAATATGTATATGTACCTGAAGGTTCAAAAAAGGCAGATTCGGAAAATCTGGAAGGATCTCATTTTGAGACCGAAAATGATTACCAGATTTTTGCCTATTACCACGATTTGGCAAGCCGTTATGACCGGTTAGTGGGTTTTTTGACCATTAATTCTGCGATCAGATAAAGACTGAAAGATTGTTACATTAGCATCAAAGTTGAGCAGAACTTAGCTGTCTGCCAAGCTCGTGAAGGCCTTTTTTGATTTTTTCGGCCTGCTTTTGAGATGCAAAGGCAAGTCCGTTTTTGTACTGGCGCAAAAGCGATGAGTTAATTCCTATTTTGCGCGAAAAGCTAGTAATATTAATTTCGTCGAAATAATTAAACAGGCTGGGAACATCGTATTTGTATTCGAACTCTACCAAGCCAATCAATTCATCCGGAACCTTTCCTTCCGCTTCCTGATATGATTCAATTAGCTCCATCATTGCTTCTTTCAAATCTGCAATAGCTTCTTCAGCCGTATTGCCCTGTCCGTTTAATACAGTGCTTTTGGTTTCTGGAGTATAGGCGCTGTAAGTGCCATCCGTTCCTTTTTCGATTATAACCAATATCTTTTTCATTGTTAATCTTTTCTTGTAGCGCTATTTAAGTCCTGCCAGTTTTAAGATTGCATTTTAAGTACCCGGTTTCACTTCTTCAGAAGAATGTTTCCCTACCGGAATTTTCCCTTGCTTTGAAGAATGGGAATAGATGTGGTGCTTTTTTGTACGTTCTATGTACCATCCGTCTTTTTCAAGGATTTTGTACAATTCTGAAAACTTCATAGAGTTTAGAACTAATGAATGATGTTCAGAAATAACAATTTCGTTATAAATTACAAATAATTAATGACATTTTTGTTGTTATTTTCAATTTTGACAGCGAAAAACCAAGACAGCTTTTTTCTGCAACTGAATAATAAAAACTTTGCTCTTTGTCACTACCGAACAATCTTTAGCGGGCTTTCTTCTTTTTCATAAGGCAAACTAAAAGAAAAAACGGATCCTTTGTCCAATTTTGAGTTCACATCCAGGCTTCCACCTAATAACCTCACGTAATGTTGGGCAATCGACAAGCCAAGTCCAATTCCTTCATAAGAGCGTGAGATACGATTGTCGAGTTGATGAAATCGTTCAAAAATACGTTCCAGATCTTTTTCTGCAATTCCGATTCCTGAGTCTTTTACAAAAAAATCAATCCGGGTTGAATCCATAATCCTATATCCGAATTCAACTTCACCATGTTCAGTAAATTTGATGCTATTGTCGATGAGTTTATGAAGAATGGAATGAAGAATTGCAGCATCAGTTATAAAGGCAAATTTTGGGTTGGAGTTATCGCAGCTAAGTTTGATCCTGATATCCTTTTTGTCTTCCACTTCATAGTTAAAGTCTCTGTAAAGAGAAGCCATCATATCGTTTACCCTGCACAACGATTTTTTTACCACCAATGTGTTGCTTTCAATTTTCGAGAGAACGATCATATCGTTTATCAGTTCCATCAATAGTTTACCGTTGGTGATGATGATTTCAACAAACTGATTTTTTTCTTCTTCATCGAAATCTGATGAACCGACCATTTTGGAGAATCCAATAATGGCATTCATCGGTGTGCGGATTTCGTGCGAGATATTGGCCAGAAAGGCGGTTTTCAACCGGTCAGATTCTTCTGCCCTGTTTTTTGCCTCTTCAAGATTCATCTCTGCTATTTTTCTTTTCGTAATATCCCTGGCAAGCGAAATTACTGAATGGTCGTTCAGCCGGGCAATACGCATTTCGAACATGGCCGATGCACCTTCAATTTCAAGAGCATATTCAATGGTTTCAATGGTATCCGATTCTATACATTGCTGAATACACTGAAAAATCTTGTTCGACATTTTTTCGGAAAATCCGACCTCAAAAATTGAATTCCCGATGATATCTTCAGGTTTTATTTTTAGTGCCTCAGTAGCTTTAAATACAAAATCAACATAAGTTCCGTCCTTGTCGATGATAAAAAAGAGATCAGGAACTGCTTCCAATAAGACCTGAAACCTTTGCTTGCTTTCTTCAAGATCATGGATCATCTTCTGTTTGGCACTGACATCGTTGAAAAGACTTACCAACTGGTCATTTGTCAGTTTGTAAGTATCAACTTCATAATACCTGTCAAGATGATCAAGGTAAAACGAAAAATGATTCTTTTTTGTGTTGAAATACTGTTTGTTATGGTTAAAAGCGCCACGGAATATTTTAGGGAACACATCATCAGCTTTTTGGTCTTTTATTTCCCTTGAAGTAATTTTAAAGAGCCTTTCGAATGCCGGATTGGTTTTTCGGATGATCAAATGTGACGGTACGCCGAATTCGTCCCGGTCAATTTCAAGTAACATCATTCCTTGAGAAAGGTTTCTAATGGTTTGACTGATTAACCTGTCAGTAGTATCTTTTTTGCTTTTCAGATCGTCCAGTCTTGTGTGAAAATTCCAGGCGATTAAAATGGAACCAAGATAAAATAATGATAATGTTATGAATGGATTGATAAAACTTTCCCCGATTTCCCAATAGGTCAGGAACAATAGATCGGTCAGTCCGGCCTGAAAAACATGATAAAGCAGTGTCATAAATGACAATAGGTAAAAAATGGAAATGCTCTTTTTGTTTTCACCAAAAATAAGGAAGAACAGAAAGAACGGAATCAAAGTCCAAAGGGTGTATGGGATAGAAAGATGATTCGGGATAATTGAATGTGATTGGGCGATAAAGAAAAAATAGGCGACAAACGGAGTCATTAAAAAGATATCAACTGCCCAACTGATTCTGATATTTCGCAAACCGTAAAAGGCAAGACCAAAGATAATCAGGATTGAAATATCGCCTGGCAAACATTCATCGGTCGATAAACCGCTTAAATCTGACACAAACATGATTAAGCCGGATAAAAAACCAAGCATAATGAACATGTGAAGACCAATAATTTTATAGACGTCGTTTTTGGTTTCAACATGAAATTGATCGGCAATGGAGGTATATATTTTTTTTAACATGAAGAGCGATCACCAGTCGGATTAATGAAGCGATAAATATAGTAAAATTTAATTTTCCAATGCTGATAGGTTGATTTTCCGGCACGGCTGTTCAATTCTAATCGATTAAGGAACTGTGGAAAAACAAGGAATGTTGATAACTTTGTAATGAACTAAAAAACAAAGTTTTATGATTTCAACATTCCTTGAAGACCTTAAAGATCATAGACGATCTCAAGGGCA
>JBBRXN010000002.1:0-113158 GCA_038248385.1 Bacteroidales bacterium
GAGAAGGGTTTGAATATTCATCAGTAACAAAACACGCTTAATATATGGGTAGTGTTTCTTGTTAAAGTAGTCCAATTCATCAATATCGAAATCAACTTTAGTTGCTATGTCTTTCTTCAGGAAAGTTTTAAATTCGGTTTTCGTTAAACCAATAACATTTGATTTTTCTATTATCCTCTTAATATCGCTTCCGACAGTAATTAGGAACCCAATCAAATGATAAAGTTCCCTGTCGTTATACCATTCTTCGAAGGTAAGAAAGTACTTTTTAATGCTTAACCAAATAGCCTCTATATCTGGAACGCCATTTCGAGTGATCATTTTTTGAAAATCTTCCTTCTGAAATTTGTAAAAAGTGAAGTACATTTCTTCTCCATCATTTTTGTTTTTCATCAGGTCAAAAATATACTCGATGCGTGTATCATAAGGATGCTGTGGTAATTTGTCGTTGTCTTTGTCGTAAATAAAATACCAGAACGATTCATCCTGTAACTTGTTTTCAATGGAATCCCATTCCGAGGCAATCTGCAATTGTTTGTAATTGGCTTTTTGATTGATATTGTCTGGATTAGCTGTTCCTAAAAACAAGGCTCTGATTAACTCGGCATTGGTTAAGGGTATTTTTCCAATATTTAAACGTGTAAAAATATCAATGGCATCAACTTCTTCATTTACCTCGTACCAGATAACTTTAACTGGATTTTCTTTATCATCTTTAGCCAAAAGGGTTGAAAGGAATTTATAGCAATTGTTCAAATTCAAATTTTTCTCTGTGAACCAATTGGAAGTAGTTTGGTAGGCAGTCCACATGTAAAAATAATCTACATTGCTGATATCTTCTTCCAGGTTTGTTAAAAACTCTTCACTTTTAGGTCGGGTTTCATACGTTATATGAAACTCATCTTTCTCGAATGCTTCTTTTAAAGATTGTTTTAGTCGTACTTTAACCAAATAGCTAAGGAAGATTCGAATAGTAGTTAATCGTTGCTGACCGTCAATTACTTCCCATTCAGAATCTTTATATGATTTAACAACGATAGGTTGAAGGCAGTAAAACTCTTCACCTGTTTTGTTTTTAAGCGCAAACTCCCAGATATCATTAAGCAACTGTGTTACTTGGGTCGTATTCCATCGATATCCACGTTGGTATGCTGGAATGTAAAAACGATATTCCAGAAGTTCATAGATTGATTTCAAAACTAATTTATTGTCGCTCATTTTTAGTTTAGTTGTTAGTTTTAATAAAATCTCTTCCTGCAACGCCCATAGTTTGCATCGAGGTGATAATTGGTTTAGAGCTTATAACTCTTTATTTATTAATCCATTTATTTGGTCTTGAGTCAAACAATAACATGGAGAATAGATAAAGCCTGATTTTTTTAGTTCAGATTGAGTGCCAGCGATTGTTCCCTTTCCCTCTCCAAAATTTTCAATTATTTCTTTGTGCAAATCTTGGGGAACTTGACCATAATAAATTGTTCTAAAAATTGAAATATCAATTATTAAATTACATATTTCCACCCAGCAATGACCATCCCAAATTTCATTAATGACTTTTTTGTTGGTCGAGTAAGGAATCGGTTTTTTACAATTAAAAATTCGTCTTGAATAATAGTCAAGGTGGCCAGAAACTACTACTACAGGAATTTTCGAATGGTCAAAAATAACGGCTCCCAATAATGCACTCATCAATGCACAATTGAAAGCCTTAGCTGGAATATTTTTTAAAACACCAGTAGTGGCTTCTTGCAGAAAGTTCATATCACCTCTTGTTATTTTGTATGAAAAAAAAGAGTCAATTTCTTTCTCATTCAATACGGTTTTCATTGTTTCTCTTAAAACAGAATCCCTTGTCATAACTTTTGTAATCTTTTTATTTTGTTTAATTGGTGCTAACGCCAGCACAGCCTCTCGTTTGCAACGAGGGGCACTTGGTTTTGAGTTTTCAACTCTTTATATCATTCATTAATAGCTAATTTGAGCATTAGCCAAACCTTTTCACCCGAATAATCACATGCTGAACGGTAAAGATAATCTTCTTGTCTACCTATTAAAATCAAAAGTCTCGCTGTATAATTATTCAATATTTTATCTGCTTTATGTTTCATTTTTCAGTTAGTCTGTTAATGTCGCTGTAACGCTTTTAGCCTTGCATACAACGTCTTAGCGTTGTATTAAATGTTTTCCTAAAATTAAGTTAATTCAATGAGATAAGCAAGCTGTTAAGTAGAATTTATTTTGGAAAGAGAGGGAAATATTTGATACAACCGAGTTGAACGGAGCCGGACACTATGGGCATTCTATTGTATTTTTCTTTTTGATCTATACCAGTTTTACAATTGGATCGCATTTGGATAGAGGGTTTCATGAGTTTGTTAAGCTTGTTTTGTTTATAAATAGGCATACCTTTTCCGTTCGGGCTATTTTGAAAGCCGGTTTGAAGAATTTCAGCAGGATAAAGAACGATTTTCGTATTTTGTTATCCGGGTTTTAAGTCAACTGGCCGGAGTGCAAGTATGGTTTTCATCTTACCAACTTTACAAACGGGGCAATTACAAAGGTCTTTCCCAGAAACAATTTGCCATACTTCCATTGCGTTGAGTCCTTCCAGTTCGGGCAAGTAGCTGCTTTTTGCAATTAGATTAAAGCAGATAGCCATTTTAGATTCCAGGTTGCAAAGTGCCAGTATCCCGAAATACCTGATTTTATAAAAACCACAAGGCAAGACGTGTTGCAGGAAACGACGGATAAACTCAGTGGCGTTCAAAGTCATATTTTTGCATATTGCCCCAGTCTTGTAGTCTTTGTAACTAAAGGTGACTTTACCATTTTCAAATGAGTTGATCCTGCTATTTGAGATGGCTACCCGGTGTGTATAATTTCCCAGATACCGGATGATCCCTTCAGCCCCGGCAAATGGTTTCTGGCAATACACTACCCAGTTTTTCAGGTAACATTGTTTTTTCAGGATTGATAAATCCGGCATGTTGCCGGGCAAAGCAATTTCATTGTTAGCAACGGCCGTTTCAAGCAAACGGCACAAAATACCCCGGAACAGTTTGCTGAGTACCTTTACCGGAAGGAAGAACTTTTTGGGAGAAGGAATCCATTCCATCTGGTCAGATGATAATCCTCCGGCAGGCACGATCATGTGGATGTGTGGATGGTAAACCAGTGTTTGACCCCAAGTGTGTAATACGGCAACGCCACCAGCCTGTGCCCCCAGAAAACCGGGGTTTGCAGCACATTGCAACAATGCCTGTCCGGCGGCTTTAAACAGCAGGCCGTATGCTTTGCTTTGATTGATGTAGAACAACGTATGCAGGCAGGAGGGGATTGTAAACACCACATGGAAATGCTTCACCGGAGGCAGGTTGGCTGCCAGTTTATCTACCCATTGCATTTTACGGGTAAGCATACATTTGGGACAATGCCTGTTTCGGCAAGAGTTATAAGATTGTTTGGTGTATCCGCAATGATCACATTGGTCAGTGTGACCGCCCAAAGCTGCAGTCCTGCATTTTATAATAGCATCGAATGCCTTGAGCTGATCGGGGCAGAGCTTATGGTTTTTTATGAAATCATCGCCACAAGCCCGGAAGATGTCGGCCAGTTCTACCGCTTGTCTTTTATTTTCCATGATCGCTATTTTAAATGTTCATGGAATCCAAGGGAGAACGAACGCCGGAAGTCTGGAGGTTGGCCAGATGGATATATCCCGAAGTGGTTTTAATTGAATTATGCCCCATAAAATCTTGTATCATCCTGATGTTGACACCCTGTTCAATCAAATGGGTTGCAAAGCAATGCCGGAGAGTATGAAAGGAAACTCTTTTCTTTATTCCGGCTTTTGCGGCACTGGCCTTAACGATGGCGTTTAAAGTCCGGCCAGAGAGGGTAGTCCCTTTTTTTCCTTGGGGTTCAAACAAAAAAGTTCTTGGCCTGTGGATTTTATAATAGATCCGAAGTAAATCAAGGGCTTTGGGCGAAAGAATGGTGTTGCGGTCTTTTTTCCCTTTGCCCTGAATCACATTCACCAGCATTCTGGCAGAATCAATTGCTGAAGGTTTGATAAATAATGTTTCATGTAGTCTTAGCCCAGCGGAGTATGCCAAAGCAATTATCGCACGATGTTTAATGTTTTGAGTAACGGCAATAAGTTTTTCAACTTCTGAAAGGGACAAAATAACAGGTAACTTCTTTTCTTTGCGTGGCCGCCTGATTTTAATCGTTTCCCATTCCCTGCACAGAACATCAACCTGCAGGATTTTAAAGGCACTGATCGTCTGGTTGACCAGGGGAACCGAAATCTTTTCATCGATAATCCGTCCATGCAGATAGTCTTTAAGCTGCTGAACAGAAATGGTGTCGAGTGGAAGATTTAAGCGGGTTTCTAGCCTGATCAATTGCTCACTATAGCAACGGATCGATTGAGGACTGTAGTTCCGAAGCTCCATCTCTTTGATAAGCTTCTCCACCAAAAGTGATTCTTTTTTTTCATGTCAGTAATTTTAAAAATTAACATCCTAAAATTACCAGAATTCCTCAGATTACCGCGATAGCGGTTTAGTTCAACTAGTAAATAGCACGAAGTTTATCCTACTTTTTTCGAACCTTAGATTTTCCTCCATCCACTATGCAATTTTATAATTGCTTGAATTTTTGAAGTGTTAAAAGTAAGGTTTATGTTTACAAATCAAAACTATTGATGGGTTTTTATTGCTTTTTTTTTTCAAAATCCCCGTCAATCGTCGCCCTGTTAAAGATTTCATCGTCCTGTTAAGATTTTTGCCACCCGAGTAGGTTTTTTCGCCGTCCTGTTAAGATTCTGAGCGAACTTGTAGGTTTTTTGTCGTCCTGTTAAGATTTTCACCGTCCTGTTAAGTTTCTGGCCGTCCTGTTAAGATTTTAGCCGTCCTGTAGGGTTTCCCACTGTCCTGTTAGGGGTTTCAGCGCCCTGTCGAACAGGACAACGAAAAATTTAACGGGACGCATCAACGAATAACAGGCTCTTTTTTCAATTAAAAGGGTGCCTTTTATTCGAAACAGGACAAAAAAAAACTCCGCAAATACGGAGTTTTTTTTACTAAACAAAGCCTAAGCTTGTGGTGCCGGAGAAGCTTTTACTTTAGAAGCATTGACAGCTTTCCAGTAGTCGCTGCTGTAGCCTTTCAGTCGGTCGGCGTTGCGCCAGAACACATACTTGCCGCAAGCACGGATTTCGTCCATGGCTTGTTTCAGGTAGGTAAAAGCCTGGTCGCGGATAATCATGGCTTCGCTGTCTTTCTTGCGTTCGCCATTGGTGGCGCCCAGCAAGTCGCCCATTTGGTCGGCCAGATCAGCGGCCAGGTTGAGCAATGATGCGTCAAAATTCACAACAGCGAGCAAATCCAGGTTGGCTCTACCCAGTTCGGCGAGGTCGTTCAAATCCTGTATCATGTCCGAATTGGTATCGCCCTGTGCAATATCATCGACACGACCCAGCAAACCTTCGTGATTACGGAAGGCATAACGGAACGTATGGATCAATTCGTCGCGGAGGTTGAAGGCAGCCGGCGACAGATCTTTCCAGTCCTGTTCAGATTTTTCACGGGTATTTCGCTCCTTGTTCCAGAGCGACTGTGCTTCGCGGCAAGCGCCGGCACGGGTAGGCAGACTGGTTACCAGACTCCAGTCTAATCCAGCATGGATTAATGCAAGCTGATCGTCAACGCACCAGTGATATTGATCTTCAGATTCCTGAACATAAACATCAACCGGAATGGTAGGCGACATCGTTTTTTCAGGGCTGATCGCCTGAATAACGGGAAAAAGTTCATTGTAATCGCTTAACGAAGACATAGAAGATTGATTTTTGGTTTATAATATAAAATATCAGCTAAAAGTTACAACATTCTGACAACATAAAAAAATAAATTTTGATGGATATTGAAAATAAATTTCAGGATTTGAAAAATATATTTCTTCTTAAAATTTGGTATTTCAATTCCGACCGAAAGAAGTTCGATGCTTAGAGTTCCTGCGCCATATTGCAGGTTTTTTCAGCATCGTTCGGTTCGAAATGTATAAAGTATTTAAAGTAGAAAAATTCTTCAGCAGTACATATCGTGTTTCCCTTTTTTTACTTTATCGAGCAATTTGACGGCACGTTCACGGGCAATACCTTCCATCGAATTGATCACATCATCAATGAGGTCCTCACCAATCAGGCGTGTTTCATAAGAGGCATAATCCATGAGGTATTCCATAAAAGTGGAAACGGCATTCGGGTTACAGTGATTCTTAATATCGCCTGGTTTTGCCCGATCCATAAAATCCTGACCGGTTCGTCCCAGGCGGTAACATCCGGTACAAAACGAAGGAATGTATCCCATTTCGGCCACATCGCGGATTACTTCGTCGAGCGGGCGATGGTCTCCCAGGCAGAATTGACTTCCGTCATCTTCATGAAGCGAATCGGTATAACCACCGGGATTGGTTCTGCTTCCGGCTGAAATCTGCGATACACCGAGTGCAAATGTTTCGCGTCGCATTTTGGCAGTTTCGCGGGTTGACATGATAATGCCGGTATAAGGAACAGCCAGTCGAAGAATGGCCACGATTTTACGGAAATCGAGATCAGCAACGGCAAAAGGTGGGTGCGAAGCGATATCCGATCCGGTAGCCGGTTCGAGGCGTGGTAAGCTGATGGTGTGAGGGCCAACACCGAAATCAGTTTCTAACTGGCGGATATGTTGCATCAGGGCAAGTAATTCGAATCGAAAATTATACAAGCCAAAAAGCACTCCAATTCCAACATCTTCAATCCCGGCTTCCATTGCCCGGTGAAGTGCGGTTACCCGGTATTCGTAATCGCTCTTTTTTCCGCCAATGTGTACTTTACTGTATGTTTCGTGATGGTAGGTTTCCTGAAATAGCTGGTACGTGCCGATTTTTGCATCACGCAGCAATCTAAATTCTTCGATTTCGAGTGGAGCTACATTTACGTTTACGCGGCGTATCTCTCCATTTCCAACTTTAGCCTTATAGACCGAAGCGATCGAGTCGATCACATACTGGAATCCCTGTTTCGGATACGACTCACCAGCAACCAGTAACAATCGCTTATGACCTTGCTTGATTAATATTTCCGTTTCGCGGGCTATCTCATCCTGAGTAAGCGATCTGCGAACAAGTGATTTATTTTTTGCCCTGAAAGCACAATAGGTACATTCATTGGCGCAGAGATTGGAGATGTAAAGCGGAGCAAAAATGACCAATCGCTTTCCGTATATTTTTTCCTTGATGTGATTGGCTTCCTCAAAAAGCTCGAAAAGCTGCATCGGATCACTGATATTGGAAAGTACAGCCACATCTTCAAGATCCAGCCCTTTCATTTCTTTGGCTTTATTAAGCACATAACGGACTTTCAAAGGATCAGGTTTCTTATTCTGTTCTAGAATCCGTGCAATTTCTTCTTCGTTTATAAATGGTTTCATGATGTTCTCTTGATTAAGTATCCCAAAGGTACTATTCAAACAACAAAAATGAATGAAAAAAGTCTGGTTTCAGGGAAAAAGTATTCATTCTCAATTGCTACACCAGCAATCAGAAGGTCAATGTCATCCAGGGAATTTCCTGATTGCCTCAATGATGCGTACAATTCAGCAGAAATCCTGACTGATTTTTCCGTTAACGGCAACACTGGATTTTCAGAAATAAAATCCTCGAAAACAACCAATTGTTTTAATGCATTTTTTGCTAAAAGTCCACTTTCAATTTCGTAATAGGTAATCAGGCTTATTTCAATATAATTATACTGGTTAAGATATTTCTCAAAATTCCTAACAACATTCAAATCTCCTTTGAAATAATAGGAAAGTATATCAGTATCAATTAATGCTCTTTTCATACTCTATTTTATACCGACTCCTTTGAAATTAATTCCGCGGCATGTTAGTTTCATCAGCTCTCCTTTGATTCTTTTGCCGGTTAGAAATCAAATTCCCCGTTAACTCATGAAAAATATTTTCTTCAATATTTTCCCATGCACCGGCAAATGATAAAATTTTATCTTTCCTGTCAGCAGTTTCTTCAAGTTTTGTGACAAAATCATTTAATTCCCCAAGTTTATTGGATGGTATTTTTTGGATTTTTCTTAATATCTGACTTCTTATTTTATTTGATGTAAGCATATCAATATGGATTATTATTTTTCAAAAGTACCAAATCTTTGCTAATTTATATATCAATTTTTGTGATATACTTGCATTCGATTCGACTATCATCCGAAATTGTAAATATGAACGAAATCCTCATCCGGCAATTCTCTATCGCAAGCGTTTCGCTGCTGAACTTAGCCATTACCGTCTGGTATTGTTGGTTAACGTACAAGCAAAAAATCAAGCCGGCGCTGGCCATGTGGATTTTCTTTACCATTGCGGTCGGAATCAGCCTGACAACTTATATGGAATCAGATCATTTCAGTTTACTTGACAATATTCTGAATACAACTGACCTGGCTCTGACTGCTATTATTTCGGTTGTCATTTATATTTTTGGCGACCATACTACCCGTTTTAGCAGGTTCGATAAAGGTTGTCTGATAGCAGTTTTGTCAATTGTGCTTTTCTGGTTTATCACCAAAAATCATTTCATTACCCACACTTTAACACAGGGAATACTTGTAATTGCTTATTTTCCGGTTGTTAGCCGCTTATGGAAAACCAGGGAAAACAGCGAATCATTTCTGATATGGACCGGCATGTTGCTGGCTCCTTTGTTATCGTTGTTATCCAGTAAAGGAATGCTGGCAACCATATATTCTGTAAGAGCAGTTATTTGTATCGCGGTTTTGATGTTGCTTATGTTGCGGGTTGAATATCTTGCGAAAAAACAAACCGCTATGACTGAAAGAAAATAAATTTTCCTTTACGGATTCAGCTCTTACCTATTTGTGCGGGAACAAAATAAACCTAATTTTGTGCAACACACTCTAAAAGCCTACTGATATGAATGCTGAAAAACCCGTTGGTGAAAAAATAAAACAAATTCGTGAGATGAAAAAGGTCAGCCTTGAAGAACTGGCTGAACGGAGTGGAATGGATATTGCAATGGTTCAGAAGATTGAACAGGAAAGAAATATTCCTTCTCTGGCGCCTCTGATTAAAATCGCCCGCGCATTGGGCGTTCGTCTCGGTACTTTTCTCGACGACAGTGATTCTTACGGACCTGTAGTTGTGCGTTCAGGCGAATATCACAAAGGAGTACGCTTTACTTCGCAAGCAAGTGAAACCCGCGAACATCTCAATTTTTTCTCACTGGCATTCGACAAAGCCGGAAGAAATATGGAACCATTTATTGTTGATATTGAACCCGGGCTTCAATCGGATTATATGCTCTCATCGCACGAAGGCGAAGAGTTTATTTATGTACTCGATGGCGCCATTGAAATCAACTATGGCAAAGAAATCTTCAAGTTGGGCAAAGGCGACAGTATTTATCTTGACTCTATCGTTTTACACAATGTACATGCAGGCAATAACCAATCGGCCAGAATACTGGCAGTTGTATATGCTCCTTTTTAACTCATATTCCTGAAAATCTGATTTCATGCAACTACTCGATTATACTTTGGGCGAATTACTGGAAAAGTATGCCATTGAAGCTCCTGACAGGGAATTTATGGTTTATGCTGACCGGAATTTGCGGTTCACCTATTCACAGTTCAACGAACGGGTTGACCAACTGGCCAAAGGACTATTATACATCGGTGTAGTACCGGGAGATAAAGTCGGTATTTGGGCCAACAATGTACCTGACTGGCTTACCTTCATGTTTGCCACAGCCAAAATAGGGGCGGTCCTGGTTACAATCAATACCAATTATAAATCGACCGAGTTGGAGTATCTTCTCCAGGATAGCGACATCCATACGCTTTGTCTGGTAGATGGGTTCCGTGACAGTGATTACGTCAATATGATTTTTGACCTAGTCCCCGAATTGAAAAATAGTCAGCGTGGTAACCTGAAAAGCAGTAAATTACCAATGCTCAGGAATGTTATTTTCATTGGTCCGCAAAAACACCGCGGAATGTACAACACCTCCGAACTTATTTTACTGGGTCACCATATTGATGACTTTGAACTGGAACAAATAAGGGAAAATATCACTTGCCACGATGTCATAACAATGCAATATACCTCCGGAACAACCGGTTTCCCGAAAGGAGTAATGCTGACCCATCACAATATTCTGAACAACGGATATTCTGCGGGAGAATGTATGAAATTTACCCATAACGAACGGTTGCTGGTTTGTGTTCCGTTATTTCATTGTTTCGGCAGCGTACTTGCCCTTTGCGCGGTGATTACACACGGGGCAACAATGGTAATGGTCGAAAATTTCGATCCGCTGATGGTGCTGGCTTCAGTAGAAAAAGAAAAATGTACCGCTTTACACGGCGTTCCAACCATGTTTATTTCAGAATTGAATCACCCCATGTTCAACATGTTCGATTTAAGCTCCCTGCGTACCGGTATTATGGCAGGATCCCTTTGTCCCATTGAAACCATGAAACAGGTGATGCAGAAAATGAACATGAAAGATATTATCATCGTTTATGGATTAACTGAAACTTCGCCAGGAATGACTGCTACCCGCACCCATAATTCCCCTGAAGTGCGTGCCACTACCGTTGGATTTGAACTTCCCAATGTGGAAGTTAAAATTGTGAATCCGGAAACAGGACAGGAATCCATAGCCGGAGAACAGGGCGAGATATGTTGCCGTGGGTACAACCTGATGAAAGGTTATTACAAAAATCCGGAAGCAACTGCAAAAGCTATCGATAAAGATGGTTGGCTTCATTCAGGCGATCTTGCGGTAAAAACACCAGACGGATTCTACCGAATCACCGGACGAATCAAAGATATGATCATTCGTGGAGGAGAGAATATTTATCCGCGTGAGATTGAAAATTTCATTTATAATATGCCCGAAGTGGAGGAAGTTGAAGTGGTGGGTGTTCCCAGCAATAAATACGGAGAACAAGTTGGAGTATTTATCAAACTTAAAGCGGAATCCCGGCTTTCTGAAGAAGATGTTCAGGAATTTTGCCGTGGAAAAATTGCCCGATACAAAATTCCGCAGTTTATTTTCTTTGTCGATGAATTCCCGATGACTGCCAGTGGTAAAATCCAGAAATACAAACTCAGGGAACTTAGTCTCGAATTACTTGCGAATAAAGGGATTGAAGTAATTTGATCTGAAGTTTTAAACATACTTTTGATGTTATTGTAAGTTATTATTACATAAAATGAAAATTACTGAAAATTAGATTCTATTTTTGCAAGTTAAATTATAGAATGACAATGAAAAGAATTTTAATCGCAGAGGATAATAAACTGATACAGCAAACCATAGCCTATAAATTAGTAAAAGATGGGTTTGAGGTTAAAACTGTCGATGATGGCAAGGCATGTCTTGAAATGCTGAAGAATTCTGAATTCGACCTCTTAATTACCGATTTGTTTATGCCTTTTATTAATGGACATGAAGTAATTTCTACCATCAGGGATGAATGGAAAATACAATTGCCCATTTTAGTCCTTTCTGCTGCCGGATCAGAAGATACTGTTTTGAAAGCCTTTGAATTAGGAGCCGATGATTACATGGTTAAACCTTTTAGTTTGGGTGAACTAACTGTCCGGGTAAAAAAGTTGCTAATTCTCAGAACATAAAAAACCTGCTTTTATACGTGATGTTTTGATAAATTGAATTGGGTTTACCATTGATATACTTTAAAGTGAAACAGGTTGTATATAATTTGGTTTTATTCTGTTGTCTTTTAGGTCTTATCCACTTAACTTGCTCTGGAATTGACATTTATACAGTTCAGGTCGCAGCATCAAAAACTCCAACTGATGTTAAATGGTTTTCTGTAAAATACCAAATCCACGAGGAAATACTTGAAATAAATGAGAAAGGATGGTATAAATATGTTATTGGCCAATTCAATAATAACAAAGATGCTTCAGCATATATTTCCTTAAATCTGCAGTCAAATGGACTTCAGGGTCCCTTTCCGCGTTTACTTCCGGATTCGCTTAAAAAATCTTCAGTTAAGATTATAAAACCTGATACTACAATTGTAACTGATAAAAATGAAAATCAGTCTGTTTCAGCGTCTGTGTCCGTTTCCGGAGGAAATAAAATATCCGGTGAAATATTTGCTTCAAAAAGTGAGATAAAGCCAGTTCAGAAAACCCAGGAATCTAAATATACCCGATGGAAAAAACTGATCGGTTGGGAAAGTCTGCAATACTTCGAAATTAAATTGATTATGGGAGCCAAATCTTTTCTTCCGCGATCATTGGTTCCATTTTATGTGCGAATGATTAACAGTGCAATTAAATTCCCGGTTATTTTATTTTTCCTGATGTTGATTAACCTGTTTGTTATGAATACCGTTATGATAATGGTCATTTTAGAGATCAGCAATAACCAAAAAAATCAGACAGATCGCTATAACGAGATTTTTCAGACCATGTATGAAAGAGTACTGACCGGTTATTTGTTTCAGGAATTTGACATTGAAACCGCAGTTCTCCGGATGAAAAAAATCCATCTGGAGCAAAACCGAAAGATATTGATTTCTGTTCTTTTCAATTTTCAGAAAAACTTAAGCGGTGAATCGGATCAAAAAATCCTCGAAATATTTTACAGGCTGAGTTTGCATGAAGATGCACTAAAGAAGATCAAATCACACTCTTTTTATCAGCAAATAGTCGGATTGCGTGAGTTAACCAATCTTTATCCGGCAGGTGCATTTTCGATCGTCGAATCATACATCAACGATAAAAACGATGAACTAAGAGCTGAAGCGCAATCCTCTTATGTGCGCCTGAATCGCGAAGAACCTTTCCGGTTTTTGAAATACCTGAAAAAACCATTTACCAGATGGACTCAGCTAACTTCGTTCTATATTTTCAAACTGCATAAACTCCCGGCACCATATTTCTCCGAATTTCTTCAATCCGATTTATACTATGTTCAGAATTTTAGCTTGCGGATGGTTACTTATTTTCAACAAAAGGAGAATGCGGCAGGTATAATTAAATTGCTTGACGCCAGTCGTAAATTAACACGTTTTCTGGCCATTAAAGCCATTAACGACCTGGGGATAATAGAAGCAAAACCTTTATTGAAAGAGCGGTTTGACAAAGAAACTTACAGAAATAAACTTGAAATTATAAAAGCATTGACTCATGTTGGCGATGTGGACGACTTTGATTTTCTCGAATATTTGATCAGGGGAAATGATGAAACGATGAAATTAGAAGCTTGTCGTTCGATGTATTTCATGAATAGTTCAGGAGTTGAAAATATTGTTCGGCTTAATGAAGAAAAGGAATTAAATCTGCAACTTTACATTGCACATATTGATGACCACAGAAACTAAAAAGTATGATTATTAGAATATTGGAAGCGATTGTTGAGAATGTTATTCTCTTTTATGCTATTGCTATCTTTAGTATTTACATGATATTGGCAGTTGTTTCTGCATTCGAGCTTCGCAGGAATTATTTCATCGGAAAAATTGCCAATTATGATGCTATCCTGTCTTCTCCATTTGCACCTTCTATTTCGGTCGTAGCCCCAGCATATAACGAATCGTTGACTATTGTCGAAAATATTAAGGCGTTGCTCACCCTCTATTATCCCAATTTCGAGATTGTAATCGTTAATGACGGTAGCAAGGACGATACTTTGGCAAAAGTGGTTGCTGCATTCGATCTGGAGTTGGTACCTTATGTAGTCGATTACAAGATTATCTGTGCTGAAATAATTGGAGTTTACAAATCGAAGAAAAGAGCTTTCAATAACCTGACCATCATCGACAAAGTGAATGGGGGTAAGGCTGATGCCCTGAATGCCGGCATCCTGATTTCGAAGGGTGAATACTTTATTGCGATCGATGTTGACTCAATTATTGATCCGTATGCTCTTCAGAAATTAGTTAAACCATTTCTGGAAGAAACTGAAAATCGGGTAATTGCCACAGGAGGAGTGATCCGGATTGCCAACTCGTGTGTCATACAAGATGGACAGTTGATTGAGATCAATGTGCCGGATAAGTTTTTGCCACGCTGTCAGGTGATTGAATATAACCGCGCTTTTTTAATGGGACGTTTGGCATGGAGCCGCTTGGATGGATTATTGCTGATATCGGGAGCATTGGGATTATTCGACAAGGAAATCGTGATCAATTGCGGAGGGTATTTTTCCAAAACTGTGGGTGAAGACATGGAATTGGTGGTCAGAATGAGAAAATACATGACCGAAAATAAACAGAAATACAAAGTGGTGTATATACCTGATCCATTGTGCTGGACAGAAGCCCCTTCAAGCTATAAAATACTCGGACGACAGCGAAACCGTTGGACACGAGGCACTATCGACACACTTTTTCTTCATTGGAACATTTTCTTTAATCCGAAATACGGATTTATGGGACTTATTTCGCATCCGTTTTGGGTATTTTTTGAGTGGCTTGCCCCCATTGTCGAGTTTTTGGGAATAGTATATTTTATTCTTATCGCACTTTTGGGAGAACCAAACTGGCCCTACTTCTTTGTTTTGTTATTCTTCGTCTATTTTTTCTCCATTGTCTTCTCAACCTATGCGATTTTGTACGATCACCTTGCATTTCACCGGTACAAGAAAAGAAGGATGATTGTCAAACTTGTTGTTACTGCCTGGCTCGAACCATTCTTTTTCCATCCTTTTATAGTTTATTGGGCGCTCCGTGGCAATTTCGATTATTTTGTCAGAAAGAAAAGCGGCTGGGGACAAATGACCCGAAGTGGCTTTGAAAATGCAGGCACTAAATAATAAACACTATAATTGGTTCAACATCCTTTCTGCTTGCGCCAAATCTTCCGGAGTGTCAATACCGATGTTCTCGAAAAGTGTTTGCGCTGTTTTGATACAATACCCGTTTTCGAGCCAGCGCAATTGTTCGAGCGACTCGGCCCTTTCGAGCACTCCGACCGGTAGTTTTGTCAGTTCAAGCAAAATATCGTAACGGTAGGCATACATCCCGACATGGCTGTAAAAAGTTTGTTGGTCAAGCCATTCTTCGGGTGGGCAGCCACGTACAAAAGGAATAGGAGAGCGGCTGAAATACATGGCTTCCTGATGTTTGTTAATCACCACTTTAGGCCGGTTAATGTTGGCAATTTCAGCAAAAGTTGAAATGGGTTTTATCAGTGTGGCAATTTCAGTTTCAGGAGTATTAAAGCATGCCTTAAGACTTTCTATCTGTTCAGGACGAATAAAAGGTTCATCGCCCTGAATATTTATAACTACATCAACCGGCAATGTTTTGGCCAGTTCCTGAGCTGCTTCTGCACACCGGTCGGTTCCGCTCTGATGATAGGCTGAAGTGTATATCGCCTTTCCGCCAAAAGCCTCGACTGTCCGAAAAATTCGTTCGTCATCGGTAGCTACATAAACTTCGCCGAGCGATTTCCGGGCGTTTTCATATACCCATTGCACAATGGGCTTTCCATTCAGCAGTACAAGTGGTTTCCCGGGGAAACGGGTTGACTGAAAACGGGCGGGGATGATTCCTGTAAAGTTCATTTTAGTGAGTTTTTCGGTATTTCTGATCAAAAAAAGCTAAATCATGTTAAAACAAAGATAGTTCAAGGCTTTCAATTCAAAGTTAATTTAACTTTGAAAGGTACTTTAAAAGTTAAAATAGTAATTTTGCAAAATTAAACATATTGTCCTTACAATGGATATTCAGGAAATAAAACAAAGGTTTGGAATTATTGGCAACTCGCCCGGCTTGCTTCGGGTAATTGAAATTGCCGTTCAGGTGGCACCCACTGATTTGTCGGTGCTGATAACGGGTGAAAGTGGTACAGGGAAAGAATCCTTTCCGCAGATCATCCATCAGTTTTCGACCCGGAAGCATGGCAAATACGTTGCAGTAAATTGCGGTGCAATCCCCGAAGGAACGATTGATTCAGAACTTTTTGGCCACGAAAAAGGTTCGTTCACCGGCGCAATGGCCGACCGGAAAGGTTATTTTGAAGAAGCCGACGGAGGTACAATTTTTCTTGATGAAATTGGGGAATTGCCTCTTTCAACACAGGTTCGTTTGCTCCGCGTGCTCGAAGCCGGCGAATTTATGAAAGTCGGATCATCAAAAGCGCTGAAAACAAATGTCAGGGTGGTAGCTGCTACCAATGCAAATATTACTGATGCCATTGAAAAAGGTGATTTTAGGGAAGATTTATACTACCGTCTGAATACAGTTCCCCTCAAGGTGTTGCCTTTGCGCGACCGAAAGGAAGATATCCACTTGCTGTTCAGGAAATTTGCATCCGACTTTGCCGAAAAATACCGGATGCCCACCATCCGGCTCGATAACGAAGCCGTCGGGATTTTACTCAGCTACGACTGGCCCGGGAATGTCCGGCAACTTAAAAACATCACTGAACAGATTTCGATCATCGAAAAAGAACGCATTATTGACGCTAAAACCTTGCAGCATTACATTCCGGTTCAGACTGGAAGTAAACTTCCCGCCCTGTACCACGGAATTGATGAGAAAACTTTCTCCTCTGAACGCGAGATTTTATATCAAATCCTTTTCGATATGAAGAAGGACGTGAACGATCTGAAAAAGCTGGTTCACGATATTCTTCAGAATGAAGCTGCTGTTGCCGACATCCGCGACAACAACGCCCAGCTGATCCGAAAACTCTATCAGTCGGAAAATGGGAATTATGTACCCGATCAACCGGCACCTGCCCGGGGAAATACCAATCCGGTAGTAAACGAAAATATTTTTGACACTGAAGAATTCGTTGAAGAATCATTATCGCTTGAAGATAAAGAGGTTGAGATGATCAGAAAATCACTCGAAAAACACAAAGGGAAACGGAAATACGCAGCAAAAGAACTCGGCATTTCTGAACGTACCCTTTACCGGAAAATTAAAGAATACGACATCCAATAATTATGAAGATACGAAGTTTCCTGCTCATCCTTTTGGCTGTCGTTTTGACGACAGCAATTTTTACGGCTTGTAAAGTCAGCTATTCGTTTACCGGCGCTTCTATTGCACCGAATGTAAAGACATTTTCGGTTTACTATTTCCCAAACCGGGCACGGCTAGTAAATCCAAATCTGAGCCAAAGTTTTACCGACGGTTTTCAGGAAAAGCTGATCAAACAAACATCGCTCAACCAGATTACTGAAAGTGGTGACCTTGAATTCTCGGGACAAATAACCGAATACGATGTGAAACCGATGAATATTCAACAAGGTGACCTTGCTGCACTGAACCGGCTGACCATATCGGTCAAAGTTAAATTCGTGAACAACAAGGACCACGAACAGGATTGGGAAAAGACATTTACTGCGTATGAAGATTTTGAAAGTACACAGTCGCTAAGCAACGTCGAAGACGGACTTGTTACCGAGATTGTTAAAAAACTGACCGACGATATTTTCAACGCTTCGATCGCAAACTGGTAAACCAATGAAAGCCGACCAAATCTATCAATACCTAAAAGCACCCGGGCTTCTTAATCAGGAATCGCTTCCTTTCCTGAAGGAACTCACGGAGCGGTATCCTGCATTTGAAGCCGGCTGGATGCTTTACCTGAAAAATCTGAAGAACCTGGATGATGCTTCATTTGAACATGAACTGATCAACGGAGCCATTCGCATTCAGGATCGTAGAAAATTATATCTCTTCCTGAACGAAACAAAAAAAGAACCTGAACCAACCGAAAAACAGGATGCCATTTACAATATGATCTTTCCGGCTGAATACCGTCTTGAACCAAATGAAACAACACAAGAAGATTCTGAAGAAATAGTCACTTCCGGTCAGAAGAAAACGGGCAAAGGGATTCGTTTAATCGATAAATTTCTTGAAGCCCAGCCCAAAATGCCTCCGATAAAAGAGAAAGAATCAGACTCTCCAATGGAAAGTAAATCAATGCAAGATGATGCAAATGAGGAGTTTGTAACCGAAACGCTGGCCCTTATTTATTCGCAGCAGGGCTACTATAAGAAAGCGCTCGGGATTTTTGAAAAATTAAGTTTGAAATATCCGGAAAAAAGTACTTACTTTGCCGCTCAGATTGAAAAAATAAAAAATTTAATGAACAATTAATTCGATTAACATGTACACACTGATTACAGTTTTATTATTCATTACCTGCATTTTACTGGTTTTAATTGTATTGGTTCAGAACTCAAAAGGGGGCGGATTGGCAAGTAATTTTCAGGCTTCAAACCAGATTATGGGCGTTCGCAAAACGACCGACTTTCTTGAAAAAGCAACCTGGGGCTTAGCCGGGGCATTGTTGTTTTTATCAATTGTTGGTACTGCTTTCATCCCAAGAGAAAACAGAGGTTCCGGTTCAGTAATTAAAGATCAGATTGAAAACGCTGTTGATCCTAATCAGGTTCCAAGTTTTCCTGCTCCAACCAGCACAAATACTGCTGCTCCTGCAACTACTGCTCCTGACAGCACCAAATAAGAGATTTTTTTCTTCAGACTAAAAACTGATTTTGTTATAGCAAAAAGTCTTCAATGTATCCCATTGAAGACTTTTTTTGTTATTAACTTTACAAACCAATTCTCAACCAACTAATCATGAATCATATTACAAACAAATTCAGCCTGATTTTATTGGGTATATTGTTCGTTTTCGCTGGCTGCCAAAAATCAGTCACTCCTCCTGAGCCTGTTCTGCCGGTTCCTACTGAACGTCAGCTGGCCTGGCACGAAATGGAACAATATGCTTTTGTACATTTTACTACCAATACTTTTACTGATAAAGAATGGGGATTTGGCGACGAAAGTGAATCGGTTTTCAACCCCACCGCGATGGATGTGACGCAATGGACTAAAACCATCAAAGCCGCAGGTTTGAAAGGACTTGTTTTAACCTGCAAACACCACGATGGATTTTGTTTATGGCCCAGCCAATACACCGAACATTCAATCAAAAACAGCCCTTACAAAAACGGTAAAGGCGATGTGGTTGACGAAGTGGAGAAAGCCTGCCGCGCTGACGGTCTGAAATTCGGCATTTACCTGTCGCCCTGGGATCGCAATCGTGCCGACTATGGCTCACCTTCTTACATCGATTATTACCGGAATCAATTGAAAGAGCTTTTTACAGCACATTTTCCGGTTTTCGAAATGTGGTTCGATGGTGCCAACGGCGGCGATGGCTTCTATGGTGGTGCAAACGAAAAACGACAAATTGACGGCAAATCTTATTATGACTGGCCAACAACGTTGAATCTGATTCGAGGCATGGAACCGAATGTCATTTTCTTCAGTGATGCCGGCCCGGATATTCGCTGGTGTGGAAACGAGAGCGGATCAGTAAATGAGACCAACTGGAACACCATTACGGCTGACACTCTTTATGCAGGAAAAAGCGGCATTCAGGAATTATTAAATACAGGTAACGAAAACGGTACCAGCTGGATTCCTGCTGAAGTAGATGTTTCGATCCGTCCGGGATGGTTTTACCATGCCAAAGAAGACTCACTGGTAAAAACTCCGGAACAATTATTTGATATTTACCTGAGTTCGGTAGGACGTGGCGCCAACCTGATTCTGAATATTCCGCCCGACCGGCGTGGATTGATCAATGAAATTGATGTGGCTTCACTGCTTGGCTGGAAGAAACTGATTGACGAACGTTTCAGTACCAACCTTGCACTGAACAAACCTGCAAAAGCCTCAACTGTTCGCGGAAATTCGCATGTTTACGCTGCCGAAATGGTCAATGATGGAAGCCCTGAAACCTATTGGGCAACCAATGATCAGGAAAAAACAGGAAACCTTGAAATTGATCTGGGGGAAAGTAAACTCGTGAGTTACATTCTGGTTCAGGAATACATCCGGCTTGGACAACGAGTTAAAAACTTTACAGTGGAAATTGAAAAAGATGGCCACTGGGAGGAAGTCGCCAGAGAAACCACCCTTGGATACAAACGCATTATTCGCATCATCCCTGCTGTAACTCAAAAAGTACGTCTGGTAATTAGCGATTCAAAAGCCTGTCCGGTTATTTCAAACATGGAGATTTATTGAAGAAGCCCCTCTCCAACCTCTCTCCGAAAGGGAGAGGCTAAGAAAATGAAGGTTCTGAACAGTACTTCTTTTGGAAACAATATTGTTCATATCTTCTTCGATCTAAATTCCACAGTTTGGGAGGTTAGTAGGCTACTGACAGGATGACACGCAAAATGTCAGCAGAATTGAAAAGTCGAAAGCAGTTTTATTTCAGCCTGTTATAGGCTTTCCAACTGCTTTGCGAAAATTGCGGGTGTAAAAATGTCCATTTCACATGGAGATTTTTGGCACTATCGCCTTTGGCATAGTATCTGCTAACAGAGGATGTCGAAAATTTAAAATTAAAGTAAAACCAATTAAATAATTAAAAAAATGGCAGATTTAAAAGGAAAAATCCTTGCAGGTAAAGTTCTTGTACAACCCAAGGAGGCAGAAAAGAAAACAGCGAGTGGAATCATTATTCCTGATTCAGCAAAGGAAAAACCACAAGTTGGTAAAGTAGTTCTGGTTGGGGCTCCAAAAAAGGATGAACCAATGGAAATCAAAGCTGGCGATACCGTTTTCTACGGAAAATATTCAGGTACCGAGTTGTCAATTGACGGAACTGATTACCTGTTAATGTCTCAAACCGATGTATTATTTGTTGCTGAGTAATTGATTAATAACGATTAAAAGGAAATAAAAATGGCAAAAGAAATTAAATTCAATATCGAAGCCCGCGACCTCCTTAAAAAAGGAGTTGACAAATTGGCGGATGCTGTAAAAGTAACCCTTGGACCAAAAGGCCGCAACGTGGTAATTGAAAAGAAATTCGGTGCACCTCAGATCACCAAAGACGGTGTGACAGTTGCAAAAGAAATTGAATTCTCGAACGCTTACGAAAATATCGGCGCTCAAATGGTAAAAGAAGTTGCCAGCAAAACCGGCGACGATGCAGGTGACGGAACTACCACAGCTACCGTTCTTGCACAATCAATCATTTCAGTAGGTTTGAAAAATGTTGCTGCCGGTGCAAATCCAATGGACTTGAAACGTGGTATCGACAAAGCCGTTATCAAAGTGGTTGAAAGCATCAAAAAACAGGCTCAAAACGTTGGTGACGATTTCAAGAAAATCGAACAGGTTGCCCGCATCGCTGCCAACAACGACAGCGAAATTGGCGCCCTGATTGCCGAAGCAATGGAAAAAGTAAACAAAGAAGGTGTAATCACAGTAGAAGCTGCCAAAGGAACCGAAACTTATGTTGACGTTGTTGAAGGTATGCAGTTCGACCGTGGTTATATTTCTCCTTATTTCATTACCAATGGCGAAAAAATGGCTGCTGAACTCGAACGTCCATACATCCTGATCCACGACAAAAAGATCAGCTCGATGAAAGATTTGCTTCCTGTTCTGGAACAATCGGCTCAGACTGGCCGTCCGCTGTTAATTGTTGCTGAAGATGTTGACAGCGAAGCATTGGCTACCTTGGTAGTTAACCGCTTACGTGGTTCACTGAAAGTTTGCGCAGTAAAAGCTCCGGGATTTGGCGACCGCAGAAAAGAAATGCTTGAAGACCTTGCAGTTCTGACCGGTGGTGTAGTAATTACCGAAGAAAAAGGAATGAAACTGGAAGACACTACATTGGAAATGTTGGGACAGGCTGAAAAAATTACCGTTGACAAAGAAACAACAATCATTGTTGCAGGTGCCGGCGAAGAAGAAGCTATCAAAACACGTGTGAACCAGATCAAAAAACAGATCGAAACTACCACTTCTGATTACGACAAGGAAAAATTGCAGGAACGTTTGGCTAAATTGGCAGGTGGCGTTGCTGTTCTTTACGTTGGCGCTTCTTCTGAAGTTGAAATGAAAGAGAAAAAGGACCGTGTTGACGATGCTTTGCACGCAACCCGCGCTGCTGTTGAAGAAGGAATTGTTCCCGGTGGTGGTGTTGCTTACATTCGCAGCATTGCAGCTTTGGAAGGCTTAACAGGCGATAACGAAGACGAAACCACAGGTATCGAAATCATTAAACGTGCCATCCAGGAACCATTGCGTCAGATTGTTTTCAATTCAGGAAAAGAAGGTGCAGTAGTTGTTCAGAAAGTGATGGAAGGCAAAGGCGATTTCGGTTACAATGCACGCACCGATTTGTATGAAAACCTTTACGAGGCCGGTGTAATTGATCCTGCCAAAGTGGCCCGTATCGCGCTGGAAAATGCTGCATCAATTGCCGGCATGTTCCTGACTACCGAATGTGTATTGGTTGACGAAAAAGAAGAAAAATCAGCTATGCCACCTATGGGCGGTGGAATGGGTGGCGGCATGGGCGGAATGATGTAATCTCCGGACATACCCTTCAATAAATATATATTTTTAAAGCCCTCTTTCGGTTCGCCGGAAGGGGGCTTTCTGCGTTAGAAAATTCCGGAAAGAGAGGAAGATGTTAGCACCCAACCGGAGGTGCGGCAAAGTCCAACTGAGCTCATTTCTCCTCAACCAGACGTGCGGACGATCGTTATTTTTTCAGTTGGCCCCAACCGGAGGCGTGGCAAAGTAAAACCGGTTTCATTTCAAATAAACAAGAGGTGTAAATGACTGATATTTTTCCAATTTGATACAGCTATCGCATTAATTTATTTTCTGCTTGTTTCATAAATAGCAGCAATTTTTGTTTTCTTACTTCGCTATAATTTTCCGTGTAATCACCTTACCGTTATTCATAACCATCCGAAGTAAATAGATTCCTGCCGAAGGCTTTGGAATTTCCACTTTGATGATGGAATCCTGCGATTTGACGGGATAATCTGATACCTTCCTGCCATCAGAAGCAAACAACGTAACTTTTACTGCCCTTGAAGTTCCTGAAAATTGGATGTAAATAAAACCTTCCGCCGGATTCGGAAAGATCCGTATTGAAAGTTCCAGTTCATTTATTCCACTTGGAAATAACCATTGATCTTTGAGTTTCACAACCTGCGAAACGGGAATTTCACGGTCCCAAATTTTCACTTCGTCAACACTTCCCAGAAGGGCATATTGGGTTTCTATATTGTCCATCCGCCCAATGGTGATAGGCTTGGTAGAAGGCAGCAAAGCGCCCGAATGTCCTTTAAACGCATTGAGTTTTCCATCAATATAGAGCTCCATGGAATAGCCGGTGTACAAGGCAGTCACATGATAGTACCGGTTCAATTCGATGGGTGCGGATGCATCAAGGTCAACCACGCCGACATCTGTTTTTACCGTCCAGCGCAAAAAACCTTCAGGAGTAATAGAAAGCTTATACCGCTGTTGCCACGATCCGTGCGAAATAATAAATCTTTCAGAACCCAATTGTTCACATTTAACCCAGCAACTGAGGCTTACAGCTCCACCGAAATTTAATTCAGGCAAATTGGGTGTGGAAATAATATTTTGTCCTGATGTAAACCGGTAAGCGAGGTTTGGCTTACCCAAGGCATCTTCTGTTTTAATTGCTCCTGAAACGGTGGCATGAAAACGGTCGGAGGCTGCATTGTGGCTGTCGGTATTGAAAGGATACCAAATCAACGGAGTTTGCTCCGACAGATTTACATCTTTTACAAGCAAAGGCTTTGTTATAGTTGTTGAAAGTTGGTACTGATTGGTGACTTTAACAGTTACAGAACCAACTGACGGAACTGAAGGCGCCTGCCAACCAACAGAACTTCCGCTCGACTGAAGCAGCGTTCCGGATGACACACTCCAGGCATATTCAAGGATTTCACCGGGAGACGGTCTGACTTGGGCAGTAAAGCTATTGTTGCCACCAGTTGACGTAAAATCAGTAGCCGACTCTATGCCATTTACAACCGGAGGTTCTGAAATCCGGTCAACCACATTAATATGCAACGTGTCTTCAGCAGTTTGTCCGTTGAAGCTGATTTTGCATTTCAGGATAAACTGCGAAGAACTTGAAGGTGCTGTAAGCGATGCCAAAGCCTGATTCTGACCTTGAATAGGCGCATCATTCATGAACCATTGAAACTGCACCTGATCGCCGGGATTTGTATTTCCAGGTGTACAAAAAGCAGTGAAGGAAGCGTTAACTACAACTGGATTCTGACTGGCTGAGAGTGCCTTTATCTGCAAACTTGTGGAATAGTTATACTGATAATGATAGTCGAGAACTTCATCTCCGATATAAAGCTGTCCATTGCGGCTTTCGGGAGTAAGGCCGGATGTAAATAACCGAATCAGTCTTATTTCACCGGCAGGAACAGTTAACTGAAAAGTACCTGAAGCAGCTGAATTGATAACGGTTTCGGTAATTGCATCGTATATCCCGAATGTTCCTGAAGGTAAATTAACAGTTACCTGCCTGCTGCCAACAGTCGGATTAAAATACATCCAGGAAGGAAAAGAATTCTCTCCGTAAAAATCTGTTTTATTCAGGTCTATTTGAAGGATTTCAGGAACATTGGTGGTTTTAACCACAGCAGCAAGATAACCAACGCTGGAGCCACTGTAAAGTGACAAATTGGTTGCTGCCCATCCGCCCCGCATCGCATCACCGGTGGCAAATGGAGTTTTTCCCAGCCAGACCTGCTTCATCGATTCATAAGGAATACAGGCCGACGGATCGTTTGTGGAAGACCATGAATAGGAATCCTGATTTGCCTGAGGTAAGCTGTTAGAGTAAAACAGCCGACTGGCGTTGGTTACATTGAGCAGCCATTTGGCGATGGCGCGGGCGTAACGTTTGTCGTATTTTGGAAGCGGCGCCAGGGCAGCAGCCTGCTGAAACCCGTTCATCACAAAAGCGTAATCGTTGCCGTTATCGTTGGCCTCGCCAATCAGACCCGATACATCATAACCGTTCCAGTTTCCAACAATGGCGCCCCACTCCCTGAGCGCTCCACGATCGAAACACCAGTTGAGCAGTTTCTGTACCGGGTAATTAGCTCCTTCAACCGCATTCATGCGGGCGGCGGCGAGTGTTCCGTAAGGCAGCTGAAGTTCATAAGCCGGATTGGTTGCAAAAGCGGCAAGAAAATCCATTGCCTGCCGGGCTCCATCCATGTATTTTCGGTTACCGGTTTCATGCCAGGCATTGTAAAGCAACCAGGAAATGCTTCCGGCCGATTCAGGCTCCGGAGTACCGGTCGTTAGCGGTAATCCTGTAGAAAGGTTAAAAGCGCGGTAATTCATATTGGGAATTGCCCAGGGTGAAGTACTGCCACCCAACTGCTTGACACAATTCAGCCACCGATCGGCAATCGAGGTAAATTGAGTATTGAATTGCGGGGCAGCATTGGGATACAGTGACTTCAATTGATAAAAGTAAACATTGGGCATTACATCGTACCACCAGTCGTTACCTGATTTGGTCGAATAACTGTTTAGGTAAACATTCTGACCGTTTTTCAGATTGTAAAAATCCTTTGTCATGGCTACCCAATTCTTTCCGTTCTGATTGCTTTTGTCAATACCGGCAAGCGAAGCTCCGACAATGGCCGGCATAATATTGATGGCTTCTGCTTGTTTGAGGTGATCATTTCCACCTATGTATGAATCGAGAAAAATTGGGGTATTGTCGGAATAATTGAATTGTCCCTGTGTGCCAAGTTTCGACAATGGCAAATAGGTCCCTGCTTTATTCAGGTTGAATACAAAACTATCGTAATCGTGCGCAACGACATTCCAGTCCCTGATCTGAAGTGGTGCCGGGATATTGGGCATTTGATCAATCCGGGAAATACTCAATTGTCCTGATTGGCCAAATGAGAGCATCGCGAAGATGCACAACTGAAGTAAAAGTAAAAAACGGGTCATAATTGAATGTTTTAGAGTTCCGATTTGTATTGCTATTATCTATTATTGAAACCTGAAAAGAGTTTCATTTCTTTACTATTACAAACACCGAAGGTGTAAAATGAGTATAGAAAAGTTCAATATAAATTGGCTTTTCTATTCCGTCCGAAAAATGACAAATCCTTTGATTGGCGGTTTCTCGCGGACGGGTTTCTCGTTCTTATAGTTTCTACCATACTGTCGGTGCTATGCACCTGAATAGCCGCGTTAGCGGTGAAAGTATGGTAGATACTTCTTTAATAATAAGAACACATGTTATTCATTTCGATGTTCGGTTCAAAAGACCGAGGTGACTATGTGGAAAATGTGATCCAGAAAAATTCAACCTTATATTGTGATTTTGTAATTTTATGTTTTGATATTTTATTCTCAAATGAATTTTGTTGTACACCCTTTGGAATTTTCCCTTTGTTATTTCTTCTGATAATCCGGATCCATTTCGGGTGTTCGCAGGCCAGCCACTTCATCGGCCATGAGGATGAATACATTCCAGCAAAGACCTTTGGTCGATACCCACCATGAATCGGTACTTGTCCATTTGGTGGGGATAAATTCCTTGCTGAAAGGCCATTCCGGGTTGAGATTAATCTCCGCCCAAACCCGGTTTTCCATCAGTTTGTTTGCATTCTTCCACCCGTGTTTCAGTCCAACCACCCAGGCGCAATATTCAGCCCGCATCCAGCTGCCTCCGTTGTAATAAAATCCATCGCTTTGACCGTTGCTGTAATTGGCTTCGCCAAATTTTTCAAAGGGTTGGTAATCACCCGACAGGTAAGCAAAACCCTTTTCATCTTTTGTGAGACGCACACAAATGGGTGCTGTGGTTCCCAATTCAGGATGTGGTGAATTGGATACTTTATTCAGTACGGGGATTTGATCCAGTTGATTGATCACCATTTCGTCAGTCAGCATTGGACGGCCAAATAACCAAAGCGAAAAGAATTCCGGTTCGAGGTCAGTCAGGGTGATAATGTCCGGAAAGTTGCGGTCGAATAACAAATGGCGTCGCTGCGGGTCATAAAAATTCCGGTATTCCTGCTCCACTTTTTCGAGATAAGCATCTGAAATATCAAAACCCAGTTCTTTGATTGTGCGCAGGGCAATGGCCAGCATTCCCTGATTGACACCCAGACGGTCGGTTTTTGGTTTGAAATCAACAATGTCGACCTGACTGAGAGAAAAATGCGAACGGCATTTGCCATCGTGTTCCCCATCGAATTCATTCAACACATAGTCAACGGCCTTTTTTATCTTTTCCTGCGGAAGGGTTACGCCAAAACGACGTTTGTTCAACATTGCCCAAATCAGCCATTCTATGGTGGCTTCATTGTCTTTGGCTTCCACCGATCCCATATACGGAGTGATGATGGTGCCGATTCCGCCTTTAGTTGTCTGTGTTTTGCCCCAATTTTCCCAGATGGACAGGTTCAATTCCTTGTTATAAGTCGCGACCGTTGAGAAAAACGAATCGCGGTTGTACATGTCAGGAGAATAATTCATGTTCGGCACATTAAATGGGGTCATGTCATGCACGGAAGTAATCCAAGTGAGCATATTGAAATTGGCGTACAGCATTTTTTCGATCTGCGTGCCTTTGAATCCTTTGCCCTCTGCCATGCGGGTTTGTGCTGAAATCATAAAGTTTTTGTGGGTGTTGTATGGTTCAGTAAAAATAAAGGTGGTTTTCTCCGTGATTTGCCCCATTGGAAGTAGGTTGTAGGCTTCCTGTTGCGGCTGATGCTCTTCAAATTGCAGGTTTTTTATCTGAAGTTGTGACTCCAATCCTGACAGCGTGCCAATAAACATGGATACTGAATCATGCTCAATATAAGGAACCATGATGCTGCCTTTAAAAAGCGTCCATTCCTTTTCGTTGGCCGGGAATTGATCGATGTATTTTACACCGTCTTCGAGTTCGGTGGTTCTCATACCATTGCGAACACGGAAGAGTTTGAGTGCTACATTTGTGTTTCCTTTGCACTGAAAAGAAATGGTATATATTTTTTGATCTTTAAATGGTGCGATGAATTCTATGCCAGCCCTTCCTCCGGGGTGACAATTGAGTGAGATAATGCTATCGTTCCGTTCTGCTTCTAAATTTCCTTCTTTGTGCCATTTAGTGCCGGCATTGACTATTTGGGTGGTTCCGGCATCCAGATTGTACATTTCGCCGAATGTCTGGCGGATATAATCATTTTGCTGAGTCTGCTCTTCCGGAGTAGCAATGGTATAAAGCGCCGGATCTGGTAGTAACCGCATTCCGACAAAGCCCCCTCCCCTGCCGCTGAAACGGCGACGTGTGGTCCTTGTAAACTGATTCCGGTAGCCGGCATCTGTCAAAAAACCAACTACTTTTTTATCCGGAGTTACCCAACCGGCAGCAGGGAACATTTCGTGTACAAGCCCACCGGGAAAGTTGTCGTGTTCGAAGGTGGTGTATTTCAATGGTTTTTGAGCCGGGCGGGAAGTTTCTTCCAGGATGTAATACATATCAGTCATCGAGGGTTGAAAAAGCTGAATGGTCTTTTTTACCACATTCCGGTTAACAATCTGGTACTGTACGTTGACTGATAAATTGGCATCAAACTCCTGAATATAAGAATCACGGGTTAGGGTAATCAGCGAATCGTTCCCTGTCCATTTGTCGCCTTTCCATGCTTCGATCTTTGCCATGGTACTGCCGTCGGTATTGAAAAGCCAAATGGCAAATTCTTCGGTATTGGTAACCAATAGCTGGTCGCCGTCATAGATATTTACATGAAATCCGTCTTTGGTGTCGCCGGTTGCCTTGAGGTGCAATTGCTGGCTGTTGGCCGAAAAGCCAATACAAAAAACTGTCAGGAAAATTAAAACAGTGCGCATTTTAGATTTGAGTATTGGCATGGGAAACAATTTAAAAACTGATAAAAAAATATTGGTATCCTTTTTTACCTGAAATACTGAAACATGAACCAATTATCCTTTGCCGTTCGCCTTTAAAAAAGAAAGGCCCAAAAGCCTGCTTTCACATGCAGTTCAATTGGGCCATTCCTTATAAATACAAACAAAAAACTATGCCTACGGCTTATGGTTTTTCGTCAGTGTAAAGTCTGGAAACCTGACCATCAGCAAGCGCAATGTTGTAGATTTTCAGCTCATCAATAGCTCCTTTAAAGTAGCCAAGTGAAGTTGCTGTCTCTGTCCACGACCAGGTTGCAAGCTGAGCGTCTGTTGCTACACAACCAATAATAAACGGCTGAGGAGCAGGATCAGTAAGGGTCTGGATAATTGGCGCAATGCCTTTGGTAGTCTCAGTCCAGGTTTTTGTGAGCGTTCCATTTACATAGAATTTCAGTATTTTAGTGGTTGAGTTAACCGATACCACAATATGATTCCATACATTAATTTTTATTGAGTTGTCGGTTTCATTATCGGCATCAATAATCGGATTGACTGCCTTTGTTGTTTTGAAAGTAAAGAATGGTTTTCCTCCGCCCTGTGTCTGAAGTTTATATCCGTTCCAGAAATTCTGAGAAACAATGTAATTGTTCTCATACAGCTCAATAGGCTTGATCCAAACTGATATAGTTATGTTTGCAGGCAGGAATGCATTTGTATAAGGAACTTCAAGGTGAGCACCCTTGTTCAGATAAATAGCTTTTCCGCCTTTTACACCGTCAACCCAGGTGGGAGACATAGCACCTGCGCCAAAAACGCCTGCATTTCCAGCTTTAAAAGTTCCAACATGTTTAACGGTCGAGAAGGCTGTAGCAATTGTTCCGGTTCCTTCGTTAAAATGCCATCCGGCAGTCAGATAGAGTGCTTCATCAATGAACCCGTAAGCCTGTGACTTAAAAAGGGTTTTGGCTTCGGTTAACTGGGTAACCAGGTTGTTGATTTGTACCTGTGTAAGTGGGGTAGCTGCTGCATCTTTAACCGTTTTCAAAGTAGCTTTGTAAACGTCGATATAATTCTGCGGATAATCTACAGCTGAGGCTGAAGTTGCAAGGGCATCAGACTCAATGATCAATGCGGTAAGAGCGGTTTTATCGCCCTGTACAATTGATGGCGTATCATCCTTACATGATCCAAGAAACATTGCAGAGCTTACGAAAAGCATAAGCAACAAAGTGCGAAATTTCAATACATCTCTAATTTTCATAATAACTAATTTTTAATTTATAAATACTTCATCGAATTAATTGCTTCATTTTATAATTGCCTGATTGGCATCAATTTCTCCCTGAGGCAACGGGAAATATCGTTTTGTTTCATATTTGAATTTTTTACTGTCCAATACTGATTCAGAGTATGCTTTCCCCCAACGCATCAGGTCGAAGTAACGGTGAAATTCCTGGGCCAGCTCCACCCTGCGTTCTTTACGGATAGCATCACGCAACTGCGTATTGTCATTGGTCGTAACATCGGCAAGCAAACCGGCAGGAAGTGTACCGATAAAGCTCGTCCTTGCCCGTTTTCTGACTTTGTTGAGGTTTGCCTTTGCCGAGTCGGCATTGTTTATTTCATTGAAAGCCTCCGCTTTCATAAGCAGCACATCGGCATAACGCAGATAGATATAATTTAAGCCCCCATCGCCCGAAATCGTTAATTCTGAAATGGGTTGCTGGTGCTTTTTGGTAAGAAAACCAGTACTGGAAGACCAGTCAATGCTAAAAACATCTCCGTTTAACCAGGGCTGGCCATCGCGTCCTATTGAAGCATCAAGGCGGGGATCAACTTCTCCGCCGGATGATTTCTCAAAAGCATCGACCAAAACCTTGGTAGGTGCATTGAAATAATAACCACCGGGGGCCGGACCAAACCATTGATTAAGACCGCTTCCTTCGCCCGGATTCTGACCTGAAAGGTGCTGGATTTCAAAAATTGACTCTTTGCTGTTTTCAAAAGCCAGTTTAAAATTATTGGCATAATTTGGCAATAGTCCGTAAATTTTCAACGCTTCGAGCTGATGAAAATAACTTATTGCGTCTGCCCATTTCTGCTGATAAAGGCTCACTTTCCCAAGCATTCCGAGAGCTGCCCCTTTTGTTACCCTGCCGATGTCGGTTGAAGAATAAGAAACCGGAAGAACTGCCACCGCTTCTTTCAGGTCTTTTTCAATTTGCAGATAAATGGCAGGAACTTCGCTAAGCGGAACATGAATAGCTTCCTGAGTAATTTGAGGAAGAAGTTTTAAAGGAACCTTTCCAAAAATATTCAACAGGTTAAAATAGGTATATGACCGGATAAATTTCGCTTCGCCGATTATTCTTGCTTTTAAAGTTTCATCCATTGTAATGGCAGGAACGTTCGCAATCACATTGTTGGCCCGTGCAATTGATTCATAAGCGAATTCCCAATAGTTTCTAATTATCCCGTTGCCGGCGTCGGTAGCAAACTCATCAATATATGTGATTTCTGCCTGATCACCTGGATTTCCGCCTTTTACAGCATCATCAGAAGCTACATCGCCAAAAACCCAGATGTCGTTACTTGAATTGGTGAAACTAATGGCATTGTACACACCATTGATCGCCTGAATGGCCTGGGTTTCGTTTTTGTAATAGGTATCCGTCGAAAACTCTCCCTTGAGTTCTTCCGTCAGGAATTTGCTGCAGGAGCCCAAAGGAATCATCGCTGTTACAAGCAAAATACTGAAGATATCCTTCAGCAGAAAACTATTGTTTACTTGCTGCCCTTTTTGACCTTTGGAGAGTTGGATATTATATTTTCTCTTTTTCATAGCCGTATCTGATTAAAAATTGATGTTTAAACCAAGCATGATGGTCATGGCCGAAGGATAAGTTCCCCAATCGATTCCGGCAGAGCGGTCGCCTTCGGATTTGGAGTTGTCACTTACCGTCATTTCAGGATCGAGTCCGGAATATTTGGTAAATGTCAGCAAGTTAGAACCCGACAAATAGACTCTTAATTGCTTCAATCCGGTTTTTTCCAGTATTTTATTCGGAATGGTATATCCTAACTGGAGGTTTTTAAGTCTCAGGTACGAACCGTCTTCAAGAAAGCGGGAAGATGGCCTTGCATTGTTTGATTTGGAAGTCCATGCCGGTCTTGGCTGGGTATTCGAAGTTCCTTCACCGGTCCATCGTTCGTCGAAATATCGTTGTGTAACGGTAAATCCGCGATAAAAACCTTCAATATCCTGATTAACCTGGACATATATTTTATTTCCGTAGGAACCCTGGAAAAACATACTTAAATCAAAATTCTTGTAGTCGGCAGTGAGGTTTAATCCGCCAAAAAGCTTGGGAATTGCGCTACCCAGATATACCCGGTCGTCGCTATCTATATTGGAGTCGCCATTCTGGTCCTTGAATTTTACATCGCCCGGATGGATGTTGCCTCCCTGAATAGCTGATAACAATACATCGGTTTCATTCTGGAAAATACCCTCCATCTCAAGCAGGTAAAATGAACCAATAGGTTGGCCAACTACCGTATTGGTAGCATCTACGCCGGATTCGACTTTGCCGCCCGACAGAGGAGCATCAAGCTTAAGCACTTCATTGTGTATAAATGTTACGTTTCCTCCCACCGAATAGCCAAAATCACCTTTTTTGCCGCGATAGGTAGCTTCAAGTTCAATACCGTCGTTCAGCACCGAGCCGCTGTTGATCCAGGATGATGAAGCATATCCTATTGAAGGCGGATTGGGCGCTTTTACCAGCATGTTTTCAGTTACTTTATAAAATCCATCGATTGAAAAAGTTAAAGATCCTTTCCAAAGAGCGGCATCAATTCCGGCATTGTACTGGTAGCTGGTTTCCCATTTCAGGTTTTCGTTGCCCAGCGCATTTTGAGCATAGCCACTGTTGGCTACATCTCCGAAAGGATAGTTGTAGTAAGGAGAAATACGGTCCTTGTTTGCATAAAGATCTATTTCCTGGTTCCCGATTGCACCATAACCGACTCGTAGTTTCAGGGTTTCAAGCCAATTTACATCTTTCAGGAATGCCTCCTCTGTTAATAACCATCCGGCTGAAGCGGAGTAAAAATTGCCCCATTTGTTGTCGCCTGTAAACCTCGATGAACCATCGCGGCGTACAGTTGCCGACAGGTAGTATTTTTGTTTAAAATCGTAATTGAATCGCGCAAAAAATGAAGCCAGCGATGAATTCCACTCACCCTGACTGCTGGTTTTGATGCCTGTTCCCTTTCCAATAAAAATCAATTCGCTCTGTTGAATTGGGAAATTCATATCACTTGCAGAGAGTGATTTTCCACCGTTTTTAATGGCTTCAAATCCAAGTAAAGCCGAAAAATGATGCGATTCAGAAAATGTTGTTTCATAGTTTAGCAGATTGTTCAATGTCCAGTTTGAAACACGTTCATTGGTTACACTGAGACTGTTTGGACCGCCGATTCTGTTGGATGTTCCCCAGGTACGGTCAAAACGCCTGCTGTTCGAATTGCGGTAATCCAATCCGTAATTGGTGGTAAATGTCAATCCTTTGGTTAGTTTGGCGGTAAAGTAAACTTTACCAAGAAAACTGTCGTCTTTACGGTTATTATCGTTGTAATCAACCATTCCCAAAGGATTATAACCATCACCAAGGAAGGAATCAAAACGCTGTGCACCGAAGTACTCAGCTGGTCTGTCAACATAGCGGCCATCGTCAAATTTAATTGGTATCCCCGGATTACGAAAAAAAGCATACCGAATAACACTGCCTCCGTTTCCTCCGGCTCCATCGCCTGAACTCCCGACAATATCAGTTGTTGAAACACCTCCCAGCATACTCATTCCCAGGGTCAGCCATTTATTTACATCGCTGTTCACATCAACTCTGGCAGTTCCACGGGTATATCCTGTATTTTTAATGATCCCTTTTTGGTCAAACAATGAAGTGGAAATCAAATAATTGGTAGTTTCAGTTCCACCCGAAATTGATAGTTCATGAGAAGTAACCGGAGCTGTTCGAAGCAATTCCTTCACATAATTAACATTTGCAAACTTCGAGGCATCTTCAGAAGAAATAAGCTGGCGTCGCAGAAATTCAGGAAGATACATATTGTCGTTGGTGGCTGCTTCGTTGTAAATGGTCACATAATCGGTCGAATTTACCATCGGAGTAAGTCTTATCGGCTGCTGATAACCATACTGTCCGTGATAGGTAACTTTTGCCTGACCTTTTGTTCCCTTTTTTGTAGTAATCAGCACCACCCCATTGTTGGCACGTGAGCCATATATAGCCGCAGCAGAAGCATCCTTCAAAACGGTAAGACTTTCGATATCACCAGGGGAAAGGATTTTCAGCGCGTCAACTGTTGCTATTCCATCCACAATATAAAGCGGGTTGTTGCTTGAATTGATGGAGCCGGCACCTCTGATACGAACAGAAACTCCTTCGCCCGGAGCTCCGGTATTTTGGGTTACCTGAACGCCGGCTGCACGTCCCTGCAAAGCCTGATCGATGCCGGCCACAGGCAGTCTGGTCAGTTCGGTGTCGTCAACCTTGCTGACAGCTCCGAGAACATTGCGTTTTTTTGCAGTTCCGTATCCGACCACAATCATTTCGTCAAGCAGAATGTCGCTTGACAAAAGCCTGACATCAATTCGAGTGCGGTTGCCAAGAACTTCCTCAACTGTGGTGTAACCAATGTAGGAGAACACAATTACTGCAGTTGGCTTCAGCAAATCAGTCACAAGTCGAAAATTGCCGTCAATTCCGGTGATCGCGCCCTGAGTGGTACCTCTTATACTAACGGTGACCCCAATCAAGGTTTCACCGGTTTTGTTATCAAGAACTGTTCCTTCCAGAGCAGTCTGTGCAAACAGAAGGCTTGTGGTGGTTAAGAACATTAAAAGAAATAAAAGTCGTTTCATGTATTTCAATTTTAGATTGTTGCAACAAAACCGAGGTTATCGGTAGCTTATTACAGTGTTATTGGCTTTCAACTTTTTACCATCCTTTATTAATTTGGTCCCGGCAGGTAATTCAACGATAAGGCACGCTTCGCCTGCGGGGATTTCGAGCGATATTTTACCTTGTTGCGCTTTTGCAAAATATTTTTTCGAGATAATATCAAAAAGATCAACCGGCTGGTCTGAACTGTAAGTAACTGTTTTAGTTTCCCCGAACGGGTTGAAATACAGGAATTCAGGATATTTATTGTCGGCGTAAAAATCGGTGACATTGCAATCCAACGCAAGGATTCCCTCTACATCGGTGGTATGAACAATGGCGCCAAAAATTCCGGCAATGGATGTGCTGTAAAGACTGAACATTGATTCCTTCGGCTGACCGGCGACCCACTTCGGACCGTCACCAATTGAAACGGGCGAAACTCCTTTAAGTTGTGGTTTGTTGTAATCATCCATCTTGCGGATGCCTTCGTAGCCGATAATTCCGTGGGTCAGGTCTTTCAGCTCCGGAAGAAATTGGTGGGCATTGTCAACCTGATCGGGATAAAACAGGCGGGAAGCATTGACTGCATTCAACATGTATTTGCCAATCGTCTTTGCATACTGTGGTTCATATTTTACCATAGGAACCAGTGGCCAGGCCATTGCTACCGAATTCATAAAAAAGCCATATCCGCCTCCATCGGTAATGCTACCCTGCAATCCATACACATCGAAATCGCCCCAGCGTTCGGCAATAATACCCCATCCATAGCGGCCATCTTTTACCTGACAACCATCAAACATCCAGTTCAGCAGTTTTGTGATATTATAATTGGTTCCCTGCTCTGCATTTAGCCTTGCAGCGGTGTAGGTTCCAAACGGCAAGAGCATTTCGTAAAAGCGGCTCTCTTTTTGGCTGAGCAAAGCTTCAGTTGCACTTTTGGCTCCCTTGAGATATTTTGCATCACCGAAGTGGTAATAAGCCGAAAGTAAAATCCAGGCATGACCACCGGCAACATCCTGTTGAAGCGGAATTTGGTTAACCATTCCCTTCATCTTCGCATAATCGAAATAAGAGTAATAGTAATTTCCGTTCAAAACCGAATCGGCTTTATAAAACTGATTCGCTATTGTTCTCCGGATCATTTCAGTGTTTTCAACTTTTGGAAAGAGTGCAGCTACACCATAGTACAATACATTGGGATACACATCGTACCACCAGTCGCGGCCATAACCACCACCGGCCATCGCTACTTCAGGATTGGTGTTGTTCATCACAATGTTCCATTTGGTAGTACTGTTGAAATAGTTTTGTGACATCTTGACATAATTGAACCCATCCTGATTGGTTTTATCGATGCCCAGCAATCCGGCACTTATTATAGCGTTGTATGAAGTGAGCGCTTCGTGAAACTCTCCTTTGTTTTTTTTCGGTCCCTGACGAACATCGCCCATTACAGTATAAAGGCCGTAAGTTACCTGATCGAAATTGCGTCGTGCACTATCGAGCCAGATGAGTGGTCCATCGGGTGTTGTGTTGCTGAAATTGAAAACCAAGCTGTCAAATTGAAGCGCCTTCTTTTCCCAATTGATGATTTTATAAGGCTGGGGCATATCGGGCATCTGTTCAACGCGTGCGATGGATGTTTGCACAACCGGTAAACCTGTATCATTTTTACAGGAGAAAAAGGCCAGTAATGCCGCCAGAAGGAGAATCATGTTGCTGGTATGTTTCATTTTTCTTCGCTGTAAGATTGTTTCATGATATTTTTAGCCAGCGGAATGGAAAGCATCTGAAGTGCTGCCACAATAATAAGCGAGTACCGGAGCGCAAAGGTTTCGGAAACATAAAAGGCAAGGAAAATGAATAATCCGAGGCCTGTCACCCGACCGGCATACAACCCGAATTCGTGGTTCAGGATATAGGCATATTTGTTACGGTTTTCGCGGTGCGACATTACGTCAATTACTTTCATCATGATTGGATAGTAGGCCAGATCGTGCAGCGGCTGAAAGAAAACTTTGCATAGTACAAAGACGATTACTCCGATCATTGATAACTCGATTCCGTTCACAATGGTTCCGATCAGGAAGATGGTGATGCCGAAGCCAAAAATCAGGATGCGGTGTTTCGGTTTTGCAAAGCGGCCCAGCAGATAGATCAGAATGGCAGTCAAGCCTCCGCTTATTCCCTGAATGAGTCCAAGGGAGCCTTCCTTACCGACATATTTCATGATAAGCATGGCAGGAGCGGTAACCAGGAATCCCTGAACCAGACCTTTCAGCATGGCCAATAAAATTTGCTTGTTCCAAAGCCGTCCGAAGCGGAAATAAAGGAAATCTTTCTGAATTGGATTTTCAAATTTGCCGCGGGCAAGCGAGAAACAGGCCAGAATGGTAATTACGAATACCAGTAACGTTACCACCCGATACCCTTGATAAATATCGAAAACGATCCCGAAAATGCGCACTCCGTCGATCGAAGCTAACAAGGCCCCAATGGCCACCGGCACCGCGATGTTTGAAATAGTAAAGAAAAATGATTCGAGCCCGAAAAAATAATTCCGGTTATCGTCGGCTGTAACATTTAAAGCCATCAGGTAGCGGTTGGTCCAGAAAAAACCGGAAGCTGCGCCAATCATTGTACCCGATACAATCAATCCGGGTAATGCAATGTCTTTTACGAACATCATTCCAACCATCGACAAGCCACTCAGCAAAATACCGAAACTGTACAGGTGGGCTACTTTAAAGCTTTTCAGCAAAAAACCATTGGTGAGCGAGGTAATGATGATGCCGGTGTACATGGCTACCTGAAAAATGGCGACGTAACTTGTATCGGCAAAATACCGCATGATGTACGCAGCCATAAAAATCTCAACTACCGGCAATACCAAAGCATACAGCATATTGGTAATCAGCAGCACCCGCATATTGTGCGGCATGGAGAGAAAGAATTTGAACTCGGTAGTCAGTTTGGCTAACATGTCTGGAATTTGCTGTTAAATGAGTGTTGAAAGTATTTTGGAAATTGAGAGCCGGGCACCGCAAATCACTTCGTCACTGGCCCCGTAATACAAATAAATGTCATCGCCTTTCACGTAATGGCCATTGGTAAACACCACATTGCCGAAGAATCCGGTTTGTTCGTAAGTCTCGATGGGTTCCATAATGGGTTCGATGCTTCGGGCGAGTACTTTCGAAGGATCGTTGATATCGAGCAGCAAGGCGCCAAGGCAATAACGATGATTGCTGTTGGCTCCGTGATAAATTTCGAGCCAGCCTTTTTCTGTCCGGATGGGCGATCCACCGGCCCCGACACGTGCTGAATCCCAACTGTCGGGACGAACGGTAGCAATACATTTGTGCCTGCCCCAATGAATCAAATCAGGTGATTCGGCCAGCCAGATATAATTTCCACCCAATTCAGGAGAACTGGGACGATGCAATGCAAAATATTTTCCGTTGATTTTTTCATCGAAGAGGGCACAATCCTTATTGTGAGGAGGGAAAATCATCCCTTCGCGATCGAAGGTCTTCCAGTCTTTGGTCCTGATCAGTCCAACGCCTACACCAAATTCAGAAACTTCGGTAAAAGTCAGGCTGAATCCATCTTCCATGGTGGCAACCCGACAGTCTTCAATGCCAAAAGTTTCGAGTTCGCCTTTACCAAAAATGGGCGGATAATCCTCAGGTTCATAAAAATGAACTCCGTCGTCGCTGCAAACCAACCGTAAATAGGAGAGTGTTGTGAGATAGTCTTTCTTCTTATAATTGATGACCCGCGGATCAGACGCATCCAGATCGGGATCATTTTTATCGAAACTCAGAATTTCGATTTCGCCATTACTATTGTAAACAGGGAAACTGATTTTGCCTTCGATTTGTTTGGGCCTTTCAGCGACTCTGAGCAACAGCCAGATTTTGCCGCTAAACTGAAACACTCCCGGGTTGAGCAGACACAAGATTTCCATGCCATTGATGCCTGGCTTTAAATCGGAAGGACGAAGAAGCGGATTTGACGGGAAACGATTTGCTAAGTCCATTTTAATTAGTTTTATACCAAAGTGAAATATAAATTAATCCAAAAGCTTTTAAGGTATTAGTGCCAGCAAACCTACAAATCAAACCACAAAAACATGTCCGCCCTGTTCCCTATCTTGTCTGCCCTGTTCCAAAATGAGGTTTTAATAATGAATGTGTTTTCGCATGTGGGCAATTTATCTGTTTTATACCGTTTAGTAGTTAGCCCGGTAAAATACATCCCTTCAAGTTTGATGTGCCGTTGAGTATTTATACCGGGGAAATAAAAACAATTAGTTATGAAACAGAAAATCAGTTTAATGGCATTGGTTGTAATCTTTGCCTTATCATTTACTTCCTGCAATAAAGATTCGCAGGACAATTCATCCACCAAATCATCGGTGCTCAATTTCAAAATGCAGGCGGTCAACAAGAGTGTTTCTCTGCCGGTTTCAGCTACCGGATTAAAATCGGCTTCAACAACTACTGCTGTAATAGTCTGGGATAAAGCCACTATGCTCGTATCAAAGGTTAAATTTGAAGCGGAAATGAAGAGTGTACTCACAGGACATGACTCACTTTCGATTACCTATTCGTGGAGGGGGCCAAAAACCATTGATTTGCTGGATATGACTTCTTCCATTGGATCTATTGATCTGCCAGCCGGAACTTACGACAAAGTATCACTGAAGGTGAATTCTGAAAAAGAAGATGCCAGCGGATTGCCTTTAGTTTACCTCTCAGGAATCTACACCAATGCTGCAGGAGTTGCTTTGCCAATCGTTTTATCGGTGAGCGACCCGGTTTCGTTCAAAACAGTTGAAAAAGGTGATACGATTGTTGCAGGGGTAGCCATTGATTTATCAAGTACCATTGAGATTTATCTTGATCAGTTGTTGTTGCTGGTTGACATTTCAGCGCTCGACAATGCCACTCTTACTGATGGTAAGTTGGTCATATCGGCTGCTTCAAACAGTGCACTGTACCTGAAAATCATGATGAACCTGAAAAAGGATCACGGTTGGAAACATGAGCACCATGATAAAGATTAAACCGAAAAAGTGATATGTAATGGAAAGGCGGCCTATGGTCGCCTTTTTTATTTTAGCAGATGCACCGATTAATATTTAACTAAATTCATAAACTCAGACTATGCCCTGCCGAAGTTTACCCATCGGATCGCTGGAGGTTATCCGGTGGGGGAAAACAAGAAACATTCCTCCCCAAAATAGTTCAACCTACAAAAACATTCATTCTCAATTTGGTTGTTGTTGAAAAACATAAATATGCTTCACTTTATTATGCTATTAATCATCAAATAAATGATAAATTGTACGCGCTTAAGATTTGATAAGAGAATAGATTATGGCAGGGAAATAAATGGATAAGTGGCAAATTTAAAAGTACAGTAAACATTTAACTTGAAACTATATCAGTACTTGTCAAAGTTATCAATTTGACTTTTCAATCAATTTGAGACAAGCTCGCTGTTTGACAAGGATGAGAAGTTTGACAGGTTTATAAAAGTTAGAGGTACTGACTTGAGGACAGATTTTTGTGCTTTGAGACTTTAATACAAGAGACTATGAGAAAGTATTTGATTGTACTTATTTTACTAATCTACGGTTTATATGGTGGATTGATTTCCTGCAACAAGACAGATTCAATTGAGAATAATCTTGTCGGGATTTGGGTAAGCACAAATGTTGATACTATTGCGCAATATGTAAAACCTGTAAAACCTGAGACTTTTCGATCCTCTGATTATGAGAATCGCATCCTTACAATCCATGCCGATGGTACATTCCAGATGGTGGATTCGAAGGATACCATTATCGGCACATGGGATCGAAGTAAATCTGATTCATTGATAGTAACAAACAATGGAATTAGCGTGAAATACTATTACGATTCAAAAATTGATTACGTTGACAAGAATAATTTGGAGCAAAGTTTTAGTTACAGTTATCGCAGAGTTGTCTTTGGTGATGGTTATACAATAGATGAAACCATTTTGTATCATATTAAGGTCCATTGGATCAGAAAATAAAATTGCGTAATATAATTCTAAATTGTATGGAAAGTTTTACTGAAGGAATGATTCCAATATTTTATATTATTCATTGAATCGAAATACGCTCTACAATAGCAAAATACCCGGCAAGTCGGGTTTCAGTGCTTTTTTGACCGGAAATTAGTAAAGCAGTACTTCGCAGGAAGTTCATCTGGAAAAGCTTACTCATATAGATATATACAAAAAGATGAAACGGCCAGTGTAAATTTGCCGCAAGTGTCGGGGCACTTTTTAGCAAGAGATTTGTAAGTACGTTTGGGTAGCCCAAGCAAGCGATTATTGATTTAGCCTCTGTTATGCAGATTTATAAGGAAGCAACAAGCTGAAAACAGTATTTATAAATGCAGGATTTGCAAACGAATGGATGTTTGGGAATGTTCAGCCCTGACAGGGTTCCAAACCCTGTCAGGGCTAACGAAACGAAGCGCTTCCACGAATAGACAAAGATAGAACGGAATCAAGTTTCTAACAATCAGAATTATAAAGGAAGATTTTTAAATAAGTGATCATGCAGGAAATCGAAACCTTAACACCTGGTAATTATTACCATATTTACAATCGAGGCATTGATGGATGTAATTTGTTCAAGGAAAGTGAAAACTATGAATATTTCCTCGATAAGGATGACGAATACATTTCGCCAATAGCAGAAACGTTTGCCTGGGTACTTATGCCCAATCATTTTCATTTTTTGGTGCGGTTAAATACAGAAGAAGAAATTGCAGTTGCTTCCTCCACCCCTGACAGGGCTCAAAACCCTGTCAGGGGTAAACCCTCACCGTCGCAGCATTTTTCAAATCTTTTTAATTCTTATGCCCAAGCCTTTAATAATCGATTTGACCGTCATGGAAGTCTGTTTGAAAGACCATTCAAACGAAATTTAATCGGCAATGTAGAATACCTCAGGAATGTTATTCTATATATCCATAACAACCCTGTTCATCATGGTTTTTGTAGTCACCCAATGGAATATTCATGGAGCAGTTATCTCACATGAGTTTAAATAAAGCCAATTTCAAGTATATGCATAATCAAAAATTTGAAATCGGAATAATCGAAAAACTGCTTAATATGGATTAATAATCATGAATTACAGCAATCGTTACTCGATTTTGCAAATAATAATGGATTAAATTTTAACAGTAAATAATTGATATGAAAACAATTGGCATTTTGATTCTGGGTCTGGTATTCAGCAACCTGGTATTCTCACAGGAGATTAAAGTAGTAGAAATTAAAACCGATGTAAATGAGGTAACCGTGTTCATCGAAGGAGCACAGGTTATTCGGAAAAGGAGCGTTGATTTAACTCAGGGAAAATCAATAGTGAAATTTGTAAACCTATCACCTTTTATTGATCCGAAGAGTGTTCAGGTAAAAGTTGAAGGAGAGTTGACTGTATTATCGGTTAATCATCAGCAGAATTATTTGGACAAGATGGAAAAACCTAAAGAACTTCAGGATTTGGAAAAATCGCTTGAAGCCATTGAATCTAAAATCAAACAAGAGAACACTTATCTTTCTATTATCAAGGAAGAATTGGCATTTCTTCAGGAGAATAGAGCCATAGGAGGAAGAAATGAGCAGATTAGTATTACCAATCTTCAACAGGTTTCAGATTTTTACAGCAAAAAGCTTACAGCTTTAAAATTACAGGAGATTGAAAGAAACAATATTATTGAAGATTTTATTAAGCAAAGAATAGATATTCAGAATCAGCTTAAAACATTGACTAATAAAAAGGAATTTCCGACAGGAGAGATACTCGTTAAAGTTGATGCGAAGAAAAATGGGTTTTTTTCGTTTGAGATTTCGTATGTTGTGGCAAATGCCGGATGGTTTCCTTCGTATGATATCCGTGCTAAAAATATCAAGGAACCAGTTCAGTTGATTTACAAAGCCAATTTAAAACAAGATACCAAAGAAGATTGGAACAACGTTAAATTAAAATTTTCATCTTCCGACCCGAATGTTTCAGGTGTAGCGCCAGAATTAAAGACTTACTTTTTGAATTACAATACGTTACCCCCAACTTACAAACTTGAAGCCAATAGTGTAAGCGGGAAAGTAACTGATAACAAAGGAGAACCATTGCCGGGAGCAACCGTAGTTGTGCAGGGAACTACAATCGGAACGGTTACCGATATGGAAGGGAAGTATTCCATCACAATCCCAAACAATGCAAGCCAGTTAAAATATTCATTTATCGGGTATAATTCACAAACGTCACCTATTACGGGCAATATAATGAATGTTGCATTGGAGGAAAGTGTTATGGCTTTGGACGAAGTGGTAGCTGTTGGTTATGGTAATCAAAAAACACAATCAATTTCAAATTTATTACAGGGAAAGGTTGCAGGTTTATCGGTTAACAAATCCGGGATGAAAATTCGTGGAACAAGCAGCCTGGCCATCCCAACAGAACAGGTTGAGAATCAGACTACCGTAAATTTTGAGATTAAAACTCCCTACACCATTAAATCGGATAACAAAAATTATACTGTTGATATTGAGTTTTATGATTTACCCGCAATGTATCAATACTATTGTGTTCCAAAAATTGACAAGGATGCCTTTTTAATTGCCAAGATCATCGATTGGGAGAAATACAGCCTTCTGGAAGGTGAAGCCAATGTATTCTTTGAGGAAACCTATATAGGCAAAACGCTATTAGATGTTCGTTATGCTTCGGATACTTTAGAGATTTCATTGGGAAGGGACAAAAAGGTATCAGTCAACAGAGAGAAGATCAAAGACTTCACCACCAAACAATTCATCGGTAATAAAAAGGAGGAAACACGAACATGGAAAACAACGGTGAAAAACAACAAGAATCAAGAAATTAATATGATTGTTCTCGATCAGGTTCCTGTTTCAACCGCTGAGGATATAGAAGTAAATGTGTTAAATATTTCAGGTGCAAAACATGATTTGGAAACTGGTGAAATAAAGTGGGAGTTTACATTAAAACCCAGTGATAAAAAGGAATTAGATTTGAAATATTCAATTAAATATCCAAAAATCAAAAGCCTGATTATTGACTAAAAGACCCGCCTCCCCTTCGTTTGAGCGATATCGGTAAATAGGGGGAGTCGGTCTTTCATCTATGATGCAGATTAAAAATGATTCTGAAGAAAACAATGAACTAAAAAATCAAAACTTAATGAGTAAATATTTGTTTATGAAGTGAATGGAAAAAGCAAATATTTTATGATACGAAGAAAATTTATTTTGACAACGCTTGCACTTTATCCATTAACACTTTTTGCAAAAATGATGCACACAATTTTTACAAGGACTGGTAAAGGATTTAAAGTAAATTCAGGTGAAGCCAGATTTGGGGTACACTATAACATGAAGGGTGTTACATTAAATACACTTGATATTAAAATATCAGGCAAAGACACTGAAAATGACTTGGCCGTTTTTGAGCAGACAGGACTAACTCCCAAAGGTGGTCCTCCTCTACACATTCACCCGAATCAAGACGAATGGTTCTACATAATTGATGGAGAATATTTATTCCAAGTTGGCGATGACAAATATCAGATGAAGCCCGGGGACACCATTTTCCTCCCTCGAAATGTTCAACATGCATTTGTTCAGCTAACTGAAAAAGGGAAGGTGATAGTATCTTATCTACCTGCCGGTAAAATGGAAGATTTTTTTGCAGTGAGCAATAGTTGGACTTCACCGCCAACAAAAGAGGAAATTGCAAGGGTATTTGCTGACCATGATATGAAAGTTGTTGGTCCACCCTTAATAGTAGATTGAATAGTTTAAATAAAGCACGAACGCACAATAAATAGGACTTTAGCGGCACGCTTTGTCCGGCGTGAAGCCCCGGTTGAATTATTCATCTGCCTTTCTGGATTTTCGGTAATTTTGAGAAAATAGGAATTAACTAATATGACAAAGGATATTAAAAATAATTTGATAACCTATTTCATTCTCCTCTGTGTTGCAGTAATAGGTATATACTATGAAAGACTATTTTCTCAAATTTCAAATTCCTTCGAATATGGGAATTCACCAATATTTTATTGTTACTAATTGGTGTGCCATTTTTATTCTTTCAGAAAAAAGCAAAACTTCCTGATTTCTGGCAGGAGAATATTACTTATGGCAGGTTTGAGTGCCTGCTGCCTCCTTTCGTTGTTTAATCTACAGAAATGCGAGTTCAATTGTGTTTTAAGACCAAAGTGAATTATTAAATGATCGAAAGGTGTAACATTTCGCAGTTGCTTTGACATTAATGGTAAAATCTCCGTAAAATCAAGAACCCCAAATTCAGCATTGCTGAATTTGGGGTTCTAATATCTGGTAAAAAAAGAAACAGGTTCAAATAATTCAAGCCGAAACTTGGAATTTGAAATCTGGAATTCTTATTAGTTTCTCTTACGTCTCGGACGATCACTTCTGTCACCACCACGATCACCTCTGTCGCTGAATGAAGCTTCTCTGCGACGTCCGCCGGCATATCCTCCGCCACCGCCATTGTATCCGCCACCTTCTCTGCGGAATGATCCGCTTTCGCGTGGCTGTGTTTCTGCAGTTGACTCAACCTTGCCTATATTGATCACATGACCTTCAATCACAGCATTGTTCATCGCGTTGACAAGATCTTTTTCGTAAGTGCTGTCAATCTCGAAAAACGAAAATTTGCGCTGAATGTCAATCTTGCCGATTTCGATGCTTTTACGGTTCGAATATTCGTTGATCAGGCCAATCAATCCTGAAGCGTTCAGGTTTTGTTTTTTCCCGGCGTTGATAAACAGTCTTGTAAAACTCAAACGATCGCTTCCACGGTCACCATTGCGGTCGTTGCGTTGGAACGAATCACGCGGTGCTTCAGCCCTCACGTTCAAGTCGCGTGCATTTTTATAGTAATCAAGCAATTGATTGAATTCGAGCGACACAAAATGTTTGATGATATCGTTTTGGCTCATTCCTTCAAATTTTTCAAGAATCTGAGGAAGGTATTTTTCTATTTGAGTTTCGTTGATTTCTACGTTTTGGACACGGTCAATCAGGTGAAACAATTGTTTTTCACAAATTTCGTCACCACCCGGAACCATTTTACGTTCGAATTTTTTGCGTGCGATCTTTTCGATTTGCCTTAATCTTCCGGTTTCTTTCAGGTTAATAATTGAAACTGAAATTCCGCTTTTACCGGCTCTTCCGGTACGTCCGCTTCTGTGAATATACACTTCATGATCGTCAGGCAAAGAGTAGTTGATTACGTGGGTCAGATCAGTTACATCCAATCCGCGTGCAGCTACATCGGTGGCTACCAGCATTTGCAATTGTTTGCTGCGGAAGCGGGCCATCACCTGGTCGCGCTGTGCTTGTGAAAGATCTCCGTGCAAAGCATCAGCATTGTATCCGTCGGCCATGAATTGTTCGGCCACTTCACGGGTTTCCATACGGGTACGGCAGAAAACAATGGCATAACAGTCGGGATAATTATCAGCAATACGTTTTAAAGTTTCGTATTTATCTCTGGCATGAACCATATAATAATGATGATCCACGTTTTCGGCGCCTGCATTTCTTTTACCTACTGAAATTTCTTCTGCATCGTGAAGGTAATTGGCCTTCATGGAGGCAATTTCAGTTGGCATGGTAGCCGAAAACAACAGAGTTTGTTTTTCTTTGGGAGTTGTTGACAGAATGGCATCCAATTCTTCTTTGAACCCCATTGTCAGCATTTCATCAGCTTCGTCAAGTATCAGCCACCTGATAGCCGAGATGTTAAGTAATTTACGGCGGATCAAATCATGTACACGTCCGGGAGTACCGACCACAACCTGACCTCCTGATTTTAATTCCCTGATTTGTTTGGTAATATCGGCACCACCATAAACAGGAATCGTTTTGAATCCCGGGATGAATTTCGAGTATTTATCCATGTCGCGGGTGATTTGCAAACACAACTCACGTGTTGGACACAGGATTAAAGTCTGAACCTCTTTGATTTCCATCGAGGTATTGTTGATAACAGGGAGTCCGAAGGCGGCAGTTTTGCCGGTTCCGGTTTGGGCCAAAGCCACTAAATCTTTTTTTGATGAAATCAGGTGCGAGATAGTTGCTTCCTGAATAGGCGTAGGAGTTTCGAACCCCATTTCAGCGATCGCCTTTAAGAGTTCCGGCTTTAGACCGGTTTCTTCAAATGTCATATTATTTCCTTTTAAATTATAAATCAGCAAAACGCTGATCCTGTTAATGGTAGGAGAAAGTTAGATGCTCCTGCCATAAACCAGGCAAAAAGGAAATTAACCGACCCCTAAAACTGGGCGCAAAGGTAATTTAATTTTCTTGCGGAAAGCAGTTTGGATTTTTATATTCCTGAAATTGAACTGACTTAACACAAATACAACATACGGGAATGGCGTGTTTTATCTAATGTTTGTTAACAAACTCATTTTATCAGGCAATCTGCTTTTCAGTAGGAACTATTTTTGGTTTATTTATGCGGAATTCCTAATCTGGCTATTGTTATGGGTAAATCGTGTATTCTTTTCTGCAACTGTGGCGCAGGTATTATTACTGCGGAAAAATCAGAACAAATCAAAACGATGCTGAAATCGTTTGATACTGACTTATATCAGTTGGATGATTTCTGCGGAATTGCAATCAACCGGAAAGATTTTATCAGGGCGATCGATCAGAAATATGAACGAAAGATAATGGTTGCCTGTTATCCACGTGCGATAAAGAACTTGCTAACACAAAATGATCTGGAATTATCGGGATTGGAAGTATTAAATTTTAGGGAACTTACCGCTCAGGGAATTGAATCGAAACTTAAAAATGATTTTTTATTTGCTGAAGGACAACCAACCGAAACCAATATTCAAAGTGGATTGGATGTCCCGGCCTGGTATCCGGTAATTGATCAACCGCTTTGTACCCATTGCGGAAAGTGCTTTAAATTCTGTTTATTCGGTGTTTATTCGTTCAAAGACAAACAACTCAAGGTAGTGAATCCGCTGGCCTGTAAAAACAATTGCCCGGCATGTGGACGAAATTGCCCCACTTCTGCCATTATTTTCCCAAGATTAAAGGAAACTGGCGTTTTGGCCGGTGCGGAACCTGGTGCGGAACCTCAAGCAAAGGAATTTGCAATGGATAGCAGTTTAATCTCGACTCTGAATCAGCGCTCAGCATTGAGAAGAAATATCTTCAGGTCCGGTTTAATGGAACAGGCGGAGGCCGAAAGACGCAAAGCAATTGAAGAAATGAAAGCCCCTCCCGGCCTCCCCGAAGGGGAGAAGAAAGAAGCCTCATCCCCAACCCTTCTCCAAAGGAGAAGGGAGTTTGGTTCGCAAAAGTTATGAACGCTAAAATATAAAAGATGAATATGCCAATTTTAAAAGATAAATCCACGCATCCCAGTTCTTATCTCCCCTCCTTTGGAGGGGTTGGGGGAGGCTTTTAGCTTGATTTATGGGTTTACTAAATAACATACTTTTCCATACCGACAGAAAATGTCTGTATAAATTTGTGGTAAACATGGGCATCAAAGGCTCCATGTCGTTTGCCCGGTTTCAGAAAAGACAGAAGAAAGGCGAATTTTTTCCGGCTTTTAATTTCATTTCGGTAACCGACGACTGCAATCTGCATTGTCAGGGTTGCTGGGTAGTTGGCAAGGAAAAAAACAGCCGGTTAAAACCGGAACAGGTTGACCGGATTATCGACGAAACCAAAAAGGCAGGCTCGTATTTCTTCGGAATTTTAGGTGGCGAACCGCTTTTATACAAACCGCTTCCCGAAATATTTCAGAAACATTCTGACTGTTATTTCCAATTGTTCACCAACGGAACACTGATTACTCCTGAAGTGGCAGAAACCCTTCGGCAGTGTACGAATGTTACGCCGCTCATCAGTTTTGAAGGCGATGAACTGGTGGCTGACGTTCGGCGTGGTGGGAAAAATGTATATCAATCGGCCAATCAGGGCATCGAAAATTGTACCAATGCCGGTTTGATTACCGGTGTTGCCATCAGCGTATGCAAGTCGAATCTGGCAATGGCCATCTCTCATGAATTTATCCAATCGCTGATCAATCGTGGAGTTTCGTATTTGTGGTATTACATTTACCGACCGGTTGGGCAACAACCCGAATATGAACTGGCGCTGAGCAAAGACGAAATCCGCCAACTGCGTCAATACATGGTTGATGCGCGGGTGAAATACAGCATTGCAATTATTGACACCTATTGGGATACCGATGGAAAAGGCATTTGTCCGGCGGCTTCGGGACTGAGTCACCATATCAATGCTTCCGGATATGTTGAGCCTTGTCCTATCATTCAGTTTGCAACCGATCATATTGATGAAAAACCATTGACTGAATTGTACTCTCAATCTGCTTTTTTGGCTGATTTCAGAACAAAAATTCAGGAAAAAACCAATGGATGCGTAGTAATGGAAGATCCGCAGTGGCTGGCAGAGTTTGTTAAAACGCACCAAGCGCTGAACACTTCAGGAAGGAGGGGCGAACCCGAACGATTGGCAAATGCTCCGGTAACCTGCAGTCATGGTTCGTGTGAAGTGATTCCGGAGAAAAGCCGGATTTACCGCTTTGCCAAACGACGGGCTTTTTTCGGATTGGGAGCGTATGGATAAAAAAGTTCGGAGTGAACTAAAGTCTTTAAAGTGCCTAAAGTTGAGAAATATTCATTCAAAGCGATATCCTTTGCCGTCTGCTTTAGCTGACGGACATGATTAATAATTAGAATGAAAATTAAGGAAAACATATTGGAAGTTCCGGAGAAAGCATTGGTTCGGAATTCATTGAGGAAAGCAGCCCGTGAATTGGTTGCCGAGAGAGGAATTTTACCTCCGGCCGATTTTTTGCTTATTAGCCAACTGGCCGATGAAGTGATGAAAAGAACCGGCACCGAAAGCCAGTTTGCTGAATTTGCCATGGTCGTCTGCGGAAATGAAATCTGGCGACCGGTGGTAGCAGCAACACCTTTTAACCGCCGGCTCCTCCTTTTGCCGCAATGCCTGAAAAATAACAGCAATTGCAGTGCAGTGATCGATCAGCTTGGACTCATTTGCGCCGGATGCCAAAGCTGTCAGATCGATTCCATTCTTCAAAAAGCAGAGTCGCTTGGATACTCCACGCTGGTAGCTGAAGGAACAACCGTTGCTGTTAGTTTGGTTCAGGAAGGAATGATTGATGCCGTAATTGGTGTCAGTTGCATGTCGGTACTTCAGAAGTCGTTCGAGCCGGTTTCGAGGGCGGCCGTTCCGGTTATCGGTATTCCGCTCTTGTTTGAAGGCTGTGCTGAAACTGATGTGGATAATCGCTGGCTGGATCAGGAATTGTCCGCATTTCAGGAAAACGAAATATTCCGTACGATATCGGTTTCAGCGCTCAAAGAAAGAGTAAAGCTATCCTTTACTGAAGAAATACTGGCTGAAAAATTTGGTTCGGCAACAGACCAGACCTGTCAGCTGGCTATTCAGTCGATGCTCAATGGTGGCCAGCGAATTCGACCACTTTTAACCGCTTTGGCATATTCTGCCTACTCCGGAAACGTTTCTGATGAGTTGATGGATTCACTTTCATTGGTGGTAGAGTGTTTTCACAAGGCTTCGCTCATACACGACGATGTGGAAGACAACGATGATTTCAGGTATGATACCGAAACCATTCACAAAATGAATGGAACTGCGGTGGCCATTAATACAGGTGATTTTCTTTTGGGAAAAGGATATGAATTGCTTGGAAAATTACCACTCGATCCGGCAAAACTTGCCAAATGTTATCAATTGGTTGCCAGCGGCCATGTTGCTTTGTCGCTCGGACAAGGCGCCGATTTACTGGCAAGTTCTCAAAAAACAATACTTTCGCTCGATCGGCAACTCGAAATCTTTGATCGGAAAACCGGCTCCGCAATCCGTGTAGCTTTGTTACTTGGTGCGGTAGCCGCCGATGCTCCTGAATGCGATTTGGCGATTCTTAAAATATTTTCGGGTTTCTTCGGAATGGCCTATCAAATCAAGGACGATCTGGATGAATTCCGCGAGGCCAACGAACACACCCATCCGGCTGATTATCCTTTGTTACTTTCGCTATTGGCTGAGAATTCAAAAGATATTTTGCCTGAAAACCTGCGCCAGCTCTATATTGAAAATAACCGGACACAGTTTGCTGAATTGATTCACGAAATGGAAATCGACCGGAAAGCGGAACAATTGCTTCAGGAGTTTACCAACAAAGCTTACCATGAACTAGACAAGCTCGACAACCTGAAAATGAAACTGAGTTTATATACCGTGTTGGGTAAGATCTTTTAATAAGCAATTAGAAACTTGAAACGTGTCTTTTTTTGAAACGATATTCGACCCCTCCGCGGTCGCATATTTCGTACCTCGTAATATTTTCTATAAACATGCAAATCCTCCGGATTTGAGAAATGGCTCTCAAAACGAAAAGATGCCAGAGGCATCAAATGTTTATAGAATGAATAAAAGCCAGACGGATAAATGACGGCAGAGCCGTCGCATGTTTTTAGAAAACCAAATGTGCCAAACGATATGTGACCCCAGCGGGGTCAAACAATGCTGAAATTTATCTTGAATAGATGATCAATTTTTCCCGAAATGCTCCTTTTTACTTGCAGATGGTTGATTTGCTCCGAAATGCAATTGCTTTGCTCGACGAACAGGGTAGGGAAGAGGTGCTGCAATTTATAGCCAGTCAGCAGAATGAAGATGGAGGATTTTGTGATCGCGGCGGAAAGTCTGATCTGTATTATTCGCTGTTTGGGGGGATGATGTTGAAAGCAGAAAGCCCCCTAAATCCCCCGGAGGGGGACTTTGATGAAACCCGTGCTATTTCTTCAGTTTCCTTAAAGAGGCTTGAAGAATTTATCGGTAAGCAAAAAGGAGAATTTATTCCCGGATTTATTGAGCGGTGTTGTTTGGTGTTACTTCAGAAAGAATTTAAAACACCATGGTTTTCGCGAATGAAAGCGCTTTTGTCGCTGGGCAGGTCGTTTTGGAAAGAACGGGATTCAATCAATTTGTCGTACCGAAGTTTCGTGTTGTTCCTGACATTGGATGCCGTTTTCCCATTCCCAAGAATATTGAAACTTGCCTCAAAAAGAATGATGACACGGACAACAGTTGATGCAAATTCTCCTTGTTCTGAAATTGCGGCCAAAGTATTTCTTCAAAAAATGATGAATCAGGAAGGATCGAAAGAACAAGAACTTTTGAAATCGTTTGCCTGCGAATCGGGCGGATTTAAAGCTTTTCAGCATCTTCATCAAGCCGATATGTTATCAACCGCTGTGGCTTTGTTTGCACTCGATTATGCCGGATGCGATCTGCGTTTATTGAAGCCAGGCTGCCTCTGTTTTATTCAAACCAACTTTGCTGATGGCGCCTTTCTTTCGGGCGATGGCGACCCTACTGCTGATGTGGAATACACATTTTACGGCTTACTGGCGCTTGGAGTGTTGGGAAATTGATTAGATGAATAAATAACCCATTGGTTGAAAGGATGTGAAAATATTGTAGTTTTATCAAAAAATATATTGATGGCAGATAAATTGACCATATTACAAGATTTAAAAGAAAATATACAGAAAGGGTTTAATAACCCTATAAAGGATATTATTTTGTTTGGCTCTCAGGCGGTTGGAACTCCGGCTGAAAATTCGGATTATGATGTTCTAATTGTTTTGAAGGAAGATTATAATGCCCGTGATGAAAACCGAATATATGATTTGTGTTATGAGATAAATTTGAAATACAATATAATTATTGATGCGCATCTAATTTCGCAAAGAGAACTCAATACATTGAGAGGCAAACAACCCATATTTGCAAAAGCAATTAAAACAGGAATCTACGCATAAGCCTTAAACAGAATGAACGAACAGAGCTGATAATGTACCGGCTTGAAGAAGCTAAAGAAACAATAGCCGATGTTCAGCTTTTAATTGCGAATGACAGGTTAAGAGCTGCAGTTAACCGGATTTATTATGGTATGTTTTATTCACTTTTGGCGCTTGGGTTGGTTTATGAATTCGAGACATCTAAACATCAGCAATTGCTCGGCTGGTTTAATAAGAATTTTATTCATGCAGGATTAATCGATTCCAGATTTGGGAGAATCATAAATAAAGCATCGATTAGAAGAACTAAAGGCGATTATGAATCTTTTGTTGAGTTTGAAAAGGATATAATTACTGAGATGTTTGATGAAATGAAAGATTTTGTCGCTGAAATTGAAAGATTTATAAATTTGAAATAACCTGAACTTTCTCTTAACTGAAACCCTGAAATCGTGGACAAAAATGTCGCATGAATATTCAGGGTTTCACTCCAAGTGAAGCCCTGAATAAATTGATATTTTTCGAAATTCAAGAACATAGGATTCCATCCCTCTTGCAAAATTTGTCGGATTCCGTCAGCGGCAAAGAATATTCCTTCGATCAGCAGGTATGCTTTTTAAATAGCGATATCTTTGCTCCCGATAGAAAAACCGGGACAGGCTGTTCGCCTTTAGGCAACGGATATAAGATCATAGAAATGAATAAACCCGCTAAATCATCAAGGTTTAGCGGGTTTGCCTATTTCGGATAATAACGATTGGTTTACGCAACAGGTTTTTCTTTCTTTTCTTTAGGGGTTGCGCTTCGTGCCAGTTGGTCGGCATAATATTTACGCGCGGTATTCAGCAAGTTCAGAGCCGTATTGAAAAGCGGTGTGTTCAATGCTTTGGCCATTGAAAGTACATAAGCGGTAAATTCGCTGTAAATCTTCATTGTCTCATTACGCACCGTTTTCATGTCGTAAACTTCGGTCATGGCAGTAGTCACCATCCGGCCGCTAAACAGGGTTTTGAATGCCTCGTTGGTTGTTGAAAGCCGGGTTACATATCGGTCCATTTGCAGCAGGCTAAGCTTTGGGCTGTAATTCGGACTTGTTAGTTCTCTCACCAGTTTATCGGTAGCAATCGTTTGGGCTTCGTAGTTCAGGTTGGGCAGGTCTTTGAACGAACCGTATAAAATACCCAGGCTTTTGCTGGCTTCCACTTCAGCAGGGACGTCTGATAAGGAATACAATTTAAGCCCGGTTGCAAAAGCATAATCAGCTTTGTCGCGATCGGCATCAGCCTGACTGATTTTTTCAGTTTCTTCATTTTTACGAATCTGTGCCAATGCTTTTTCATACATGGCAGATTGAGAAGTTAATGTCTGAATGTAGCTGTTAAAAGGAGCGTCGCTATGCAATGCAGGATCGATTGTGGCAAGGTCGCTCAAGTGTCGTTTCATTAATTGACCAGCTTCCATGTGACTTAGGCTGGCCAGTCGTAAAGACTCAAGTGTTTGTTCCATGTTTTTACTGATTTTTAATTAAAAATATTTATCTAATTTACTTTTTTCTTTTGAAATAATTATTATAAAATATGGTATGATGTTGAGAAACATAGTTTTTGATCTTGGTTTGGTTTTGTTCGATCAGAAATCCGGTCGAATATCAGAACCGGGTTCGGTTGGGCTTAAAAACCCGGTCGATGGCTTCAACCGGAAAAGATGAACATGGAAACTTGGTTTATCGTCATAACCAGCTCCGGTTTGACTCCGAAACCGGGTCGATAGTATGAACTGAATCCGGTTTGACAAAGAAACCCGGTCGATTGATAGAACCGAAATGAGTTGGGCTTAGAAACCGGATTGATAATTATTAAGCAGAAAGGATTCCATCCCTTTTTCGAAGGATGGAATCCTTGTATGAACAAAATCATCTATCTTGCATTTTTATTTGTAATAATACGATGTCTACAAATCCTGAACAACTTCGTCTACAATTCTCCCTACTTAGCACCCTTTTGCTCCAAAAGCGAAATGCTGATGGCTATTGGACTGGTCGCCTTTCATCGAGTGCGCTGGGTGTGGCGGTAGCTATTACCGCACTCCATTTTTATGATGCTACGGTAAATACCTCTGAAATTAATTCAGGATTAAATTGGCTCGAAAAGAACGTCAATAAAGATGGTGGTTTTGGCGATTCGCCACAGAGCGTGAGCAATGTCAGCACCAGTTTGTTGTGTTATTCGGCGGTGAAGGTTTGCAGTTCGGTTGATCTAAACAGTTTACTGCACTTAAAAATTGGCAATTATTTGCGCTCACAAAACATTGATGTGAACTCTGAAAAACTGATTCCGGCCATTCTTGATTTCTATAAAACCGATCGTACATTTTCAGTTCCAATACTAACAATGTGTGCCTTGTGCGGTGTGCCTGGACATGAAGCGTTCGACTCTATTCCGCAGTTGCCTTTCGAACTTTCGTTGTTGCCACGGTCGTTTTACCGAATGCTCAATTTGAGCGTGGTGAGTTATGCCATTCCGGCTTTGGTGGCGGTAGGAATTGCCATTTTCAGGTTTAAGAAACGAAAAAGCTGGCTGATGCGCCTGATTCGGGAAGCATCGGTAAGAAAATCGCTGGCTTTATTGCGGAAAATTCAGCCCGAAAGTGGCGGTTATCTTGAAGCGATTCCACTCACTGCATTTGTGTGTTTGTGTCTGGTCGAATCGGGCTATCGGGAGCTGGAAATAGTTCGTGACGGCATATCTTTTCTGAAACGCACTCAGCGCGATGATGGCAGCTGGCCCATCGATGTTGATCTTTCAACCTGGGTAAGCACACTGGCCGTAAAATCGCTCCGGACGAAAATTGATGAAGTAATGCCACCTGTTGATCAGGAAAAATTGACTGCCCATTTTTTATCCATTCAGAATAAATCGGTACACCCGTTTAACGGAACGCAGCCGGGAGGCTGGGGCTGGACTTCTTATTCAGGTTCGGTCCCTGATGGTGATGATACACCGGGAACTATTCTTGCCTTGCTTGCATTGAATCAAAAGAATCCTGAATTAGTGCGTGAACCTGTGCAGTCTGGTTGCAATTGGCTTTTTGATCTTCAAAATAGCGATGGCGGTTTTCCTACTTTCTCGCGTGGTTGGGGCAAGTTGCCGTTCGATCAGAGTTGTGCCGATCTGACCGGGCATTCATTGTTGGCCATGGCTAAAGTGGATACAACTTTCAGTTCTGTAATACATTCACAGTATAAAAAATCGTTTGTTCGTGCCGTCATTTATCTTGAAAAGCATCAGGATAAAACCGGTTTCTGGCTGCCATTGTGGTTTGGGAATCAACTTACGGCTGATCATACCAATCCGGTTTATGGCACTGCCAGGGTGCTTTCGTACCTGAACGAAACCCTCGATTCCCGGTTGGGTGCCGAATATGTGGTTATTCTGAAATTAATGACCGAACGTGGATGCCGATATCTGTCTTCGGTTCAAAATCACGACGGAAGCTGGGGCGGAGCGAAAAATATACCCGGCAGCATTGAAGAAACTTCGCTGGTAGTTACTGCATTGGTCAGGAATGGATTTCAGGAAGAATGCGCTTTAGGAATCAACTGGTTGGCCGAAAAAACAAAAACCGACGGGATGATTGCTTCACCCATCGGATTGTATTTTGCTTCGTTGTGGTACGACGAAGAATTGTATCCAATTACGGCTTATTTGGAATGCTTAGCGGCGACTATAGAACCTATTTCACCACCACCGCCGGACTTACTTTAATTTCCATCAGATATCCTTTGCAAACACCTTTCAGAGTTACCGGATTGCCGGTTTCCAAAGCCAGAATAACTGCTTGATTGGCTGCAGCCCAACTGCTATCGAGCTGACAGCTGATTCCCTGCATTTCATCTTCCAGAATCAATAAATCGGTTCCATTCGGAAGTTTGTTTTTTGTCACCAGTTTACCGCTGATTTCAAGGACTTTTTCACTGTATTTGGTAGTTGCAGCATTTTCATCCTTCTCAAATTCACTGATTAATCCGGCGGCTTCCACCTTAAATTCAGCCTCTAATTTATTGACATCAGCATGAGGTTTGAAAAACATTTTCAGGCCAATTGCAGCTCCAACAACAATTACGACCAGAACAATTATAATTGCGTATTTGAATTTCATGGTTTCTCAGTTTAAATCATTTTTATGAATGAAAAATATTCTGATTGAAAGAGTTCTTATTTCCCAATGTTGTGTTTGAAGCGAAAAGGTTGAAATTCAAAGAGAACAAGCTGTTCAAAGCAATTTTTAACCTGGAACCTGGAACTTGGAACCTGGAACTCTCCTATTGTCCGAACGGCAGGTATGTAGCTTTTACAGTTACTTCCATCTCCTTGCCTATTTTATCGTGCACCAGTGATGGAATGGTAATTCCGTAATCTTCAGGAGTTGCTTTGAATTTAGAAGTTGCAACAAGTTTCCCATTCTCCAATCCGATTGTTCCCGGAATTGTAATGGTTTTTTCAACACCATGTACAATTAATAGCCCGGTAATTTTGATGTTGGCAACCGGACCATTCAGCATGTCTTTGTTGAACCCTTCAATTTTTCCATTAAATTTTGATTTGGGGAATTTGGTGCTCTCCATGTAGTTTTCATTGAAATGCTCTTCCATCAAAGCGCGTTTAAAATGGAACGTTGTCATAATCGCCTGAAATCCGATTTCTCCGGTTTCACCATTCAAAATTGTGACAGCTTCGTTGCTTTCACCTAAAATATCTTCCATTGGTGTGGAAGAATAAAAGGAGATAAACGCATTTTTGGCGATAAATTTGCCTTGCCCGAATGCACCAACTGATGCAAAAAGCAATACTAAAATGAATAGTTTTCTTAACATGGCTTCTAATTTTTATTTATAACGCAAAAACTCTTGAAATGTTGAATCCGAGATGAATTCCGCCATTTGTCCAGCTATCGGTAGTCGCCGGGATGAATGTTCCTTCGCGCATTCCCTGCGAATTGGTCAGCATAATCTGAAAAACGTGCCCGCCGGTTTCGATGTCAACGCCAACTGCCAAAGCATTGTAATATCTTGTTTCCAGGAATTTTGAATTGGGATTATAAGTATAATAATACTCAGCATTAACAGATAAACGTTTACTCAATTTGTAACGCGCACCGGCTCCAAGTGCAAATATGTCGTTTTGATCCAGTTCAGTCTTAACCAGATTACGATGAATATAAGTTGGAGTAAGTTGTACCGACAAATTTTCGTTGAATTTTCGTGCGATCAACAATTGACTGACGAATGCCAGACGGGATGAAAAATAGTTGGTGCGAGGAGCAAAACCATCCTTTAATTGTATTGATGTGGTATCAAATTTCATAGAATTTAATTCAACGGAGGTAAAATAACTTAATGAAACGGGCATCCATTTTTCCCCGGATGATTGCCTGAGAAGCCGTATTTTTGTAAATGAATCGTAGGTTTTGTTATAACTTCCACGTCCTGCACCCACCATTAACCAATTTTTTAATCCGTATTCAAGACTTAAATGGATCACCGAATGATCGAGTCCAAACAAGCCATAAGTGCCTTCATTCAAAGTTCCGAATCGATGCGAAATACGAAAATCGAGTTGCTTCTTTTTCATCTGTTCGATGGAATGCCCATTGATAATTCGTGTTGATTTGAAAGTGGCAGTAGCATAGTCAATGGTCGGTTTCGTTTCAGCATTTAGGAGAGCATCCATATCCTGACTACAAACCTTTCCTGCAAAAACAAGCAGGAACAATCCGATAAATAGATATTGTAAGTTTTTCAATGTATTGAAATTTAATTGTTTGGGTAATTGGCATCAATCCATTTCTGAAGCTGCTGGATTTCACAATCCGGCAATTTTCCAACAGGTGGCATTCGAACAAATCCTTGTGTCTGGTTCAGTGATCCCATTAATTTGTTGCCGGTTTTTGCTATGGAAACTACATCAGCAATGTCCTGAAGTCTAATTCCTGATTGACTGGGAGCATTCGAATTTGAATGACATTGCTGACATGGATGTAAAATTGTAGTTACGGTGTTCGAAAAAGTAACATTCACATCGTCACAAGGGTTATGAATTTTTGGATAAAGACGTTCCTCTGTATCGTAATAACATCCTGCTATGAAAGCAAGGAATAGTACCAGAGTTATTTTTATAAATTGTTTCATTGGGAGTATTTTTTTACCTTATTAAGAGTTCTGTTATGAAGTTGCGGGTTAATCCTTCTAATTGGCAGGTTTTTCTTTTGCTCCCTGTTCAATCCAAAGCCAAACCAAGGTGCGTTGTGTTGTTGTTAATGGATTGTTGGGCGGCATGATTTGAATAGTACTAATCATAGACTGGTAGGCTTTGCTTTTTGCTGCATTACTCTTAACAATTCCACCGGTATTAATAATATTAGTATACGTTGTAAAGTCGTAATTACTATCAACACCATTTGCTTTATGACATTCTGCACAAGTATTGAAAATTTGTTCAACATCGGCATAGTAGATCGATTTCATCTGGTCTGCAGGAATTCCGTCGTGTTTACAGGAGTTCAAAAGGAATAAGGTGGGCAGAAGAATAATAGCTACAAAAATTGGGATATATTCCAAACGTTTAATTTTCATAATTCGATTAATTAAAGTCTAAAGATATAGTTATCTCTTTGCTAAATTATAAATTTTATATAGTATTTCCGAAGAATCAAATTTATTTCTTTCATAATGAAAAATGGTTGCAAAAATTATTGCACCCACTAATGAAAAGGCATCATTTTGATGATTTCGTCTTCGGTAGTCAGGTACTCTCTCATCACGTTGGCGGTTAGACAGGAATGTACCGGGATGATTTCAATCAGTTCACCGGGTTTGAAATAATGAAGGTCACGTGGTGTAATCCTTAGAATTCCATGTTCTTGTGAGAGTGAACAAAGGTAATTTCTTTCATCCAGGAGTATTTGTGTGTCACCATCACTAACAATTATTCTTCCGAAAAGTGGTTTGCCGTCGATGTTAATAATGGACTCTTTGGCAAAATGAATGGCACCTCCATAAATGACTACTTCGTTCCGTGATGGATGGATGGCAATTACCGGGCAAACCATTCTGACAGCAATGTCGGTCAGTTTACAAACTCCAAGTTTAAGCTGCATCAGGTCATAAAAAACAAAATTGCCTGGCCTGATTTCGTCTATTCCGTCAAAGTTTTCGCAAATGCTGCATGAAGGAGTATCGCCTAACGAGATGATCAAATCGGGCCATTCATTCTGATACCGCGCTTTTAACGCTTTCATTTTTATGAGCGCATCGAAATGTCGGCTAAAAATATCGTGGGTCGAATTGGCCTGATAGGTATGCCCGGTGTGCGACAAAAAACCTTTGAATTGAAGTAACGGCGACTTTTGAATTTTTTCGAGTAGCTCATCAATCAGTGGTGTACGATTCGATTCAATTCCGGTGCGGTTGTAACCGGTATCAATTTTAATGAAAACACCGGTGTGCCAGGTCATCTGCTTCTGAAGTGCTGCAAGCCCTTCATTGTTCTCGATTAAGACGTTTAACTTAATTCGGCCTGCCAACTCATTGACTTCAGGAATTTCAGGAATATTTACTGAAAAAGCGATTGTAATATCATCCCAGCCCGCATCCGCATAATAATTGGCCATGGTTAAAGAAGACACTGTGATGCACTTAACTCCTGCAGCCCGAAACCATTCTCCTATTTCTGCCGATTGATGGGTTTTAAAATGAGGACGGAAATTTAATTTCAGGGTTTCTGCTTTGCGAACCATAGTTTCAATGTTTCGTAAGGCAGTTTCTTTATTAAGCAAAAGTGTAGGTCTGACAATTTCCATTTCCTGATTATACAATCGAATATGTTGAGGCAATAATCCTTCTAAAATAGGTATTCCTGCCGGAAAATAAAAATATTGGGAAAAAGAAAGGGAGCCTGTTAACTGGCTCCCTTATTATTATTGTCCCATAAGGATCGTTTGTGCCCTGTTCGGGCCAACTGATGTAATCGTAATCGGCACTCCAACTTGTTCTTCGATGAAATTGATATAGTTGTTAAATTCCTCCGGAAATTCGTTTTGGCTGGTAAGTTGAGTCAGATCGGTTTGCCATCCGGGCAATTCAACGTAAACCGGTTTAACCTGATCATTTAATTCGAATGGGAACTTATCCGTTTCTTCCCCATCAATTTCGTAGCCTACGCAAATTTTGATGGTTTCAAATTTATCCATAACATCTGCTTTCATCATGATTAATTCACTCACTCCGTTCAGCATAATGGAATATTTCAAAGCAACCAAATCGAGCCAGCCGCAACGACGCGGGCGACCGGTAGTTGATCCGAATTCACGGCCTACTTCGCGCATATTCTGTCCGTCCAGATCAAATAACTCAGTTGGGAAAGGTCCCATACCAACCCTGGTACAGTACGCTTTGAAAATTCCATAAACATTACCGATTTTATTGGGTGCAATTCCAAGTCCGGTGCATGCTCCGGCACAAATGGTGCTCGATGAAGTTACAAATGGATACGAACCGAAGTCGATATCCAGCATGGTTCCCTGTGCTCCTTCAGCCAAAACCGATTTGTTTTCTGTGAGACTTTCGTTGATCAAATGTTCGGTATCAACAATCATATAGCTTTTCAGGACTTCAATTCCTTTCATCCAATCTCGTTCAAGTTCGGCAAGTTGGGTCGAGTAATCGTATTTGTAGTAATTGTCGAGCAAATCCTTGTGCGCCTGAACTTTTAAAGTGTATTTTTCAGTAAAATTCTCGAATAAATCGCCTACCCTCAAGCCTTCACGGCCAATTTTGTCACGGTAAGTTGGTCCAATCCCTTTTAAGGTCGAACCGATTTTGGTTAAGCCTTTCGAATCTTCTGAAGCTGCATCCAATAGCCGGTGGGTTGGAAGAATCAAATGAGCTTTTTTGGAAATATACAAGGTCTTATGAAGATCGACACCATGTTTTCTGATCGATTCAATTTCTTTTTCAAAAGTGATCGGATCAATCACCACACCGTTTCCAATCACATTCATTTTGTTTTCATGGAAAATTCCGGAAGGGATGGTATGCAATACTTGTTTGAAGTTATTGATTTCGAGTGTGTGGCCTGCATTTGGTCCACCCTGAAACCTCGAAATAACATCGTATTTTGGCGTAAGAACATCAACAATTTTACCTTTTCCTTCATCTCCCCACTGGAGGCCTAACAATACATCTACTTTCATTTTCACCGATTAAGATTGATTTATCGGGCGATAAAATTACTAATTATTTGCGGATGTATGGTGTAAACAGGCGGAGAAAAGAGGATGAATTTTATTTTGTTCAAAAAATCAGACTGAAAAATAATTGTCTTTGAATTGCTTTTCGGGTCAGTAGTTGATGTAATGACCGTATATATATAATGTGTGGTGAGATAATTTAAAACCGTTTTTCAGACATATATCCTGAATTATTTCGTTCAAGCGTGGATCATAGAATTCGGTTAATGATCCTGAATGGACATCAATCAAATGATCGTGTTGCGGAATGGCAAATGCTTTTTCATATTGCGCAATACTTTTGCCAAATTGATGGCGGATAATGAGTTTGCAGTCGAGCAGTAAATCCATCGTATTGTACAAAGTGGCACGGCTCACGCGATAGTTCTTATTTTTCATTGAAATGTAAAGTGACTCGATGTCGAAATGCCCTTCCCTTGAGTAAATTTCCTCAAGAATTGCAAATCGTTCAGGGGTTTTTCGATGTTCATTATTCTCAAGATATTCTATGAACATTCGCTTGACAGCTTCTTTGGTCGTTTGGTTATTCATATTTAAACCAATTAAAAATAGAACTCAAAAGTAGTATTTTTTTTGATTGGGAAGGAGGTCTTGATATTTATTGTACTACTTTCTCAACACGGTCAATTTTCACTACCCCTTTGATTTTTCTCAGGCGGGAAATGAGTTCGCTCAAATCCTGTACATTGTGAATGTACAAATACAGGTCACCTTCAAAAATACCATCATGGGTGTCGAAGTGAACGGTGCGCATGTTAATGTTGTTCAATTTGGAAATAATGGTGGTGATTTCATTCACAATCCCGACGCGGTCGAATCCACTTAGTTTAATTTGAGAAAGGTAGGAGAGCTTTTTAAATTTAGTCCATTCGGCAGATATAATACTGTCACCGTGTTGTACCATGATTTTCATTGCCTCAGGACAGCTTCTCTTGTGAATAATAATGTGTTCATCTCCTGAAATATAACCAACGACATCATCACCTGGAATTGGGTTACAACACCTGGCAAGTGAATAGTTTAACTGATCCGGATCTTCTTTCAGGATAAATGGGGCTTTTTTGTCAATTTTACCACCCGCATTCGAATTATCTTCTTTTTTTGAGTAAAACTTCAATTTCCAAAATTTGGCAAGTTTATTTTCCCTGCGCGTTTGAAGTACTTCGTCCAGATTTTCTAGTTCAAGAAATCCCATTCCAACTTGTGCGTAAAGTTGTTCCTTATTGGTTAAATTATAATAGCTGCTTATTTTTTTTAGCGTGTCCGAGGAGGGTGCGATTTTGAGTTTTGTGAGCAGATCTTCAATGATTTTTTGGCCTTGCTCAATGTGTTTTTTCCGGTCGAGTTTAAAGGATTGTTTAACTTTTGTTTTGGCTTTGGCTGAAATCAGTATATTTAACCAGTTCAACTGTGGAGTCTGCGTTTTTGATGAAAGTATTTCGACCTGATCGCCACTTTGCAGGACGTAAGAAATGGGAACAAGTTTGTGATTGATTTTGGCTCCGATACAATGATTTCCCAATTCGCTGTGAATTTCATAAGCAAAATCAAGTACAGTAGCATTTTTTGGCAAGGTAACCATTCTCCCTTTGGGGGTGAATACGATAATTTCAGACGAAAACAGATTCATTTTAAACTCATCCAGAAATTCCAGAGCATCCGATTCCGGATTTTTAAGCATTTCTTTTATCTTCTGAAGCCACTTATCCAATTCATTTTCAATGTCATTGATGTTTTTGTATTTGTAATGAGCGGCAAAACCTCGTTCGGCAATCTCGTCCATTCGCTGTGTCCGGATCTGAATTTCGACCCATTTTCCCTGAGGTCCCATTACAGTCACATGCAATGCTTCGTAGCCGTTTGCTTTTGGGATGGTAATCCAATCGCGAATGCGATCGGGTTTAGGCATATAAATATCTGTTACGAGCGAAAGGATATCAAAACATTGTCTCTTTTCTGAGACATTTGGGTTGGGAAAAAATACGATACGGATAGCGAGTAAATCATATACTTCATCAAACGAAACATTCTTGGTCTGCATTTTACTCCAGATAGAATAGATGGATTTGAGCCGTTCGGTAATGGTAAACTCAATTCTTTCGTTTTTCAGTTGTTCTTCAATGGGCTTGATGAATTCCGTTACAAGGTAATCTCTTTTTTCCCGCTGATTTTGCAGTCTAAATTGTATCTGGTTAAAAGCATCCGGATGTTTATATTTCAAACTCAAATCTTCCAGTTCCGATTTGATTGCGTAGAGTCCGAGCCGATGGGCGAGAGGAGCATAAATATACAGTGTCTCAGCCGCAATTTTCAATTGCTTGTTTGGCGGCATCCAATCAAGTGTACGCATATTGTGCAAACGGTCGGCAATCTTAATTAGAATTACGCGAACATCATCCGACAGGGTCATCAGCATTTTCCTGAAATTATTTGCCTGTTTGGAGTCTTGTTGCGGAGTAAACTCATCAGTAAGTTTGGTCAGTCCATCAACAATTGAAGCGACTTTTTCGCCAAATAAATTACTGATATCTTCAAGCGTATAATCGGTGTCTTCAACAACATCGTGACAAAGTGCTGAAATAATAGAGGTTGCGCTAAGGCCAATTTCTTCGATAACTATTTTAGCCACTGCCAGTGGATGAATAATGTAAGGTTCTCCTGATTTTCGTTTTACCCCGGCATGAGCAGTATTGGCAAATTCAAAAGCCTTTTGTATCCGAACCTTTCCATCATCTGAAACTTTCCGTTCACAAGCTTTCATCAAGTCATCAAAATAGTCTTGAATTAATCGTTGCTCTGCTTTTGTTTGAAGTTTATTCATCATGCCATTCTTCTCCTAACTAAACTGTTCTTAAAAGGTAAAGATAGATTTTTTCTGAAAAAAACATTAACCCGGTTCTTCCGGATTACCTTTTTGAAACAATTAATTAAGGAATAAGATTGGTTTGATTATAATCAGGATACTTTATTCAAATCGCAGGCTTTCAATCGGATCAAGTTTTGATGCTTTTTGTGCAGGGTAATATCCGGAAATAATACCTACAAAAAAGCACAGAATAACACCGGCAATGATCCAGATCCATGGAACAAAAAATGGAGTACCTATCATCATTGCTACACCGTTACCTGCCAGAATTCCAAATACAATACCTACAATTCCTCCGATCTGGCCGATTGCAATTGCTTCAATCAGAAATTGTTGTTTGACGATTTTTGAGGTGGCCCCAATAGCCTTACGGATACCAATTTCACGTGTCCGCTCAGTTACTGAAACCAGCATAATATTCATCAGTCCAACAGCAGCGCCGAATAAGGTGATGAAACCTATTATGGTGGCAACAAGTGTAATATTCTTAATATTTTTTAAAAGGATATTCACCAAATTATCGCTTTTTTCAACATTGAAATCACTTTCGTCAGCCGGATTCAGGTTTCGTATCACCCGAAAAATTCCTTCGGCTTCACCAATCGCCGGATCGACCAATTCGGTATTGCTGACCTTGATTTGAATGGAAAAGTTCATTTGAGGTCGTGAAAAATAACTTCTGACATTTGTATAGGGTAGCAAACAAAGTTGATCGCCTCCTGATCCAAATCCACGGCCTTTTGATTCAAGTACGCCAATAACACGGTACTTTCCGCCACCTATACTGATGATTTTCTGCAATGGATTTTCGCCTTTCTTAAATATTTTCTTTAGCACACCATCGCCGATAACAACTACATTTCTTCCTGCGGTTATTTCTTCCTCAGTAAAATTGCGCCCAATTCTGATTTCATTTCCGGAGGTAAACAGGTAATTTTCATCAGATCCTTGTACTGAAACATTCGGATTGGTTTTCTGAGATTCAAATTTCACTGTTGCAGTGCCTGTTGCCATTGTTGAGATAGAAACAGACGAGGGAAAAACATACTTTTCCTTGAATTCTTTGGCCTGATAATAATTAATATATGAATAATTTTTGGAACGGTAACGTTTGTTCCCCACCTGAACGCGCATACCTCTCGAACTGAGTGTAAAAGTATTGGCGCCCATGAAAGTGAACTCTTTTGTGATCGAGTTTTTAATCGAGTCGATGGCAGTAAGGATTCCAACCAATGCGGTAATTCCAACAGCAATAATCAACACGGTCAGAATTGATCGTAAGAGATTACTTCGTATTGACTGTAAGGCGATCTTCAGATTTTCAAAAAAAAGCGTTCCAAATCTCATAGTCTGTTTGTTTGATAAGCGGTTAATAGGTCATGAATATTTTGAAATAATTACATTCTAAACAAATCAGTTCATCGAACTGGCAGTTTTTTATTCTACACATTTTTTTATTCGATTTTTAACGACCAATAGTAATATATATTCGATTGTTCAAGTATTGTGTTCTGGTACCGTTTTTATAGACGGCGGTTATTGGGTTAAAAAACAGTTTGTTAGTGTTGTATTTTGGTGGCTTTAATCTTTTTTAACATTTCAGAACTAACCTTTTAAATAAAGGTTCGTTAATGGCAGAAACATTTGGCTTTAATTTGAATGAATATTAAGAATGTCCAATCTTAATTTAAAAGTTTATTTATGATTTGTATATTCGAAATTTCATCAAGCGAAGCGCCTGATTTTAAGAGAATTATCCATATTAGCCCGGAAAAAACATTTGAAGATTTAAATCTGATTATACAGAATACATGTAGTTTTGATCACTCACAGTTGGCGTCATTTTTCCTCACTGATGATTTATGGAGAAAAAGCATAGAGATTACCTCACTGGATTCAGGAAAATCCACCCGGATGCTAATCAGCATGAGAACAACGAAATTAAATAAATACCTGTCGGAAACCGGACAAAAATTAATATATGTTTTCGATTTTTTTAATGAACGTTTTTTATTTATCGAATTAAAAGAAAAAATTATGAAAACTGATTTGCAAGAACCATTTGTTGCTTACGAAAAGGGGGTTGCTCCTGCTCAATTCCTGATAACTGATTATGATAGTCTTGAAGTTGATGTCATAGAATCTGACGATGCTTATAAGAGTTTTGGCGATCTCGAGGACTATTATGAGATTTTTGGTGAAATGGAATCTTAAACAAATGGGGACTTAAAGGCCCCCTTCTTTTTTCTGGTTCATTGCGTATCTTTGAACACAACGCAAACAATCAGGATGAATACATTAATTGTAGTTTTAGGGCCCACCGGTATTGGGAAATCGGATATCAGCATTCAGCTTGCCAGAAAATATTCCACTGACATCATTTCGGCCGATTCAAGGCAATTTTTTCGCGAACTTTCCATTGGTACTGCTGTCCCTCCGAAGACAGACCTTGAATCAGTATGCCATCATTTTATTCAAACCCGTTCGATACATGATTATTATAATGTAAGTGAATACGAAACGGATGCCATCGACCGAATCAATCATCTTTTCAAAATAAAAAATCCTGTGATACTCACAGGCGGATCAATGATGTACATCGACACGATCTGTAAAGGTATTGATGATATTCCGACGGTTACTCCGGAAATCAGGGATGAAGTGATCGGTTGGTATGAGGACAATGGATTGGAGGCATTGCAGCAGCGGCTTTTAAGTTTGGATCCGGAATATTATAGTATTGTCGATCTGAATAATCCGAAACGATTGCTACATGCTGTTGAGATTTGCCAAATGACCGGAAAAACATTTACCTCCTTCAGAAAAAATACAGTTCGCGAACGTCCTTTCAGGATAATTAAAATTGGAATTAACCAGAATCGCGAATTATTATATCAGCGTATTAATTATCGTGTTGAGCAAATGATGGAAGCAGGTTTGCTTGATGAAGCGAGAAGTGTTTATCCATTTAAATCACTGAATTCATTAAATACAGTCGGATATAAAGAATTGTTTTCTTATTTTGATGGCGACATTACTTTGGACGAGGCGGTAGATCTTGTCCGGCGGAATTCCCGAAAATACGCACGAAAACAGCTTACCTGGTTTCGTCGCGACAAAGACATCCATTGGTTTGAGCCAACTCAGATTCAGGAAATAATTGCATTTATCGAACAAGAACTTAATGAACATGATAAACTTGAAAACCATTAAAATTATCGGACCTGCTTATCCATACCGTGGAGGAATTGCTACAACAAACGAAAGGTTGGCTGAGGAATTTATTTCGATGGGATTTGATGTTGAAATTGAAACATTTACTGTTCAGTATCCATCATTTCTATTTCCGGGGAAAACGCAGTATAATTTAAAGCCAGCCCCGAAAAATATAGTCATTCAACGGACTATCAATTCCATCAGTCCACTGAACTGGCAAAGTGTTGGTCGCCGTATTCGTCATGAAAAGCCCGATCTGGTAATTATCAGGTATTGGTTACCTTTTATGGGACCATGCCTTGGAACCATCGCCGGGCTAATAAAGAAAAACCGGCACAGTAAGATTATTTGTCTGGCTGATAATATTATTCCTCACGAACACCGGCCTGGTGATCGTGTGCTGACCAATTATTTTATCCAACGAATTGACGGTTTAATAGCGATGTCGAAAAGTGTTTTGACTGATGCCGTGACCTTTCGGAAAAATTTAGCACTTGGATATTGCCCACACCCAATCTTTGACAATTATGGCGAAAGGCTATCGTTTGAATTGGCCAAGCAAAAACTGAAACTCGAAATCAATACAAGGTACCTGCTTTTCTTCGGTTTTATACGCGATTACAAAGGGCTTGATTTACTTCTGAATGCTTTTGCTGATGAAAGGTTACGCAAATTCCCGGTAAAACTGTTGGTTGCCGGCGAATATTATTCAAGCCCCGAACCTTATCTGAAATTGATTAAAGACAATAATCTGGAAGATTTGATTGAGCTTCGAACCGGTTTTATTGCCGACGAAGAGGTTAATTTGTATTTCAGCGCGGCCGATATGGTTGTTCAGCCTTATAAAAGCGCTACTCAGAGTGGAGTTACACAAATTGGATATCATTTTAATAAGCCGATGCTCGTAACCAATGTAGGTGGCTTGTCAGAAATTATTCCCGACGGCAAGATTGGATATGTCGTTGAACCAGAAATTCAAAAGATTGCAGATGCTTTGGTCGATTTTTATGAAAATGAACGAAGGACAGAATTTGAAACAAATATTGTGGAGGAAAAAAAGAATTTTTCATGGTCGAATATGGTCAACGCTTTTTTATTCGTTTACAATAAAATAAACCAATCTAAATGATCATTAAACGTATTCAACAATCGATTGACCTGAAAAAACAGTTATTGGCCAATCCGGTCCTGCTTTCAAAAATTCAGGAATCGGCCGGATTGATTGTTAAGGCCTACCGGTCGGGTAACAAGACACTTTTCTGTGGAAATGGTGGTAGCGCTGCCGATGCCCAACACCTGGCTGCCGAGTTATCAGGTAAATTCTATTTGGATAGGCCTCCGATTCATGCTGAAGCATGTCATGTAAACAGTTCGTTCATGACAGCGGTGTCAAATGATTACGGTTTTGAGATGGCTTATTCACGCTATATTCAGGCTGTTGGAAAAAAGGGAGATGTGTTGGTCGCTATTTCTACTTCCGGTAACTCCGAAAATGTTTATCAGGCGCTTTGTCAGGCAAAGGAAATTGGTTTTTCGTGCATTGTATTATCTGGTTCAACAGGTGGCAGGATGGCTGAGAAGGCGGATGTGTTAATTAATGTACCTTCAGATGATACTCCCCGTGTTCAGGAGGTACATATATTAATAGGTCACATTATTTGTGAGTTGGTTGAAAATGAATTGTTCGGGAAATAATAAAAAAAGGCAGCCTTTTCGGACTGCCTGTATTATAAGGTATAAAATAAAGATCTACCGGATTATTTTACTGAATCCATGTATTCGATCAATTCAACCACTTTCGCTGAATAACCCATTTCGTTATCATACCATGAAACTACTTTAACGAAAGTTGGGGACAACTGGATGCCAGCTTTTGCATCAAAGATTGAAGTACGAACATCACCAAGGAAATCGGTTGATACCACTTCATCTTCAGTATAACCAAGAATACCTTTCAATTCGCCTTCTGAAGCAGCTTTCATTGCAGCACAGATTTCAGCATAAGTAGTTTCTTTGGCCAAACGAACGGTCAAATCAACCACTGAAACGTCGGGAGTTGGCACGCGGAAAGACATACCGGTTAATTTGCCATTCAGTGAAGGGATAACTTTGCCAACTGCTTTTGCTGCTCCGGTTGATGAAGGAATGATGTTTTGAGCTGCACCGCGTCCACCTCTCCAGTCCTTCATTGAAGGTCCGTCAACAGTTTTCTGAGTTGCGGTAGTTGCATGAATAGTTGTCATTAAACCTTCCAATATTCCGAATTTGTCATGCAATACTTTGGCAACAGGAGCCAAACAATTGGTAGTACATGAAGCATTTGAAACGAATGTCATATCGTTAGTGTACGATTTGTGGTTTACACCCATCACAAACATTGGCGTATCGTCTTTTGAAGGAGCTGAAAGGATTACTTTCTTTGCTCCACCGTCGATATGTCCCTGAGCTTTTGCTTTTTCAAGGAACAACCCGGTTGATTCAACAACATAGTCAGCACCAACAGCACCCCAGTTGATATCAGCAGGATTGCGCTGAGCTGTAACGCGGATAGTTTTTCCGTTTACAATCAGTTGACCGTCTTTTACTTCAACAGTACCTTTAAATTGTCCGTGAGTAGAATCATATTTAAGCATATATGCCATATAATCTACATCGATGAGGTCGTTGATTGCAACAACTTCTACATTTTCTTTAGCTACTGCAACGCGGAAAACAAAGCGTCCGATACGACCGAAACCGTTGATACCGATTTTAATTTTTGACATCGTTGATAAATTTAATGAATGTATAAATGACTAATGTTTATTTTTTGTGAAGCCTATTTTAATGAAGGCCATACAAAATAAATACTAAATTGTGGAAACTTCAAATATTTTTATAAAGAAGACTGCTTTTGAGGTCGGGTTTAATTTTTTATTAATGTTGAAGTGAAAAAAGGAAGCGAAAACCGGGATGGTGTTTGCCGATAATTGCTTCGCGAAACTTGAACACATCATTTATCTCCGGTTTTAACCTGTCTTTTTCGCTCTCAGAATTAAAATCTCCTTGTTAATTGGCAGGAGAAAATCAAATATCCAATTCTAAGGGGCTTTAAAATCGTTTATTTTACTTGGATATAATATGTTACAGCCAATTTTCATCTTCTATTAAACTTTTATTCTGGGGAAAGTGAGGCGAAAACGCTATTGAAGTTATTAACCAATTAACTTTTAAATTTCATTCGGATGAAAATCTTTGTTTATATGTTTTTACTTGTGAGGGATTGGTATGTAATGGAAATTCATACCTTTCGGGCGGCAAATTTTAATTTATTGCATAATCTTTTTAAAACAAAGGTTTTGAGTACGAGTTGTAAATAAATAATGTATTTTTATGCTTGCTTAAGCAAACCCATTTAGTTTGAATTAGCGAATGATCAATATTCTAAAATAGAAGGTATGTGGTGTTTCTGTTTTGACTCAGGATGAGTGAAATCCCTGCAAATGCTAACAAAATAAGTACGTGTAGCTGATAAATATTTTTATTTTATCTGCTGTTATTGTTGTACAATGCTAATAATTTTTATACGTTTGCACTACAAACTCTTAAATTTGAAGTAATAAATCAATAATGAAAATAAAAATGAATTATAAAATTCAATCAATCAATCAATTAAGTTCAATTAAAAAACAAATGCTATGAGAAAATCATTTACACAGCTTTTTGGGTTTTTACTATTGAGCGTTATGATGTTGTTTTCTTCCGGGCTTATTGCCCAGGAGGTACAATCAACGGTAGAGCTTTATGCAAGTTCTGTTGATAAATGTTATAATGCTTCCAATAGTTACACCTCGACGATTTCCGTTAAGGATTTCATCAAAATGAAGAGTTTCAAACTCACTTTAAATTTCGACAAATCGGAATTTGTGTTTGATGCTGTTGCCAATGCGAATGCATTGCTATTAAGTGGCGTGACTGCTACTGTTATTCCGGATCCTGTTTTAGGGATTGTTCAGTTTACATGGAGCAACACCACCGAAGTTACAATTGGTGACAATGTTGCCGCAAAACTCTTTGACGCGAAATTTAAGGTTTTAAATTTTCCGAATAATGGTGCAGACTTATTGTTCGATTCTCCATTAGCCTGGAATAAAGTAAATTCGACATTCTACTATGTATCCGATTTCGGAGTTGGTGGTAGTTATCAGGTTGAAACTACTAATTTCTTTGATGGTACTATGAATGTTCCTGTAAGTTATACTGACATTCTTTACACTGTTACTCCTGCTACTTGTGCAGGTTCAACTGCTACTATTACTGTTACCAGTCCTGTTGGTACCGGAATGAAGTATTACTTCAATGGTTCTACAACTTCTTCAACAACTGGAATTGCCGATGCAGTTGCTCCTTCAACCAACACTGTTTATGCTGTTGATGCAAGCGGTTGTCGCTCTATTACCAAAACCATTATGGTTAGCGCACCAAGTCCTTTGACTATTATCGGTGTTACTACTGAAAATCCTGTGTGTTTTGATGGTCAGGGTGAAATCCAATTTGAAATCGCCGGTGGTACTGCTCCTTATACTTATTGGGTAGTTCCTTCTGCTAATTGGGCAACTGTTGATGCTGACTTAACTTCAACTCTTGGAATTACAACAAGTTCTGCTTATAATCCATATAAATTCAATAACTTCCAGGTATTAAAACCTGCAGGAACCTACTATGTGGCTGTTAACGATGCCAATGGTTGTATTGACTTACGTACCGATGCAGTATGGAGAACAGTTACCATTACTCCGATCACATCTGCAATTACCTTTACTGCTGCTCCTACTGCTGTTACATGTAACGGAAGTTCAAATGGTTCTATTATGGTTTCCGGCGTTGCTGGTGGAACAATAGGTGCCGGTTATACTGTTTCTATTGATGGATTAGTTTGGAATGCACTTGTTGCAGGTTCATACAACTATACAGGATTAGCTGCTAAAACCTATTCAATTCAGGTTAAAGACGGTAACGGATGTATTTTATCCAAAAATGTTATCGTAACTCAACCTGCTGCCATTGCATTTACGAGTTCTTATACTGATGCAACTTGCGCAGGTGGCTTAACCGGATCAATTACTATTTTAACTGCTACCGGTGGAACTGCTCCTTATACTTTCGTAGTTGCCGTTGGTGCCAATGCTGTTATGCCTGTTTCAGGTTGGGTGGCTGCTCCCGGAACTATTGGTAGCTTAGGCGCTAACTATTACAGTATCTGGGTTAAAGATGCCAATGGTTGTGTGAAAGCTTTTGCCAATCAGGATGGAAGCGGAAACGTTTATCCAATTCAGGCTCCCGGAGCGCTTTCTTTTACAACGAATGCTGATATCGCTGATTTTGTAGAAGTTTCATGTTTCAATGGTGACTTTACTCTTGATGTAACTGCCGCCGGTGGTACAGCTCCTTACACTTATTCCTTTGATGGTGGCGCTACTTATTCTGCTACAAAAACACTGGCTTTAACTTCTCAAATAGCTGACAATATCCTTGCTGTTTATGTGAAGGATGCCAATGGTTGTATTGTATTTCGTAATGTAACAGTTGATGTTCCAACATTACTTGAAATCGTTAGCTTTACAGATGTTTTGCCTCCAACTTGCCCCGGTGGTACTGACGGACGTGCAACAGTAAACGCAGTTGGCGGTACTCCTCCATATTCATACTCAAGTGATAATGTTACCTGGTGGGCCAACAAGGTATTGGCATTGCCTGAAGGCAGCACCAAAGTATATGTAAAGGATGCCAAAGGTTGTGTTGCTAATAATACTGTGACTATAGCTCCTTTGACTCCAAGCGCATTTACTGCTGCTCCTGCTGGTTTGATTGAATGTTTTGGTAATATAACCCAACGTGGTATTGTTATATCAGACTTAACATGGGTAGCCGGTCGCAAGATTCAATACTTTGTTTCAAATGCTGCAGCAACAGTTTTCACATCGGGTTCTGTTTTCATTCCGGCTTCTGTAAATACTGTTACTCCAGTTCTTCCAGTGGTTTCAACCAAATTTGCAGCAGGTACTTATTATGTAGGTGCCCGCGATGAATATGGCTGTACTTCAGCTATTAAAACAGTTGTGTTTTTACAAAATCCTAAATTAGAACTTTCAAGTGTAACCAAAACTGATGCAACTTGTTCAGGTTTGTTTGATGGTACTTTAACTATTAATACACTTGGCGGTAATGGAACTCCATTATATGCAATTGTAAATAATCCTACCGCAATCGGTAATTTAGTAGCCTCTGATTTTAAATTTGTTGAATCATATACTATTACTACTGCCGGATTAAGAATTGGCAAACAGATTGTTCAGGTATTGAGAGGTACTTACTATGTTGTACTTCGTGATGTTTGTATAGCTGACAATTCAATTTTTGCCGGTCCATTCGTAGTTGATGGTTACAAACCAATCGCATTGGACGAAGTGGCTCATCCGGTAGTTAAAACCAATATTACCTGTCGCGATGCAAATGATGGTACGATTACAGTTACCGGTGTAACAGGTGGTAAACCTGAATATGACGGAGTTGGTCTTTATACCTATAAATTGTATATGACTGGTACTCCTGATGTTTTGAAAACAACTAATACAACTGGTCAATTTACAGGATTGCTCGCAGGAACTTATTATGTGACAATTACTGACGCTACCAACTGTCCGTTGAAAAAAACAGCCAGTGTTACCGTTGTTAATCCTGCAACATTAACAATTTCAAATGTTGCTGTTACACATTTTACATGTGCAACTTCAAACGACGGTATTGTTGTTATTACTGCTGCTGGCGGTACAGGAGCATATTGGCTTGCTGTTAACGCTTCAGTAAACGGTTTGGGAACTGATATTAAAGCCAGTGACTGGATTGCTTTCCCTGTAGCTACACCTACTATGAAATCTTATGTTGCTACTACTGCCGGTCTGCATAAATTCTATGTAAAAGACGTTAATGGTTGTTTGGCTACGCCATTCGCTGTTACTGTTCTTGCACCTAAAGTAATCACTCCTGTTGTAGCTGTAAATACACCTGTTTCATGTACTGGTGGAAATGATGGTATTGTTAACATTACTGCAACCGGTGGTTTTGAAACTACAACTCCATTATTCGTACACACTTACTCGTATTCTTTAACTTCGAATTTCGCAGTTTCTAATACAACAGGTATTTTTACCGGTCTTACTGCCGGAACTTATACCGTGTATGTAAAAGCTACCAACACACCTGCACCTGTAGGCAACTATACTTATCCTGCAGTTGCATGTACCTATCAGTTGACATTTGTAGTTGCTGAACCATTACAATATTCATACAGTGGTAAAGTAATTAAACATGTTGCCTGTAAAGGTTCTAATGAGGGTGAGTTTGAAGTAACTGTTGTTAGTGGTGGTACTCCATTTGTAATGCCTGTTACAGGTAATGAATACGATGTGCAATTGACCACAACTGCCAGTCCTGTTTTATTACCTGGAAGCTGGAAGAGAACTACTAATAAAGTTGCAAATTTCAGCAATTTGCCACATGCTATTTACAGCGTTTGGATCAAAGATTCTAAAGGTTGTTTATTACCAACAGGAGTTGAAGTATTGCCGGTACCTGTACCAGTTGATTACGTATGGCATAAAGTCGCTTCATTTGAAGTTACAGAGCCTTCAACATATCTTACTACTTCTGTTGCCTGGAACAATGATGTAACCTGTTTTGGCGGCAACAATGGTAAATTTACTATTACTGCTGTCGGTGGTGTTGCTCCTTATAAATATGCTGCTAAAAAATCAATTTTACCTGCACATGTTTTTGCTCCAAGTCCAATTTCAACTGAATGGCAGACTTCGAATGTATTCGATCAGGCAACTGCTGCTACCTGGATTATCTGGGCAATGGATGCTAACGGATGTATCGTTGGCGGCGAAGGTACAGGAGTTCCTGTTGATGAATGGCGTGTTACGATCAGACAGCCACAACAAGTAACATTCTCTAATCCAACTGCTTCTGATGCACTTTGTTTCGGTGGCGCTACTGGTAAAGTAATGGTAAGTGGTATTGTTTCTGATGCCGGCGCTCCTTATACATTTAATATTAGCGGAGTTGACGCTGCCGGAGTTGCAGTTAATCTGAATTATTCTTCATTAACCGCAGTTGGTGGTGTTTATACACTTCTCAACGTTCCTGCAACAGAAACAAAACATGTTGAACCTGTTATTGCACACGTTCACAATGCTTATACAGTTAAAGTAATTGACAAGAATGGTTGTTCAAATACTAAAACTGTAGTTGTATGGCAGAATCCTGTACTCGATGTTAAGATCGTAAAAGCTGATGGCGCTTTCGTTTGTCCTGGTGATAATAATGGTGTAATCGAAGCTGTTGCTACTGGTGGAACAGGTTGGGCTTTACCTACTGCTCCTGGTGCCTATTCTTACCAATTGTCTAATGAATTAGGTCTTGTTACTGCATGGCAGAGCATTCCTTCATTCATTGTTAATGTTGGACATACCTGGAAAGTTGAAGTTAAAGATGCCAATGGTTGCATGGATTTTGATCAACAAATCATTAATACACCTGTTGGTGTTACTGCTACTTTATTGGAAACTACTTGCTTCGGTGCTACAAAAGCTTCTGTGATTGTTAAAGCTTCAGGAGAAGTCGGTCGTACATTCCTTGTACGTTACCGTCTGAATACTGATGCAACCTTTAATGCATGGCTTCCTTTTGTAAATGAACTTGCAATAAATAATTTGATGTTCTCAAATGTAACTCCAACTGAGAATTTCTATTATTTCGAGGTTAAAGACGATAAGGGTTGTACAGTTAATTTTACAAAGTCTTTTGTTCCTACTCAACATCCACTTGAAGCTACTGTTGTTCAGGCTGAAGACCAATTGAGTGCTTCACTTACAATAACCGGTGGTATTTCTCCATATAAATATCAGGTTGGAAGTGCTGCTATGGTTAGTTTGCCAGCTGATGGCAATACCTTCCAGGTAGTTGAATTAAAAGCTCCTTCAACAGTTGTGACTGTTTATGATGCTCATGGTTGTATGGTTGTTAAAACAATGGTTGTTGCTCCTATTACAGTTACTGCGGTTCCTGCTTCAGGAAACAATCAGGAAAAAACCTTTGATGTTGTGTTAACATTCAATCGTGCTGTAACTGTTGCTGCTGCTGATATCACTGGTGGTACATTTACTCCTGGAACTGCTAAAATGTTCACTGTTAAAATGGCAGGAAACGATTTAGCTGCTCTTTCATTGGTTTTGGGAACTGGCATTAAAGATGCTGCCGGAAACACTTTTGCAGGTAAAACATTCACCTATACTGTTGGTGACCATGTTGCTCCTACACTTGTTGTAACTCCTCCAGCTACGCCTGTTGCTACTGTATTTAAAGTAGGCCTTGCCTTTAGCGAACCTGTGAATGGAGTAATTGGTGGTGTTACTGTAACTGGTGGAACATTAACTGGTATTGATGTTGTTGCTGGAGGAAAAGATTACATTGTAAATATTTCTTCAACAGAGCAAAAGTTGGTTACTGTGACTATTTCTAATGCGATTAAAGATTTGTCGCTCAATATGAATCCTTTTGCAGGTATAGTATTGACTTATACTACCGGTGATTTCACCGCTCCTGAATTGGTTACTATGTACCCAACTCTTGATGATGTGTTGGTTGACAATCATCCTACGTTCAAAATGACATTCAACGAAAATGTTAAATTGGGTGCAGGTGGTGACTTGAAAGTGTTCAAGGTTAATACAACTACTGCTTTATTAACTATTCCGGTTACTTCAAATATGATTAGTGGTAAAGTTGTTACCGTTAACTATACTACATTAAATGGCCTTGATAAGGGTGCCAGATACTATGTATTAGTTGATGCAACAGCTGTTACTGATCTTGCTGGAAATGTATTTGTTGGTGTTAGTGATGTTGCTGCCTGGACTTTCAAAACCGGCGACAAATTTGTTACTAAGATCGACCCAAATAATTCTCTCGAGTTTAAGGTTTATCCAAACCCATTTGTTGAATATGTTAATGTAGAGAATACTTCTCTTCTTTCTAAAATCGTTGTTACAAACATCGCTGGTCAGATAGTGAAAGAAGTTGTTAATCCGGTTAGCAAAATTCAGTTAAACGAACTGCGTAGCGGAATCTACTTTATGTCTCTCTATAATACTGAGAATGTAATTGTAAAAACTGCTAAGATTGTAAAAAGGTAATACCGAATTGATTGATTTAAAAGGGGAAGCTTGCGGGCTTCCCTTTTTTATTTATATAAAGTCACTAAATAATTTTGAGTATTCATGGAACTATTGAAAAACCATCGTACCGTCCGAAGTTATCTTCAAAAAGATATAGAAAATGTTGTCCTGAATGATTTGCTTGAGAGTGGAATTTGGGCTTCAAATACTGGAAATATGCAATTGTACAGTGTTATTGTAACTAAGGACACCGGAAAGAAAGAATTGCTTGCTCCCCTTCATTTTAACCAGCCCATGGTGTTGAATGCACCGGTTATTTTAACCATTTGTTTTGATGTCAATAGGTTTTATAAATGGTGTTCAATGAATAATGCAAAAACTGATTTTTATAATCTTATATGGTTGTTAACAGGAACTATCGATGCTTCTGTTTTTGCTCAGAATATCTGTATCGCTGCTGAGAATAGGGGGCTTGGAATCTGTTATCTTGGCACAACACTTTATAATGCTTCCGAAATAAGTTCAGTGTTAAATTTACCAAAAGGAGTAATTCCGATTACAGCCTTGACCATCGGTTACCCGGCTTCAATTCCGGATAAAACTGATCGGTTACCGCTGGATGCATTAGTTCATTATGAGGAATATACTGATTATACTGAATTGGCGATTGAACAGATTTATAAGGAGAAGGAAAGCCTTCAGTCATCCCGGTTGTTTGTTGAAGAAAACGGGAAAGAAAATCTCGCGCAGGTATATACTGAAGTGCGGTATAAGAGCACTGATAGTTTATTCTTTACTGAGAAATTATCACAATTACTTATGGACCAAGGATTCTTATAGCTTTTATAAATGTGAGTCGGACTTAACCTACTCATGTTGAATCATTTTATTTGTAATAATTAAATAATTCCGGAATGATAGACATTTCTATAATAATTGTGAATTATCGTGGATGGAAGCATTTAAACAAATGTCTTGAAGCTTTTAAATCATTTGGAAATGAGTCATTTTCGTACGAAATAATTATAGTTGATAATTGTTCTAACGACGGCCAGCTTGTTCATTTTCAAAAACGTTTTTCAGAGTATGATTTTGTTTTAAATTCAGGAAATAATGGTTTTTCAAATGGATGTAATGTTGGTGCGGAGTCTGCGACAGGAGCCTATCTGTTATTTTTGAATTCTGATATAATTGCTTCTGATTCTGCTATAGCCGGTTTATTGCAAACAATTCGCAGTAAACCTCACCTTACGATTCTTTCCTGTAAGCATTTAAACAATAACGGAAGAGAAGAACAACTCTGTCGCTTATTTCCCTCTTTTTTGACTCTGAATGGCTTTGTCAGGGCAATTTACCGGAAGATTAAACAGATATCTTCTCCGGAACTTTGCTCTCCGGAGAATGAGTTAATGTATCCTGATTGGGTTTCCGGTTCCTTGATTTTAATGTCTAAGCGTGATTTTAATAAGCTGGGTGGTTGGAATGAAAGTTATTGGCTTTATTATGAAGATGTTGATTTGTGTTGGAGAGCTAAATTAAGTGGTGGGATAATCGCATTGGATAACAAAATCAGTGTTATTCATAATCATGGAGGTGCTACCCGTATCAATTTTAACACAGCATTATTGACCAAAACTGAAGTTGTCATATCCTTACATGTCTTCTTGTCCATTCATTATTCATTTGTTACGGCGATAGTGCTACATTCAATGGTTATTGCCAATGTTTTGCTTGTTAAACTTATTCCTGCGCTACTTGGGATTCCATTCTTTTTCATTAAACGTTTAAACATGTATAGCCGGCTTTATCTTCGTTTGGTAAATTATTATATACATGTTTTGACAACATGTAATTGGATGAGTGACAGATCAATGAAGCGTGTAAAATAGTTTTTCAACTTATGCGCTATTAATTGTTAAGGGAAAGATGGGAAAGATTCAATACCTTAGCCTGAAATTTGAAAGGATATTTTCCATTTGATTTGCTGAAAATCCCGGATAATTAATTGAATTGACAAATTTATTATCAGAATCCAGAACTAAAATCAGCTAATAGATTACACATGAAAATTGAAGTATCAAATGGGGAGATTGTTGATAAACTCACAATTATTGAGATAAAGCTAAATAATATCATCAATGAAGAGAAGCTTGTAAATCTGAGGTTAGAGTATGATGAACTTAATCAGGTAGTTGAAACTATATTAAAAAAGGATCACCCACTTTATATTGAATTGTTGGAAATTAATAAAAAGCTCTGGAATATTGAAGATAGAATTCGCGAGCTTGAAAAGATTAAAGATTTTGGAGCAACTTTTATTAGTTTGGCCCGTTCGGTTTATTTCACAAATGATCAGAGATCTGAAATTAAAAGGAAAATTAATCTGCTAACCAACTCTTCCTTAATTGAAGAAAAATCATACGAAGATTATTCCTAATGTCCAGAATATTGGTATATCGTTTTTCAGCAATGGGTGATGTAATCTTATTACTTCCCGTTCTAAAAGGTGTTTTGGATGCCAATGCTGATGTTGATATTTATCTGTTAACTCAATCCAGATTTTTTCCTTTATTTCAAAATATCAAAAGGTTATATCTAATTGAAGCCGACCTCAAAGGACAACATAGTGGTACTTTGGGATTGATTAATTTATACCGTAAAATCAGCCTTGATGTTCGTCCGGATGTAGTAATTGATATGCATTGTGTTGTCAGGACTTATTTTCTGGATATGTTATTTAGGATTTCCGGATTTCGGGTGATTAATTTCAGCAAGGGGACTTTCAGAAAAAAGCTAAGCATAAGATCAAAATCATTGGAGCCTTTGCCAAGCACTATTGATCGTTATTCGGCTGCCTTCATCAAAGCTGGATTTAAAATAAACTTACCTGAACCACCTGTTATAAAAAAAACTATTGTCTCAGCTGGTTTTGGACATATTTTCAATCAGTCGATGCTGATTGGTATTGCACCTTTTGCCATGCATAAGCAAAAAGTCTGGGGAATCGACAAGGTCGAAAAACTTATTGCAGAGATCAACAAAACATACGATTCAAATATTGTCTTGTTTGGAGGGGGAATATCTGAATTGGAAATTTTAAATATGACAGCTTCTAAATTCCCTAATTGTATCGTTTCTGCCAATCATTTTAGTTTTACTGACGAATTAGAGTTGATACCAATGCTTGCAGTTATGGTCAGTATGGATTCAGCAAATATGCACCTGGCATCAATGGCTGGTGTACCGACAATTTCAATATGGGGTGCAACACATCCTGCACTTGGATTTGCGCCCTACAGGCAACCTGACGAAAATATGATTCAATACAATGGTGACAAATTATCTTGTCGCCCATGTTCGGTTTATGGGAATAAAAAATGTATTTATTCTGATGGTATCAGGTGCATGGAATATATCCCTGTTGATACCGTTCTGCAGCGCATTCATCAAATTCTGTCAGACAATTTGATCGAATCAATTCAAAAGGTTGATGACCAAACTTCAAAAACTTTCTGATTTTAGTTTCCCTTGAATTTTATATTGAACCTTTCACCTAATTCCTTTAGATCAGCAACCACCTGCTCGTGCAAAGGTATCCCGTTTTTCAGGCGTTCAAGGGTCAATTCACGTTCCGGGTCTCCCGGAATAAGCACTTTTTGGTGGTTTAGAGCAGGTTCAGCGTTTCTGAATGTTTCAATCCAATTATCCATGTGCGCTTTAAATTCAGCAGCCGGACGGAAAGCATCAACGCGGATGGCGCCAAGAAAGTGCCCGATGCCATTACCAACCGGATTGGCCGGAGGCTCAAGAAAAGCAACAAATGGAGGTACCCATGGTCCGTAATTGGCGCCTGAAAGCACTGCGGAAAAAATATCGACCATGGCACCCAAACAATATCCTTTGTGTCCACCATGTTCACGATCGCCTCCCAATGGAAGCATAGATCCACCTTTGCGAAGTGAGAATGCATCAGTTGTTGGATTTCCGTCTTTATCCTGCGTCCAGCCTAATGGAGCATCTTCGCCTTTTCGCTGAAGGACTTCCAGCTTTCCATTGGCCACTGTTGTGGTTGCCATGTCGATTACAAACGGAGGTTGGTTTAATGCTGGAATGGCAATAGCAATTGGGTTGGTCCCCAGAAAACGGCTCTTTGAAAATGTCGGAGCTACCAGCGGACTGGCATTTGTCATCGAAATACCGATCATATCATGCTCAAGAGCCAGCATGGAATGGTATCCGGCAATTCCGTAGTGATTCGAATTCTGGACGGCTACCCAACCTGTACCTGCGATTTTTGCTTTTCCGATCGCGATTTGCATAGCGTATGGGGCAGTTACCAGTCCGAGTCCCGAGTCTCCATCCAGAACCGCTGTGCTTGGCGTTTCGTGGATGATTTTCATTTGAGGGTTAGCATTCAGCCGTTTTAGTTCCCATAACCTGATATAGCCTCCTAAACGGGCAACTCCATGCGAATCAACTCCACGTAAATCGGCTTGATTTAAACAATCAGCCGCCACTTTTGCCTGGTCGTCGGGACAGCCCATGCATTTGAATATCTGAAAAGTATATTCTTTTAAATATGCTGAATCAAAGTTTTGCATTTGAATATTATTTTCTGTTGAAATCTCTTGCTGAAGCCTGATTGGTGGGCATGATCAACAGATCGTCGATGTTTACATGGGACGGGCGGGTAATGACAAATAAGATAGTTTCTGCAATATCTTTTGCCTGTAATGGCATAAATCCTTTGTAAACCTGTGCTGCTTTTTCTTCGTCTCCACCGAATCTAACCAACGAGAATTCTGTTTCGACAGCACCGGGAGCGATTGACGTAACTTTTATTCCTGAAGGCATAAGTTCAATCCGCATCGCTTTTGTGATGGCTGCCACAGCATGTTTTGTACCACAATAAACCGATCCGTTGGGATAAACTTCTTTGCCGGCAATTGAGGTAATATTAATGATGTGTCCGCATTGCCTTTCGACCATCCATGGAGAGACGATCCTTGTTGCATAAAGCAATCCTTTGACGTTTGTGTCAATCATTTGATCCCAGTCGTCGATATCGGCTGAATTTACAGGGCCCAATCCTGCTGCTAAACCTGCATTGTTCACCAGAACATCAACTGCTTTCCATTGATCGGGCAGAGTTGAGAATGCACTCTCAACTTCCGATCTTTTTCGAATATCAAAGTTTAAAATTTGAACTAAGCAGCCAAAGTTCCGCTCTAATTGTTTCTTTATCGTTTCGAGTCTATCTTTTCTGCGGCCGGTAAGAATTAAATTGTATTTGTTTTTGGCCAGTAAAAATGCTGTTTCGTAACCGATACCTGATGTGGCTCCGGTAATTAAGGCGATTTTTCGATTCATTGAATAGATGGATTAATGAAACGCCAAAATTAAAAATATCTGAAAACTTATGGAATAACAAACTACTTAATTATTTTTGTTTCTGCATTTAAAGAAAACATACGTTATGATCGAACAAAAAGAAGAAATTCAGGAATTTACAATTGATCAAATTCCGGAAAAGCAAGATATTCAGGATATAGTATTTAATTTAATGGCCGATCCCAATTTAGCCCCGATAAATTACTTTAATGACTTTAGTGAAGAGGCAGTTGATGTGGCAACCATGTCGAACGATGAAACGGATGAAACCGGTATTTTCTGTTCCGAAAACGGGCAGCTGATGGCAATGACTACTCATGCATTGCATCATCACCTTGAATTTGATCCGAAACAGGCTACCGAAATGTTGATAGGGCGTGCAGTGCGTAAAATGATTTGTTTTGGTGCCGTTCCTGAAGCTGTCAGTTCGTTTTTATATCATATCAATATTGCCAATCCAAAAGGCCAGTTTATTGCTTCAGGAGCAACTAAAGGTTTAGTGAATGCCTGTAATAAATTCAATATAAAATTGACTGACCGGAAAATTCGATTTGATTATTTTTCAGGTCATGGACCGGTTTATCCTACAATCATTGTAAGTTTAATGGGGTCAGTTCCTGATAAGGAAAAAATTGTGACGCACAGTTTCAAGAAAAAGGGAAACAATATATTTATGATAGGTAAGTCTTATGACGATGTAAATTCATCTGAATATTTGGAGTTTTACCATGAGATTTCTGAATCCCCACTTCCTGTTTTTGATATAGATGTGGAAGTAAACTTACATGCTGTGATGAAACGGTTGATTGCCGAAGGTTTGGTAAGTTCAGCCAATCCTGTTGGTAAAGGTGGATTATTTTTCTCTCTTTTACGTGCAGGAATGCCTTTAGGATTTGGATTTGATATAACTACTGATGCTGAAATAAGAACTGATGCATTTCTTTTTGGCGAAGCAATGGGTCGCATTGTTGTGGGAGTCGATCTTAAAAAGGTGGATGATTTTGTTGATTTGATGAGTAGTCTGAAGGTTCCTTTCTTTGCATTAGGGCATGTGACCAAAGGTGAAATCAGGATTGATGATGATTCTTTCGGATATATCGATAAGATGACTCCATCGAATTAGTTTATTATGCAAGTTACCCCATATAAAGATTCAAATAAGCAAAAAAAGCAACAGGTTGAGCAAATGTTTGACAATATTGCTCAGCGCTATGATTTTTTGAATCATTTCCTTTCGTTGGGAATCGATAACATTTGGAGAAAAAAGGCGATCCGTATTCTTTCTGAGTATGAATCCGGCTTGTTGCTTGATGTGGCAACAGGCACCGGTGATTTTGCAATTGCAGCTTCGATACTTAACCCATCGGAAATAGTTGCTTTTGATATTTCGGAAAAGATGCTGGATGTTGGCCGGATTAAAGCTGAAAAGCTGGGATTGGGAAATTTGATCAAATTTGTAAAAGGTGATTCGGAGGCAATGCCGTTTCCCGACCTACAGTTTGACGCAATTACCGTAGCTTTTGGTGTAAGGAATTTCGAGAATCTCGAAAAAGGTTTGTGCGAATTTCACAGGGTTTTGAAACCTGATGGGGTGGCCATTATTCTGGAGTTCTCTAAACCAAAGTACTTTCCTTTCAAACAGTTTTATCTTTTTTATTTCTTTACCATTCTGCCGTTTGTCGGAAGATTGGTTTCAAAAGACAGCTCTGCCTATTCTTATTTGCCGGAATCGGTGATGGCTTTTCCAGATGATCAGAAATTTCTGGCAGTATTAAAAAGTTGCGGATTTTCAAGAGCAAAGCAGAAAAGGCTCACTTTCGGAATCGCGACCATTTACATCGCTCAAAAATAATTTTGGCAAACAATAATTTAGTAATATTGTGGTTTTACGAACAGTTGATAATCTCTTACAGTGAAGCGTATTTTCTATTTTTTATTTTTCTTGATGGTTGGGTTAAGCGCATTGGCTCAGAGGCAGATGGTTAAAAACCTTACAACATTTGATGACAAACGACTTCATTTTGGATTTACGCTTGCCCTGAATACACTCGATTTTAATATTGATCATTTTCCGACAATTGGTGAGAATCCAAAGTTTGATCATACTACTCCCGAAATAATTAATGGGGAACCAATTTTAGAGGACCGGGAAATAAGGGCCGATATTTCATCACTGACACCGGGTTTTACAGTGGGAATAATAACTAATTTGCGATTGACAGAATATCTCGATCTTAGGTTTTTGCCCGGAATGTCATTTGGTGAGCGAAAATTGGTGTACAATATCCCTGTTGAAGACATAAATAATACCGACAATAAGGAATTCTTTTCCATTAAATCAACTTTTCTTGATTTTCCCCTTCTGATCAAATATAAATCGAAGCGGATGAATAACCAAAGGCCTTATTTGATTGGTGGAATTGCTTATCGTATTGATATTTCGAAAACAGGGCAAGAAGATTTGGTTCGGTTGAAACCGTTCAGCACTTATTTGGAAGCCGGTGTGGGGTGGGATAGTTACCTTCAGTTTTTCCGTTTATCAACAGAGTTGAAGTTCAGTTTCGGATTATCAAATATTTTGGATAATGGACCGAAACCTACTCAGCGGCAGGTTTATACCAATGCTTTTTCACAGTTGACATCCAATATGTTCATTTTTAGCTTTCATTTCGAATAACCTTGAAACAGGAAATTAATCTGTCGCTTACGCCCAAACAGGCGTCCGACGAACAATTATACAAACCAATTCTGGCCGAAAAACTTCATCTTGATGAAGGCAGGATTCGGCTTATAAATGTCAGAAGAAAATCTGTTGATGCCCGCCAACGTGCTATACGTGTAAATTTGGGTGTCGAAGTTTTTATCGACGAACTTCCGGTTGAAGAAAAAATCCAATTCACGTATGATCTGGTTGACCATCAGCCTCAGGTGATTATTGTCGGCGCTGGTCCTGCCGGGCTTTTTGCGGCCTTGCGTTTGATTGAGCTTGGTTTTAAACCGCTCATTTTTGAACGTGGGAAGAATGTAAGCGACCGCAAAAGAGATATTGCCAAAATCCATCGCGAACATTTGGTCGATCCTGATTCGAATTATGGTTTTGGAGAGGGTGGGGCAGGAACTTTTTCTGACGGAAAGTTATATACCCGATCGAAGAAGCGCGGTGACATCCGGAAAATTCTCGAGGTTTTTTATGCAAACGGTGCGCTTCCCGAAATTTTAATTGATGCACATCCTCATATTGGCACAAACATGCTTCCTGGAATTATTACCAGTATTCGCAATAAAATACTGGAAGCTGGAGGCGAAATTCATTTTAACAGTAGGGTGGCCGATCTTATTATTGAAAATGATCGCTGCTCAGGAATAATGCTTTCAGATACCACCATCGTTGAAGCCGAAGCTGTTATATTGGCAACAGGCCATTCAGCCCGCGAAATGTTTGAATTGCTTTATTCAAAAGGTATTTCAATCGAAGCAAAAACTTTTGCAGTCGGTGTACGGGCTGAGCATCCACAAACACTTATCGATTCGATTCAATACGATCAACCATTGCGCGGACCTTATTTGCCACCTGCCAGTTACACGTTTGTTGAACAGGTTGAGCAACGCGGTGTTTATTCCTTCTGCATGTGCCCGGGTGGAATGATCGTTCCTGCGGCAACTGCTCCCGGCGAGATGGTAGTGAATGGTATGTCGCCAACCAAACGCAATACAAATTTTGCCAACTCCGGAATGGTGGTTGAAATCAGGCCCGAAGATTTAGCCGAATTCAGGCATCTGGGCGTATTTGCCGGGCTTGAATTCCAGCGGAATATTGAACGATTGTGTTTCGCACTGAACGGAAGTACTCAGTTTGCACCGGCACAGCGAATGGCCGATTTTGTGAATGGTAAATTTTCACAGGATTTGCCGGAAACCTCCTATCATCCGGGTTTGGTTTCGGTTCCTTTGCACGATAAACTTCCTAAAAGGATCAGGACACGCCTTCAGGAGGCATTTACACAGATTGACAAAAAAGCCCATGGTTACCTGACAAATGAAGCCATTGTCGTTGGAGTTGAGTCCCGTACATCTTCGCCCATCCGCATTCCCCGCAGGGAAGATACACTTGAACATGTCAAGGTAAAAGGACTTTATCCATGTGGTGAAGGCGCCGGGTATTCCGGTGGAATTGTTTCGTCAGCCATGGATGGCGAACGATGTGCTGAAGCATTCGCAGCGAATTACAAACGCAAAAATAGCTTACCTTCTCCTGAATTCGCTGCAGCAAATGGCGGCTGCAATGGCAACATTTAACGATTCGGGCTTGTTCTCATGGGTTGAAAAGTTGGGGATTAGCAATTTTTGAGTTACCAACCGGCTGATAGGTTCCGAAATTCCGTTTCCTTCATTTCCCAGAACAATGATTCCATTGGGCGACAACTTTTCCTGATAGATATTTTCACCTTCCAGAAACGTCCCGTAAACAGGAATGCCTTTTTCTACGGAATTTTTAATGAAGTCCGAAAGTTCTGTTACCCGGGTATTTATCCTGAAAATGGCCCCCATGCTTGCCTGCACTACTTTCGGATTGAAAACATCAACTGTATTTTCAGAACATATTATGTGGGTAATTCCGTACCAGTCGGCGATGCGAAGTATTGTTCCCAGGTTTCCCGGATCCTGAATGAAATCAAGAGCCAGACAAAGTTCTTTTCTAAAGTCTATGTCAGGAGAATTATTCTTCTGCTGACGAACAATTGCCAGGGCATCCTGCGGATTTTGAAGCAGGCTGGACTTGGATATTGATTCATTATCGGTTTCAATCAACTCTTTTGTGCGTTTTTCAATATTGGGATGTTGATTTACAAAGTCGGTTGTACAAACTAAAAGTTCAATTTCGAATCCGGAACGAATAGCTTCTTCAACCATTTTATTGCCTTCAACCAAAAAAACACCCAATTCGTCTCTGTTTTTTTTTCGGTTCAGCGACTGGATTAATTTAATCTTGTTCTTACTCAACATATTTTCTGCATTTTCGTTCTAAAATGTAAAAATAAAAAGGTCCGAATGATATGCGAACCAAAAGCTCTGTTTATTTTTGTAAAAACTGAATTTAATGATGTTGTTTGTCCGAAACAGATTTTATAATGCCGGAAGTGTCATTCTATTTTTGGGGACTTTGCTTCTTGGCGCTTGCAATTCAACCAAATTTGTGCCTGAAGGTAAATATCTTCTGAATAAAGTTTCTGTAAAAGTCGATGATAAGAACATTAAAAGGGAGAATCTTAAAACGCATGTTCGTCAGAAAGAAAATCTGCGGATTTTGGGCGCTTTAAAATTTCATTTGTGGGCTTACAATTTGTCATCGAAAAACAAAGAAAATGATTGGTTTAAAAGAATTGGAGAAGCGCCGGTAATTTATGATGAAATTCAGTCGCAGCGAAGCAAAGAACAGCTTAAAATATACCTGAAGAACAAAGGTTATTACGATGCTTCAATAAAAGATACGTTGGTTTACGGTTCGAATATAAGAAAAGTGAATCTTATTTTTAAGATAGAAGCCAGGCAACCATATCTGATCCGCAAATACGATTATTCATTAAAGGATGAACATTTACGGGGTCTTATTCTGAAGGACTCGGTCAATCAGTTGTTAAAACCAGGTGATATTTTCGATCTGGATATTCTGAATGCTGAACGTCAACGAATTTCGAGAAACCTGAAAAACGCGGGATATTATAAGTTTTCAGAGGAGTTTATAAGTTACACAGCAGATAGCAGTTTCCTTGATCATTTGGTTGATTTGACAGTTAATATTAATGATGCTTCACCAAGTACTGACTCAGCTGGAGTAGTTCCGCATCAGAAGTATAAAATCAGGAATTTTTTCATCAACCCAACTTTTAAGGCTGCCGATTTTACCGGGAATCAGACAGATGATCAAATGGATACCTTAATTGTAGATGACTATATCATTACCTATTCAGGAAAGCTAAAATATAAACCCGGTTTATTTTCCAATGTGAACAGAATGAGAGATAGTACTTATTACAGTTTGCAAAATACCGAAAAGACCTATCGCGCATTGAGCCGTCTGAAGCAATTCAAAGTAATAAGTATTGGTTTTTCTGAAACTAATTCATTTACCGGCGATTCAATACCATTACTCGATTGCAGGATGCAATTATCTCCTTTGCCTCGCCAGAATTTTTCTGTTGATATTGAGGGAACGAATTCCTCAGGGAATCTCGGAGTGGCCGGTAATTTTAATTATCAGCACCGCAATGTTTTTGGAGGGGCTGAAGTCTTTGATTTTCAGATAAGAGGTGCCAGAGAACGGCAACAATCACTAATTGAAAATAGTTTATTAAATTTTAATACCCGTGAATTAGGGATTGAATCAAGCCTTACTTTTCCAAAGTTTTTAAGTTTTATCAAGGGAAAACGCATGTTTAATTTTCAGATTCCTGAGACCAAGTTGACTGCAGGATATAATTATCAAAACCGACCTGATTACACCAGAACCATCACTAACTTTAAATTTGGATATAACTGGAAAACGTCTGCCTATCATTTTCACACCTTGAATATGGTTGATTTAAACTACGTGATCCTTACTGCCTTAAACCCATCATTCATCAATTCGATTAAAGATTTATACATAAAAAGCAGTTTTACCGATCACCTCATTCTGGCATCAAACTACAGTTGGTTGTACAATACCCAGAACATCAATAAAAGAGAGGATTACAAGTATTTTAAGATTAATATCGAATCGGCAGGCAATCTGCTGTCACTTTATTCAAGGTTGATTAATAAAAGTAAAACTGAAGATGTTGATCCAATCACTAAAATAACAAGTTCTTATTATGAGGTTCTGAATACACGATTTGCTCAATATTTTAAAAATGATTTTGAATATCGTTACGGACACATGATGGATAAACTGAGCTCTTATGTGGGGAGGGCTTTTGTAGGGATCGGGATTCCGTTCGGCAATTTTGATGTGTTACCTTTTGAGAAAAAATATTTTACCGGTGGAGCCAATGGAATCCGCGCCTGGCAAGTGAGGTCGCTGGGACCCGGTACATATAAAGCACCTGCGGATATTTACCCGAATCAATCGTCTGATATTAAGCTGGAAGCAAATGTTGAGTATCGTTTTAAACTTTTCTGGTTGCTGGAAGGTGCATTCTTTATGGATGCCGGGAATATTTGGGCCATCAATGGGAAAGACAATCGTGACGGCGCTGTTTTTAAAATTAATCAGTTTTATAAGCAGATTGCAGTTGGATCGGGCGTTGGTTTAAGGTTCGATTTTACTTACTTTATTTTCAGGCTTGATCTTGGATTGAAAATGAGGGACCCATCTTTACCTGAAGGGAAAAGGTTTATTCAGGCAAACTATCCGGTTAAAAATGATCATTTTAACTTGTCATTTGCGATTGGATATCCTTTTTAGTTAACCGGTTCATCCTTGGGTTGCGACCAACACTTCAATAATTTCGGCTTGAATATATTATTGAAATATGAATTTTCTACCTCTGGCGAATCAATTATTTGAATGATTTAATATTTTCAGCCTGAACAATACTAACTTTGCTTAGTTCTATTCTGAAATGTGAAAAAATTAAGAATAGAAACACAAAAGTATCATCTTAAAAATTTATACAATGACAAAGATTTCAGAAGTAGTAAAACGAGGAGTCGTATCCGGCACCGATTTGCAAAAATTATTTGCAATTGCAAAAGAAAATCATTTCGCATTGCCTGCCGTTAACGTAGTAAGTTCTGATTCGGTAAATGCAGTAATGGAAGCTGCCAAACTGGTTAATTCGCCAGTTATAATTCAATTTTCAAATGGTGGCGCCCAGTTTTATGCCGGAAAAGGATTGAAACTCGAAGGACAGTTGGCTCCTGTTGCCGGTGCAATTGCAGGGGCTAAATCGGTGCATTTACTTGCAGAACTTTATGACATTCATGTTGTATTGCATACCGACCATGCTGCAAAAAAATTATTGCCATGGATTGACGGCCTTTTAGACGCAGGAGAAAAGCACTTTGCCGAAACAGGCAAACCATTGTTTAGTTCTCACATGCTTGATTTATCAGAAGAACCAATCAGGGAAAATATCGAGATATGTAAGAAGTACCTTGCCCGTATGAGTAAAATAGGAATGACACTTGAAATTGAATTGGGCTGCACTGGCGGAGAAGAAGATGGAGTGGATAATTCAGGAATGGATAATTCGTTGCTTTATACTCAGCCTTCAGATGTTAACTATGCTTATGAAGAATTGAGCAAGATCAGTCCGAATTTCACCATCGCTGCGTCATTCGGCAATGTTCACGGGGTATATAAACCAGGAAACGTAAAACTGACTCCTAAGATTCTTGATAATTCACAAAAATATGTTTCCGAGAAGCATGGTTTAGGTGAAAAACCTGTTGATTTTGTGTTCCATGGTGGTTCTGGTTCAACACTTGAAGAAATTCGTGAAGCAATCTCTTACGGCGTGATTAAGATGAATATCGACACTGACACCCAGTGGGCCACATGGGATGGTATTCGCAAGTATGAAGCTCAAAACCGGGCATATCTGCAAGCTCAGATAGGTAATCCTGATGGTGAAGATAAACCGAACAAGAAATATTACGATCCACGTGTGTGGTTACGTAAAGGACAGGAAACGATGATTGAAAGGCTTAAAACTGCATTCAATGATCTGAATAATATTGACAGAAGCTAAAAGACAAGTTAATTGTTTAACGTTTAAAGTTGAAAAAGAAGTTGATGAGACCCGGCTAAATTGTAGCCGGGTTTTTTTATTCGATTTTTTTGAGTAAATTAGTGAAAGCATTTTCCTAAATGAACTTCAAACAAATTATTCAGGATTATTTTACTTTCAGCCGAAATGAACGGAAAGGGATTACCATTCTTTTGGTTATTATTTTTTTGCTGGCAGTGGCTAACAAAGTCATATTTTATTTCGAAACGCCTGCCAAAATTGATGTTGCCTTGCTTGACTCTGTGAATAATGAGTTGAATCTGGTCAAGGACAATACAAAGAATCAAGCTGAAAAAAATATATTATTCAGGTTTAATCCAAATACTATCAATCAAGCAGCCCTTGACAGCCTTTTCCTTCCAAAGGAAGTAAAACGAAATATACTGAAGTTCAGGGACCGAGGCGGAAGATTCTATTCTGTCACTGATTTCAGAAAGATATACGGAGTGACCGATTCGATTTACAATAAGCTTGCTCCTTTCCTGATATTCGAAAATGAATTGGTAAAACCAGCTTCAATAAAACTAACTCCTGAAAAACTGAATTCGGAATTATTCGCTTTTGACCCGAATGTCACAACAGACAAAGATTTTACACGTTTAGGATTGACTGAAAAGCAAATACAAACAATTCGCAAATACCAAGGCAGAGGTGGCAGTTTTAGGAGCAAGGCAGATTTCTATCGGATATACGGAATTTCTGAATCACAAAAGAATAGCTTGAATGAATATGTTATTATTGATGAAAAAAGAAATCCCGATTATGAAAAAAGAACTGAAGTTGATAAAATTCAAATTGAGATCAATGCAGCTGATTCAATCGAACTGATGAAGCTACCCGGTATCGGAGATAAGTTGTCGAAACGGATCGTAAAATACCGCGATTTATTAGGTGGATTCTATTCTGTAGTACAGTTGAAAGAAGTGTATGGGTTGAGTGAGGAAGTTATTCGGAAAATTGAAGGCATGGTTAAGATTGATCCGGCAAGAATACGAAAAATCGATTTGAATTTTGCTGATTGGAATGAATTGGCAAAACATCCATACATCCAAAAAAATCTTGCCCGGAAAATAGTCAAGTTCAGAACGAAATACGGAAACATCAATGAATATACAGTTTTACGCGATAGTATGATTTTAAACATAGAGGAGTTTGCTCGTTTAAAGCCATATTTGTAGAACAAAATTGGTGTTTTTGCGTTTTTTAATTGAAGGAATAACCGATCAAATCTTTTAAAAAATAAATTTTTGGTTTAAATTTGATTACTAATCTTTAATTAATAAATTTGCGGCTCAAAATTTAACAAGAAAAAATATAATTCTATGATCGTTATTCCAGTGAAAGAAGGCGAAAACATCGAAAGAGCGCTTAAAAGATTTAAAAGAAAGTTTGAAAAAACAGGAGTTGTAAAAGAATTGCGTGTAAGGCAGGCTTTTATTAAACCATCGGTTGAAAGAAGGGCTGAAGTGAAAAAAGCCATTTATATTGAGAATTTACAGCGTCAGGACGACTAGAAAATCTAGCGGGTTCCTCGAACAGATGTTAATTATTTACAGATGTCCCATCAGGAATCATTCATTAATTACCTGAAATACGAAAAAAGGTATTCGCATTTAACTGCAATTGCCTATAAAAAAGACCTCAATCAGTTTGAAGAGTTTTTTGTAAAGACAATCGGGGAATTTGATGTTGAAGGAATTAATGACAAGATAGTCCGTAATTGGGTTGTTGATTTGATGGACAGCGGGTTGTCGGCCCGCACGGTAAATAAGAAGATCTCAGCATTAAAGTCTTTTTATAAGTATTTATTGAGGATGGAGGTAGTCAAAGTGAATAACCTGGTGAATGTGATTGTACCCAAGGTTAGGAAAAAACTACCTCAATTTGTGGAAGAAAAACAGTTGGATCATCTGCTTGATGATGGTTTTTTTGGAAATGACTTTGAAGCGCTTCGTGACAAATTAATTTTAAGTCTGTTGTATGGTTCAGGAATACGCTTGTCAGAACTGATGCACCTTAAGGATGCAGATGTATCGCAGGCAGAATTTCTGATCAAGGTTTTAGGTAAGCGTAATAAAGAAAGAATAGTTCCTTACCCCCGTAGTTTAAATGTACTGATAGAACAATACAAAACAGAACGCACCCTGCTTTTCGGATCGCCTGTTTCGTATTTGTTTCTGACAGCCAAAGGAGATCCGGCTTATGAAAAACTCATTTACAGGGTTGTCTTAAAATATTTATCCTTGGTAACAACAATCGATCAAAAAAGTCCACATGTGCTCCGGCATACCTTTGCAACTCATCTGCTTAACCGTGGAGCAGATTTAAACGCAGTAAAGGAATTGTTAGGTCATTCAAATCTTTCGGCTACACAGATTTACACTCATACCTCTCTCGAAAAAATTCAAAAAGTTTACAGACAAGCACATCCAAGATCATAAATTAAAGGAGGATTAATTATGAATATTCAGTTAAAAACGGTACACTTTACAGCCGATCAGAAATTAATAGATTTTGTGAATAAAAAAGTGGCCAAACTTGATACCTATTTCGAAGGTATTATTGGTATAGAAGTAATTCTGAAGGTCGAGAAACCTGAAACTGTGAACAACAAAATAGCAGAATTGAAACTTTCTATTCCAGGAACTGATTATCTTTTTGCTGAAAAACAATCTGATTCTTTTGAAGAATCAATTGATTTAGCTATTGAAGCAATTCGTCGTCAGTTGACCAAGTTTAAAGAAAAGCTGAAGGACAAATAATATTGAAAAAATATTTTTTTAGTTGTGTAATACGATAAAATATTTATACATTTGCAAACCTTTTTCGGACAAGTATCTGATTAGGTAGAGTTTGCGAAAAAAGTCCCCTTTAGACAGGTGTTTTTAAGGTTTATAGGGGTTTTTGTGCGATGTATAAATAGTTGCCGGATTAGCTCAGTTGGCCAGAGCACGTGATTTGTAATCTCGGGGTCCACAGTTCGAATCTGTGATTCGGCTCTTTATTTAAGTTCTGAAAAAATATTGATTGGGGAGATACCAAAGTGGCCAACTGGGGCAGACTGTAACTCTGCTGGCGTACGCCTTCGTAGGTTCGAATCCTGCTCTCCCCACAAAAGGAATATTGGAATGTCAGAATGGCGAATATTAGAATCACTCTAATCTTCAAGATTCAAGATTCTAATCTTCTCAAATGCGGGAGTAGCTCAGTTGGTAGAGCATTAGCCTTCCAAGCTAAGGGTCGCGAGTCCGAATCTCGTCTCCCGCTCAAAATATAAGTTGCCGGTGTAGCTCAGGGGTAGAGCGCTTCCTTGGTAAGGAAGAGGTCATGAGTTCAATTCTCATCATTGGCTCAGATGAAAGTTTAAAAGATAATTTAAAAATTATTAAAGTTATGGCTAAAGCAAAATTTAACAGGTCAAAAGACCATGTCAACATAGGCACAATCGGCCACGTTGACCACGGCAAAACTACTTTGACTGCCGCTATTACTATGGTATTGGCAAAAAAGGGTTATTGTGAAGTAAAATCGTTCGAATCAATCGACAGTGCTCCTGAAGAAAAAGAACGTGGTATTACAATTAATACAGCCCACGTTGAGTACGAAACAGCTACGCGTCACTATGCACACGTTGATTGTCCCGGTCACGCCGATTATGTGAAAAACATGGTTACCGGTGCTGCTCAGATGGACGGAGCAATTATCGTTGTTGCTGCAACTGATGGTCCTATGCCACAAACACGTGAACACATCCTTTTAGCCCGTCAGGTAAACGTACCAAAGTTGGTCGTTTTCATGAATAAAGTGGACATGGTTGATGATCCTGAAATCCTCGAACTTGTTGAAATGGAAATTCGCGAATTGTTGACTTTCTACGGATTCGATGGAGATAATTCTCCTGTTATTCAGGGATCCGCACTTGGTGCTATGCACGGTGAAGCAAAATGGGAAGAAAAAGTGATGGAATTAATGGATGCAGTTGATAGCTGGATTCCAATTCCTCCCCGTGATGTTGATAAACCATTCCTTATGCCAGTTGAAGATGTATTCTCGATCACTGGTCGTGGTACTGTTGCAACAGGTCGTATCGAAACCGGTGTTGTTCATACAGGTGATGAATTGCAGTTGATTGGTTTAGGCGCTGAAGGTCGCAAGACAGTTTGTACCGGTGTTGAAATGTTCCGTAAAATTTTGGATGATGGCCAGGCTGGTGACAACGTAGGTTTGTTGTTACGTGGTGTTGACAAAAAAGAAATCAAACGTGGACAAATTCTTGCAAAACCAGGCACAATTACTCCTCACACAAATTTCAAAGCTGAGGTTTATATCCTGAAAAAAGAAGAAGGTGGACGTCACACTCCATTCCACAACAGATATCGTCCACAGTTCTATATTCGTACACTGGACGTAACAGGTGAAATTCACTTACCTGAAGGACGTGAAATGGTTCTTCCAGGTGACAACGTTTCAATCGAAGTACAATTGATCTATCCGGTAGCTATTAATGTTGGTCTTCGTTTCGCAATCCGCGAAGGAGGTCGTACTGTAGGTGCAGGTCAGATTACTGAACTTATTTAGAGAAATTTTAACCAAAAATACTCTGTGAAAGAGCCCCGGATGTAATTCCGGGGACTCTTTACGGATGAAACTCGGTTGGGAGTTTTGTTTATTTTATATGGCATTACCAAGTAAGTTCGAATCTTACCATCCGTACTAATTATATTTTTATTAAAAATGAAACTTATACTATATTTTGAAGAGGCTTATAATGAGCTTGTTCATAAAGTTTCCTGGCCTACATTTAAAGAATTGCAGAATAGTGCATTCATCGTAATGGTTGCTTCCCTTATAATAGCACTTATAGTTTTCGTAATGGATTTCTCTTTTGAAAACATTATGGGCTTTGTGTACAGTTTATTTTATTAATTCTTTATTAGGAGCACAACATGAGCGAAAACGTCAAAAAATGGTATGTTCTTCGGGCAATTGGAGGAAAAGAGAAGAAAGTCAAAGAATATATTGAAAACGAGATTGCTAATGCTGGTCTCCAGGAATTTGTTTCACAGGTTTTGATACCTACCGAAAAGGTTTATCAGATACGAAACGGAAAAAAAATCAGTAAAGAAAGAAATTTCTTTCCCGGATATGTTTTAGTTGAAGCATGTCTGGTTGGAGAGATTCCCCACATACTTAGAAATATCCCCAATATCATTGGCTTCCTGGGAGATACAAAAGGTGGAGAACCTGTTCCGATGCGTCAGTCAGAAGCTTACCGGATTTTAGGTCGGGTTGATGAAATGGCTGCTTCCGGCGAGGAAATGAATATTCCTTATGTAGTTGGAGAAACGGTGAAAGTTATTGATGGGCCATTCAATGGCTTCAACGGAATCATTGAAAAAATCAATGAGGAAAAGAAAAAGCTTGAAGTAATGGTCAAAATATTTGGACGAAAAACTCCTTTGGAGCTTAGCTTCATGCAAGTAGAAAAGGAGTAATAAATTATTTATCGATTTTATTATGGCTAAAGAAATTGCTGGATTAATTAAATTGCAAGTTAAGGGGGGTGCTGCTAACCCTTCACCTCCGATAGGCCCAGCATTAGGTTCTAAAGGGGTAAATATTATGCAGTTTTGCAAACAGTTCAATGGTAGGACACAAGACCTCGCGGGGAAAGTCCTTCCGGTTGTTATCACTGTTTATGCAGATAAATCGTTTGATTTTGTAATTAAACAACCCCCGGTAGCTGTGCAACTTATAGAAGCTGCAAAAGTGAAAAAAGGTTCTGCAGAACCTCATCTTGTAAAAGTTGGTTCTGTAAACTGGGAACAAGTGAAGGTAATTGCTGAAATCAAAATGGAAGACCTTAACTGTTTCACTTTAGATGGTGCTATGAGCATGGTAGCTGGTACTGCCAGAAGTATGGGTATCTCCGTTACAGGCGAACGCCCATCGACAAACTAATTAAAATTATTAAAATGGGCAGAATTACAAAGAATAAAAAGCTTGCTCTGGAAAAACTCGAAAAGGGAAAATTCTATACATTGAAAGAAGCTTCATTACTGGTGAAAGACATTACTTTTACCAAGTTTGATGCATCGGTCGATATAGATGTCCGCCTTGGAGTTGATCCGAGAAAAGCCAATCAGATGGTTAGAGGCGTAGTTACTTTACCTCATGGAACTGGTAAGGATGTACGTGTATTGGCCTTGGTTACTCCTGACAAAGTTCAGGAAGCCTTAGATGCTGGAGCTGATTATGTCGGTCTTGACGATTATGTTGAGAAAATCAAAGGTGGTTGGACTGACGTAGATGTGATTATTACTATGCCACCTGTAATGGGAAAAGTTGGTGCACTTGGACGTATTTTAGGGCCTCGTGGATTAATGCCAAACCCAAAAAGTGGTACAGTTACAATGGACATTGGAAAAGCTGTTGCTGAAGTAAAAGCAGGTAAGATTGACTTTAAAGTTGATAAATTTGGTATCGTTCACACTTCTGTAGGTAAAGTTTCTTTTACCAACGACAAAATTGTTGAAAATGCTACCGTTTTTGTTAACACGCTGATCAAGCTGAAACCTTCGGCTGCAAAAGGTACTTATGTGAAAAGCATATACCTGTCGAGTACAATGAGTCCTGGAATACAAATTGAACCAAAATCTGTCTCTGAAAAGTAAACGAATTGATATGAAAAGATCAGAAAAACAAGAAATTATCAGTAGTCTTACAGAACAGATCAATTCATCATCTCATTTTTATCTGACTGACATTGAAAGCCTGAACGCAGCTCGTACAAGTAACTTACGGCGTTTATGCAACAAGCAGGATGTAAAACTGGTTGTGGTGAAGAATACCCTCTTGCGTTTGGCATTGGAAGCATCAAACAAAGATGCGAAAGAGCTTTACGATGTTCTAAGTGGAAATACATCTGTTATGTTTTGTGAGAATGCAAATATTCCTGCAAAATTGATAAAGGATTTTAAGAAGAAAAATAAGTTCCCAATTTTAAAGGGAGCCTATGTTCAGGAGTCAGTTTATATTGGCGAAGATCAGTTAGATGTATTAATAACAATTAAGTCTAAAAATGAACTTCTTGGTGAAGTTATCGGATTGTTACAGTCTCCAATGAAAAATGTTATTGGCGCATTGCAATCAGGTGGAACCATCATCCACGGAGTTTTGAAGACATTGAGTGAAAAGTAATCAGTTAGTTATAAAATTATATTAAAAAATCATTATCGAATGGCAGATTTAAAGGCACTTGCGGAAGAGTTAGTAAACTTAACTGTAAAAGAAGTAAATGAATTAGCCGGAATTTTAAAATCGGAATATGGTATTGAACCTGCTGCAGCAGCTGTTTCTGTTGCTGCTGCTACCGGCCCTGTTGAAGAAGCAGAAGCCGCAGTTCAAACCGAGTTCGATGTTATTCTGAAAGCAGCTGGTCAATCAAAATTAGCTGTTGTTAAACTAGTTAAAGAATTAACTGGTCTTGGCTTGAAAGAAGCTAAAGAAGTAGTTGATGGCGCTCCAAGAGCAATCAAAGAAAAAGTTTCTAAAGACGAGGCTGAAGGTTTGAAATCTCAATTAGAAGAAGCTGGAGCTGAAGTTGAACTTAAATAAAAGTCTTACGACCTTAATTTTAGGTTGATGTGGTTTAGAACCTCACGTTTGTGGGGTTCTATACCTATTTGTATATTTATCTTTTAAGTTCAATTAATTAATATACACCGATGGCAGTAAATATTGAAAACCAGAGGATTAGCTTTTCTTCAACAAAAACCGTCTTTGATTATCCTGATTTCCTTGAAGTACAAATTAAATCCTTCATCGAATTTTTTCAGCTGGGTACTACCCCTGATCAACGCAAAGCAGAAAGACTGTATAAAGTATTTGAAGAAAATTTTCCGATAAGCGATACCAGAAATAACTTCGTTCTTGAATTTGTTGACTATCTGGTAGATCCGCCACGATATTCAATTGATGAATGTATCGAGCGGGGTTTGACTTTTAGTATTCCGTTAAAAGCGAAATTAAAATTATATTGTACCGATCCTGAACATGAGGATTTTGATACTGTTGTTCAGGATGTCTATTTGGGTACTGTTCCTTACATGACCCCAAGAGGTACTTTTGTCATTAACGGTGCTGAACGTGTTGTTGTTTCTCAGTTGCACCGTTCTCCGGGAGTTTTCTTCGGACAAAGTATGCATGCCAACGGTACGAAATTGTATTCAGCAAGGGTTATCCCTTTCAAAGGATCATGGATTGAGTTTGCAACTGACATCAATAGTGTCATGTTTGCTTATATCGATCGTAAGAAAAAATTACCTGTAACCACATTACTTCGTGCAATTGGATACGAAAGTGACAAGGATATCCTTGAAATTTTCGACCTTGCTGATGAAATTAAGGTTTCAAAATCAGGTTTAAAGAAAATAGTAGGTCGTAAATTGGCAGCTCGTGTGCTTAAAACATGGGTTGAAGATTTTGTAGATGAAGATACCGGTGAAGTGGTATCAATCGAACGTAATGAAGTTGTAATCGACCGTGAAATTATTATTGATAACGATCATATTGACGAAATCATAGATTCCGGAGCAAAAACCATTTTGCTGCATAAGGAAGACCGGAATCTTCAGGATTACGCTATTATATATAATACACTTCAAAAAGATCCTTGTAACTCTGAAAAGGAAGCTGTGCTTCATATTTACAGGCAATTGCGTAATGCAGAACCGCCTGATGATGCAACTGCAAGAGATGTAATCGACAAATTATTCTTTTCAGAAAAAAGATATGACCTTGGACAGGTTGGACGTTACAGGATCAACAAAAAACTGGGTCTGAATATCGACATGAATGTACAGGTTCTGACCAAGGAGGATATTATTGAGATTATCAAATATCTGATCAAACTTGTCAACTCAAAAACTGATGTTGATGATATTGACCACTTGAGTAACCGTCGTGTGCGTACAGTTGGTGAGCAAATGTTCAATCAGTTCGGTGTTGGTTTGGCCCGTATGGCCCGTACCATCCGTGAACGTATGAATGTTCGCGACAACGAAGTTTTTACACCAATTGATCTGATCAACTCAAAAACTTTATCTTCGGTTATAAATTCTTTCTTTGGAACGAATGCATTGTCTCAGTTTATGGATCAAACAAATCCGTTGGCTGAAATGACTCATAAGCGACGTATGTCAGCTTTGGGACCGGGTGGTCTTTCGCGTGAAAGAGCAGGTTTCGAGGTACGCGACGTTCATTATACCCATTACGGGCGCCTATGTCCGATTGAAACACCGGAAGGTCCAAATATCGGTCTGATCTCTTCGCTTTGCGTTTTTGCTAAAGTCAATGATTTAGGATTTATTTCTACTCCTTACCGTAAAGTTGAAAACGGAAAGGTCGATCTGTCGGATAAAGGTGTATTTTACCTTACTGCTGAAGAGGAAGAAGGAAAAATTATTGCTCAGGCCAATGCACCGATCGATTCTGACGGTAATTTTACAAATCCAAAGGTGAAATCACGATTAGATGGTGATTATCCAATTGTTGCCAAAGAAGATGTTAATATGATGGACGTTGGTCCAAATCAGATTGCATCGGTGGCAGCTTCGTTGATTACCTTCCTGGAACATGATGATGCCAACCGGGCCTTGATGGGATCAAACATGATGCGCCAGGCAGTTCCGTTGCTTTGCCCTGAAGCTCCGATTGTGGGCACAGGTTTGGAAGCGCGTGCTGCTATTGATTCACGTGTTTTGATTATCGCTGAGGATGACGGAGTAGTGGAATATGTTGATGCTGATGAAATTTTAATTCGTTACGACCGGAGTGAAGAAGAACGTTTTGTAAGCTTCGATCCGGAAGTTGTAACTTGTAGAATTTCAAAATTCCAAAAAACCAATCAGGGTACCGTTGTCGATCTTAAACCAATCGTGAAAAAAGGCGATCGTGTTAAAAAAGGTCAGGTACTTACTGAAGGATATGCCACTGAAGGTGGTGAACTTGCTTTGGGCCGTAACCTGAAAGTTGCTTTCATGCCTTGGCAGGGTTATAATTATGAGGATGCTATTGTAATTTCAGAACGTGTTGTCAGGGAAGATGTTTTCACTTCAATCCACGTTGATGAATATTCACTGGAAGTTCGCGATACCAAGCGTGGTGTCGAAGAATTTACTTCTGATATTCCAAACGTGAGTGAAGAGGCTACAAAAAATCTTGATGAGAACGGATTGATCCGCATTGGAGCTGTTGTTAAACCTGGTGATATTCTGATCGGAAAAATTACTCCAAAAGGAGAATCTGATCCTTCTCCGGAAGAAAAACTGCTTCGTGCTATTTTTGGTGATAAAGCCGGCGATGTAAAAGATGCCTCTTTGAAAGCGTCTCCATCATTGAACGGAACTATTATCGACAAGAAATTGTTCTCGCGTGTTGTAAAAGATAAAAAGGGTAAAATGAGCACCAAACCTTTACTCGATGCTATCGACGAAGAGTTTGACCGCCATGTTTCTGCCCTTCGTGCAAAACTGGAAGATAAACTATTCTACCTTGTTAATGGAAAAACAAGTCAGGGAGTTAAAGATTATTATGGTGGCGACATCATTGGAAAAGGGAATAAATTTACGCTCAAACAACTTCAGGATATTGATTATCTGACGATTAATCCGGCAAAATGGACGACAGATAAAGATAAGAACGATTTGATTTTCGCTCTGATCAACAATTACAACATGAAGTACAAAGAGCTTGAAGCTGTTTCAAGGCGGAAACGCTACAATGTGACCATCGGAGATGAACTTCCTGCAGGAATTATTCAGCTGGCAAAGGTGTATGTAGCCAAAAAGCGTAAGCTTCAGATTGGTGACAAAATGGCCGGACGACATGGTAACAAAGGTATCGTATCGCGTATCGTGCGTGATGAAGACATGCCTTTCCTTTCTGACGGAACAATTGTTGACATCGTGCTTAACCCGCTGGGTGTGCCTTCGCGTATGAACCTTGGTCAGATTTACGAAACTGTTTTGGGTTGGGCCGGAAAAGAATTGGGATTGACATTTGCAACTCCGATTTTTGATGGCGCCACTTTGGAAGAAGTGACTGCATATACCGACAAAGCCGGTGTCCCAAGATATGGTAAGACATACCTGAGTGATGGTGGAACCGGTGAACCTTTTGATCAACCTGCAACTGTCGGTATTATTTACATGCTGAAATTAGGCCACATGGTTGAAGATAAGATGCATGCCCGTTCAATCGGACCGTATTCTTTGATTACACAACAGCCATTGGGTGGTAAAGCTCAGTTCGGAGGTCAGCGTTTTGGGGAAATGGAAGTTTGGGCATTGGAAGCATTCGGTGCATCAAATATTCTTCAGGAAATTCTAACCGTTAAATCAGATGACGTATTAGGACGGGCCAAAGCTTACGAAGCAATTGTTAAGGGTGAACCAATGCCTGCTGCAGGTATTCCTGAATCTTTGAATGTATTGCTGCACGAATTACGTGGTCTTGGTTTGAGTGTGAACCTCGATTAATTTATGGACGATCATTTTGATTTTCCTGATATAAACTTGAAAAAATAACCATCGATATATGGCATTCAGAAAAGACAATAAAGTTAAGATTAGCTTTACCAAAATTGGTATCAGTCTGGCTTCGCCTGAGGAGATTCTCGAAAGGTCTCACGGTGAAGTTTTGAAACCTGAAACGATAAATTACCGGACTTATAAACCTGAACGCGATGGTTTGTTCTGCGAACGAATCTTCGGCCCTGTGAAGGATTACGAGTGTCATTGTGGTAAATACAAACGGATTCGTTACAAGGGAATTGTTTGCGACCGTTGTGGTGTGGAAGTTACAGAGAAAAAAGTTCGTCGCGAACGGATGGGGCATATTTCACTGGTTGTACCGGTTGCCCATATCTGGTATTTCAAATCGTTGCCGAACAAAATCGGTTACCTTTTGGGCTTGCCCACCAAAAAATTGGATGTAATTATTTATTACGAACGGTATGTTGTAATTCAGGCCGGAATAAAAGCTCAGGATGGCGTTAAGTATCTTGACTTCCTTTCTGAAGAAGAATATCTCGATATTCTGGATTCTTTACCAAAGGAAAACCAGTATCTCGATGATATGGACCCCAACAAATTCATTGCACGTATGGGTGCCGATGCGTTATATACTTTGTTACAACGCCTCGAATTGGATGAAATGTCGTTCGATCTTCGTCACAAAGCCAACACCGAAACTTCACAGCAACGTAAAAATGAAGCATTAAAACGCCTTCAGGTTGTTGAAGCTTTCCGTGCCAGCAAAAACATCAATCGTCCTGAATGGATGATTGTGAAGGTTGTTCCTGTGATTCCACCTGATTTGCGTCCTTTGGTTCCGCTCGATGGTGGCCGTTTTGCCACTTCCGATTTGAACGATTTGTATCGCAGGGTGATCATCAGAAACAATCGTCTGAAACGATTAATTGAAATCAAAGCTCCGGAAGTAATCTTGCGTAATGAAAAACGTATGCTTCAGGAAGCTGTCGATTCATTGTTCGATAATTCCAGAAAATCAAATGCGGTTAAAACTGAAAATAACCGTGCTTTAAAATCACTGTCCGACAGTTTGAAAGGGAAACAAGGTCGTTTCCGCCAGAACTTGTTGGGTAAACGTGTCGATTATTCAGCACGTTCGGTAATTGTTATCGGGCCAAAACTGAAACTGCACGAATGTGGTCTTCCCAAAGACATGGCGGCTGAGCTTTTCAAACCGTTTATTATCAGGAAACTGATTGAACGCGGTATTGTTAAGACCGTTAAATCAGCCAAGAAAATTGTTGACCGTAAAGATCCGGTTGTTTGGGATATCCTCGAAAATGTATTAAAAGGACATCCTGTTATGCTGAACCGTGCTCCTACGCTTCACCGTCTGTCAATTCAGGCTTTCCAGCCGGTAATGGTTGAAGGAAAAGCAATTCAGTTGCACCCATTGTCATGTACCGGTTTCAACGCCGACTTTGATGGTGACCAGATGGCCGTTCACGTACCACTTGGGAATGCTGCTGTTTTGGAAGCACAAATGTTGATGCTTGCATCGCATAACTTGTTGAATCCGGCAAATGGTGCTCCAATTACGGTTCCTTCTCAGGACATGGTTCTGGGTCTGTATTATATGACCAAACCACGTCCGGGAGCAAAAGGTGAAGGAATGACTTTCTATTCTACCGAAGAAGTTATTATTGCTTATAATGAAGGTGCAGTAGAATTACATGCAATTATTAAGGTGAAAGTCGAAGATGTGGATGAGAAGGATGAAATCTTCAAACACATCATCGAGACTACCGTTGGACGGATTATTTTCAATCAGTCAGTTCCAAAAGCGAGTGGTTACATCAATGAATTGCTGACCAAAAAGTCGCTTCGTACCATTATCTCTGATATTTATAAGAAAACAGGTAACGCTGTTACAGTAAAGTTCCTTGATGATATTAAGGATTTGGGATATGCCATGGCTTACCGTGGTGGTCTGTCATTCAACCTCAGTGATGTTGTAATCCCTGAAGACAAAAAACAAATTGTAGATGCCGGTTATGAAGAAGTTGAAGAAGTAATGGCCAACTACAACATGGGATTCATTACCAACAACGAACGATATAATCAGGTAATTGATATCTGGACACATGCCAATGCCAAATTGACCAATTCGGTAATGAAGACATTGAGCACTGACCGTCAGGGATTCAATTCAGTATATATGATGCTTGATTCAGGAGCCCGTGGTTCCAAGGAGCAGATTCGTCAGCTTTGCGGAATGAGGGGACTGATGGCAAAACCTCAAAAATCCGGATCAACCGGTTCTCAGATTATCGAAAACCCGATCCTTGCTAACTTTAAAGAAGGCCTGTCGGTATTGGAATACTTTATTTCTACCCACGGTGCCCGTAAAGGTTTGGCCGATACCGCGCTTAAAACTGCTGATGCAGGTTATCTGACCCGTAGGTTGGTTGACGTTGCTCAGGATGTTATTATTCAGGAAGAAGATTGCGGAACTTTGCGTGGACTGATTGCTTCTGCAATTAAGAACAACGAGGAAGTTGTTGCATCTCTGATCGAGAGAATCCTTGGGCGTACAACTGTTCACGATATTTTCAATCCGTTGACCGGTGAAATGATCGTTGGTTCCGGAGAAATTGTTACCGACGAAATTGCAAAAAAAATTGAAGAATCGCCGATTGAATCAGTCGAAATTCGTTCAGTTTTGACTTGCGAATCGAAAGTTGGAGTTTGTGCAAAATGTTACGGTCTGAATCTGGCCGGAAGTACAATGGTTCAAAGAGGTGAAGCTGTAGGAGTTATTGCTGCTCAGTCGATCGGTGAACCGGGAACACAGCTTACGCTTCGTACTTTCCACGTTGGAGGTATCGCAGGTAACATTTCAACTCAGTCGGCAGTCGAATCAAAATACGACGGTATTGCCGAAATTGATGAATTGCGCGTTGTTGAATCCTTCACTGAAGCAGGTGTTAAAACTGATATCGTTGTAAGTCGTCTTTCTGAATTACGCATTATTGATAAAAATACCAGAATTCAGCTTTCAGCACATAACATTCCTTACGGTTCGAAACTGTTCATTGAGAATGGTCAGGAAGTGAAAAAGGGAATGCGTATTTGCGAATGGGATCCATATAACGGTGTTATTATTACTGAGTTCAAAGGGAAAGTTGCCTTTGAACAGGTAATTGATGGTGTTACATTCCGCGAAGAATCTGATGAACAAACCGGCTACAAGGAAAAAGTAATCATTGAAACCCGTGATAAAACCAAAAACGCAGGTTTGCGGATTTTGGATGAAAAGGGAAATTCTATCCGTACTTACAACTTACCGGTAGGCGGTCACATGGCTGTTGAAGATGGCCAGGTCGTTGAAGCGGGTGCTGTATTGGTGAAAATTCCGCGTGCTGCCGGTAAAGCCGGTGATATCACTGGAGGTTTACCACGTGTAACTGAGTTATTCGAGGCACGTAATCCTTCAAACCCTGCCATCGTTTCTGAAATTGACGGCGAAATTTCGCTTGGTAAAATCAAACGTGGTAACCGCGAAATCGTTGTTACTTCGAAGGGTGGAGATGTTAAACGTTACCTGGTACCGCTGTCACGTCAGATTCTTGTTCAGGAAAATGACTATATCCGTGCCGGAATTCCACTGTCTGACGGAGCGATCACTCCTTCTGATATCCTTGCGATTAAAGGCCCAACAGCCGTTCAGGAATATATTTTGAATGAAGTTCAGGATGTTTACCGTATGCAGGGTGTGAAAATCAATGATAAACATTACGAGGTGATTATTCGCCAGATGATGCGGAAAGTGGAGATTGACGATCCGGGCGATACCCGTTTCCTTGAAAAACAAATTGTTGACAAACATGAATTCCTTCATGAAAATGACTGGATTTACAATAAAAAAGTGGTGATTGAAGCCGGCGATTCAGATAGCCTGAAACCCGGACAGATTATTACTTCACGTCGTATGAGGGATGAAAATTCAACTCTTCGCCGTCGTGACAAACAATTGGTTGAAGGACGGGATGCCATTCCTGCAACTTCGAGCCAGATTCTTCAGGGAATTACCCGTGCATCGCTTCAAACGCGTAGCTGGTTGTCGGCTGCATCGTTCCAGGAAACAACAAAAGTTCTGAATGAAGCTGCTATTCATGGTAAAGTGGATTACCTCGACGGATTGAAGGAGAATGTAATCTGTGGCCATTTAATTCCTGCGGGAACCGGGCTGAAAGAATACAAGAACCTGATTGTCGGCTCACGTGATGAGTATGATAAAATGACTGAGATGAAGGATTCTGATAGAATGTCAAGAGATTAACTATGGAAGACTTAAATAACAACAATCAGTTGCAGATTGAGTTATCCGAAGAGATCGCTCAGGGAACGTATTCAAATCTTGCAGTTATTACTCATTCAAGTTCTGAATTTGTGTTGGATTTTGTCAGGGTAATGCCCGGAATTCCAAAGGCAAATGTAAAGGCGAGGATTATTCTGACTCCTGAACATGCCAAAAGATTACTGATGGCTTTACAGGATAATATTCAGAAGTATGAAGCGGTAAACGGTTCAATCAAGAATGTCAGAGGACACGATCCGATGCTTCCTACGATGCCATTTGGAGGTCCGATACCAGTAGCTTAAATCTTAAGATTATTACAATATGAAACGCCTTTCGGAAACGAAGGGCGTTTTTTTTGTTATTTTTGTACAAAATAGAAATTGAATGGCAACAATAATAATTAACGAACGGTCGGCGGATGCCAAAAAGATGGTTGAGTTTTTAAAGACTCAGCGCTACGTTACCATTGTTGAAGAAAAAAAACCTACAACAAAGTTGTTGAAAGCAATGGACGAAGCTAAAACCGGAAAAACAACTGAGTATAGAAGTACAGAAGATTTATTTTCAAAACTTAGGCAAAAAGCCAATGTTTAGTTTCAAAGGTAAAGAAAAAACTGCTTGTTCTAATTCTCAAATAATTGCTTTAGCTTTTCCCTGATCTCAATCTCAACTGATTGGTTAATCTCACCTAATTTTCTTCGTATTATACTTTTGGGGATTGTTACGATTTTATGCAATCTGATTACTGAATCAACAGTTAATCCAGTGCCCAATGATTTTGCAGTTTGCTTTCTGATTATGATATCACTATCGATTAAATCGTCGGGAATTTTGCTCGAAATAAATGCGATAATTACCTGTTGATATTTGCCAATTTCAGAGGTCAGGCACAGGGCTGGCCTAACTTTTAAATCTGAAAAATCATCAAAAGGAAAAGGAACAAGTACGATGTTGTTCTTAATCATTGATTGGCTCTCCGTCTTTTAGTGAATAAATATCCTCAGCTGGTTCATTTAAAAAATCGAAGGAAGGGTTCTTCGAAATTGAATTCATCCAGAGTTTCTCCTCTTCCTGTTGGTATGAATCATCGTCAAGCAAAATCAAAACACGAACATTACGCTCAGATTGATTAAGCTTGTAATCAATTTTCAAGTGGCCAGCCTTATCTGTTTTCGAATTTATTTCAATTGCTCTCATCATGTTTTATTTTGTACAAAGGTAAGAAAATCAATAAGCAAGAAAAAGGGTTTCATCCTTTCAAAAAATGGGTATCTGTTTGTTTTATTGACGGGGTGACTTCTTTGCAACTGATTTCCCGATTCATTTTATTGTCGGTGATGATTCGAAGTCACCCCGTCAATAGCGCTTCTCCTAAAATACTGAGGGTTTGCAAGTGTATGGAAATTCCCACGGTTCGCGAAACGTGCGATCCGCGGGGTAGCATTTCGTTTTGTTCACGCTCGTTCTTTAAATATGTGATGCTGATGGCATCGAAGAAAATAGAAGGATTCCATCCTTTAAAATTGGGATAGTATCCTTTCTCACTATTGTGAAATTAGGTTTAGTATTTCTATAACTGAATCAAATATTCGTTGTGATTCGATAGAGCGAGTAATAATAACTTTATTATAATTACTCGCTCTATTATTCTTTTTTAAAGGATTAATATCAATTTCTTTAAGAGAATCAATACCTAATTCATCAAGTCTTTGCAACCACGGCGTAAAAAACATGTCAGGATGCTTTTGGGTTTGTCTTTTTGTAATTCCATTACACTTTGCTGAATACTCAACAACTCCATAAGAATCCATTTTAAAGTAAAATAGAAAGGTATCCTTAAAGTATAAATGAAGATTCTTGTGAGTTCCAATATGAAAACCTTTATTTGAAAGGCTTTCAATTATCTTCAAAAATTCAAATGCTTCAGGGAAAGAAGTTTTCAAATTGTTTTTCCCATTAATGTATTCTTTCTTTATTTCGTTTTTAAATGTCATGTGGTGAATTTAAAATGTTAATTAATATTCTAATTTACTATCGGAATAAATCAATACATTGAAATAATTCATCATTAAGTTGTGCTGGAGAAAAAGTGGATAATAATGTTGGTACAGCTATCAAATCACCAACCAAAAGTTTTTTAGATTTTAAATCTGAATAGAACTTCTCTGAAAGGCCTTCTGTAATACACCAATTTTTCATTCTATTTAATCCATTCCATGAATTTCCCTGATAGGTTAAATCATTCATTCTAAACGAACCGCTACGGGTAAACATTAAACTGTATTTCCCACCAGAACTATTAAAACGATTGCTATTATGTATGTGAACACCAAATTCTGCCTTATTAAATGTGGCTTTCACAAATGCTCTTTTATCTATTTCAAAGAAAAACAATTTCCAAAATTCTTTTTCTTTAGTTGTCCTAACATTTGAGATAAATTTTCCGCGATCTGGACTGTTTTCAGGATCATTATTCGAATCATTAAATTTCATATTATCTGTATTTAGTTTGTTATTTTCAGATGAATCTTCTTCAATATTGATATTGTGTTTTTTTGCCAATTCCAAAAATTTAATCGTAGGAATTTCTAAATACTCGTAACCTCTTTTTTCTAAAAAGGATTTTCTTAAATGATCAATTCTATTTGCTATATACATGAGTCTAAGATCAGCTTCAGGATTCTTTTCTGCGAATCCCTCAACAAAATCAATATGTCTATCTATATGCTTAGTGTCAAGTGAATCTTTTTGAACTTCTATCAATAATAATCTTTCTCGTTTATCCAGAAAAACTAAATCTAATCTGCGGGAACCGGTGACTAATTCTCTTTCTAAATATACAACCCCTTCCTCAATCAATTCACCGGGGAAGCTTTTAAGCAAATCTTGCATTAATTTCTCATTCATATTGTTCAAGTTTTAAATTCAAGTTATTGTCTAAATCTCAATCTTTAACACATCTAACACTTAAGCCTCTGGATTTACTAAAAAGATCATAACGGTAAATATTAGAACCACTAAATATTAAAGTTCTTAGCCATGCCGTATTTGCATCAAAGGAGTTACTACTCCACCAATGTTCATATCTACCTAAATCATAAAACTTGCCATCAAGAATACCGCGATAGCCAGATGAAAGTGCGGTAAACCCACTTTCATTGGTTGCACTTGTATTTGGGGAGTTCCAATGTTCTGTTCCGCTTTCTTTTAATTTGCCACCTGCAACATTTTCACCTCCCAAATAATCGATCAATGTAATCCATTCAGCATCTGTAGGAACATGCCATCCAATTGGTGCAAGTTTCTCAGTACTTACCGCAAACCAATTATACAAGGCACCATATTTAGCTTTGTTGGTAATACTATTGTCATACCAGCAATAGGCACCTGTTGTAAGGCTCATCCATCCAGCATTATCTGTTAAATTAGGAATTAGGATACCATCATTGTATTTTGTAGTTTTCAGGTTTTCAACCATCCATGTTTGAGTGCCTATAAGTATCACCGGGTAATTATTTCCATCCGTATCGGTACAGGCCACAAAGGAAAAAGTGATAGTTTTACTTTGATTAGGCATATCAGTAACTATTGTGTTATAAATTCCAGATGTACCAGTGAATTTCAACCTGTCCCCTGTGGTATATTGCATTAACTTTTCGGTTGTGGCACTTTTTAACTCATTGGCTGGTTTGTCATATTGACTTACACCTTGGTAAGTTACTGTTACACTACGATTGGTGGAACTGTTACTTACCAACATTGTTACTTGCCCCGGTTCCTGCAAATCGAACTTGAAAATCTTGCGCCTGTAAGCTTACAATCGCCAACATAAGCGATAAAATTAACATACATTTTTTCATAATCTTAGTTTTGGATTGATTGGTATTTTGCTTAGCGCAAGGTAGATAAATAAAAAGCAAAAGATTATTATTGTTAAAATATCTTTCGCTCTACATAAACAACAAAACTTCCAGAGAACACCGCCTCTGGAAGTTTGCTTGTATTTGTTTGTCAAAACTGATTGAATTATTACACAGGCGGATTCCCTTCTCCGTCATCTTTCTTCGCTACTGTTCTAATTTGTACTTTACGGGCAGTTTTGTAACGGCGGTAGAAGTCAGGGTCTTTGCGTTTTAGCTGTAAAGCCAGCCGGTCGAGTTGTCCTTTTAGCAAGGCGCTGGCTTCTTTAAGTAAACTACTTATGTTTTCAGTAGTTCCTGAGCGGTCGATCACAGCTTCCTTATTCGACGATTTGACTGATTTGTAAGTCGAAATCAATTGATTGTAAGCCGTTAGTTCTATAGCAGTAATTCCTTCGTTTGCAAGGTCGGCAGTCGGAATTTTTAGGGCTTCTTCCAGCACAACCCCGCCTGCAGCAATTAATTCGTTCTGGGTCATTCTTTCAACTACTGTTGTTTTGTAGTTGACTTTCGCCATCAGGTTGTTGTTTTTCATATCGTGAGCATACGAATAAACGGCGCCTGCAATTTCAATGGTGCTGTCAACCACGTTTTCATGAATAACATCGGTGTCGGCTGTGATACCGGTCAGTTCTTTTTCCTGTTCAATCTGAAGGACATCAATTTTGTTGCAAATTGTACCGATTCGGTTAATGATGATCCCAAATTTCAGAACTCCTGACCCTATCTTTGAAAAACAAATAGTTACAAAGTTTTGGGTGTAGAATAAATTGTCGTATATTTTGGGTTAAAAAAGTATGCAATTGCAATTACCCATATTCCCAGGACAGACAAAACTAATTAA
>JBBRXN010000003.1:0-103538 GCA_038248385.1 Bacteroidales bacterium
GAGCGCGTTGCGCTGCGGGCCGTTCGGCGCGCCCAGTCGCGCCAGCGGTAGGGCGCCTCGACCGTCGGCTGGAAGTCGGCTCCGACCGCGGCGCTCTCCTCGGACTCGCGCTCTTCGCGCAGGTCGAGGATACGGAGGAAGAGGAGCCAGGTCAGCTCCGGAACGTACGGCATCGCGCCGGCGCAATTCGAGCGCCGCATGACGTCGCAGACGGACTTGACCGCGCTGTTGAGCGACTGCTGGATATTGAACGGTTTTGCAGGCTTCGCGCGCAAACGAAGACTCCGGCCGGGCAGGATGTGCAGAAGTTGTGATCATACGATTTCAGCTTAATTCTGATCTTTTGACTCATAATGAGAAATAATAATACAGTTTATAATTATAATAAGTCCACTCGTCCTTTAAGATCTTCAAGAACTTTAATGGCAAGTAACCTAGGTAATTCAACGTATTTTGAAAATTCCATTGAAGAAGTGGCGCGTCCTGACGATAAAGTTCTAAGTACAGTTACGTATCCGAATAATTCGGAGAGTGGAACCAATGCTTTAATTACACGGGCGCCTGCTTTTTCTTCCATACCTTCAATATGTCCGCGACGACGGTTCAAGTCACCGATAATGTCACCCATGTATTCTTCAGGAGTAACAATTTCGCATTTCATAACTGGTTCGAGCAGTCGTGGACCTGCTTTACCGGCAGCATTTTTAAATGCCTGACGGGCACAGATTTCAAACGATAGCTGATCGGAGTCAACTGCGTGGAAACTACCATCTAACAAGGTAACTTTCAGGCTATCAACATTAAAACCGGCTAACGGCCCGTTTACCAAAGCTGATTCGAAACCTTTTTGTACAGAAGGAATATATTCGCGTGGAATGTTACCACCTTTTACAGCATCAACGAACTGAAGTCCGACTTTGCCTTCATCAGCAGGTTCAACACGAACACTGATATCAGCGAATTTACCACGTCCACCGGATTGCTTCTTGAAAACTTCACGAAGCTCAACCATTTTTGTGATACATTCTTTATAAGCAACCTGGGGAGCACCCTGATTACATTCAACTTTAAATTCACGACGCAGACGATCCACAATAATTTCAAGGTGAAGTTCACCCATACCTCGGATAATTGTCTGACCTGAATCGGTATCTGTATGTACTTTAAAAGTTGGATCTTCTTCGGCCAGTTTATACAAACCGAGATTCAACTTGTCAAGATCTTTTTGAGTTTTAGGCTCGATGGCAATACCGATAACAGGTTCAGGAAAGTCCATGCTTTCGAGAACTACCGGATTATTGATATCTGATAAGGTATCACCTGTACGGATATCTTTGAACCCAACCGCAGCACAAATATCACCAGCTTCAATTACATCAATTGCATTCTGTTTATTTGAGTGCATCTGATATATGCGGGAAATACGTTCCTTTTTACCTGTTCTTGAATTGAACACGGAATCGCCGGCAGTAATTTTTCCTGAATATACACGAATAAAACACAAGCGACCAACATAAGGATCTGTTGCAATTTTAAAAGCAAGAGCGGCAAGTGGCTCGTTTACATCAGCATGACGAATTACTTCTTCAGTGTCGTTGTATTCAACTCCTACAATATCGCCTTTATCAAGCGGACTTGGAAGAAATGAACAAACAGCATCAAGCAAACGCTGAACACCTTTGTTTTTAAATGCTGAACCGCAAATCATTGGAATGATCGAACCACTAATGGTAGCCTTACGGATAACAGTCAACATTTGGTCAATTGTAATTGATTCAGGATCTTCGAAGAATTTCTCCAGCAGTTCATCATCAAATTCAGCCACTGCTTCAACTAATTTAGCCCGATATTCATTTGAAATATCAACCATATCAGCAGGAATTTCTTCCATATAATAGGTAGTACCCAATGTAGCATCGTCTTTCCATCGAATGGCTTTCATTTCAATCAAATCAACCATTCCCTCAAACTTTTCTTCAGCTCCGATTGGAATTGTAATTGGAATTGGATTTGCACCCAATTTCTCTCTTACTTCTGCAATCACGTTATAGAAATCGGCACCTGAACGATCCATTTTATTAACGAACCCAATACGTGGTACGCCATATTTTTCAGCCTGACGCCAAACTGTTTCTGATTGAGCTTCAACACCGCCTACAGCACAAAAAAGAGCTACGGCGCCATCCAAAACACGCAATGAACGCTCTACTTCAACAGTAAAGTCCACGTGTCCGGGGGTATCAATGATGTTGATTTTGTGCTCGATATCCTGATAAGTCCAGAAGGTGGTTGTTGCAGCAGAGGTAATGGTAATACCACGTTCCTGCTCCTGCTCCATCCAGTCCATGGTGGCAGCACCATCATGAACTTCACCAATACGGTGTGTAATCCCTGTATAAAAAAGGATACGTTCCGAAGTGGTCGTTTTGCCGGCATCAATGTGAGCCATGATGCCAATATTTCTTGTATATCTTAAATCCTTAGCCATTATAACATTATCTTTCCTAAAACTAAAAATGAATTATTTGTTCTTCCTTAAGTACTAAAAACGGAAATGAGCAAATGCACGGTTGGCTTCAGCCATACGGTGAACATCTTCTTTTTTCTTGTATGCTCCACCTTCTTCGTTGTAGGCAGCCATAATTTCAGCAGCGAGTTTGTCAGCCATTGAACGGCCTGAACGTTTACGTGCATATAAAATAAGGTTTTTTACTGAAATGGAAACTTTTCTCTCGGGACGGATTTCCATTGGAACCTGGAAATTGGCTCCACCAACTCTGCGGCTTTTTACTTCAACCTGTGGGGTAATTTTTTCGAGGGCTTTTTTGAACACATCAACCGGACTAAGTTCGTTGTCCTTCATTTTCGTTGACACAACATCCATTGCGTCATAGAAAATTTGATATGCGATTGATTTTTTCCCGTCGTACATTAAATCGTTTACGAAACGGGTAACCAGAATGTCGTTGAACTTTGGATCGGGCAGAATGATCCGCTTCTTTGGTTTCGATTTTCTCATTATAAATGCTTTAGTGTTACTTAAATTAGCTGTCGATTTGATGGCTTCAATCGGCCTTAGGGCCTCTTTACTCAACTCAAAACCACTAAGCTAGAACGTCAATTAATAAAAACTAATGAAAAATTACTTTTTCACTTTTGGCCTCTTGGTACCGTATTTCGACCGTCTTTGTGTACGACCTTCAACACCTGCTGTATCCAAAGCACCACGAATTAAATGGTAACGAACTCCCGGAAGGTCTTTGACCCTGCCACCGCGTACCAATACAATAGAGTGTTCCTGAAGATTGTGTCCTTCTCCGGGAATGTAAGCGTTCACTTCTTTACCGTTTGTTAACCGGACTCTGGCTACTTTACGCATGGCCGAGTTTGGTTTTTTGGGAGTGGTTGTATATACACGTACACAAACTCCCCTTCTCTGAGGGCAAGAATCCAATGCCGGAGATTTACTGGTCTCCGCATTACTTTGTCTTCCTTTTCGAACTAACTGCTGAATCGTTGGCATATAGCTACTCTTAATTTTAATATTACTTACGCAAAAAATTGGTCTGCAAAGGTATTGTAATTCCGCAGAACTCCAACACTTTACAATCCGTTCTTAGGAATTATTCCTTTTAAACGGCTTGCAAAAGTACTAATTACCAGTAGAAAACCCAATAAAACCTTAAAAATAAATGAACTTTTTTCGATTGTTAAGATAAAATAAACCGGGAGGGTTAAAAATGTCGTTATTCAGAGGGGGAAACACGATGTTTCAGCATGGATTTGACCGGATTAAAAAATCGTTGGATAAGTCGCATATCTTCAGTAATGATTTCAGCTGACCCTTTCATTTCCTGGCTGAATTTTAAAGGAATGTTGTAATTGGTCTTCATATCCTGTGGCAATTGAACTTCAACACTATAATTTCCATTTTCCGGTTTGGCTGAAATGTTTTTTACAATTCCAATCAACATCCCGAATTCCATTGAAGGATAGTCTTCCATCCTGATATTGACCTTTTGCCCGGCAGCCACTTTGTGTGATTCCTTTATTGACAAGGTAATCCGACCTATAAATACAGTTGGGATTTCAGAATTCAGATTCTTTTTAAGTTGAATTGAATCTGATTGATTATTTGACATCGATGAAAGACCGTCTGATTGAATTTGCGTGAGAACTACAATATCGGCTTTAATCACATCAGGATAGCGAAAAAAGTAACTGCCTGCCAGCAAAAGTATCAAAATACCAAATATCAGCGAAATACCCGAACGAATCATCCATCGCGGCGATTGCTGAACGATTTCCTGGAATTCGTCGCTCCGAAGTTCTATTTCAATTCTTGGCTTTTGATGCTCCATAATATTTTAATCAAAAAGCGATTTTTGTTTATTAAGTTGGTCCTTCATAATAAAACGTTGTGGCTTTTTATTTATCGTTACAATTTCCTTGCTCGATTTAAGAAAATCCCTCATTTTATTCTCCGACCAGTCGAGTTGTAATTTTTTTATAATTTCTTTTACTGCGTGCTCACCTGTTTTTAGCAATTCAAATATTCTATTCTCAGAATCAATTTCAGGTTCTGTAGCAATTGAAATTGTTAATTGGGTCCCTACCGGCTGATAACTTTGAATTGGGTTTCCATTAAAATCAACAGCAATAGCTCCCTTTTGTATTAATAAATTGTTCGCGGTATTTTCCGATGCTTCCGGTTTGCGTACATATATTTTCCTATTCTTTCGTAAACCGTCAACAACACCCGACCATGTTCCTCCTTTTTCGGACGATTCAGCAACATAAATTTCATCAGCAAGTCCATAAATAATTGGATTTCGGGCCATTGCCAATTCCGCTCTCCATGGCGCTTTCGGAAAAAAGGTACTCAAAACCAAGACATCACCATCAACAATTTGCTTATAGTATTTTTTATAACCTGTGCTAAAAGTCATGATGCCCTGAGGTAACACTATAATACTCTGCCCCTTGTAATGAATTGCAGAATCCAATGCCTGATTATCTACTCCTTTGGCAAAACCGCTAACCACAACTTTATATTCCTTACTTGCGAGTTTTGCAATATTATCAGTAAACTCCAATGATTTTTCAGAAGCATTACGCGAACCAACAATAGCTATGGATTTTTCATGCATTATTTGCTTATTCCCCTTCACATATAATAATGCAGGTGCGTGTGCTGCCTTTAAATTTTCTTTGAGTGTTTTAGAATAATGGGGTGAAATAATCGGAAGTAATTCATAACCCTCATTGCTCAGGGATTCTGCAAGAAAAGCATTGTTTGCTAATTCTGACTTCGCCGTTTTCAAATCTTCAATTTCTTTATTTTCCAAATTATATTGGTTTTTCCAATCATTTTCAGTCAATTGAAAAAAATCCTCGATGGTTATTTTTTTTTCATGGTAAAACTTAATAATGAGGTTGTTAATCTTTAAGTAACCCCATCTTGGCAAATGAGCCAATGCAATCCAATATGCAGCTTCATTGTTCATACTAAATCTCCTCCTACTGTTCTGGCAATTACCAGTGGCGCTATTTTTGAAGCACCTAAATTAGTTAAATATCTCCCAATCTCCTTGACAGTTGCACCACTATCAAAAATGTCGTCAATAAGCAAAATACTTTTACCTGTTATTTCATCTGGTGCAATATATGAAAAAGCGCCACTAACATTGTCCGATTTAAGATACCCGTTTTCAAATATCTTCTGTTCTTTGGTTTGCCTGTTTTTTTGGAGGTTATGTGAGATTGGGAATTTTAGCACCTGAGATACTTTCATTGCAAAATTCTTAACCAGGTCGCCCGATTTTGTAGGCGGCACGTATAGTATCAAATCATATATCTCCTGCCCAAAATTTTTGCGATAGGCCTTCAAAATCAAGCTTAGCAAGAAATCCGGGAAGTCACCTCCATTTTCGTATTTACTTCGGTGCATTGCTGCGCCTATGTTTGAAACGCCATAATAGGATGCGGCAACACCATTTACTATATTAGTTCCATTTATTTCAACTTCAAGTTCAGGAAAATAGTCTTCACGAAAATCCTGTAGTTTTTGATTCCATTCCGGAGAAGCAGAAACTGTAATCTTTTTAAGCCCGGTATTGTCGCAATTGTTGAATGTATGTGTTGACGAGTCGCCAAGATAATCGCATAAATATTTCATTCGGGATTGATTGGTTTCTACGTATTCAATCATTTTTTCCAAATCCTTTGTTTTACATGCCCTTAATTCTTCAAATATTTTCGTATTTAGCGGAGGAGCTCCTGAAATATATTCGAACTTCTTGCTTTTCCCGATTGTTACTTCACGCATTATCTTTTGCTCAATCAGATCCGATTTAATTACCCTGATTTGATTCTGCTTCAGGTTTGTCCTTCTCATCAAATCACGTTCACCAAGCATTTCATTTTTAACAGCAATTATTACTTTTTCGTATTTTGAAATAGCAGGTCTTCCTCCTTCAATAAATGATTCAGGGAGTTTCCTATCTTCGGAATTATAAAAAAGTATGATATATGAAGGCTGTCCATCTCGTCCTGCTCTTCCAATTTCCTGATAATAATGTATTGGCGATTGTGGTATTTGAGTGTGAATGATAAATCGAATGTCTGGTTTGTCAATTCCCATTCCTAAAGCATTTGTAGAAATAACGCATTTCCATTGATTATTCATTAGCCCATTCTCAATAGCAATCCGGGATTCAGCGTCAAGTCCTGCATTGTAACCTGAAGAAGGAATTTTCAGGTATTCAAACCATTTTGAATAAATCTCTGTATCTACTCTCGTTCCTGCATAAAGGACTCCTGAACCTGGTAATTTATCAAGGTTTTTCCCTAACCATATCAATTTTTCATCTTCTGAATTTACCTTTATCACAAAGAGCTTAAAATTGTCACGCATCAGATTTCCTCTAATAATAGATAAATCACTTCCCATCTGCTCTGCAATATCGGATTCGACTTTTTTTGTTGCAGTTGCAGTGGTCGCTAAAACAGGAAGTCCTTTGGGTAAGAGTCTGACAAGGTTTATTATTCGCCTGAAAGCCGGTCTGAAATCATGGCCCCAAACAGAAATACAATGTGCTTCATCCACAACTACCATTGACAGGTTCATTTGACGGGTGGCTTCAATCCATTCAGAATTCTCCTGTCTTTCCGGGGCAATATAGAGAATCTTAATTTTACCGGCCTTGGCATCTGTTATTATTTGTGAATTTTCCTCTGGTGTTTGCTCACTATTGATGCACTTTGCTGAAATTCCAAGTGAGTGAAGTTTTTTGACTTGGTCACGCATCAAAGCAATCAGTGGTGAAAAAATTACAGTTGTACCAACATGCAGAATTGCTGGGAATTGAAAGCATAAAGATTTTCCAAATCCGGTTTTTTCAATAAGGAGAACCCGTTCACCTTTTAATAATTTCTCAATGGTTGTCCATTGTTCGTCATAAAAACGATCTAATTTAAAAGTCCTTTGTAATATGGATTCTGCTTCTTGCCTATTCATAAATTGTTTTTTGATCCTAATTCCCCAATTCCAACTGATTTTTCACCAAATCGTAATAGGCTCCTCGATTGTTGGTCAGTTGTTCGTGATTTCCAACTTCAACAATCTTCCCTTTTTCAAGAACAATGATCTGATCGGCATTCCGGACGGTACTTAAACGATGAGCCACCACCACCACTGTTTTTCCGGAGAAGAATTCATTCAGGTTCTCCAGAATTACCTTTTCATTGTTGGCATCCAGCGCATTGGTGGCTTCGTCAAATAAAATAAATTCAGGATTTTTATAAATAGCACGGGCGATTAAAATTCGTTGTTTCTGTCCCTGGCTCAACCCAACGCCTTCAGGGCCAATCTTGGTATTGTAATTCAAGGGCAGTCCTTCTATAAATTCCCTGATATTGGCCATCCGGACGGCATAAGCAAGTCGATCCTTATTAATCTCTTCGTCGCCGATGGCAATGTTAGCAGCAATGGTATCCGAAAAAATGAATCCATCCTGCATTACCGCGCCACATTTACTGCGCCACCAATGTTGCAGGTAATTCGCCAAATCGCTTTCGCCCACCTTAATAGAGCCGGAAACCGGAGGATAAAATCCAAGCAACAATTTCACCAGCGTTGTTTTCCCGCTTCCGCTGGTACCGACAATGGCGGTTACTTTTCCCTGCGGAATAGTGAGGTTCAGGGTATCGAGCACTTTGGGTGAATGGGGCCCTTCATATTGAAAAATCAAATCCTTAATCTGAATATCAGCCGAGGCCGGCAATGAGTCCAGTTTTCCTTCCTGATCTTCTTCCTCGTCTTTATTGACATGAATTTCAGCCAGTCGTTCCAGACTTATTTTTGCATCCTGCGAAACCTGTATGAATTCAATCATCTGGTCAAGTGGGCTGTTCATCTGGCCTATTATATATTGTACGGCCAGCATCATACCCAAAGTCATGGTTCCATGAACCACCGCAGTAGCAGCAAGAACAGTAATAAAAATGTTCTTGGTTTCATTGATAAAAACCGATCCGGCCTGCTGGTATTGCTGCAACGAAAGGCTACTTATATTCACTTTAAACAATCTGGCCTGAATACGCTCCCACTCCCATCTCTTCTGACGTTCGTAATTATTCAGTTTGATCTCCTGCATTCCATTGATCAACTGAATCAATTTGCTTTGGTTATCTGACAACTGGGCAAACCGTTTAAAATCGAGTTCACGCCTTTTCTTCAGGAAAAGAAAAATCCAACCTATATATATGGTAGAACCAAACAGGAATACCGCGAAGATCAACCAACTGTAAATAGCCAAAACAATGCTGAATATCACAATATTAAATACTGAAAAAATGACGTTGAGCGATTGCGATGTCAAAAACCGCTCGATTCGCTTGTGATCTCCAATACGTTGAAGCAAATCACCGATCATTTTGGTGTCGAAGAACCCGATCGGCAATTTCATCAGCTTGATCAGGAAATCGGAAATGATACTTATATTAATACGTGTGCTAATGTGCAGCAGAATCCATGAACGGATAAAATCAACCGTCATCCGGCTCACGAAAAGCATCATCTGGGCCACCAGTATCAGATATATAAAGTTAATATCCTGTGTATTGATTCCGACATCAACGATACTTTGGGTCAGAAAAGGAAAAATAAGCTGAAGAATGCTGCCAGCAAGAAAGCCAAGGATCAGCTGAACAATGAGCTTGCGGTGAGGTTTAAGATATTTCAGCAGAAAACGGAAATCGCTCCGTTTTGTTTCTTCGCCTTCCAGATCAAAAAATGCCGGAGTCGGATCAAACATCAGGCAAATTCCCTTTTGCTCTCCTTGCCTGACGGTAGCCAGCCAATGCTTTTTGAATTCAGATTCGGAATATTTTACTAACCCAAATGCCGGATCGGCAACATATATAATCCCTTTACGATAATTATAAACCACCACAAAATGATCCTGATCCCAATGGACCACGCAGGGTTTGGGAACTTCAAGCAATTGCTCAATCGTTATTCTGGCACCGATGGTTCGAAATCCGATGGCTTCAGCTGCTTCAGACAAACCGAGCAGTGAAACGCCCTCGCGGGAAATATGAGAAAGGGTACGTAATTTCTGAAGTGAGTAGGTCTTCCCGTAAAATGCGGCTATCATGCGCAAACATGAAGGACCGCAATCCATTGCATCGTATTGTTGAAAGAAGGGGAATTTAGCCATAATTCGTCCAATGATGCTCTAAAAATAGTGGTTTTATCATGACTTTCTAATTTCAATAACAATTTAATGAGTATCATATCCGGCAACCAAAATGACAAAAATATATTCAACAACATGTTGAAAAACTATGATTCTATCAGATAGTCACTTACAGCCAAAGTTAATAAACCTTAAAAAATACAATTCCCTGATTTTCTTAACCTTTAATAATAAGTCCAAATCTGGAATTCAACAGCATTTTCAGGTAAGTCGGCGGTATCTTGGTTGTTAATTAATTATTACTAATTTTGGTCGGCTCTGTTGATTGAAGCGCCATAAAGCTGATAATGACTGAGTAAAAAACCCAATAACTATCTAAATATGAAAGTCTATAAAACTGATGAGATTCGCAACATTACACTGATTGGTAATGCTGGCAGTGGGAAAACCACCCTCGCAGAAGCTATGCTTTTCGAGGGTGGAGTAATCAACCGCAGAGGGGATGTTGGAAGTAAAAATACGGTATCCGACTACCATCTGATTGAGCAGGAATACGGTAACTCCGTCTTTTCTTCGCTCATGTACGTCGAAGTCAACGGCAAAAAAATAAACATACTCGATACACCGGGGATGGATGATTTTTGCGGTGGCGTAGTTTCTTCACTTCAGGTTGCACCTCTTGCCCTGATGGTAGTTGATGCTTCAACCGGAATTGGAGCAGGAACAGAATCGGCCAACCGCCATGCCGAAGCTGCCAATTCGAAGGTGGTTTTTGTAATGAACCATCTGGATAACGAAAACGCCCACTACGACCGGGCAGTTGATAATTTAAAAAGTAAATTCGGCAATAAAGTAACCATCGTACAGTATCCTGTTGAAACCGGCATCGGATTTAACTCGATTATCGATGTATTAAAAATGAAATTGTACAAGTACGGCCACGACGGAGGGAAACCGGAAGTGCTTGAAATCCCTGCTTCGGAACAGGAACGCGCAGATAAACTGCACAACGAACTGGCTGAAATGGCTGCTGAAAATGAAGAATCATTGATGGAACTCTATTTCGAACAGGGTTCATTGTCGGAAGAAGATATGCGCCGGGGAATGAGAATTGGTATGACCAAACGCGATTTATTCCCTGTTTTCTGCGTTTCGGCCAAAAGGAACATGGGAGTTGGCCGCTTGCTCGAATTTGTCTGCAACATCGCTCCCTCTCCTTCACAAGTCCCTATGCGTGAAATCATTCAGGGAAAACCTGTGGTGATGGACGAAAAAAGCCCGACCTCGTTGTTCGTTTTTAAAACTGCACTCGAACCACACGTTGGTGAAGTAACCTATTTTAAAGTGATGTCGGGAAAAGTAACCGAAGGAAAAGATCTTTACAACACATATAACAACGGTAAAGAAAGACTTTCACAATTATTTGTTACCGCCGGAAAAAGCCGCACCAGTGTTACGGAATTAGTAGCCGGCGATATCGGCTGCTCCGTTAAACTGAAAGATACCAAATTCAACCAAACTCTTTGTGAGAAAGAATTGGACCTGAAATTTGCACCAATCATATTCCCTGACCCGAAATTCAGGATAGCAATAAAAGCTTTATCAGAAACTGACGACGAAAAAGTAGGTGAAATTCTTCACAAAGTAAAAGAAGAGGACCCAACCTATCTGGTAAGGTATTCAAAAGAATTAAGACAACTGATTGTTGAAGGAATGGGTGAATACCACCTGAACACCTTAAAATGGTACTTCGACCATACTCACAAGTTGGATATTGAATTTAGAGCGCCAAAAATCCCATACCGCGAAACCATTACCAAGTTTGCCCAGGCTGATTACCGCCACAAAAAACAATCGGGCGGCTCCGGTCAGTTTGGCGAAGTTCACATGATTATCGAACCTTTTGAAGAAGGCAGCGCACCCAAGAACATGTTTGTTTACGGTGGCAAGGAAATGAAGATTTCTGTTCGCGATACACAGGAAACATTGCTGCCATGGGGCGGAAAATTGGTTTTCCATAACTGTATCGTCGGAGGTTCCATCGACACACGTTTCCTGCCGGCAATTCTGAAAGGAATAATGGAAAAAATGGAAGAAGGCCCGCTGACCGGATCGTATGCCCGCGACATTCGCGTTTACATTTACGACGGGAAAATGCACCCGGTTGACTCAAACGAAATCTCTTTCCGTTTGGCCGGTCGTCATGCATTCAGTACTGCTTTTAAAAATGCAGGACCAAAAATTCTCGAACCGATTTATGAACTGGATGTCTGGGTTCAGTCTGAGAGAATGGGCGATGTAATGAGCGATTTACAAGGACGCCGTGCATTGATTATGGGGATGGGCAGCGAAAGAGGTTATGAAAAGATCTCTGCCCGTGTTCCGCTGAAAGAAATGAACAAATACTCAACTTCATTGAGTTCGCTGACCGGTGGGCGCGGATCATTCAACATGAAATTCGCCGCCTACGAAAAAGTGCCTCAGGAAGTTCAGGATGAACTGCTGGCAGCTTATGCAGCAGAGGAAAAAGACGAATAAAGACGAATTCTATCTTATATCCTAAAAATAAAAAATCCGGGTGAAATTCCCGGATTTTTTATTTTTAAATTCTACAGAATCCTGTTTCGTTCGTATTTCCAATCTTTTATCTCCCCGAACTTTGAGAATCCTTCAATTGCAGATGGATGTTTTAAAACTGATTCTACCGTAACTTCAGGAATAAGTTCATCAGCGATTCCATTTTTGATGAAGATAAAATTAAACCCCAGATCATTTGCTCCAACCAACCGATAACCTTTCTGTTTGGCCAATTTGGTCATGGCAACAGGCGAAGCGCCATGATAAACCGGATGTTTTCCCGGAAAAAAGTAGTCTGGATGATATGGAACAACAATGTCTTCGAATCCAAATTCATTGTGGGTTTCAATGATCACCACTTTTGGTTGAACAACATCAAGAGCATCCCAAATCCAGTAGTCGTTTCCATCAATATCAATCGAAAGCAACCCTATTTCTCCCGAGAAACCTGCTTCCTGAATGATTTGGTTGATGTTCTCGCGTTTAACCAGATTACACACGAATTTTGGAGGGTAAGCCCATGGATGGGGATATTTGCTGTAGAACTTTCTTCCACGTTCGATGCTCTGTTTGTTGCCATCGATAAATAGTCCATGCCATCCAAAATTAAATGCCAGGTTAGCGCTGTTACTGTTAATTCCATCGTCAGAACCAATCTCAACAAAGGTTTTGATATCCATCCCAATCACAGAAAAAATAAAAAGAAGCTTACCATCTTCTTCGAATTGCGAAAAAACCCGAAACCCTGTATCAGTTAACTTCGGCAGATTATTATTTCTCTTGCCATCCTGATAATAATGAAACAATTGACGCTGACCGATTTGAGTAGATGGGTAAAACCGATTTCTGATTTTCAGGATCAGAAATATATCCTTTAAAATGCTTATAATCTTCTTTCTCATTTTTTTAATTAAATACAATGCAAAATCTGTATGATTTATACTACAAAAATGAATAAAATTAAAATAACAATATACACAAGTAAGTGACTTTAAGTTAAACAATCTAATCTTTTTAGACTAAAACGAAAAACCCGGTAATGCCACCCGGTTTTTTTTACCGGAGACCGCCATCGGGGTTCAGAATGCAATCAGATGATTTCCGGTATCCGTCATCAATGTTCCGGCATGTGTCGTCGCATTTCATGAGGCTGTTATCAAAAGCTATTTTAGGGAAGGTCACCCTTCAAGGTCTCACCTACCTTTTCCCATATCTCCTTTAGAAATTTCAAGGAGTAATTGAAACATCTCATTCTCCCAAACTACCTGATAATTATTCATTTCAATAAATTCATTCAGAATCAATCCGTGTTCAGGCCATTTTGATTGATTGGCAGGATATTTTAAATAATCTGGTTCAGGAACGTTGGGCCAATCGGCCAACATGGTATTTTGTTTTTGCCTGATAATTGCCGGAAAGGTTTTTCTTAGTTGCATCGCTTCTTCCAGTTTTATTCTGAAGGTCTCCGGATTATAATACAGTTTGGGCCACGAGGTCGAAATAAACGGGGTTTTATCGCTGAGGTAGTTCAGCATCGGTATCTCGATAAAAGCCAGCAGGTATTTTTCATCCTTCATTTTCGGAAATGCCTCCTGAATCAACTCATTGACAACCACAGCCCGTTTCTGCGAAGTATAAATGAACTTCATTTTGGGATGATCGATGGAATAGTTTTTTTTGCTTCTGGAACCAATATCAAAATAAGGTTTTTGCCAGGCATAGACGATAGCACTCAGCAAAATAACAATTGCAAGCGTTCTTTTCAGAAACCGGGACTGATTGAATGTTGCTGAAATTCGGAATTGGTTCAAATCTACGGGCATCATCAGAACCATCGGACCTAATAGCCACATTCCCCAGATCGATTTTTCCAGACCTGAATCGGAACCCAATGGCGCAATCAGCAATAATATCAGGCCAGCGAGTGAAAGCAGCCGTATTTCATTGCTGCTTTTCTTAACTATTATCAGGAGGATTCCCTGAAAAATCATTAAAGCGATAAACAAATACCTGACTTTACTCCAAAAAACATCTTCAAGCAAAATAGACAAAAGCACCACCAAACATCCAAGAAAAACAAGGAGAAGAAGATGGCCTCTTTCTGAAAATAACCGATGAAATTTATTGGACAATTTGAGATAGCCCCAAACAACCATTAAAAAAATGATCAGCAAAATAAAGGCATTTGAATAACCCGCAAAATATGACCAAAGCATAGGTTTTAAACCATGTGAGGAATGAACATCAATGCCCATTGATGAAACAACAGACAGGTTATTCAGGAATAAATTGAGATGGCCAAACTGCCAGATCAAAACTAAAATAACAATCATTCCTGCGGCAAAACCAACCAGCCATGAAAGACCTTTCTTTAGAAATTTGATGAAGTTTTCATTATTAAGAATGACCGAAAATGGAATCAACAGAAAAAAAGCCAGTGCGGCTAAATTGGACAGTTTGAAAAAAACACTCATTCCAAAAAGTAAACCGGATAAGAATACTAACCCGATTCTGTTTCTAATCAATCCCTGATAAAGAGAAAGTATCCCAAAGGCATATCCCAGTGTTGAGAAAATATCGTAGTTCAAACATTCAGGGCCGCCCTGCAAAATGAATATCAGCGTAATTGCCAGGCCCAGGATCGCGTTTCGTTTGCCAAGGCGGGGTAAAAGCAATGAATAGTAAAGCAAAAAGGTAAAGCTGATTACTACCACCCAGCCCAGCTTGAACCAATACAAACCACCTGCCGGCCAGATTTGCATCCACAAAGCTCCGCAAACATCCGACAACCAAAACATCATGGAATACTGAACGGAATAGGGATCATCAAAAATAAACCGGAAAGCAGTTATATGAAATCCTGTATCGGCCAGGTCAAGTCCCTGAAAAGTCAATAAAATTTGCCAGACAAGCAGTATCGGGAAAACGATTTCTATAGGAATTTTACTGATCAGCTTCATTTGGAAGGAAATTAAGCCATATACAGGAAATAGAGAAAGTTCAGAAACCAGGCCAGCAAGATCAATTTCAACGGGTGATCTTTAATCAGCAGTCGTACCGGATTTTCTTTTGAATCAAAAACAAACAGCAATTGCAGGTAGCGCAGAATTCCGGCAACTACCCAGAAAACAGTAGTAAACAAATGGTCGGTACCCAATCTCACACTAATTTCAGGAGACACTGTGTACATAATATAAGCAACAATGATTACCGACGACAACAAAATCATCGTGTAATTCAGGAACATAGAATTATAACCTTTGACAGCATGTCTTAAAACGATTTCTTCCTGTTCAAAAAACAACACATCGTTGCGGCGTTTCCCCAGTACAATCAACATCGATAAAAGAAAAGTCATGATGATAATCCATTCCGTAAGCTGGATACCGGTGGAAACTGAACCGGCATATAACCTCAATACAAAACCCAAACTTAATACCATGATATCCAGAATGGCTATTTTTTTCAGGATCAGCGTATAGAGAATATTAATCAGTTTGTAAACTACCAAAACAAGCAACAATTGATAGTTGACCAGGTAAGCTATAAACAAACCGGTTAAACTCAAAATCAGATCGAGGAAGGAAGCCAGATGGATTGAAATTGCTCCGGAAGCAATGGGCCTTGTTTTCTTTGCCGGATGAATCCGGTCTTCACTTACATCATAAATATCATTGAAAACATACACTGAACTGGCTAATAAACAAAAACTAACAAAGGCCAGCAAGGCATTCCACAATAGTAAGTGATTGGTTATTTGAGCCGAAAAGAACAGCGGGAGCAGAACAAATAAGTTCTTGATGTAATGCGTTGGCCGAAGTAACTTCAGAATGCTGCTTATTTTATTGGTTTCCATTTCAGGTATTTAAAATCAGCTAAATTTACCATTTCCTTATCAGCAGGGCTATCACCGTAAGCATAAATCTGATCGAACTGATGAAGATCAAATTTCTCCTTTATTCGCCTTACCTTTTCCGCTCCGTGGCAATTTTTTCCTTTTATCAAACCGGTAAGTCGTCCATTCCTGATGTCGCATTCCGTTGCAATTAATTCAAAGTGATTTAGTTCACACCAGGATTTTATCCAAATTGAAAATGAAGCAGTTACCACAACAATCTTTGACGCTGAATTCTTATGAAATTCAATTTCCCGAATTGCTTCAGGCCGCAACAATTTGGGAATAACCTGCTCCGAGAATTCCTGTCCTAATTTCATTGCCTCTACTTCTTTCATTCCATTAAAATAAAAAGAAAATACAAGCTCTTTTGCCCTCCAATTCGGAATGATGCCAATTTTATAAGCAATCAAAACCGGCAAAAGAAGCAGTATTCCTGCATAAAACATTAAGTTCCCTTTTGAAAACCGAATGAATTGAAGCATAGAATCTTCGCGGGTAATTGTCCCGTCAAAATCAAAAAAAGCAATTGTCATTCCTTCGCGATGAATTTGTCGGTATTTGAATTACCGTTTTTTCTAATTAATATAAACACTATGGATTTTACTTACCCCTGAAAAGATGGAAGAACCCGTTTGCCCTATTTCTTTTATCGTCGCGGCCAATGCCCTCAACAACGTAATAATAAACACCCGGGGAGGCATACTTACCGCCAACTTTCCCATCCCAAACAGCTTGCGGAGTTGAATCAACAGTAGGTCCAAAACCTTGAACATTGTTGCTTTCCCAAACATGCAGCACTTTTCCCCAACGGTTAAAAATCGTTATTTTAACACTCTTCATTGAAAAAAACCGTACAACAAATTTATCATTTTCACCATTACCATCAGGGGTAAAGACATTTGGCGCCTCAATAAACGATGTGTCAATCTTAATATAATCATCAATATAAGCTGTGTCGGAACAGGTTTTATTTTTCGAAACCAGTTTCACTTTATATGACCCCGGCCGCTCAAAAATATAAATCGGGTTATCACTGAAAATTTTAATCAGAATACTGTCCTTCACTTTTCCCTGGTTTGCTTCGGCCTCCTTTTTAATTTCATCAAGGTCTTTAAAAATGAACCATTCAAAACTGCCGGCATCACCGTTTTCCGAAGTATTGGTGAAAGTTACTGTTAACGGAGCTTCCTTTTTGCTTGGATGACTTTTTGTCTGATCTTCAGCCGTATAACTAAAGGAGGCCTTAGTGACTATCGAAATATACCGCACAACTGATTTAGAGACACAACCGAATTTATCGGAAACCTGAAAAGTATAATCGGTATCCTTTGTTGGCGGTTCAAATATTTCAGAAGTAATAAAGCGACCAACAATTGTACTGCCTTCCGACCATTTTACCTGAATAACTTTGTTTAATTCTTTTGGCAGTTTGGTAGGTAGATCAATGTAGGTTAATAATGGAGTATCAAAATTTCCTTTTAGTGTAAATGAATTGCAATCCGAATCCGTAATTTCTGCCGTTGTTTCAATATAATTGCTGAAAACCCAGGCGGTGTAAGTTTTTATTCCTGAAGCGCTTGTAATATTCACCCTGTAACAACCATTTTCCAGATTTGAAATGGAAGATATTGTCACTCCCGAAGAGCCACCCGGGAAAAGATCGAAACTCCCTGATTGAGAATTGTATTTCTGCCACCCGAAACTGGCCGTTTCAGCATTTGGTGAACTTGCAGTTAACGAAGCGTTTAATTCTCCTTTCAAGCCGCAAAAAACATAAATACTATCCTGACTACCATTTGAATATTCGGTTGGCACGACCTCATCGGCATCAGAATTAATCTGAGCAATTCCCAACGACGGAATCAACACAAAAACAATCAAAACAATGAATGCAGCAATTTTACTTTGAATCTTCATTCTTCCCTTTATTTTAAGAATCACAATATTAACGCTAAAAATTGATTTATCTTTTGTAGCCTTTGAAATTTTCTGAATCCAAATTGTGAAAAATCTTTGGAGATGGCGGTGATTCTTCAGAAACCAACTTCCCGATTCGGTTCGAAGTGGATTACGGGAGGATTTACCAGAAAGCTGGAAAATGATTTCATTAAAATACAACAGCCTGTATATCAACCACAAAATATTCAATATGCTGCATTATTATACAGTGTATATTAATTAAACAGTAACCATATTTCACTGAACTGTAAGTACATAAGATAATTTCAAAAATTTACTGTTTATTTATTCAACACTTCTCATTGTTTAATTTTCAATCAGCAATAACTTACAACATTGATATTTAACTACTTATGCCATATATTTATGTTTGGCACTGTTGTTGAAAAGCCCAATTTGGATTTCAGCTATTTTATGATCTGAGTCCAGGTCCGAATTTCAAGAACACCTTTAAATATCAATATCATGAAAAACGTTACAGTATTAATCATCGGGTTGTCGCTTTTTTTCTATTGCCATACAGGTTGGTGTAATGGCACAACCGACAACCAAACAGGAGTTCAATCCAATACCTCAGGGCACAATACATTAAATGTCATGAGTACCGCGGAGTTGGATAACCTCACAACCAATTGGGCGACCGAATTTGGCAGGTTGAACCCAACCATAGAAATCGGACTAAGCAAATTTCGTGATAATCAATCCCTCGCGGGCAGCGATCTTAGCTTCATTTCGGATAAAAATTCAGAAATAATAAATGATCGGACAATCTGGAAGATGGTAATTGGGCATGATATAATTGTACCGGTCATCAATGCGAAAAATCCGATGATGAACCAAATTTATCGTCAGGGAATTTCAACAGAAGAGTTTGAACAACTTTTTTCCAATCCTGAAATGCGGAACTGGAAAACAATGCTTGACGGTGGGCAAAATGCTCCCATTAATTACTATGTAATTGACAATGAATCAGCAAAATCGAACCTTGCAAATTTCAGCAAAACAAATTCAGCAGCAATCGGGGGAATTTCTGTTGCAACATCAGCAGAACTTATTACGGCGGTGCAAAAGGATATTTATGCCATTGGATTTTGTAAACTGACGGATGTCATCAACCTAACTTCGAATGAGTTGATGGGAAATATTAAGCTCCTTCCGATTGATAAAAACAAGAATGGTCGGATTGATAATTTTGAAAATATTTACGACAACCTGAATGCTTTCACCCGGGGTGTTTGGATCGGGAAATATCCCCGTGAATTGAGCGGAAATATTTATGCGGTCGCTTCCTCCAACCCAACAGGTAAAAATGCAATGGCATTCTTAACCTGGGTAATCGCCGACGGACAAAAATTTCTGAATCAAAGTGGGTACAGTTATCTGGCCAGCAGCGAAATTCAATCGGGCAAGATTGCATTGGCCGGCACCGATGTTTCTTTAGCTCAAACTGTTAAGCCTTCTGTTTCACAGGCATGGATACTAATCCTATTTGCATTGCTTATTTCAGCTTTTGCAATAACAGCAGTATTCATGTATTTCAAAAGCAGAAAATCAACTGAACCTGATGAAGACACTATTTTCGCTCCTGAATTTGACGAAAATTCATTGTTGGCTCCCAAGGGTCTTTACTTCGACAAAACGCATACCTGGGCTTTCATGGAAAAAGATGGAATGGTTAAGGTTGGTATCGACGATTTTCTCCAGCACATTACCGGAAAACTCACCCGCGTAATAATGAAAGAACCCGGCGACATGGTAAGAAAAGGCGAAAAGATTCTCACGATTATCAGGAATGGGAAACAATTAAATATCTATGCCCCAATCTCCGGAACGATCAAAGAACAAAACAAAAAACTTATTGAGGATACATCGATCATGAATACATCACCCTATTCGGATGGTTGGGTATATCTGATTGAGCCAAAGAATTGGTTAAGGGAGATTCAGTTTTTATTTCTGGGTGAAAGCTACCGTGATTGGCTTCAGGATGAATTTACCCGGCTGAAGGAATTTTTTGCCGCCTCGGTAAGATCGAATACGGAAGTATATGCCCACATCATTCTACAGGACGGTGGTGAACTAACCGACAATGTATTGGCAGATCTTGAACCGGTAGTTTGGGAAGATTTTCAAACCAAATTTATTGATACATCCAAGTAGAAGATTTTACGAATTTTCTTTTATATCCACAAAAAAACCATCAATTATGAGTACTGATCGGCGAAACTTTTTTAAGACTCTTGGAATAGCTGGCATTGCCCTCACTATCGGGAAGAGCGCCGGAGCCAAATCTCCTGAAAAAAGTGAAAAAGAGTTTTATGGAATGCTGTATGATTCAACCCGATGTGCAGGTTGCCAGGAATGCGAAAGAGCCTGTGCCGCGGCACATGACCTTCCGGAGCCAACAGACGAAATCAAGGTTGATGTGTTGCGTAAAACAAGCGAATTTCTACGTTGCGCGGTAAATAATTTCACCACATCAAAAGGTGAAGTTTTTGCACGGAAACAATGTATGCATTGCAGCGAACCTGCCTGTGCCGCTGCCTGCCTTACTCAGGCAATGTTCAAAACCAAGGAGGGACCGGTAATCTGGAGAGGAGACAAATGCATGGGCTGCAGGTATTGTATGGTTTCATGTCCGTTTGATATTCCGAAATTTGAATTTCACAGTGCAAATCCGAAAATTCAGAAATGCGATATGTGCTATGACAGGATCATAAAAGGTGAGAAACCTTCGTGTGTGGAAGCCTGCCCCGGAGATGCATTGACTTTCGGAACACGCAGGGAATTACTTGCAGAAGCCCGCAATAGAATAGCTGCGAATCCGGGTATTTATATCGACCAGATTTATGGTGAAAATGTAGCAGGTGGAACGGAATGGTTATATCTCTCGCCGGTTCCGTTTAATGAATTGGGAATGAATACCAAGCTTCAAAACACTTCTTATCCCGAACTGTCAAAAGGATTCCTGTACGCTGTTCCTTCTGTTTTTGTCCTCTTGCCAACGCTTTTACTGGGAATTCATAAAGCAACCAAAGATAACCAACCTAAAGAAGAAGAAAATGAATAATACGGCAGTTACTATTACAAAAGACAACGATGGCAAATCCATCTGGCAATTCCTGATACACGAATTAAAGCCAAAAGGAAAATGGCTGACACCGTTTAATATCATTTCCATTCCGATCATCCTTCTTGGGTTGGGTTTGATTGTGATCCGTTTTATTTATGGAATCGGGTCAATCACCAACCTTTCGCAGGAAATTCCGTGGGGATTGTGGATCGGTTTTGATGTGGTAACCGGTGTAGCGTTCGCCGGAGGCGCTTATGTGCTCACCTTCATGGTATATATTCTAAAAATGGACAAATATCATTCTATCGTCAGAATAACTGTGCTGAATGGTTTCCTGGCGTATGTATTTTATGCCGGCGCATTGCTTCTCGACCTGGGACGTCCGTGGAATGTGATCAATCCCATTATAGGCAACAGTTTCGGCACCAGTTCAGTACTGTTTTTAGTTGCCTGGCATTTTATGCTTTACATGCTTGCCGAATTGATTGAGTTTTCGCCGACAATTGCTGAATGGCTTGGAGCCCGTCGAGCAAGGAAAATTCTTTCAGGAATGACCATTGCCGCTGTCATCTTCGGAATTACCTTATCCACCCTGCACCAATCAGGATTAGGCGCACTCTATCTGATGGCGAAAGACAAAATTCATCCACTGTGGTATTCCGAATTTATCCCCATTTTGTTTTTGGTATCCAGTATTTTCGCCGGTCTTTCAATGGTTATTTTTGAAGGTTCCATTAGTCACAAAGTATTTTCCGATCAAATCAGCGACAAAAACCACAAGGCTGAGAAGGGGATTCTTCACGGATTATCAATGATTTGCGCTGGCGCTATGTTTGCCTACTTTTTCCTGCAATTTCTTGTGTTCATTCATGGGAAAAACTGGACTTACCTCAATACGCCAATGGGCTACTGGTTTCTGCTCGAAATGATTGGCTTTGTGCTCATCCCGATGATGCTGTTCTTTTACAGTTACCGTACAGGCAATATTTTCATGATAAAGATTGCTGCCATATTGACAATGTTGGGCGTTATCATGAACCGGTTGAATGTTACGGTGATTGGGTTCCGGTGGGATGCAGCTGTACATTATGTCCCTTCATGGATGGAAATTGTAGTTACACTGGCAGTTATTTTTACTGAAATCTGGATTTTCAGATGGGTAATTAACCGTATGCCGGTACTTAGGGAATCACCTTCATGGGTGAAAGAAGAAAAATAAAATAAACCCGCTGTCAAAATATGATAGCACAAAAAATAAAAACAATGGACGCATTTACTTATCACAACATTTTCGAAACGAAAGGGATCGAATATTTGGCCATCATCGCATTTTTCATCATCCTCATTCCCTTCTGGATTTTACTGAACCGGCAAGTGAAAATTAAGAAGCAGATTCAAAAGTCCTTAGGCACACTTACGGCCAATTCATTAAATGTTCCTCAGGGATTATTCTTTAGCAGATTACACAGCTGGACACATTTGGAAAAATCGGGAATAGCGAAAGTTGGCCTCGATGATTTACTGCTGCATATCACCGGTGAAGTTAATTTCAACCAGCTTATTAAATCGGGTGAAAAAATAAAAAAGGGTGATTTGCTGGCAGAAATTGATCATAAAGGTAAATTGCTAAAGATCTATTCCCCCATCTCAGGAGAAATTGTGGAATCAAATTCTGGACTCGCCAACAATCCACAATTGTTGAACGAAGATCCTTACATGAAAGGGTGGATATTCAAAGTTAAACCCTCCAGCTGGGTGGCCGATACCAATTCATATTTCCTGGCAGAAGATGCAACCATCTGGGCAAAGCAGGAACTGGAAAGGTTCAAGGATTTTCTGGCAGAGTCAATAGGGAAATATTCACCTCTGCCTTCAAACATGGTGTTACAGGATGGAGGTGAATTAATTGATCAACCACTTGCAGAACTACCAAACGAAGTATGGCAGGATTTTCAGCAAGACTTTTTAAGTAAGAAGATGTTATGCAAAAATAAAAACTGTTTCCGTAAATTTGAATAGTTCCGGGTCGAAGGATTAATTATACTTGAATAATCAAAGCGGTGTGCTAAACATCGCTTTGGTTGTTTTAAGCAGCAATTTTCGTCCAAAACACTTTTTATCAGTAATTTTTAAAACAAAATAGGATAGTTGAACCTGTTTTTAAATATTGAGACTAATTTAGCATCCAGTTAGCAATTTAAGGATACTGTTATGAGAAAATGGTTCAAAAAAATAGCGGCTCAAAACAATATTGGAACCCCGATCATAAAAGGGTATGTAAAATTCAGGTCTTCGATTTATGGCCGGGTCGTATTCATCATCACTATTTCCTCATTATTTCTGTTCGTATCATTTGGGATTATTTTCAGATCGGTAAATGAGGAGTACATGAAATCGGTCATCAGCGAAAATGGTAATAATATCGGCTTTCTTGTTGAAGGCGCTTTATATCGTTCGATGCTCGAAAATGATCGGACCTCTCTTCAAGGAACGCTGGATATAATAAATACGATGTCGGGTATTGATGATGTAAACATGTATGACAATAAAAATAACCTCGTTTACACATCCATTTCAAACGATACAACCAGTCACAGCGATCCTGACTGTAAAACTTGCCACAAGGATTTTGCTACTATGTTTTCTCCAAAAGAGAGATCATACAGAATAATTGATGCCGACAGCGAATGCATTATGAATCCAAACAAGAACAATAGCAGGCATCTTTTAATCAAATCACCTATTTTAAACGATAAATCATGCTATTTAAGTTCATGCCATGCACACAGCCCGAATGAGGAAGTACTTGGTTCACTCATTATTAAAATCCCGCTTGAAGGACTTGATTCTGCTCTTGAAAAATCTACAACAGACTATACTTTGCTGGCTGCTTTAATGACTTTCCTGCTTTTGATATTTCTAATTTTTTTTACCAATAAAAAAATTAAAAATCCATTAAATGCAATAATTAGGGCCAGTGAAGCGGTCACCAAAGGCGATAAAAGTACCAGGCTGGAAATAAAACCTCATCAGCTTTCAGATATGCGAATGGTTTCGTATGCGTTTAACGAAATGCTTGACAATCTGCAAACAGCAACAAACGAACTTCAAAACTGGTCGCAACAGCTGGAATATAAAGTTCAGAAAAAGTCAGAAGAATTGGGGCAGGCTCAAAACGAACTGATTAACATTGAAAGAATCGCTTCATTGGGTAAATTATCGCTTTCGGTAGCACATGAAATCAATAATCCGTTGTCAGGAATTCTGATTTACACAAAACTTATTTACAAACAATTAAGCAATCAGGAACTGGATCAGGCAAAGAAGGAAACGATGCTGAAACATTTAAAGCTGATTGAAAATGAAACAAAACGTTGTGGTGATATTGTCAAAGGTTTGTTGGATTTTTCAAGAAAAGATCAGAATAATTTTGAGCCGAAGCATTTACATGAGATTCTTCTGGAAACCTTTGAACTGATGTCTCACCCGATGAAAGTCGCAAATATTAATTTTTTAACTGATTTTGGCGCCAAAACAGATATGATCTTCTGTAGCCCGAACCAAATCAAGCAAGTTTGTGTGGCCATACTTGTGAATGCATCCGAAGCTGTTTCTGAAAACGGAGAAGTTCTGTTCAGAACACTGAATCCGGACGATAAACACATCAGGATAGAAATAACTGATAACGGACCGGGAATTTCAGAAGAAGACATTCCCCACATTTTTGAACCTTTCTTTTCAACCAAGGAGAAGGAAAGCGGGATCGGATTGGGTTTGGCCATTGTTCATGGTATCGTTCAAAGTCACAAAGGGAAAACAGATGTAAAATCGATACAAGGAAAAGAAACAACTATATCAATAACTTTACCTTTATTACTGAATTAAGGCAAAAAAAATTATGGCAAAAAAAATCTCCATATTAATCGTTGACGATGAAGAATCGGTTAGAGATTCATTGTACAACTGGTTTATCGAAGACGGATACAGAGTTGAATGTGCCGAAAATGCAAAGAAAGCCCTGTCGATGCTTGAATCGGATAGTTTTGATATCATATTGGCAGATATTAAAATGCCGGGCATGGATGGATTGGAAATGTTAAAGCGAATCAAATCCTTAAGAAAAGATTCCATCGTTATTATCATGACTGCATTTGCAACAGTGGATACAGCAGTTCAGGCTCTAAAAGACGGTGCTTTCGACTATGTTACAAAACCTTTCGATCCCGACGACCTTTCTCACCTGATAAGGAATGCTTCGAAACAAATTTCTTTGCTTGAAGAAAACGAAATTCTGAAAGAAAAAGTGGTTTCGCTGGAAAATGTGGAGGATCTGATTGGTAACAGTGAAGCCATGCAACAGGTGCTCAGGGAAATTGAAAGCGTTGCCCAGTCAAATGCTTCAGTAATAATTACCGGCGAGAGCGGAACAGGAAAAGAGTTGGTTGCCAGAGCCATACATGCCAATTCTCCACGCAAATTTTTTCCGATGGTAAGTGTGCATTGCGGCGCATTGAGCGAAAGCTTACTTGAAAGCGAGCTGTTCGGGCACGAAAAAGGCGCTTTTACCGGTGCTGTTTACAATCGCAAAGGTCGGTTTGAGATGGCCGACAGCGGAACAATTTTCCTTGATGAAATTGCAACTATTTCTCAAAAAATGCAGGTTGAATTGCTTCGTGTGCTCGAATCGAAGAGTTTTGTGCGCGTGGGCGGCAACAAAGAAATCACTTCCGATTTCAGGGTAATTTGTGCCACCAACAGAGATTTGAAAGGCATGGTTGAAAAAGGACTTTTTCGTGAGGATCTTTTTTACAGGCTAAATGTTGTAAATATCGATGTTCCGCCATTGCGCGAACGGATTGAAGATATTCCTCTGCTTGTTGAATATTTCATTAAAAAGTATTGCACGTCAATGAACAGACCACTCATAACAATCGATTCCGGAGCATTAAAACGTCTGGAAGAATTTCCGTTTCCTGGAAATATACGCGAACTGGAGAATATGATTGAGCGTGCAATTGTTGTTGGGAATGGTAAAAAAATAAGCCTCAAAGACTTGCCATTGGGTAAATCTGTCGTCAATACCACCGTTGAAAGCCTTGATGATCTTGAGAAAAACCACATTTCTCAAATTCTCGCCAAATACAACTGGAACATTTCTGTTTCAGCCAAAGCACTGAAAGTTGACAGGGTAACACTCTACAATAAAATTAAGAAATACGATTTAAAACCTGCAAAATAATCAGGCTTGCTTCCTGATTTCCATAAAACTGATTGTGAATGAATCTGGAAAATATCACGTTAATTTCATTTGGATATTTCGAGAAGGAACTTCTTGAAAGGATCGTGAATGATGTGGAACGTGAATTTTCATTTCCGGTAAAAACGCTTGACGGCCATCTGGATTTAAGTGAATTTTATGACCGCGCCCGAAGGCAATATGACGGTAACAGACTATTAATTGAAATTGACTACCTACTTGGTTCTGATAAAGTTAAAACGCTTGGATTATTTAACGTCGATCTCTATATCCCAATTCTTACCTACATATTTGGGCAGGCATTTTTAAACGGACGCACAGGAATCGCATCCATCTACAGGTTAAGCAATGAGCGCTACGGAATAAAAGCGGATGAAAAAGTCTTTGTCGATCGTATCCGTAAAGAAGTGATCCATGAACTTGGCCATACATTTGGATTGATTCACTGCCGAAATTCTACCTGTGTAATGCGGTCGAGTACCTATGTGGAGGACATAGATCAAAAAGGTGCCACGCTGTGTAATCAGTGCAGAATGAATCTGGAGACGAAAAGAGAAGACAGTTAGATTTTCAGGAATCTGCTTCGAAATAGCACTATTAATCAAAGAAGTAAGTTCGATGTAATCAGGAACAAAATTCATTTTTCCGGTTTGTGAACGTGCCCATCCCAGGAGATTGACAAGCAATGACATGGCTCGCTGCGAGGATTCCTGAATAATGGTTGCATTCATAACTGTCTGTTTTTCAAATTCATGGCAACCAGTTATTTATGGAATATTTATAATACTTTTCGTGCAAATAATGCCAAAATTCCGACTTTCAAAAACCCGCTTTGAATTTGAAATTTTGGATATGGAACTCACTTTAAAGTTTCAACCGCTTTATAAATTCGTTGATGTCGAAATTCAGATTGATTTTTGGAAGCTTGAATTTGCTGCCATTTGGAGTCTTTGAAACCAGATAAATTTCATCGATGATTGATTTGTATTTCTCTGCCACGTAATTTCGTTTCAGTTTTAATGTTGGCGACAATTCTCCGGTTTGCGGGGTCCACTCATCGCTCACCAACCTGAACCGTTTAATTTCCTCGTGTTCACCCAGTGTTTTGTTAATTGCCACAACCTCTTTATGAAGTTGAACAATCACTTCCGGAATTTCAATCAGTTCTTCATTGTCCTGAAACACTATTTTTCGCTGGCTGCACCAGTCGTGCAAATAAACAAAGTTTGGGGAAATCAGTGCGCTGGCAAATTTTTCACCAGCCCCAATTACCATTACCTGCTCAATTAAGAACGATGCTTTTAGTTTATTTTCAATCATTTGCGGAGCAATGTATTTTCCTGCTGAAAGCTTGAACATTTCCTTTTTCCGGTCGGTAATTTTCAGATATTTTCCGTCTTCCAGAATTCCGATATCGCCTGTATGGAACCAGCCCTCTTCATCGATCACCTCAGCCGTTAAATCCGGCGCTTTGTAGTATCCTGTCATCACTCCGGGACCCTTGCAAAGTATTTCACCATCATCAGCAAATTTCACCTGCACATTGCTTAAAACTTCACCAACTGTGCCAATTTTCATGGCTTTGGTTACGGGATTATTCACTGCGATTACCGGTGACGTTTCAGTCAGACCATAGCCTTCCAGATTCAACATTCCAGCCATTCCAAACACTCTTGCGATTCGTGGCTGAAGGGCTGCCCCACCGGAAACCAGGTAAACAATGTTTCCACCGAGCGCCTCTCTCCATTTTGAGTAGATCAGTTTATCAGCAATTTTTATCCTGATTTTAAGAAAGAAATTGTACTTTTTATTGTATTCAAAATGCCTGGTCAGATTCATAGCCCAGAAATAAATCAGTTTTTTGATGCCCTTCAGCTCATTTCCTTTCGAGATAAAACCATCGTAAACTCTTTCAAGCAATCGAGGCACTGAATTAAACATGTGAGGTTTAATTTCTTTGATAGCCGAAACAATTTGACCAAGATTTCCGACATAATAAACACCCATTCCCTTGTACTGAAAGTGGTAATTCACACTTCGTTCGTAAACATGGCACAGCGGAAGAAAACTGATTACGCGATGGTCTTTGCCCAGATGATGCATTTTGGAATGTTCCAGAAAATTTGATACCAGGTTGGTATGTGTCAGCATCACTCCTTTCGGAACGCCTGTTGTACCTGAAGTATAAATGATCGTTGCCAGATCATCCGGATCAACTTCCTTTTTTAATTGTTCCAGTTGTCCTGACAATTCAGCCTTCCGGCTTTCGCCAAGCTGAATTAATTCTTCAAAATAAGGAACTCCCTCGAGTTCTTCAAAAGAGTAAATATGAGCAATTTGAGGCAAGCGGGCAACAATCGGACTTAATTTTTCGAGCAACTTTTTATCGCCCACAAAAAGAGCTTTTATTTCAGCATGCTCCAGAATATAGCTATACTCTTCCTCGCTAATTGTCGGATAAATCGGAACGTGTACAATACCTGTCATGGACATTCCCATATCGGCAAAATTCCATTCCGGACGATTGGTGGTAACAGTGGCCACCTTGTCGCCTTTTTTCAAACCCAAGGCCATCAGTCCCAAAGCAAATTGATGCGATTTCTCTACATACTCGGCAGTGCTGTACACATACCATTCCTTGCTGTTCTTTCCGCCCAATGCATCTGGCCGTGGGAATTCCTGAATAATTCGTTCCAGAACGTCAAAAGTTCTCCTTACCTCTATTGCCATGATTATTTAGTTAGGTTAATTAAATCACACGGCAATAAAGATAAAACTAATTTTCAATCTTCAATATCTACATTTTTTTGCTTGAAATTGGAGATGATCATGATTCCTGCAATAACGGCAATCATTACAAATACTGACCAATGTACCGAATCGACAGAACCACGCCCATAAGAATGCAATCCGCTCAAATAGTAATTGACACCGAAATAAGTCATCAGAACCGATGAAAAACCAAGCACCGAAGCTATGGTGTAGTTGTAAATACCCTTTAGTGACGGGATCATCCGCATGTGTGCTATAAACGAATAGATTACCACAGTAATCAGCGCCCAGGTTTCTTTTGAGTCCCAGCCCCAGTAACGCCCCCAGCTCTCGTTCGCCCAAACACCGCCAAGGAAAGTGCCGATTGTCAGCATGTACAAACCAATTGTGACAGACAATTCGCTGATTGCAGTAAGTTGAAGGATAAAACCCTTTATATTTTTGCTGTTTTCAGCATTGCTGATACTATAAAGAACCAGCACCAACAGCCCAATAAAAGCACTCAATCCAATAAAACCATAACTGGCAGTAATAATGGCGACATGAATCATTAGCCAGTATGAATTCAATACAGGAACCAGATGGGTTATTTCAGGACTCATCCAATTGAGATGAGCTACAAACAGTATAATTCCTGAAAGCATTGCAGCGGTTGCAAGTACAAATGGATATTTTCGTCCGAAAATCATACCGGCAAGCATCGATGCCCAAGCCACATAAACCATCGATTCGTAGCCATTGCTCCATGGCGCATGTCCTGAAATGTACCAACGCATTGCCAATCCTGCGGTGTGAATCAAAAATCCAATACCAATCACAGAAGTAAAAGCAATCCGGATTTTTGATCCCATGGTTTTTTGCCTGAAAATATTCACAAACAACACAATCAGCAATACAAAGCCAACCAATAAATAGAGCGGAAAAACGCGTTTGAATGGATTAATTTTATTGTAGAATATCTCCATTTTTTTATGGCTTTCGGTAGGCAAATAACTGGCACCATATTTAGCCTGATAAGTTGCAATCGCTGCCAGGATCTGGCGACCATTTATTTCACTTTTCCCGCTGATCGATTCTTTCAGAAGTTCAAACCCACGGTTAATAAACAATGAATCGGCTTTTACCAAACCGGTCGGAGTACTTCCTGCATAAAGCCATTTATCAGCTTTTGAAGTCCCGGGAAACAAGGCAAACATATCACCGTTCACCACCATGAAACAGATATTTACCCGTTCATCGACATTGATGATTTCTTTCTCGAGCATATTCCTGAAAGCGGGCGCTTTGGCGTAGGCAGCCTTTACCAGTTCAATCAGTTTGTAATTGCCGCTTTCATCAAAAAAAGAAGTAAGTGGTATTCGGCTTTCTGTGACCCCAAGTATTCCCATTAACTGATCGTTCGAAACCTTTACCAGCGGAACATTTCTCCAAAGTTCGGGATACAGATGCAATCCAAGCATTACTTCTTCCGGCGAACGACCTTCAAACAACGATTGGCGGCTCACTTTGCGAAGTATTTCGGAAGCCAGCGTCGAAACCGGTTCAATTCGGCCATCGGAGCCTTGTATCCATAATTCAGAGAAATCCTTAACCAAAGTTTGATCAATTCGAGGGATGGCATCAACTTCAGTACTATTTGCCGAAGCCTGACCAACATTCATTACCAGTAAAAGAAAAACCAACGGAACAGTGGCTGTTGAATATTTTTTCAACTTCACGATCAGTGAATGAAAATGGGAATGTTTACTTACCAAGGCGAGAACAAATCCAAGTGCCAGAAGTAAATATCCGATGTAAGTCACGGCTGTACCCAAACCGTCGGCATTTACAGAAAGTACTGTTCCCTTTTCATCCTGATCATACGACGACTGGAAGAATTTATACCCACGGTAATTAAGCGTATTGTTCATGAAAACCCTTTCGTTGCGCGTAATATTTCGTTCCTGATCTTTCAGAATCAGTTCGCTGGCAAATGATGCAGGACTTTCGGATCCGGGATATTTTTCCATTTCAAATTTGGTCAGTTGCAAAGAAAAAGGCAGATAGATTGGTTCGGAACCATAAGTAAATTCGAGTTTTGCATCACCAATTGCTTCAGAAAAAGTTGCCCCTTGTAATCCATGTCGTCCCAACACATTCACAGTCTTTTTGGTTGCTCCGTCAGAAACTTCAAGAACTACTGCATCTTCAGAGGCATTTCCTGACTCATCTTTTGCAACCTGCATAACAGCATTTTTATAGAATTTTTTAACCAAAAGCATATAGTTATCAACCGCATACAAGTGCATGGGTTCAACTGCCAGTGTATCGTGTGCATTCACAGGAATTGCTTCTCCACCAGTCATTGAACGGATCTCGAACGCACGGTCCGACACCAGGTATAAGCTATCTCCTTTACTTAAAAACTGAATATTTGCATTCGGAAAGTGATATCCAAGAACCAATCCACCCAAATCAACCTTATCGTTTTTCGAAAAAACAAAATTTTCTCTTCCCTGACCTGCTGAAACCACAAAATCAATCATTTCGGAACCGGAAGGATTTTCTGCAACTGTCCGAACCGCATTTTTGATAAATCCAACAGATTTAATCCTGATTGTTTGACCATTAACAGTCATCTTCTCATTAAAACCTTTGTAGGTAAATTCTGAAAAAAGAACTGTATTACTGACTGTTTGACCTCCACTTTTAATCGTCAGATAATCTTCGGAAGAAAGAATAAAATTTGAAGATTGTCCTTCGCGGATGTGCATCATCCCTTCAAAACTGATGTAGCGGGTAATTGCAGCGCCGATCAAAATAATGATAAATGATATATGAAACAAGCCAACCGCAATCCGTTGGCGACGGTACATCCTGTGCCTGATAAAGTTGACCAGCAGATTGATAGCCAACAAAAAAAGGATAAGACTAAACCAAAATGATTTGTATATTAATCCTTGTGCAGCCTCGGTACCGAAACTGCTTTCAACAAAAGTGGCAATTGCCATCGAGAAAGCCAGAATCAACAATAAAAAGCCCATAAAAGGGAACGAGACCAGGAAGTTCAGAAATTTCTTCATCGGAAGTTTGTTTTATTTAGAATCGATTTAAATAGTAACGTTAAAATTTATTTTTTTGATATATGCATAAAAAAAATGTCCGTGACGAAACGGAATTAATATAGAACAACAAAAAGGTTGGTTGGGTTGATAGTGGGAGGGTAATTCTCAATTTTATTGCAGAATATGGGCTAAAACCAAATCTTATATATTTAGTCAAGTCGTTTGGAATCAGGCATGAAGAAACCTTCGGAAATTTTTCCAAAGCTCCAATCCGTCCATTATTTAAACTTCAGCGATCCCCATTCGTTCATTTGACCGACGATCCATCCGATGCGTTCCTGCACATACGGACCGGGAGGATTGGCGCTGTATTTACGCGGATTGGGCAGGATGGCGGCAATGGTTGCTGCCTGTGTTCGGGAAAGATTTTGGGCATTTGTATTCCAGTAAAACCTGGCAGCAGCTTCGGCACCGTATATTCCATTCCCCATCTCGATGCTGTTCAGATAGACTTCCATGATGCGTTCCTTGCTCCATACAAATTCGATCAGCACAGTAAAATATACCTCAAATCCTTTTCTGATCCAGCTTCTGCCTGGCCAAAGAAAGACGTTTTTAGCGGTCTGTTGTGAAATAGTGCTTGCACCACGAAGTCGCCTGTTTCCTTTTTTTGAAGCATCAATCGATCGTTCAATGGCTTCCATGTCGAATCCGGAGTGATTCATAAAATTCTGGTCTTCGCTGCAAACGACCGCCAATGGAAGGTTTTTGGAAATTTTGTCAATTGATACCCAATCGTGTTTCAGGCGAAGTGGTTTTCCATCGAATAGCTGCTCACCGCAGCGGATAAGCATCAATGGCGTAACCGGCAAAGGAATGAACCGGAAGAAAACCACCAAAAACAAGGACAACCCAAAGAACCATGCTGCGGTTTTCCAGAGAATTCGGAAAATCCGTTTTCCAATGCTAACTTTTGTTATTTTAACATCTTTAACTTCATCCATCGAATAAATTGATTAACGGCTAATTATAATTTTTTTTGTAAATACTTTTCTATTATTTGATGCTGATAATACGTACATATTTGATTTCAGACCTGATATGTCCAACCTGATTATTTCGGATCCCGATGTTTCAACATTGAAATTCTTTACTATTCGTCCGGTAATATCACTGATTACAATACCAATTTTCCCATCAAATTCCTTTGAAGACAAGTAAAGTATATCTTTTGCCGGAGATGGAAAAAGCATTGATGGATGAAGTAATTCTTCTGTTTCAGAAAACGTGGCTCCACTTTTAGTCAAAGCATTGAGCATTTCACGATCAAGCTTATAACCTTGGAAGGCCTCATATTGACAATCAGCCCGGTCACTGTTAATGATACCAAAGCCACCATTAAAATTCCACAGCGACCAACCAATTTTGTTGTCATCGAAAAATTTACACAAATCAGTGAGAAAACCAATAGCAACCTGATGGGGAGTTTTATTATATACTCCAAACTCTTGTACCATAAAAGGAATATGATTTATTTGAGCAATGGTGACATCATTCCGGTAAAGTTCAAATGGTAGTAAATCATTGCCATCAAGAGTTTTGATATTTCCTGTTTCGTCAATCTTGTAAGTTGATTGCTTTCGTCCCCATGAGTCGTCCGACAAAGTGTACTTTGTGAGGATATTGCCCTGTTTTATTGAAATTGAATTGAGTGTCATCCAATCGCCAGCCGAATTCTCAAAAGTGATTTTTGTTGAGGATTCGGTTAGTGTTGCTGAAAAGTCTTTGTTTGAAATATTCTGGTAGCCCCATTCTGTCTTAATGACTTTTGTAAAATCAGAACCCGGATCTGCACTTGAAACAAACTTTTTGTTTAGAATAATTTTGGTTCCTGCTTTTAAAGTAAGTGTTGATTCAGAGGAAACTTGCCTGACATTTACAATTATCTCTGTACCTGCCGGAAAACTTCCCTGAATACCAAGCGTGCTTTTAAAATCTGGTTTCCATGGACCATAAAGGTAGTCTGATATCCACAGCATGGGCCATGTGGGAACCGGCAAGTCCATTGATCCGTTAACCCATTCTGCTTTATAATGGGTCAGACCAAACGGATCGTAACAATGTATCGCCTGAGCGACATTAGGTTCATCCTTAAGTGCAGTAATAATAGTTCGGCCATAATCCATTCCATCAACGAACACAATTCGGTTAGGGCTAATATTGTGAATAGCCTCAATAGCCATTTTCATAACCGATACATAAACAGGTTCAGTAACATTGCTGGGCTCATTCACGAGATTGAAACTCAGCTTGTCAGGTGCAATGGCTTTATATCTGTTGGCAAAGAACGCCCAGTGTTTTACAAATGCTTTTTGGGCATCAACATCAGCCCAGAGATTTAGTTGCTGGTTGACCGGGAGTGTGGCCGAATTGACACAATAACCCGGGGCGCGGTGTAAATTAATACAAATATGTACTCCATATTTAATTCCATACTGTATCGCTTTATCAATCTTAACCACCTCTGCTTCAACAAAGTTGTCCCAGTTTCCTGATTGTGTATAAGTTCTGTAATCCAAAGGAAGCCTGACAAAATTAAATCCCAGATTATGAATCATGCTGAACTCTGATTCAGGAAATCCATTGTTGCTCCATGAAACATCAAATTTTCCAAGCAGATTAAAACCTTTTTTTTCAGAACAAAATTTAAATAGATCAGCAACAGGTTCATTCGGATCGTTAGTTTGAGACCATCCGGTGAAACAAAGCAATAGAGCAAATTGGAAGAATAGAATTTTCTTTAGATTCATTTTTGTTGGTTTAGTATGCAATCCAAAATTTTAATCGTAAAAAATATGGGTAGAAATATAGTAAAAAAAAGAGGATTTCTAACGGCTTACCGACGAAATCCCCTTTTAGATTATTATCATACCTATCAGGTTTTCAAAACTTGACAGCTCTCATGAATACGCTATTTCACAAACGATTTAGCTTTTTCAACAGCAGCAGATAGTCCCGAAAGGTCTTTACCACCAGCGGTTGCATAGAAAGCTTGTCCGCCGCCGCCGCCCTGCATTTCCCTGGCTGCTTCCCGTATGATGGTTCCGGCATTCAACCCTTTTTCAGCCACCAAATTTTCTGCAATCATGATGGTAATCGAAGGTTTTCCGCCAATGGCTGAACCCAGCGCAAGGAACAGATTGTCAACTTCGCCTTTTAACTGGAATGCCAGATCCTTCACTGCTTGTGCAGAATCAAGCTGAATCACTTCAGCAATTACATTCACCCCATTGATTACCTGAATTTTATCCTTCAGTTCCTTTTTAATTCCTGAAGCTGCTTTGCGTTCGAATTCTTCAATTTGCTTTTGTAGCTGGCTATTCTGTGCCAACACATCTTCCACCGATTTTTTCAGGTTTTGGGTATTGTTGAGTAAACCTTTCACTTCAGTTAATTCATCCAAATGTTTTTTCACAAATTCTTCTGCCCGGTCAGCAGTGATTGCTTCCATACGACGAACTCCGGCTGAAATAGCACTTTCGGAAGTAATAATAAACGAACCAATTTGTCCGGTAGCCGGAACATGTGTTCCTCCACACAATTCAACTGAATCGCCAAATTTGATCACACGAACAAAGTCACCGTATTTTTCACCGAAAAGTGCAATTGCTCCCAGTTCTTTGGCTTCATCAAAAGCAACTGAGCGATTTTCTTCGAGTACAAGGTTTTCGCGAATCAATTCATTAACGCGAGTCTGAATTTTATCCAGTTCTTCTTTGGTCACTTTCTGAAAATGAGAAAAGTCAAAACGCAGGTATTCACTATTTACCAGCGATCCCTTTTGCTCCACATGTGTTCCCAGCACTTCACGCAAAGCCTGGTCGAGCAGGTGTGTTGCAGTATGATTGTTCATTGTAAGCTTCCGTTTTGGACTATCAACCACTGCATTGAAAACAGCAGATGGATTGTCGGGAAGCTTATTCGCTATGTGAATGGTAAGATTGTTCTCTTTTTGCGTATCCAGAATCCTGGTTCTGCATCCATCAGCCATGATATATCCGTTATCACCGGCTTGACCTCCGGATTCGCCGTAAAATGGTGTCTTATCAAATACCAGATGATAGAATTCCTTGTTTTTTTGAGTCACCTTGCGGTAACGTGAGATCGAAACTTCAGCTTCGAGTTGATCGTAACCAACAAACTCAACCTGTTCAATCTTTTTCAATTCTACCCAATCATCTGTTTCCTGAGCGGCAGCATTGCGCGAACGGCTTTTTTGTTTTTCCATTTCAACATTGAACCCTGCTTCATCAACCGAATAACCTTTTTCCCGAAGGATCAGGCTGGTCAAATCAAATGGAAAACCGAAAGTATCATAGAGTGTAAAAGCAGCCTCACCGCCAATTTCAGTCTTACCTTCTATTTTTGCTTTGGCAACCAACTCATCCAACAATCGAATACCCGTTTCAAGTGTCCGTAGGAACGATTCTTCCTCTTCCCTGATTACATTTTCAATTAAACCCTGTTGAGACACCAATTCCGGAAAAGCATCGCCCATTTGGGCTTTGAGCACTTCAACCAATTTATAAATAAATGGTTCCTTGAATCCAAGGAAAGTATAACCGTATCGGACAGCACGACGCAAGATGCGGCGAATAACATATCCGGCTTTGTTGTTCGAGGGCAGTTGTCCGTCAGCAATTGAGAATGAAATAGCACGCAAATGATCCGCAATAACACGCATCGCAATATCTGCCTGAAGGTTTTCACCGTATTTTTTGTTGCTGAGGCTGGCAATTTTTTCAATAGTTGTCTGAAAAACATCGGTATCGTAGTTCGATTTTTTGTTTTGCACCACCATGCACAAACGTTCGAAACCCATGCCAGTATCAACATGTTTGTCCGGAAGTTCTTCGAGCCTTCCGTCGGCCTTACGGTTAAACTGAATAAAAACAAGGTTCCAGATTTCGATTACCAACGGATTGTCTTTGTTTACATGATCTTGCCCGGGACTTTTTGCACGTTCATCGTCATCACGTAAATCAACATGTATTTCAGAACATGGGCCACAAGGGCCGGTATCTCCCATTTCCCAGAAGTTGTCTTTTTTGCTTCCGTTTATAATCCGGTCAGCAGGCAAATATTTTCTCCATAAATTGAAAGCCTCATTGTCGCGTTCCAGTTTATCATCGGCACTTCCTTCAAAAACGGAAGCATACATTCGGTCAGCCGGAATTTTAAGTACATCGTGCAATAATTCCCAGGCCCAATTGATGGCATCTTCCTTGAAATAATCACCAAACGACCAGTTGCCCAACATTTCGAACATGGTATGGTGATAGGTATCATGACCTACTTCTTCCAAATCGTTGTGCTTTCCTGATACCCTCAAACATTTTTGAGTATCGGCCACACGTAAACTATTTGCAGGCTGATTGCCCAGAAAAATATCCTTGAATTGGTTCATCCCTGCATTGGTAAACATCAATGTCGGATCGTTTTTTACAACCATCGGAGCCGAGTTCACAATCTGATGTTCCTTGCCGGCAAAAAAATCTAAAAATGCCTTTCTTATCTCCTTCGAGTCCATTTCTGCTAATCTTTAAATAATTTGATTCCTATAAAATTTGTTAAAAAATCCTGTCAAACTGAAGCATGTTATTTATTTTCAATGAAAACAGTAGCTTTGCTGCCTGTAAACCGGAATTTTCAAAATCTTGCAAAGTTAGATTAATTACTTAAATTTGTTTCTGCTCGAAAAATGAATTCCATAAACCCTGTTTAATGGCGAAAGTCAAGTACAGATTTAATGCTCACACACTTAGCTACGATAAGATCGTAATAAGTCTAAAAACGAAAATAAAGCGGTTCCTGGCCTTATTTTCAACTACTCTGGTTACTGCTGTATTGGTTGCAGTAGGAATTCTTCAATTTTACGAATCGCCCAGAATGCGTACGCTGCACAAGGAAAACGAACGTCTTCTGACTCAGTATCAATTACTATATAAGGACTTGGGTAATGTCGAAAAAACACTCGACGAAATTGAGCAGCGCGATAACAATTTATACCGGGTTATCTTCGAAAGTGATCCGATTCCATCGACCATCCGTAAAGCCGGATTTGGTGGTGTAAACAGGTATTCTCAGCTCGAATCTTTTGATAATTCAGAACTGGTAATCAAAACTGCGATGAAACTTGATATCCTTTCTAAACAGGCTTATATTCAGGCAAAATCTTACGACGAGGTTTTACAATTGGCGTTAAACAAAGAGAAACTCATTTCAAGCATGCCGGCCATTATGCCCATTTCAAACAAGTCGCTGAAAAGCACTGCTTCAGGATGGGGATACCGATTTCATCCGATTTATAAAATCAACCAGTTCCATTATGGAATGGACTTTACTGCATCAATTGGCACAAAAGTATATGCAACCGGTGATGGTGTGGTAAAAGATGTTCAATCCATTGGTGGTGGCTATGGTAAATTTATTGTGTTAGATCACGGCTTTGGTTATCAAACATTGTATGGTCACATGAGCGGATTCACTGTTAAAATCGGAGATCAGGTAAAACGTGGAAATGTTATCGGATTTGTTGGTAATTCAGGAACATCAACCGGGCCTCATGTTCATTACGAAGTACACAAAAACGGTACTCCGGTCAATCCGCAATACTATTATTTCAAGGATTTAAATGCCCAGGAATACGAAAAAATGGTTACCATATCATCTAATATTGGTCAAACTTTCGATTAAAAATAAACGCTGTGCCATACAAAAAGCCAAAAATTGAGAAAGTTTTTTATTCTATCGGTGAAGTTGCTGATTTGTTTGGAGTAAACACTTCAAATATTCGTTTCTGGGAAAATGAGTTTGACATACTGAAGCCGCACAAGAATAATAAAGGCAACCGCATGTTTACAAAAGAAGACATCGAAAACCTGAAAATCATATATCACCTGCTCAAAGAAAGGGGAATGACCATCAAGGGAGCTCAGAAAAAACTGAAAGAAAACAAAGAAGACACGCTTCAGAATTACGAAATAGTCAGCAGGTTACAGGAAGTCAGGCAACAGTTAATTGATATTAAAGAAGAGTTATAAATGACTATAAAGGAAATCACTCAATATCTCGAATCCATTGCCCCGCTTTCATTTCAGGAATCGTATGATAATTCAGGGCTGATTATCGGCAACCCGGAGGATGAAATTTCAGGAATATTGATTACGCTGGATATTACCGAAGATATTCTGGATGAAGCGATCCGAAAAAATCTGAACCTGATTATTTCCCATCATCCGATCATTTTTAGCGGATTAAAAAAGCTGAACGGGAAAAATTATATTGAACGCTGCGTAACCAAAGCTATCAAGAATGATATTGCTATTTACGCAGCCCACACAAATATAGACGGAGTTTTCGGAGGTGTGAACAGCAAGATTTGCGAGAAACTTCAGTTGCAGAATTGCCGGATGCTGATCCCAATGCAGAACTTCCTTAAAAAACTGGTAACCTTTGTTCCTGTTGCAGATGCTGAAAAAGTCAGGAAAGCATTGTTTGAAGCAGGGGCCGGGAATATCGGAAATTACGATTCATGCAGTTTCAACCAAAATGGTTCAGGTAGTTTTAAAGGAAATGACCAAACCAATCCTTATGTCGGAGAAAGAAATCAGCTTCATTTTGAGGAAGAAACGCGCATTGAAACAATTTTTCCAAAACACATTCAACATAAAGTCATTCAAGCACTTCAGAAGTCTCATCCTTACGAGGAAGTTGCCTACGATATTTATCCGCTCGACAATGATTTCACACAAGGAGGAACGGGAATGATCGGAGAACTTGCTAAACCAATGGGGGAATTGAAATTTCTCCAAAACCTGAAAGAAAAATTCAACTGTCAGGTAATAAAACACACGCAATTATTGGGGAAACCCATCCGGAAAGTGGCGGTTTGCGGTGGTTCAGGAAGTAGTTTCCTGAATAAGGCCATCGCACAGAATGCAGATATTTTTATTTCAGGAGATTTTAAATACCACCAGTTTTTTGACGCCGAACAACAAATAATAATTGCTGATATCGGTCATTACGAAAGTGAACAATTCACTAAAGAAGTTTTTTATGAATTACTTACAAAAAAATTCCCTAAATTTGCAGTCCATTTATCGGAAATAAGCACAAACCCTGTAAATTATCTGATTTAAAAAGTTAAACAATTATAAGTATGAACACCTACGTTAGAGACGAAAATAAAAGTGTGCCAATCAGTTCAAAGCTTAGAGCGCTTTACGAACTGCAAAATGTTGTTTCTGATATCGACAAATTCAAAACCCTCCGTGGCGAATTGCCTTTGGAAGTGCAGGATTTGGAAGATGAAATCACCGGTTTAAAAACCCGCGTAAGCAATTACGAAGATGACATTAAAGATCTGGAAACAGCTGTTCACAATAAAAAAGCTGCCATAAAAGAATCAGAATTGCTAATCGCAAAATACACCGAACAGCAAAACAATGTTCGCAACAACCGCGAATTCGACTCTTTAAGCAAAGAAATGGAATTTCAGAAGCTTGAAATGGAATTATCGGAGAAACGTATTCGTGAATTCACCATCGAGCTTAACAGCAAAAAAGAATCTATTGGTTCTTCAGCAGGGCTTTTAAAAGAACGTCTTGAAGATTTGGACCGCAAACAACGCGAACTGGAAGAAATTACAGCAGAAACCCAGATTGAAGAAGAAAGATTAAAAGCCAAATCTGAAAAAATTGAAAGCAATATTGAAGCACGTTTGCTGACCGCTTTCAAACGCATCCGTAAAAATGCACGCAACGGGCTGGCTGTTGTAACCGTTCAACGTGATGCTTGCGGTGGTTGTTTCAACAAAATTCCGCCACAGCGACAGATGGATATCGCATCGCGCAAAAAAGTAATCGTTTGCGAATACTGCGGCCGTATCCTGGTTGACAAAGACATTCTCGATCAAATCGAAACAGTTGAATAAACATTATTAAAATACGAGAAAAAGTCGGCTACATGTCGGCTTTTTTTATTTATTTTGGTTTTCTGTCATGTCGTTGAAAATGGATATAAACTACCCCTGGAAAAATCTATTCTATTACGCTTCAGTTTTCCTGTTTGCTGTATCGCTGCCTTTTTCAGAATTTATGATCAGCTTAAGTTCAATTCTCCTCTTTCTAAGTAGTTTGCTTACCGGACATTTTCATGAAAAATGGGAGAAACTTAAAAGCCAACCTGCTGCATTACTCCTTATATCAATCTTTTTTGTTTACGTTGTCGGGGCCTTTTTTACACGTGACCAATCGCTGGCCTTATACGAACTGCAAAAAACTGCTTTTATCCTGATCGTTCCCCTTAGTATTTCGATCGGTCCGCGTATCGAAATTAAGCTGTTTCGGAAAATTTTATATTCATTTTTGGCAGCGCTGAATCTTGCCTCACTAATAGCTCTTGTCCGACTGATTTTCAGAAACCAATTCGACATAAACGATATTTGGGAAATCTTGTTCGTCTCGCACATTGGCTTTAGTTTTCAGCTGCTTCTCGGCATTTCGATCCTTATTTACGAACTATCCATTAACCATTCTATACGTAAAAATTTACGATATCTTCTGATTGCGGACATTCTGTTCCTGATTCTATTCTTGTTTATTTTGAAATCTCTCACAGGACTGGCAACCTTTGCTTTCCTTCTCGTCATCCATCTCTTTTTTATTGTCCGGAAAATAAAAATTCGCAAATGGAGAATAATTGCATGGATCGTATTACCACTTATGATTCTGGGAGGATTTTCCTATCTCGGATGGTGCGTTCATCGGTTTTATGAAACAGAAACTATTGACTTAGGCAAATTGCCGGAAAAAACTCAAAGCGGGCATCCATACCAACACGATATCGATAACAAATTAATTGAAAATGGTCATTTTGTAGGTCTCTTCGTATGCGAGGAAGAACTGAAACAAAGTTGGGAACAACGATCAGTGCTGGCTTACAACCAAATTGACCAGAACGGATTTCCGGTTTCTGTAACCCTGGTACGCTACCTTACTTCAAAAGGCCTGACTAAAGATTCAGCCGGAATGTCAAAACTACTTCCTGAAGACATTGATTTTGTGGAAAAAGGAATTGCCAACTATATTTACACACAACGATTTTTATCGCTCTATCCCCGCATTTATCAAACAATTTGGGAATTGGACGTCTATTTCAAAACCGGCGATCCGAACCTGAAATCGCTGGCCAAACGGATAGAATTTGAAAAAGCTGCATTCACCATCATCCGTGAACATCCTTTTTTTGGCGTTGGAACCGGAAACTGGAAGCAAGCTTTTGTTGATGCCTATCAGAAAAATAAATCACAGCTTGAACCCGTGCAGTATGGCAGTTCGCACAATCAATATTTGAACTACCTGGTAAAATTCGGAATTCCGGGATTTCTATGGATTATGTTTGCATGGATATATCCATTGTTCCTGACAAACAAACATCGTTTTTATCCTGCGGTAATGCTGCTGTTGATTATGGGTATTGCCAACTTTTCTGATTCGAATCTTGAAGCACACATGGGGATCAGCTTCTTTATATTCTTTTACAGCCTTTTCCTGTTCAGCGAAACAAAACTACCAGCTCCTGAAAAATGAAGATAAGCCTGATAATTGCCACTTACAATAAGCCTGAATACCTGTTCCAATGTTTGCTTAGCATCACCGAACTAAAGGAATTTCCGGATGAAATAATTGTGGCCGACGATGGTTCAGGAGAAGAGACGGCTCAGTTGATCGAACAATTCAAAACCCGGTTCAAAGTTCCGTTTATTCATGTCAGACAGGAAGATGATGGTTATCGGCTGTCACGAAGCAGGAATAACGGGCTGTTAAAAAGCACCGGCGATTACCTGATTTTTATTGACGACGACCTCATTCTTCACCCAAGGTTCATCACCGATCATCGGAATTATGCAGAACGAAGTTGTTTCTATTGCGGAACAAGAGTCCGGCTTGGTCCGAACAAAACGGCTGCCATTATGGGGAACCACCGAAACCATATTTCATTCTGGGAAAGCGATCTTCAGTCAAGGTTGAATACCATCCGGATTCCTTTTCTGCACAAAATTATTACCGGCCCGAATTACACTTATAAACGCCTGAGAGGTTGCCATTTGGCTTTCTGGAAGGAAGACCTGATAAAAATAAACGGTTTTGATGAGAGATATACCAGCTGGGGGCGCGAAGATTCGGATATTGCCATGCGCATGATGCATGCCGGATTTAAACGCATTAACCTTAAATGGGCGGCTTTATGCTATCATTTAAACCATCCTGTAAAAGAAATAACCTCAAAAAACACAAATATGCTCTTTGAGGTTATCAGGAATAAATCTATCCGTTCACAAATCGGAATTGATCAACACAATTAAATTTTACTGGCTTCTAACGGTAGCTGAGCTTGTCGAAGCTTACCAGCTTCCGCCGGCGCCACCACCGCCGAAGCTTCCGCCGCCGAAGCCGCCAAAACCTCCGCCACCGCCTCCACCAAAGCCGCCGCCTCCTCCTGAAAATCCACCGTAGGAACCACTTCCTCTGCTACTTCCCATCAAACCCATTGCGACCCAGAAAGGCAAACTGCTGCCCCCGTTATAATGACGACCGCGACCTCCTTTGAAAAGGGAAACCAAAATGATGATGACCATTATGACAATGAAGAAACCGCCACCACCTTTAGACTTCTTTTCAGCTTGTTGCTGGTATTCCTGAGCGGTATATTCCTGAGCAGCCAGGCTCATTAAAACTTTTGTTCCGGCCTGCAATCCACCGTAAATATCATTTTCCTTAAACCGTGGAATCATTTCATTATTCACCACCAACCGGTTGGCCACCGCATCCGGGATAATCCCTTCAAGGCCATAGCCAACGGCGACAAAAACTTCACCCCTTTCATTGCCGATCTTCGGTTTAAAAATAATCACAATGCCGTTGTTTTTATCCTTACTTCCAACTCCCCATTTCTCACCCAATTTGAATGCGAAATCAGATTTTTCGGTACCATTCAGACTTGGAACTGTCACAATGGTAATCTGAGTAGTGGTTGACCGAGAAAATTGAACGAGTTCCGATTCCAGTTGCCGTTCCTCCTGATTCGTCAGTACATTAGCCAGATCGTTAACCAACCTCGGTGGATTGGGACGATCAGGAATTTCCTGAGCATAAACCGAAAAAATAAAAATGGAAAGAAATATCGTCAGTAACAATTGCTTCATGATTATAAGTTTTTATTGAAGGAAATCTCATCCGACAGTTCGTTTATATCTTCTTTCTGATAAGGGAAATTGGCTTTTAATTGCTCGCCTGCCATCAGGATTCCTTTTGATAGTCCGTCGGTAAATCTATCCTCTTTAAAGTACTCAAGCATGGTTTCCTTTATTTGGTCCCAGAAATCGGCAGGAACCAACTGATTAATCCCGGCATCGCCCAGAATAGCGAATTTATGATCGTGTACAGCCAGATAAAACAAAACGCCATTCCGTTGAGCCGTTTTATGAATCTCCAGTTTTTCAAAAACATAAGCAGCACGATCTAATACATCTATTTTGCAATAGCCTTCAACGTGTAACTTTATTTCTCCTGAGGTATTCAATTCAGCTTCAGCAATGGCATCTGTAATCTGCTTCTTTTCTTCTTTACTGAAAAAATTTTCGACTGACATTGTTTCCTGTTTAAAATTCAACTTTTGGCGCTTTGTCGGCTCCCTTTTCAGCTTCGAAATAGGCTTTCTTTTCGAATCCGAACATTCCGGCGAAAATATTCTTAGGGAACTGACGGATAAAGGTATTGTATGCCTGGGCAGTTTCATTGAATTTCATACGTTCAACTGTGATCCTGTTTTCAGTTCCTTCCAACTGGGCCTGCAAATCCAAAAATCCCTGATTCGCTTTCAGTTCAGGATATTTTTCAACTACCACCATCAGTTTGCTCAAAGCAGAAGACAAACCCGACTGTGCATTCTGAAAATTTTGAAGCGACTGTGCATCTAATTTATCAGGATTAATATTCACTGAAGTAGCTTTGGCACGGGCTTCAATCACCTGAGTCAAGGTTTCCTTTTCAAAATCTGCATATCCTTTTACGGTGCTCACTAAATTGGGAATCAAATCAGAACGGCGCTGATAAACGTTTTCAACCTGCGACCACTGAGCGGTCACTCCTTCCTGCATGGTCACCATGTTGTTGTATGAGCTCTTCACCGACGAATAAGCAATCAATAGCATAACGGCAATAACAGCCAGAATAATCCACGTCTTTTTCATTTTATTTACTTTTTAATTTATAATCTTACAATACTAAATCGAAACAATCAATGATAAATATAAGTTTGACAAATGTTGCAAAACTGCTGCCAAGCTACACCAAATTATCGGGGAATGTCGCAATTTTGCCGTTATACTCACTTCTTCAAATGGTGAACCACAATTAAACGATTATGAATACACCCGAATTTAAAATAGCCATAAGGGAAGGGATTCCGAACATTTTGCCCGGGGAAAAATCCTTCAATCTTTCTGTTAATCACGCTCCTAAGCGTAAGGATATACTTAGCAAACCTGAGAAAAAGCTGGCCGTTCAAAATGCGCTCAGGTATTTTAAACCAGAACATCATGCCACATTGGCACCCGAATTTCTGGAAGAATTAAAGCAATACGGTCGCATTTACATGCACCGGCTTCGTCCTGAATACGAAATGAAAGCTCGTCCGCTGGATGATTATCCTCATAAATCAATACAAGCGGCCTCCATCATGATGATGATTCAGAATAATCTGGACCATGCCGTTGCCCAACATCCGCACGAACTGATCACTTACGGAGGAAATGGCGCTGTCTTTCAGAACTGGGCGCAATATCGGCTGTGCATGAAATATCTTTCCGAAATGACCGATGAACAGACGCTCGTGATGTACTCCGGACATCCGATGGGACTTTTCCCCTCGCACAAAGATGCTCCGCGGGTAGTGGTAACCAATGGAATGGTAATTCCGAATTATTCAGGCCGCGACGATTATGAACGAATGAATGCTTTGGGTGTTTCGCAATACGGACAGATGACAGCAGGTTCGTTTATGTACATCGGGCCGCAGGGAATTGTACACGGAACCACCATTACCCTTTTGAATGCTGCCCGCATGAATGGAGACGGACAGATTGCAGCGAAAATTTTCGTTTCATCAGGACTTGGAGGCATGTCGGGAGCCCAACCCAAGGCCGCGGTTATTGCAGGCATCGTAGCTGTTATTGCTGAAATAAATCCGAAAGTGGTTGCGGTTCGCCATCAACAAGGCTGGGTGGATGAAGTTTTTGAAGATCTTAATAAATTAATTGTCAGGATGATGATTGCAAGCCGGAATAAAGAAGCTATTTCGCTCGCCTACCAAGGCAATGTGGTCGATCTTTGGGAAAAATTAGCTGAGGAAAACATCTCGGTCGATATGGGAACTGACCAGACCTCGTTGCACAATCCGTTTGCCGGAGGCTATTACCCGGCCGGACTGACATTAGAAGAATCGAACCGGATGATGGCCGAAAACCCAACCCTTTTTCAGGAGAAAGTTTACGAAAGCCTTTGCCGGCAAGTGAATGCAATCAATCGGCTTTCAGCAAAAGGAATGTATTTCTGGGATTACGGGAATGCCTTTTTACTCGAAGCCAAACGTGCAGGAGCCGAAATAGTCAGGGAAGATGGAAGTTTTACTTACCCTTCGTATGTTCAGGATATTATGGGACCTTTGTTTTTCGATTACGGATTCGGGCCTTTCCGCTGGGTTTGCTGCTCCTGCAATCCGGCTGATCTTCAGAAAACCGACGAAATTGCACTTCAGATTTTACAAGAAATAGCCAAACAAGCACCTTCAGAAATAAAAACCCAGTTGCAGGATAACATTCACTGGATAGCTGAAGCAGGAAAAAACAAACTGGTTGTTGGCTCTCAGGCACGCATACTTTACGCCGATTGTGAAGGACGCACCAAAATTGCGGAAGCATTCAATAAAGCAGTCCGTGATGGAATTATAAGCGCACCGATCGTTTTGGGACGCGATCACCACGACGTTTCCGGAACGGATTCGCCCTTCAGGGAAACTTCCAATATTTACGACGGATCAGCTTTTACCGCCGACATGGCCATTCAGAATGTAATTGGTGATTCGTTTCGTGGCGCAACCTGGGTTTCGGTTCACAATGGAGGTGGTGTTGGCTGGGGCGAAGTAATCAACGGTGGATTCGGCATGACGATCGATGGTTCTGAAGATGCTGACCGTCGGATCAAACAAATGCTTCACTGGGATGTCAACAACGGTATTGCACGCCGCAGCTGGGCACGCAACGAACCAGCCATGTTTGCCATTAAACGTGCGATGCAGGAAAATCCGAACCTGATTGTTACGTTGCCAAATTTAACGGATGAGAAATTAATTGACGGGTTGTTTAGAAGCCTCATCCCCAACCCATCCTTGGGGGATTAGGTCAAAAACCAGTTCCTGAATCAATTTTTGAAGTACAGACCCCACTTAGGAAGTACCCCCCTCCACTTCAAACATGGAATGTTGGACTTCCAAGCCCGAACGTTCCATGTTTTAACCCGAACGCTCGGGTTCCGAACAGGAAACTTCGACCTCAGAAGTACCCCCTCCCCACTTCAAACACGAAACATCCGGGTTCCGAACCGAAACGTTGTACCTCCGAACCGGAATGTTGCACCTTTTTGCCCCAAATTTTCGATTCGAAAGTGAATCGTTGGATGTTTGAAGTGGCGTCACTAATCCTATGGCTGAATTCATATTACCTTTTTATTGAAATTCAGACCCTCGGAGGAAACAAGTCCCCTTGTGGTATTTAGGGGGCTTCAAAAAGCATTGAATAAGGCCGTTGGATTTCAGTTTTTAATTCATCGATTCCAAATGCACGGCTTTTGCGAATTGTTTCGCGACCATCAAAGAAAACAACAACAGTGGGAGCAGTAAAAACACGGCGTTGGGCAGCCAATTCAGGCAGTTTATCCGATTCAATAAAAACCATCTTCATCATTGGAAATGAACGGGCGATCATTTCCGATACTTTGGGCTTCAAAACTTTGCAGACGGAACAAGATTCGGTGGAGAAATAGGCTAAAACGGATTCATTTTCAGCCAACACATCGGCAAATTCCTCAATAGATTGAATCGATTTCATCAGTTGTATTGTCCGGTAGCCAATAAAACCAAGGTGCAGGCAATTTCAGGATATATACCGGCGGCTTTAAGCTTTGCAATAAATTCAGGATTTTCGGTGCCGGGATTAAATATCACCCTCCGTGGTTTTAAGCCAATGATATAAGAATAATATTCAGGCTGATTCTGTGGACCGACATACAATGTGACCGTATCGATATTCTCAAACTGTTCTTTTTCAGTATGAAATGAAACGCCATCAACAGAACCTTTTTTCAATCCCAAAGCTAGCACTTCATGATTGTGCGCCAACAAAGCCCGGATAGCTTTATTCGAATAACGTTCAGGATTTTCGCTTGCCCCGATTACCAGTGTTTTTTTCATACAACCCTCCGTTAAGATATTTCAATCTCATTTTTTACGTTAATCAATTTGCTGTTTTTTGCATAGCTTTTTTTCCTGACTTCAAAATCCTTTTCTACAAATTCAATTACACTATTGTCAGGTATTTTGTCTGCCAAATCAGGATTTTTAATGATTTTACGTATCAAATCGAAAGTCAATCCAATATTTCTGTTCACTGTTTCTTTATTTGTCATTTTTTCAATCCTTTTAAATATCGCTGTTTGTAATGCTCCCATTTATCCTTAATGTCTTGCTCTGCATATATTGTAGCAGAGTTTAAATCTGAAATATCTATAGGAGTTTTGATTTTCTCTCCCTTTGGAGTCATCATATCCCGATGGAAAAAACCATGTTCAATATCGTATCTAACTATTGCCGTCCATTTACTGTCAATCAAACTCTCGTATTGAACAACAATGTTAATCAATTCTCCCTTGTCTATCTTTAAGCGTACTCTTAGTCTGTCATGCCCTTCTCTATCAAGGATCTTAAAAAACTCTTTGTGTTTCACTTATTTAGATTTTCACAAATATACTCATTATTCTATCTACATGGAAGTCAACATTACTCCTTATAAAACAGTCCAGATTATTTCAACCATTTATTTAGCTTTTGTTTGGCCACTTCAACAGTATTTATCCGACCTTTTTCTGAATCTATGCCGAATTTTTGTCAAAGCGGCAGAGATTGTAAGAATGATAACGAAATAATTATTTGATCTTTTCCAACAATACCACCGCATGAACCGAAATTCCTTCTTCCCGACCTTCAAAGCCCAGTTCTTCGGTGGTGGTAGCCTTGATTGAAACAGCATCCATATCAATCCCCAGAATTCGGGCGATGGTTTCTTCCATTTCAGGAATAAAAGGTTTGAGTTTGGGTTGTTGGGCAGCAACTGTGACATCGAGGTTCCCGACATGGTAGTTTTTGGACGCAATTAGTTCATTGGTTCTGGCCAACAAAATTTTGCTGTCAATGTTTTTGTAGTCTGAAGAAGTATCAGGAAAATGCCGCCCAATATCGCCCATTTTGGCTGCACCCAGCATGGCATCGCACAAGGCATGAATCACCACATCTCCATCAGAATGGGCAACCGTTCCTTTGTTATGAGGAATTAAAACACCGCCCAGCCACAAGGTTTCACCTTCAGCAAGTCGATGTACATCATATCCGTATCCTATGCGAAAATTCATTACGTTTAAATTTTTGATGTCAGATGTTAGTTTCTAATTTTCTGGCTGAATGATGAATAGTTAATATCCTGATATTATTCTGACTGATTTTCTGATAAATGATTCTATAATTGCCTTCGATAAGTTCCCGAATAGAATCTTTCCCTATTTCCTTCACAATTCGCCCGCTATCAGGATGCGTATGGAGTATTCTGGCTTTACTACGAATTCTGTCGAGATGCAATTTTGCATACCTTTTTGAATCTTTCGAAATTTATTCAGAGATTTCCTTGAGGTCACTTACTGCTTGTATGGTCCAACTTAATCTGACCACCTGGCTATTTCTTTTTCTAAATCTTCATCAGAAATTACTTGTCCATTTTCCGATTGTTTCAGGCCAATCTCAATTTTCTCAAGCAAGATCATTTCATCAACCAATTCGTCAATCGAAAATTCTTCGGGAAATCGGTTTATTGTTTTAAGCACTTTTGTTTTTGTCAACATGACTGTACATTTTTTTAACTTCAGAATCTGACCTGTTCGGTTAAGATTGAGCGTTATTAACCTGATACCTGAACCCTGTTCCTATTTTTTTTGTTTGTTAAATGCTTCAAAGTCGAACGATAAGGTAAACCTAAGGGTATTCGCCAGCGGATTATTCTGAGCTACAGGCAGAAGATAGGAGAAATCGAGGGCAAAAACGTTCATCTTCAAACCGGCACCTGCTGTAAAGAACTTGCGGTTTCCTTTGGTAACATCTTCGTAAAAATAGCCTGCACGCAATGCAAATTGTTTGTTATACCAATATTCAACGCCAACGGAAAAGTTTATTTCTTTAAACTCCTCGGACATGCCGCCCGGAGCATCAGTAAAAGAGGTAAATATACCGGCAATAGGGGATTTTGTCGAACCTAAACCAGTGATGATATCTACACTGGTAGTATCTGGTGTTGGCACCAGCAATTTATTGGCATCAAACGCAAATGTAATTGTATTGTACTTATCCATTTCCGTCTTATAGGAAACCCCCAACTTCATGTTGGTTGGAATAAAGTCTTTTGTTTCACCATCAGTATAGGATATTTTGGCACCAATATTTGAAATATCGATACCGGCTGCAATTGTCGATGTCTTCCTGGAAACCCTGATTTCATTTTGATAATAGAATGCCACATCAGCAGCATACGAATTCCCGGCATGTGTTTCAGTACCATTTACCAATTGTCCTCCGGTTAAATCGGAACGTATGTATCGAAGAGCAACAGCTCCTGAAAAATTATCGGAAAGCAGACGGGTATATCCAAAATCAACAGCAAATTCATTCGGGCTTTGCTGTCCGGTTGGATCACCATATTCGCTCATAAAAGTAATGTCGCCCAAAGTAAAATAACGCAATGAAGCACTTAAAGTCTGGTTATCATCCAAACGTTTGTAACCAACCAGATAAGCCAGATTGATATCAGATACCAAATTGCGCAACCAGGGAGTATATGACAATGCGACACCCATTTCACTTTCAACAAAGGCATATTTTGCAGGGTTCCAATGCATAGAGTTGGCATCAGGTGAAGTTGCCACGCCTGCATCTCCCATTGCACCTCCTCGTGAATCGGGGGCAATAGTTAAAAACGGCACACCGGTAGTGATGGTGTTTGCCCCGGTAGTCGATGTTTTTTGAGCATTTGCATGCTGTGCAAGTATTCCAAGCAACAGGAATACAGTCATTAATAAGTTTATCTTCTTCATATTTAATCAGTCAAAATTTTGAATTTGCAAATATAGAGCTTTGTTGAGCAGTTACAACTTGTTTCAACTTAAAAACCTAAACGGACGGTGATCTGAAATAGTATTGGAAGATACCGGGCCTGCAACATTTTTAACGATATACATAAACCAGCCTGCCCGATCCTGTACTCACTTTTCCATCAGGCATTTTTACCGACATGCGGTAAATATATACGCCCTGTTTCATCTTTATCATCCTCGATGCCGGAGTCCATTCCAACGGCAGGCTTTCAGTTCCCTGCGAACCTACTGTTGCCTGAAGCATATCTACGCGTGTTCCTGAAGTCTGAAATACCTCTAATGTAACATCGAAAGTTTCGTCAGGTTGGTTGTGGGTAAAAACAAAACTCGTTTGTTCCTGCATTGGATTGGGAAAACAAAGTACACTTTCAATCCTGAAATCGTCTTTTACTACAAAATGAATTTCCTTTTCCGAAGAATTATTCAAGACATCCCAAACTTTTATTTTCAGCACATGATTGCCTTCAGCTAATTTAGTAAGTGGAAACACAATCGTACCTTCAGTATATTTATCCTTGCTAAACTGAAAATAATCGTTCAACACCATGATATTTGTATAATCACCGTCGAGCACTGCGGTAATATCGTGCCCGATGCCGGTTCCCGCAGTATTGATGCCGGTAGCGTCCCTGATGTTGGCGATCAAAACAGAGCTTGCGCTCACCTTCCCCCCATCCTTAAACGAATTGGAGTTCAGAAACAACTCAATAGTTGGTCCCTGCAAATCAGAAATTGCATTGTTGGTTGTTCCGCCAACATAAAAACCGTCGAAATATCCCTGGGCATCATTGGTTTCATTGTAAGCGTAATAAATAATTTTTCCCTTGTCGGGCTTGTATGAAATATCTTTGGGTACAAAAAAGGAAAATTCAAATTCACCGTTTTTCACACTGGCCAATCCGCGATAGATAATATTATTCTGCACAGTATATTCCATTGGTTCGGCTCCGGCATTACCCAAAGTTTTTACCTGCATGGCTTTATCATAGACCGTCGGGATAATTTCGCCATTAAATGAAGCAAGTTTTACTCCTTTGTTATCTGCAACAAAACCTTTAACATTTACTACCGAAAGCGTCCGAATGGTATCTGTTTGTATTGTTGCATTTTTTCCATTGATACTGGTGGTTTTAACCTGAAATTCCGGATAGGTAAGCCTAAGTGCAGGATCGGCAAGTAGAGTAAAATTCAACTGATTTTGGCCGGTATTGGCTGCGGCTTTTGCCAAACGCATCACATCGCCCATCCGAAGATTGTTTCCTTGCTGATCTTTTTCGAAAACATATTGAAAAAATTTGCTGTTCAGTACATAATTGGCTCCTGAATATACCAGACGTGTTGTTGAAAAGAGACCAATACCTCCTCCTCTCGGGTTAAAAAGAATGTGTTCACCTGCCGAAGTTTCATTGGCATCGAAGCGGCTGTATTCGCAGGTTGCAGTAACAAAAATGGGCAAATGGTTATAATTGATCCACGAATCGATAATTCCCATATCCAGCACCTCTTCATTCGCAAGATTTTTCTCATTGGCATGCCCTGTATAATTCATCACCAAGGTGCCTTGTTTCACGCGATTGCTTATTGCAGCAGTCACATCAGGGTACTTTTCTCCTCCTGAAGTTACCAGTTGTTTATATGCATCAAAGTAAATTTTTTCAGTAAAAAATGAGGGGTAAGTTTTATTTAAAAAATTAGCCATTCGGTCAGCCTGTTCCATGTGGGTGTTGTAATCACCGTCGTCGCCAATAAAAGTCACTACATTTCTCCAGTTTCCCAATGTTACCGGTAGCCGGTAGTTTTTTATTTTATCGACAACATCCTGAGCGCCAATAAGGGTATTTGCAGGTATCCGTCCAATTCCCAAATCTATTATTCCTGAATAGACGCCTTCATTTTCATCAAGCATGACAAAAAAATCATCTGTTACAAATGATTCAGTAAGTGAAAGTGAATTATCTGACTGGAAAGTTGGAAGAAAATTCAGGTTTTTGTCCAGAATATTACGGTTGTCATACGAACCATCGCCCATCAGTAAAACATATTTCAATGTATTCTTTCCTGATTGTTTTCCACGGTCATAGCACATCCTGAAGTAATTACGCAACCCGGCCGGATCAGGCAATCCTCCTGAGAATTCATTATAAATCAGGTCAGGTGTAACAACCTGAACAGTCATCTGATCGGTAGTCCGGTGAAATTCTGCCAAGTCGTTGGCGGCACTAAGTAATAAAGGATTTGTAACTATAATCATCTCCGGCGGATCAACTTCATGCAAATTCTGATTGACCACCTCGCCCACCAAATCGGGGACAGGAATGGTCCCTGACGGATTAAAAGCCACATATTCATTGATGAGTGATGAATTGGATTTAAATTTCATCAACCCACCTGCATAAGTTGCAGGCATTTCAAAGGTTTGATGAAGATCTGTCACATTCAGAATTTTTATTCCTGAAGTAGCTCCTGAAATTTGAAACTCCGTAATCTGAGCTGTACCATCAACTCCCCTTTCCCTGAAATAAATTACATCGGTATTCATATTCAGGAGGCTTTGGTAGTTGATACCAATATAATCGAGCCAGGCTTCGGATAAATTATTTTGGCCATTATAGGTCAATTTCATCTGAATATTTTTTCCTGAAAGGTTTTCCGAAGTGGTTTTAATCTTTTCTTTGGCATAATCGTATTCAGATTGCAAGTCAAATGGAATATTTACAAGTAATTTCCCATTCAGAGACACATCCATATCACTTAACATGGAGGATCTGCCGGCAGCTGAAACTTCAAATAAAGCAGGTTTTGTCAAGTCCGGATTATCGAGTGACAAGCTGAGGGTTTGTGAGGCACCCTGCGCAAATCGTTCCCCAAACCATTGACTTCCGGAGGAAATTAAATTCATTAGTTCCTTTTCATAAAAGGTATAGTTCGGATACGAAACAACCTGACGCCCGGCACTTCCGGTCAGTTCAACAGCTTTCCCGATCAGAAGCGGGACTCCCTGATCGGACAGGTAAAAATAGGTTTCGACAGAATAAACGTTTTGCTTATGTGACAAAGTTCGCGACTCAATGTCATAACTCAGCTGAATGTTTCCGGCAGAATAAAAGAATATACAGTCCTTGTTCGCGTTGTCTTTCCCTTTCCACACCGGATAGGGCAACAAATCATCTGCCATTAAATCTTTGTTCAGAACAGGTAACATATATCCTCCGTTCCCAAACAAGCAAACCTTTTCAGGATTGGTATAACCCCAAAGTTTTAACTGATCGTAAGTAATCTTGTATATCCCTTTGTTTTTGATTTTTATCTTGGTCCATTTCCCTGAACCCAGCACTGATGTTGACTTCCATGGATAGCTTGCCATAGCTGATTTCAACCGAACTGGAGTTTCAATAACTGACAAAGTGAAATCGGTCAATTTCATAATTTGACCATTTCTTCTGACAAAAGGGAAAACCGACACCCTCAAGTACGATTTGCCGGCTGAAGTACCCAACACTTTAGAACATTTCAGATCAGTGCCTATTGTGTCAGGAAAAAGAATTGAACTGTCGGTAAATGCTTCAAATTTGGAATTAGTAATAACAACTTCTGCATTTGATGATTGAAGCTCAAAACTTTCCATCCAGTAGGGCAGCCTGTCGGTTCCAATTAAAACAACACCGTCAAATAAATCTTCAGCTGAGCGCAACTCTGAATTCTTATCTGCTCTATGCCAGACAATTGTTCGGTGAAAATCAACCGACCATGCTAAAAATGTATTTAAAAGTAATATTCCTAAAAGTAATAAAATTCGCATTTTCAAGTTATAATTAGATTACACACTAAACGATCATTGATCATTAATATTATCAGCAAAGATTTTTCAACACTAATAATTTCAGGACTGAACCCTTTAAAGAAAAGCAAAAATATATATAACAAACAACTCTGCACAAAAAAAGATTGAATAGGCGAACAATATCAATTCAACAATTTAGTTATATTTGTGCGTCTTAAAAAAAAACAGAAAAGAAATATAACGATGAAATTTAGATCCATAATGTTATTTGGTCTTGCTGCACTAATGGCAGGATGCGGATTGTTTGGAAAGGGCAAAGGCAGATCAGATACTTCTCATTCAACAGGTTGGGCATTCGGAGATCCTAAAACCGGTGGCTTTCAGTCAGACGATAATTATGCTCAGGAAACAGGGCCCGGACTTGTATTCATTCAGGGAGGAACATTCTCGATGGGCAGAGTTGAACAAGATGTGATGTTTGACTGGAACAATGTACCAAGAAGAGTTACCGTAGCCTCCTTTTATATGGATGAATCAGAGGTATCGAACCTCGATTACAGAGAATATCTTTTTTGGCTGCGAAGAGTTTATCCGGCCAATCCCGAAAAATACAAAATGGCTTTGCCCGACACTTTAGTTTGGCGTGAAGAATTGGCATACAACGAACCGTATGTCACCAATTATCTTCGCCATCCCGCTTATGGAAACTATCCTGTAGTCGGAGTTTCATGGAAACAGGCGGATGTTTATTCAAAATGGAGGACCGACCGCGTTAACGAAGGGATACTGATTAAAAAAGGAATAATTTCTCCTGACATTGCTCAAAGCGGACAAAACGTATTTACTACTGAATCATTTCTTGCCAATCTTTATCAGGGAACTGAAGGCAAAAAACCGCTGAAAGACGCTGCAGGTACAGGTCGCAGGGTACGCTGGGAAGATGGGCTTTTACTTCCTGACTATCGCCTTCCTACCGAAGCTGAATGGGAATATGCTGCTCTTGGCCTGGTTGGAAATACAGAGGACGAATTACTGACCGACCGGAAGTTATATCCTTGGAACGGAAGTTATTTGCGTGATAATTCCAAAAAAACAAAAGGAAGAATGATGGCCAACTTTACCCGTGGACGTGGTGACTTGATGGGGATGGCTGGTGATCTGAATGACAATGCCGATATTACTGCACCCGTTTTATCCTATCAACCAAACGATTTCGGCCTGTATTGCATGGCTGGTAACGTGAATGAATGGGTTTATGATGTTTACCGTCCGTTATCATCCGAAGATGTTGCAGAATTCCAACCATTCCGCGGAAATACATTTACCAAATACCGCACCGGTACTGATGGCAAACTGATGCGCGACCAATATGGCGAGTTAATTAAAGATACAATCGCCGATAGCCGCAACTTTAAAGATGGGGATTATCGTTCACAGATAATTGAGGGAAATGACTGGAACGCGACAAAAGACAAAGCAAAAACCAATTCGATGTATATCCAATCGACTAAGGAAGGCCAATTTTCTTCCTTGATCTCTGACAATGCCCGTGTTTATAAGGGAGGTAGCTGGAAAGATCGGCCATACTGGCTGATTCCCGGAACCAGAAGGTTTAGACCAGAAACTGAGGCTGCCAATGATCTTGGGTTCCGATGTGCGATGACCCGCGTTGGAAGTCCTGATGGATTTTAAATAAATCGACAAAATTCAATATTAAAACCTCATTTGGAAAAGTGAGGTTTTCTTTTTTTTATTAATCATGGAAATCACCAACTTATACCAGCTATTCAGGCAAAATCCTTTCATCACTACTGATTCCAGAAACATTCCTGTCAACAGTATATTCTTTGCCTTGAAAGGAGATCATTTCAACGGGAACAGTTATGCCGTTGAAGCATTATCGAAAGGAGCAACTTATGCGGTAATTGATGAGCCTGAATTTGCAATCAATGACAGGACGATTTTAGTGGATGATGTGTTGACCTGCTTACATGAATTAGCCCGTCATCACAGGGACCAGTTGAAATTACAGATTTTGGCTATAACCGGAACAAACGGAAAAACTACAACAAAAGAGCTTATCGCAGCAGTACTCTCGAAAAAATATAAGATTAGTTTCACACAAGGCAATCTTAATAATCACATCGGAGTCCCATTGACGATTCTGACGATGACGCCTGAAACGGAAATCGGAATTGTGGAAATGGGTGCAAATCATCCCGGTGAAATTAAAATTTTGTGCGAAATTGCCAATCCTGATTTCGGTATCGTAACAAACATGGGAAAAGCTCATTTAGAAGGATTTGGCTCGTTTGAAGGAGTAATTAAAACCAAGACGGAATTGTATGATTTTTTGAAGATTAATGGCGGGAAATGTTTCATCAATGATGACAATCCACTTTTAAACAAACAGGCTAAAGATCTGGAGAAAATCACTTACGGAAAGTCAACCCAATGTTTTATGCCCGGAGAATTGGCTACAACCGGCTACAACCTGGTAGTAAAAACACTTTTTCCTAAAGGATGGTTATATCTAAAATCGAAGTTGATTGGTGACTATAATTTTGAGAATTTGCTGGCGGCAGCCTGTGTCGGTAAATATTTTGAAGTTGACCCCTTACTCATTCAGGAAGCGCTGGAAGAATATACTCCGGCAAATAACCGGTCACAACTGATCAGGAAAGGAATGAACACCATTATAATGGATGCCTACAATGCCAATCCGACCAGCATGATGATGGCCCTCACCAATTTTGTAAGCATTAAGAATGATCAAAAATGTATTATTCTTGGAGACATGCTTGAACTGGGAGAAGTTTCTAATGAAGAACACCAGAAAATTGCAGATTTTGTTGAATCACAGAATTTCGCGGATGTTTTTTTTGTCGGCCCTCAATTTAAAAAGTCTATAACCGGGAAAGAAAAAAAGAAGTTCGGCGATGCCGAACTTCTTTCCAATTACCTAAAAACACAACCTATTGAAAATAAACTTATTCTGATAAAAGGGTCAAGAGGAATCCACCTCGAAAAAATTCTGGAATTGTTGATTAGTGAACCTTAATTAAGTACTGGTTTTGTTACTTTCAGCACTTCGCCAATTGCCTGTTCAAATGTTGCTTTCGGAAGCGCTCCCATTGCCATTTGCGGTTGTCCTTCCAACGGAACAAACAACATTGAGGGAATGCTCTGTATTCCAAAAACGGAAGATAATTCACGTTCGTCTTCAGTATTGACTTTGTAAATTACAATATTATCACCGTATTCTTTTTGCAGTTCTTCCAACACCGGAGCAACCATTTTGCATGGGCCACACCAATCAGCGTAAAAATCGATCAAACAAGGTGTTTTTCCTTCAAATTTCCATTCTTTATTGAGTTCAAAGTTGAATACTTTTTCTTTGAATGTCTCTTTGGTTAAATGTTCTAACATGCGTTAAATTTTTAATTATACAAATATATACATTTTTTTATATATACATATCAATTGATGTGCCACGAAAATTAAAACTTAAAATTGAGAGTTAAAAAGCAATAAATGGTAATTTTGTCACAATTTAAAAACAAATTGTCATATCTACTTATTTAAATAAGATTTCCCGGGAAATTATTACATGAAACAGAACCTTCAACATCCTGTATTTTCAGTGATTTCAGAAATAGCCGACCAGCAAAATCAGGAAACTTATGTCATCGGCGGTTTTGTCAGGGATCTGATTCTGAATCGGCCATCTCCTGATATTGATATCGTTACCATTGGAAGCGGCATTCAACTTGCTGAACTGGTTGCCAAAAAATTAGGGCCAAACATTCAGGTCAGTGTATTTAAAACCTTTGGAACAGCCATGCTCAAGCACCAATCACTTGATATTGAATTTGTAGGTGCACGAAAAGAATCATACAACCAGGATTCGCGTAAGCCGGTTGTTGAGAATGGAACACTTGAGGAAGATCAAAATCGCCGGGATTTTACCATTAATGCTCTGGCCATTTGCCTGAATAACAAGCATTTTGGAGAACTCATCGATCCATTCGGTGGAGTTCAGGACATCAAGGATAAAATTTTACGCACACCGCTCGAACCCGGAATTACTTTTTCGGATGACCCGTTGAGAATGATGCGTGCCATCAGGTTTGCATCACAACTGGGGTTCACGATTGAAGAAAAAACACTTGAAGCTATTTCCCTCAATAAAAAACGCATTCACATCATTTCGAAAGAGCGAATTGGAGAAGAACTGAACAAGATAATTCTTTCGGCCAAGCCTTCTGTCGGTTTTAAATTGCTTGAAAATACAGGATTGCTCGAGTTGATTTTTCCTGAATTACACCGAATGAAAGGTCGTACAGAAGTGAACGGAATAGGGCACAAAGATAATTTTTATCATACGCTGGAAGTTTTGGACCGGATTGTTCCTCATACGAACAATCTTTGGCTGCGGTGGTCGGCGCTTCTGCACGACATTGCCAAACCTGTTACAAAAAAATACTCGCCGGAGTTGGGTTGGACTTTCTACTCTCACAATTTTGTCGGCGCCAAAATGGTGCCCGCACTTTTCAAGAAAATGAAGTTCCCGATGAACGAGAAAATGAAATATGTGCAGAAGATCGTTGAACTACACATGCGGCCCATCGTTCTCTCCGAAGAAGTTGTAACAGATTCGGCTATCCGGCGCCTGTTATTCGAAGCAGGCGATGATATTGACGATTTGATGACCTTATGCGAAGCTGATATCACCTCAAAAAATCCGCAGAAGGTTAAAAAGTATTACGGCAATTTTCAACTTGTCAGGCAAAAACTTAAAGACCTGGAAGAAAAAGACCATATCCGGAATTTTCAGCCACCGGTTTCGGGCGAAACCATTATGGAAGTTTTCGGACTTTCACCTTGTCGTGAAGTGGGTTTGATTAAAACTGCCATCAAAGATGCGATACTCGATGGGATAATTCCGAACGAACACGAGCCAGCCTATCAGTTTATGCTTGAAAAGGGAAAGGAATTGGGATTAAAACCTATTTTCAATCAATAATTTATTAGTTGAAATTTAATAACGATAGGGAGATGGTCAGAAAATCCATCCTGATATTTATATCCAACGTATGTCCGTTTTGGCTTTACTCCTCCGTATTTTTTGTCAGGCTCCAATAAAAATCCGGCATCAAATATTTCGGATTTCATGAACTTCAAACAACCCTTACTTTCAATAAAATAATCTGAAACAATAAACTGATCAAACACTTGCCATGAATACATGTTTTTCAAGGTCTGAACCCGTTGTGTCATCCATTCGAACGAAAGGTTGATTATTTCACCCTTTTTGTCAGGATTATTGGTTTTCAATGCTTTTAAAACCCCGGATAAGCTTTCGTCTTCAGGTGTATCATTAAAATCACCCATGCAAACGATTCCGGCTTGCGGATATTTATCAAACAATTCCTGAATCGACTTTTTCAATATCCCGGCGGCCAGACTTCGTAATCTCATAGTTTCCATTATTCCGCCATACCTCGACGGCCAGTGATTAACAAATACATGAATGGTATCGCAGTTATTCACGATTCCGCTAACCTGCAGAATATCTCTGGTTTTGAATTCAGGATTGAGCGGATCTTTGACAGGAATTACCCTATAATTGAAAGGTTTAAACAGATCAGGACGGTAAATCAGCGCCACATCAATTCCACGTTCGTCAGGAGAATCTTTGTGGATGATTTTATAGCCGTATTTATTGAGTGGAGTTTGTTTAACAAGAACTTCAAGAGCTGGCTGACTCTCGATTTCACAAAGGCCAACAATAACCGGGGCATTCCATTTTCCTGCAGCTAAGATAACCTTCGACAGACGATCTGCTTTCTCGTGAAGCCGCCCGTAATTCCACCTTCGATCTCCATCAGGTGTAAACTCATCATCTTGTGTCAAGGAATCATTTTCGCAGTCGAAGAAATTTTCAGTATTATAAAACAGGAATGAAAACTCATCACCAGACTTGTTTACCTGAGAGAAACAGTCAATAATTGTCAAAAAAAACAACACAAGTCCTAAGACCAATGGTTTCATCTTCTTGAAATTATTATTTGGAAATTGGGAATTTAACTACTTTGCCTTTTTCTCCTGACGTTCCAACGCACCAATATCAGGACCTTTATCGATCAGACGGTCACGGCCTTTCAGATCAGTTGGTACCAGGCGACCAATGGATAATTTTCCGGAATCTTTGGCAGGACTTAATGTGTCAAGTTCAAAGTTTAATTTTTTGTAAGGATCGACAAATTTGGGATCAACACCTTTCAAAATATTCATATAATGGTCGGCATTGGTGGTTTTAAAGGTATCGGCAACCTGAAGAATGCACCGGTCGAATTTGTAGTTAAAGAGCGCTGTCGAATTTTTGCTTAAAAGCAATTCATTACCATCGATAGCATTTCCGGCAATAATGCAGTTTCCGAAATTTGCCTTTAAAAGATCTCCTATATAGGCAGGTTTATCCTTATTTATTTTCAGATAGTTTTGAATTTGCAAAGATGGAGTTGAACGAGCTTTCAATGAATATCCACCCCAGTAATTGGCAATAGTTGAATGAGTAAATTCATAACTTCCTCCAACAAGCAAAGCAACCGCATAAAAACCGCAATTGGTTATTAAACAATTATCTGCAACAATTTCAGATTTCATGGCGAAAATTCCGGCATAAGCCATGTTCTGGATTTTGGTGTTTCTGAGTTTGACAGTAGCAAAACCATCATCTTCAATATTGCCTACCTGCAATCCAATATTTGCATTTTTTATTTCAACATTCGAGAATTCATTGTTCAAACTACCTGAATATAATAAAATCTGGTTCCATTGATCGGGTACATTGGCATACACATTTTCGAGACGGTCGCCCTGAAACACAATAGGATTATCAAGAGTACCGTTTGCCACTACCCTGCCTTTGACATACAAGCCGGCATCTTTATGAAAATATATTTTTGTACCAGGCTCTATTGTAAGCGTGGCATTGCTGTCAACAAAAGCATAATTATATACCAAATAAGGCTTTTTATTATTCCAGGTCGTATTTTTCAGTCTTTGTTGTTTAATGAGCACAAAATCCTGTCCCCATGCCACCAGATCAACATCCTGTCGGTTTGAATTAGTAATAAACACGATGGAATCTTTTACAACCAGCGGAAGATTTTGACCGCTTGGATCAATGGTTACTTCAACAAAAATGTATAAACTATCGAAAGGTGCAATTTCCAGGTTCTGAACTTCATTGGCAGAAACTCCATTGATATTCAGCCTGAAATTAGACTTGTCACCTTTGGCGAGTTTAACCGATGAAATCAATACCTTTTGATTGAAGGGATTAAATATTTTTAAATGCTGAGTTGTTGATCCAATGGTAGTGAATACAGTATCAAACATCACTGTATCAACCGAAAAGCGAAGCTTTACATCCGAAGAAGAAAGATACTTTTCATCCTCACACGAAATTAAATACCCCAAAGTGAGGATCATGATCAATATGTAGAGAAGTTTCTTCAAGCAAAAAATTTCTAAGAAAAACGAAAATTTGACACACTTAGTATCCCAAAAGTAATAAATGATTTTTACATTTTTTAACATTTAGAACAATATATGGTTAAAACTATCATTTTAGTAACATTTTTGGCAGGAAATGGAAAGAGTCTCAAGATTTATGTGTTAAAAAAAGCTGTATTGGTGCGCATTGCAAATAATTTTTCAGAATATCCAAATTGTATTAATTAATTAACAAATCTGTATTTTGAATTGATTGGTAATTAATTCAAATCGCATCTGAAAAAAGTTTGAAACTCTTATTGTTTTTTACCTTTACGACCTGAAGAGATGCAAGAATGAAAATAGTTACAACCATACTGCTTATCCTGATATTGGCCTCGGGATACTGCTCCGCCCAACAAAATCCGCCCTTTCTGAAAAAGACCAATGATGCCTGGGTCGATTCGTTAATGAACAAATTAACCCTCGATCAGAAAATTGGTCAATTGTTTATGATACAGGCCTATTCGAATGAAAAGAACCAAAAGACAGATGATCTGATTAAATTAGTCAATCAATTTCAGGTAGGCGGAGTTATTTTTATGCAGGGAGGCCCTGTAGCCCAGGCAAAAATCAGTAACCTACTTCAGCAAAATTCCAATGTGCCGCTGTTGGTTGCCATTGATGCCGAAACCGGATTGGGATTCAGGTTGGATTCAACACTTAATTATCCGGTACAAATGGCTCTGGGCGCAATAACCAACGATTCCTTAATTTACCGGATGGGCTTTGAGATTGGGGAGCAATGCCGACTGCTTGGAATTCACATGAACATGGCACCTGTTTGCGACATCAATGTTAATCCGTCCAATCCAATCATCAACCAACGTTCGTTTGGTGAAGACAAAATGCAGGTAGCCAGAAAATCATGGCTATATGCCAGCGGAATGCAGGATGCCGGAGTTTTGGCTACTGCCAAGCATTTTCCCGGCCATGGTGATACCCAGATCGATTCACATTATGATCTTCCGGTAATTCAACAAACAAAAAGCCAGCTCGATTCGCTCGAATTATTTCCTTTTTCGTACCTCATTAATAAAGGAATAGGAGCTGTAATGACCGGACATTTGCACGTTCCGGCACTCGACCCGAAAGATAAAATTCCGGCAACATTGTCGTCAAAAATTATCAATGTCAAGTTGAAAAAGGATATGGGATTCAATGGTCTGGTTATTACCGATGCCATGAACATGAAAGGAGTGAGCAACCTTTATACATCAGCCCAATCGGTAGTTAAAGCCCTGAAAGCAGGCAATGACATGGTCGAAATTGTTCCACGTCTGGATAAGGCAATTGCGGCAGTACTGCTTTCAGTGGCGAGTGGAGAATTGTCGATTGAAGAGATTGACGAAAAATGTCGAAAAATTTTAACCATAAAGAAATGGATGGGACTCGACAGGCAAAAATTGGTCGAAACTAAAAATCTGAACCGCAAATTAAACGAAAACCGATACCTGCTCACCAAGCGCTTGCTTCAGGAACAATCTATGACAGTTCTGCTAAACAAGCAGAATACAATTCCCTTACAGCAACTCGATACGCTCAAAATCGCCAGTCTGGCAATTGGATCAGAGAAGGTTGTGCCATTTCAGAAGATGCTCGGAAATTATACCCAAATTGACCATTTCAATGTAAGTAAAGCTCCAACAGAGCAAGAAATTAATAGTTTACTCACTCAGTTAATTCCCTACAACCTGATTATTATCGGAATACATGGGATGGGATTATATCCTTCCAAACGATTTGGAATCACAGATCAGCAAATCAGTTTAATCGAAAAGCTCAAAGACAGGAACACTGTTATCTGCTTCTTCGGAAATCCTTATGCATTAACGAATTTCCCCGCACTTTCGAATGCCGGAAGTTTAATCGTTGCCTATCAGGATGATCAGGATGCACAGGAAATGGCAGCCCAACTGATTTTTGGAGCCACTGATGCAAGTGGAAAATTACCGGTGAATGTGAATGTTCAGTTTCCGATCAACTCAGGAATCAGAATAAAATCGATTCAACGGTTAAAATATACGCTACCGGAAGAAGTGAAAATCAATTCCCGATACCTTCAGCATTTAATTGATTCGATTGCTATTCGCGGAATTGAGGGGAAAGCATATCCTGGCTGTCAGGTTTTAATTGCAAAAGAAGGAAAAGTGATCCTGCATTCATGTTACGGATATTTCACCTACGACAATCAGCAACCGGTACAAAAAGAAAATCTATACGATCTGGCTTCGGTAACAAAGATAACTGCTCCGCTTCCGGCTATTATGAAATTGTACGATGAGAAAAGGATCAAACTGGATGAAACTTTTTCCAATTATTTTACTGAATTTAAAAATACCAGTAAAGCAGAAATGACAGTCAGGGACATTTTGACCCATCAAGCCCGGTTGCAGAGCGGCCTTCCGTTCTGGCTCGAACCGGGAAAGAGAGGTTTGTTGCGAAAGGGAGTTTTCAGTGATCAGCCGGAAGAAAAATTTCAAATCCGCATTTCAAAAAACCTGTATGTAAAAAATGATTTTAAAAATCAGATTATCAATGACATTGTGAAATCACCGTTACTCGCTCAAAAAGAATATATTTATTCTGATTTGGGTTTCAGCCTTTTCCCATTTATGATAGAACGATTGACCGGAAAATTGTTTCAGGAATATTTAAACCAGGAATTTTACAAGCCTTTGGGTGCTGTTTCAACCGGATTTAACCCCTATCAGAGATTTCCAATTGAGCAAATTGTACCCACTGAAAACGATCTGACTTTCAGGAAAGAACTTTCACAGGGATTTGTACACGATGAACTGGCAGCCTTGTTCGGAGGAGTATCAGGCAATGCAGGGCTTTTCAGCACAGCCAATGACCTTGCCAAAGTGATGCAAATGTACCTTCAATTGGGTTATTACGGTGGAAAACAATACATTTCGCCGGCGACAATCAGCGAATTTACTAAAGTACAGTTTTCTGAAAGCAGCAACCGGCGCGCACTGGGATTCGATAAACCAAATCCGGGTATCAGAGGAATAAAGAACAAATTTCCGGCAGCCGATGCAAGCCCGTCAAGTTACGGACATACAGGATTTACCGGCATCTTCACATGGGTCGATCCGGAAAATCAGCTTTTGTTCATATTCCTGTCGAACAGAGTCTATCCTACCAGAAGGAATTCAGCTATTTATGATTTGAACATTCGACCTGCCATGCACCAGGCGGTTTACGATGTGATAAAAAAAGGACTGAATTAATTATTAAAAATTGTTAAATTTTTAATTGCCATTAAACAGAAATGTAATACTTCTTTAATCCAAATTGCTTATAAGACAAGATGAAGAGACATTACTTCAAACTGTTAAATAAATTAAAGTATTTTCGGGTTTAAAACATGCCATTAAAACATGGTCACACCTTCATTGTTATTTATATATTAATTCTAACTTTAAGCGTTATTTAAACAGAACAGATAGTGTGAACCCATAAAAACTAATTGTCATGGAGAGAAAAATCACTTTTAACGAGTTGCGTCACATCAAGGACAGCTTACCTGCCGGTTCAATCCACCAAATTGCGCAAGAATTTAATATCGAGGTTGAAACGGTCAGAAATTATTTTGGAGGCGCAAACTATGACAGAGGCAAATCTGTAGGATTACATATTGAACCGGGACCTGACGGTGGCGTTGTATTAATCGATGATACCGCGATTCTTGACAGGGCTCAGCAATTAATCGCATCGCATTCGAATTAAAATTGAAATTATTTTTGATAATAGACTGCCCTATTTTTTTAGGGCAGTTTTTTTTTCTTATAAACTAACCCTTTTATCATGAAAAACCTGGTTCTGTTTTTAACCATTTGTTTATTAACGGTTACAACATTCGCACAAAAATCTCTTTTCAACGGGAAAAATCTTAAAAATTGGGACATCTACCTGGGAACTCCTATCACCGGATTTGAAGAACTGGCTAAAAATGCCACACCTGCCTCAACTTATAGTATAGTTAGTATCGACGGAAAGAAAATGATCCGTGTTTCAGGAGATATAAACGCATCGCTTGCCACCAAAGCTGAATATGAAAATTACCATATTCGGCTTGAATTTAAATGGGGCGAAAAAGTATATGGCAAACGCAACAGCGGATTACTTTATCACAGTTTCGGCCCGTTTGGCGCTGCTTTCGGAACATGGATGGCCACCATCGAACATCAGTTGATGCATGACAACCTGGGCGATACCTACCTGATGGCCAATACTTATTGCGAAACCAAAGTGGTAAAAAGTGACGACGGGAAAAGTTATAGTTATTCTCCTGAAGGTCAATCAACTTCATTTAGTGAAGGCGATAACGGACGCTCAGTAAAAAAAGCCATTGATGCTGAAAAACCACTTGGAGAATGGAATACGGTTGACTTGTATTGTTATGGTCAAACTTCTGTTCATGTGGTAAATGGACAGGTGGTGATGATCAACACCAATTGCAGCAAGGTCGAAAATGGTTTGAAAATACCGCTGACAAGAGGAATAATCCAGATTCAGTCAGAGGGTGGCGAATTTTTTATCCGGAAAATTGAGATTGAAAAGATTAAGGAAATACCTGCGGAATACCAGAAATAAAAATGATTGCACTTTATCATGCCTGTCATGTTTTGAAAACCTGACAGGCCTTTCTATTTTCAACGCAACCATCCAAATAGATTTTGTATCTTAGTTATGAATAAAACTCTTACTTATGAAGCTGACTTTCCTGAAAATCAACTTACCTGTATTGTGTATTGTTGTTATCTTTCTTTCTGGCTGTAAAAAGGATGAACCGTTAATATCCAATTTTGAGGACATTCAGTTTCCAAATGATAATGAATTGAGTTGGGATTATCCGGTAAAACCCGGCTCGGATAAGTGGAAAACCTTTCATTCCTATGCGGAGATGTTGGAAGTCTGTCAAATACCAGAAATTCAGCTTTCCTACCTGCCGACAGAAGAATTACTTCTGATTTGCCTGAAATATCCTTTGTTATTGGATATTGGGGCTTTTAACTTTTTTTCAGATGGTTATTCATCTTTTGAAAATAACTTTAATGGTATCAGAGAACTCAATAAACGAAATGATGCCTCTGCCGTTATTTATAATTACTACCGGCAAATAAAACTTGAAAACGCTAATATATATTCTTCTATCTTTTTTGTTTTTAAAGTTTCTGTTGTTGAATATACGCTTTCAGCTCCATCAGTAATTTCGAAATACTCAGCAAGTCAAAGAAAAGAAGTCGCTACCGAATTACTTTCAAAATTGAACATTAAAAAATTGCTCCCGGACAATTTCCCAATTAATTATCAGAATTCAACGTACCGGGCCTTGTTCATGATAATCAAATGCGACGAAGCAGGGAACCTCTCACCAGAAGATGCCCGGATTGCAGGTTATTTTACCGGAGTAGGTGCAGCACCTGAAAGTATTATGAAACAGGTGGAGGAAATAATTAATCAGTATTTCGCTAAAAAATAAGATTCAATATTATTTTCTGAACTATTCCATTTCAGCGTGTACTGAATGAAAATTTCAGACATGAATCAACAACGAATCAACAACATTACCGGATGGGTTATTTTCGCCCTTTCACTTATTGTATATGTATTAACCATAGAACCGACACTCAGTTTGTGGGATTGCGGTGAATTCCTTGTATCAGCTTACAAACTCGAAATCAACCATTCGCCGGGAGCACCATTATTTATGCTCCTGGGACGCATTTTCTCCATGCTCAGCCTCGGAAATCCGGCAAAAGCAGCCTTTACAATTAATCTCGTCTCTGCCGTTTCAAGCGCAGCGACCATCCTTTTTCTCTATTGGACCATCTTCTGGCTGATTTCAAAAATAGAACAATCGCAGGGAAAACCATTCCCGCTATTTCTAAAATTCGGGGCAGCTGCCATTGGCGCTTTTTCGTTCGCTTTTACCGATTCATTCTGGTTTTCGGCAGTAGAGGCCGAAGTTTATGCACTTTCCTCAATGTTCAGTGCAGCGATTCTTTGGGCAGCAACACGATGGGAGCGCGAGGCCGACCTTCCGAATTCTTCAAGGTGGATTGTGCTGATGTTTTTCCTGACCGGACTTTCCATTGGGGTACATTTATTAAATCTGCTGGTTATTCCTTCAGTAGGGTTAATCATATATTTCAGGAAATATGAATTTACTTTCAAAGGCTTTGCTGCTGCCATTCTGATCAGTGGGGTCGGAATTATCGCCTTACTCCGGATTTTCATTCCGGGCATTCTCGATCTATCAAAAACCCTTGAACTATTTTTCGTTAACCAGCTTCATTTCCCTATTCATTCAGGATTGGTCACCTATGTTTCTTTGCTTATTTTCGCAATATCAGCCGGTTTATTTTACAGCCATCGTAAAAAACTGCACAAACTCAACATGGTTTTATTGTGCCTGACATTTTTACTGATTGGATACACCTCCTACATCTCAACAATCATAAGGGCATCCACCAACATTCCCATAAACCAGGGAGATCCGGATACGACTTTCAGTCTTCTGAATTACCTGAATCGAGAGCAATATGGTACACGACCAATATTGTATGGTTCAAATTTCGGATCGGTTGTCACAGGTTACAAAGATCGGAACACATGGATCGCTATGAATAACAAATACATCAAAAGCAATTTAAATCCACAGATTGATTACGACCAAAATACAGTTGGCTTTTTCCCACGGATGCACAGCAATGAAACGGAACACATCGAATCGTATAAAAAATGGGTCAACTTTAGAGGTCGAAAAATTCCGGTTCGGGATGAAGAAGGCACACAGACAAATACCACTATTCCCACTTTTCAGGAAAATGTTTCTTTCTTCATGAAGTACCAATTGGGATTTATGTATCTGCGCTATTTTATGTGGAATTTTGCCGGAAAACAAAACGATATTCAGGGAACAGGAGATTTGGCTAATGGTAATTGGCGATCAGGATTTCCCTTTATTGACAAGTATGTTGCCGGACCACAAAACAATCTGCCTTCCGAAGTAAAAGCAAACAAGGGCCGAAATTCGTACTATTTTCTACCACTTTTCCTTGGTATTTGCGGTCTTTATTTTCAGTACCGGAGAGACAGACAGAACTTTCTTGTCACAGGATTACTTTTTTTCCTGATGAGTTTTGCATTGGTGGTTTACCTGAACGAAGTTCCGAATACACCCCGCGAACGCGATTACGTTTATGTTGGTTCGTTCTATGTTTTTAGTATCTGGATTGGATTGGGCGTTTTATCCATTTTTGCCGCACTTAGAAAATTAATGAATGATAGAAAGGCTGTAATTACTGCACTGGCTTTCGGTTTCGCAGTTTCACCTGTTTTGCTTTTGGCTCAAAATTACGATGACCACGATCGCTCCGGAAGATATTCAGCAAGGGATCTGGCCCGGAACTACCTGGAATCGTGTGAAAAAGATGCCATTTTGTTTACCCATGCCGACAACGACACCTACCCGCTTTGGTATTGCCAGGAAGTGGAAGGCATCCGTAGAGATGTGCGTGTGGTAGTAATGCCCTATTTACAAGCAGAATGGTACATCGGTCAATTGCAACAAAAAATTTACCGGAACGAAGCGCTGAAAATGACGATCCCTTTGGAGAAATATCAGTCAGGACAAGTTGACTATGTGTATGTTGTGCCAAAAATTGAAACCGAACAGGAAATGACGGACGTTCTGGAATTTGTAGCCAGTGATTCTTCCAAAACAAAACTTACAGCGGACAATCTGGAGCAAATCAGCTACATTCCGGTTGATAAAATAAGGTTGGAAATTCCCGGAAAAGAAAGCATTCATCTGGAATTGAAACAAAAAGCGATGAACAAAGGCGATCTGGCCTTTTGGGATATTATTGCTTCAAACCGTGGAAAACGTCCTGTTTGTTTCACTTCGTGGACTGATCCGGAGGAATATGGATTAAAAAACAACCTGATTTTCGATGGGTTGGTCTATCGGCTTACCGATCAGAAAACCGACAGTAATTCGGTGCTTGATATGGGAAAGATTGAAACAGAAAGTCTTTACACCAAACTGATGCAAAAATGCAACTGGGATAATCTGGCCGATCAGTCGGTGTATTTCGACTGGCACCATCGCCGCATGTTTGCCAGTATGCAAATCAGGAGCGCTTTTTATCGGTTGGCTAAAAAGCTGACTGATGAGAACCAGCCGGAAAAAGCATTGGAAGTCCTTGAAAAAGCCAATAAAACAATCAGTTTGCGAAATTGGACGGTCGATTACCAGAGCATTCTGATGGCAGGATTATATGTCAGAAACGGGCAAAAGCAATTGGGTGAAAAAAGGTTTCAGGAGTTGGCTTTGTCGCTTGAGGAATGGATGAACTATTATGCAACATTCTTACCTCAACAGAAAAAGAATATTCAGGACGAGGCCGGTTATAAAATATCTCTATTCGATGAACTAATCAGGCAAGCAGCCGACACACTTGCAGAACCAGAATTGAAAAACATGAAGGAAAAGCTGAAGCAGGCTGTTAGCAAAATAGGTTGAGCAGATTTTTATAAATCCCCGGAGACACATAAACCATTTTAGAATGTTTCATGTGTCTCCGGTTCAAATAACAACTATGATTTCACTTTGGCAATCGCCTCCAATACCCGCTCTGGTGTCATCGGAAGCTGATATAGCCTGGCTCCCGTTGCATCAAATATGGCATTGGCAATTACAGCACCCATACAAATAATGGCTGGTTCGCCGCCGCCCTGTGGGGCTTCATTTTTATCCAGAATTTTGGTTTCTATTTTTGGAATCCATGAAAACAGGGGAATCTGATAGGTTCCAAAATTGACTGTTTGGATATCACCACCCGTGAACTTTAATTCTTCGGTCAATGCATATCCCATTCCCATTGTAATGCAACCTTCCATTTGAATTATTGAACCTTCAGGATTGATACAGAAACCCATGTCCTGGGCACAGGCAACCCTGATTACTTGAATTTTTCCGGTTTGCTGATCAACTTTTACTTCAGCAATATGAGCTACATAAGCTCCGGCGTCGAATCCGCAGGCAATTCCGTAACCACGTCCACTCGGGCCTTTAGCTGGTTTCCAGCCCCATAATTCGGCCACGGCTTTAAGTACGCCGATCATTCGTTCGTCTTTCAGGTTCTTTAGCCTGAAATCCATTGGATCGGCGCCAATTTTTGCGGCCATCCTATCGATTTGCGACTCACGGGCAAAAGTATTGGTATTGTTACCTGGTGCACGCCATGCTCCGGTTCCGAAGGGATGAACATCTCTTGCTGAATAACTGGTCGTTTTTGAATCCGGAACATCATAAACGGTATCAGAACCCCGCGACCCGGCAAAATATTCGTGATAATCCCAAAGTGATATTTTCCCTGCCTTGTCGATTCCTGAAGTAATTTTAATGACTGCTGCCGGTCGGAAAGTATCGTAGAAAAATTCTTCTTTTCGGGTATATAGCAGCATGATTGGCTTGCCTGTTAATTTAGCCAAACGGGCCGCCTCCACAGCCTGACGGAAAGCTGATTTTCCGCCGAAACCACCACCCAAAAACGGCGGAATAACACGAACCTTATCCAGTCCAATACCCAATTCGCGGGCAATTCCATCCTGGGTTCCGAAAGGTGTTTGGGTCGATGCCCGTACCACCATTTTGTCTCCTTCCTGAAAAGCCAGTGCGGTATGAGGTTCCATGGGTGCATGTCCAACATAGCTATTGTAATATTCACTTTCAAAAAGTTGTGCTGAATTCTTTTTGCCGGTTTCAAAATCGCCGGTACTTTTAACAATCCTGGCTACTGAAGGAAATTCAAGCAAATGCTTGAAAATGGTTTTATCGTCCACCTTCATTTCATCAAACTTGTATTCAGCCTTCACTTTGGCAAGAGCTGCTTCCGCCTTTTCAGGATCTTTATGCAACAGAACAACCAATTCTTTATCGCGGACTACCTGTATGCCTTCCAATTTTTCTGCTTCGGAAGTATCGGCTGAAACCAATGTCGCTCCGTGCGAAGGTGGCCTGAGAATTTTAGCATACAACATCCCGGGCATTCTGAAATCGCCTGAATACATGGCTTCTCCTTTCACTTTGGCAACTCCGTCGGCATGTCTGAACGATTTACCGCGAATTCTATATTCACTGAAATCTTTCGTCTTTGGTTTGACTTCCAGATATTTTTCGATTTTTTGCCCCTTGGCAAGTTGTCCGTAACTAACTTTTTTACTCTTATTATTTTTGATATAGATAATTCCATTTTCGATGGCTACTTCATCAGAAGTAACTTCCAGACGTTCAGCGCCCATCTTCAATAAAACAGAGCGGGCTTCGGCAACTGCGGCCATAAGTGAAGGTCCCAGTGCACGGGTTGACAAGGATCCCCATGTTCCGGCATCGTACGGAGTAAGTTCGGTATCGCCCATCACCATTTTTATACTTTCCAGCGATACATCCAGCTCGTCGGCAATCATTTGAGGAAAGGAAGTAATAATCCCCTGCCCCATTTCAATTTTACCGACCATCGCAGTCACTTTTCCATCTTCACCGATGTGCAAAAAAGCGTTGAAATCAGTCGGAAGTGACCTTCGCTGTTCGGTTTCAGCAGCCATGCCCGTCAGGAAATCGCCCAACTGGAAATAGATAAAAAGTCCTCCTCCCAAAAGTTTCACGAAATTCCGCCGGTCAAGTTCAAACACAGGATTATTTTCAGGTAATTCGTCGCGATAATATTTATTGTCTTCCATAATCAGGTATATTTTACAGATGATTGCATTAAACTTTCGAAGTCGCGGAAACCGATTCGATCGCTTCAATAATCCGCTTGTGGGCACCACAGCGGCATAAATTATCTTCCATCCCTTCAATAATCTGCTCTCTTGTCGGATGAGGATTTTTCAGCAATAATCCGTAGGCATTCATGATCATGCCCGGAGTGCAGAAACCGCATTGCAGCGCATCGTGATCAACAAAGGCCTGCTGAACCGAATGAAGTTTTCCGTTTTTTGACAAACCTTCGATGGTGGTAATTTTTTTACCGGCAACGTCTTCCATGGAAATTCCGCACGACCGGACGGCTTCGCCATCCAGAATAACTGTGCACGCGCCGCAGTAACCTTCACCGCAGCCATATTTGGTTCCGGTGAGGTTAAAATTGGTTCGGAGGGCCCAAAGTAAACTCTGTCCCTTTTCAAGTGGTATTTCCACCCTTTTCCCGTTGAGTTCAAATTGAATTTGTTTTGCCATGTTTGTTTGTTTTATTTAGTTCATTTATAGTTTTTTAGCTATACCAGATTACATCATTCATCATACCATTCAAATAAATATTTCTCATCATATTCAACTTCAAACTTTTTCAGAAAATCCAGATATTCTTCTTTAAAAGTCCTTTTGCGATGGTGTTCTTCCTGATTCAAAACATATTGATATACCTGCTCTATCTGGGAATGTGAATATGAGAATGACCCAAAACCTTCCTGCCACGAAAATTTACCGTGAACAAATTTTTGCTCGTTAATAAAATTGCTTGAATTGTTCTTTACATCTCTGACCAGATCAGATAATGACATTGATGGCTTTAATCCAACAAATAAATGAACATGATTGGCTACCCCATTGACAATGATAGGTTTTTGATTTTTACCTTTAATTATCCCCGACATATATTTGAATACGTCATCGCGCCAGAGTTTTTGAAGCAGGTTTGTTCGACCATTTACTGCAAATACAACCTGAATGTAAATTTGAGAAAATGTTCCAGCCATAATTATTCTTTTGAATTTTAAATTGAATCTATAATCATGTCATCCCTTCAGGATTATTTGCCCTTTATTCATTGTGTTCTATAATCTTACCATCCCTTCGGGATTGTTTTAACGCCGAAGGCGTGATAAGATTATAGATAAAAACCAATTACAAAGATCAAGAAACCCTGAAGGGGTGATATTATTTACTTCCCAATTCCTTCGAATAGTCCTCTGGCGTATCAATATCGCGGACGATTTCCGGACTAAAAGTTTCTACTTCGCAAATATCATCCGGAAATTTCTGTGCGATGGTTCTCAGGCCTGTTTCCGGATCCAGTTTGGACAATTCATCTTTGTATTTCAGGTCAAAAAGTGGAGGGTGACCGCGCTTTCCGTCAAAAAGAGGAATTACAATTCCCTTTCCTGAATTTTTCCATGCTTCAACTACAATTTCAACCACCTTTACTGAAATAAATGGCTGGTCTCCCAGAAAAATCATCACAGCCTTTGCTTCTTCCGGCAGCGCTTTCACTCCTATAATCACAGAAGTATGCATTCCTTCCCGAAAATTTTCATTCAGAACAAAATTGACCGGCCATGATTTTAATGTTTCAGCAATTTGGGTATGATCAGACCCAAGGACAACCATCACTTTTGTTACTCCTGAATTCAGGATGTTTTCAACCACTTTTTCAATGATGGTTTTACCCTCAAAAGGCAGCAACAGTTTTTGTGTTCCCATCCGGGTTGAAAGTCCTGCTGCTAAAACGATGGCCCAGAGATTATCCATTAACGTTCTTTTTTTTGTTCCTGATTTGTATCAATTGTGCAGCAATACTAATTGCAATTTCTTCTACTGTCTGCGCTCCAATATCCAACCCAATGGGAGTAAAAATCCGTTTCCATTGTTCTGGACTAGCCCAACCGTTTTCAATAAAAGTCGTTTTCATCTGGCCGACTTTGGCTTTGCTACCAATCATGCCGATATAAGCCGCGCCTGATCCGATAAATTTCCGCAATACTTCGGCATCATTTTTATGGCCATGGGTAACAATCACAAGGTAGGTATCATCCTGAATTTCAATTTGGCTCCGGATTAATTCAGCAGCTCCTGACAAAACAATATCAGCATCAGGTATTTTGGATTTATCGGCATATTCATGACGGTCGTCCCAGACTGTTACCTTGAAACCGAGAAATTTTCCAAGCTGGGCCAAGGACTGACCGATGTGCCCGGCACCGGCAATAATCAGGGAAGGTTTGGGTAGAATTCGCTCCAGAAAAGCAAAACCTTTGGCGACTGTTTCATTTCCTTTTACCTGAATAATCTGGCAGGAATCGGCTATTGGGTTTCGAAGCATTTCAGAAATTGCGGGGTCAACATTATTTGGCAATTCTTCTGCGAAAGGCCAATTTTTATTGTCCGGAAACCAGTGTCGGGAAATCTTCAGTTCCCGGGGATTTGATTCGTCAGCCATAGTCAGCAATACTCCCTTTTGCCTTTGGTCCAGACTTATCTTTAATTGTTCAAAGACATTCAACGACAATTCCGGCGCTGCGTCGAGCAAAATTTTCATGCTTCCGCCACAAATTGAATCGCTTCCTTTGGCAATTTCTCCATGCAGGTCAAATGAAAACAGTCCCGATTTTTTTGATTTGATGAGTAGTTGTGATTGCTGAATAACCTTCAGTTCCGTCATCCCTCCGCCTACCGTACCGGCCAGCAATCCACTCTCCCCAATCAGGGCTGAACTTCCGGTTTTTTGAGGGGTTGACCCTTGAGTTTCGACAACGGTAGCCAACACACAACCGGTGTGTTGCTGAAGTAGGTCAATCAATTCAGGGTAAATACAGGTTGAAGTACTCATCGTAATTCAAAGGTTTCGTTTGCTTTGTCGAACGGGCTTTAAAATGAATCCCGGAAAACCTTTTAAAACTAACGATTTTTTTTGGAATATTAATTCAGGCTATCATTACTAATGGAATCGATGGGAAGTATTAAATGAGCAGTATCAGCAACCAAAACACGTTGAATATAAAGGCTGTCATTGACGGAAATTTTTCCGGATTCGATTCCTATTTGACTATTCATTACCGAAAAAAACAGAACAACCGAGACCAGTCCGGTTTTCAGGCCAAGACTTTCAGCAGAAAATGCCCATCCGAAAAAACTTGCAAACGAATTTTGCTTTAGTTTTGAACGGCTGTTTTTCAACAAAAACGAATATATCAGCCGATCTTCGATTGCCTTGTCAGATTCGCCAACCTGATCGTTCCGAAGAATTTGTGCAAATAATTGGTCCTGATTATTCTTTTTCATGGTTAAATGTTTCTTAAAATTCGATTTCACTTTTTAAATAATCCAGCTTTTCCGCCAGTAATTTCTTTGCATAAAACAGTCGCGATTTCACCGTTCCCTCCGGAAGTTCCAGTATTTCGGCCACTTCCTTTATCGAAAATCCTTCGCGGTAACGAAGCAAAAAAGCCGAGCGATGTTCTTCTCCCAACTGATCGAGTGTTTGGAAAATCTTCTCAACGACTTGTTCTGGTTCGATAGTCGAATCGCTCATAAAATCAAGTTGCGTTTCCAAAGACTCCACAGAATGGTATTCCTGCCTGATGCTCCTTCGACGGTATTCATTTTTGCACATATTATTGGCAACCGAATACAGCCAGGTCGAAAAATTACAGGCAGGATTAAAGCTTTCAGGTTTTTCGATCAGTTTCATAAAAAGCTCCTGCAAAAAGTCGTTAGCCTGCTCTGACGAATTTCCCAACATGCGATAGAAATAATAATACATCCGGCTTTTATACCGAAGGTATAGTTCGCTGAATGCCGCCTGATCGCCCGAAACAATTTGCAGCATCAATTCACTGTCGCTGAATGTCTTATTTTTTCTTCTGAAAATCAATTTGACGATTTTTTTAGAATAAGCCAGATTAAACCAATATATGAACTGACAATAATCAGTGGAGCCAAAGTTATCCGCCTGAAACTGAAAATCTCTTCATTGAATACGTTCGGATCATCCGATCCACCCCCGCTCATCAGTATAAAACCCAAAATTAATAAACTGACGATCAGAATCAATCCGATGTATTTATTTTTCTGAAAGATCATATCTTTTTAGTTCCGGTACACGCCAAAACTGAAAGGTTCAGATTTAAAGCAAAAAAAAACAGCTCTCAAAATTCACTGTGCCACCCTTTCGGGGTTTCTTGTTTTATGTGCAATTGTATGGCTATAATCTTACCACGCCTTTAGCGATAAATTAATCCCGAAGGGATGTTATGATTATAGAATGAAATAAATAGTGGAGTGGACAAATAATCCCGAAGGGATGACAGGATGTTTAAATAAAATCACCTCTACCGGTTTTTTCTTTTCCAGTAGAGGTGATTTTCAATTAGTAGTTCAAATTAAACCCTACTCCATGGAATTGCTGCCACCATCAACGCCAAAGCGATCAGGAAGAAAATAGATGCTACCTTGAATTTGGCAACATCAGTTTTGGCTTTCTTCGATTTGGCGCGTCCGATGTGAACCAGCACAACGGCAATCAACATCATTGAAAAGTGCTCAACTGCATAAAAGCGCAAATTGGAATCTTTCATGGCTGCGCCAAAGTCGGACATTGCAATTTTTGTAACCGGACTTAGAAAAAAGTAAAGCACCAATCCTGTAAGCAACTGCAAGTCCATCAGTGAAGTAAATACAATCCCAAGAATATTGTCAACTTTTTTCCATGGCTTATTTCCAAGCCATCCTGAAATATATTTAACCAAAGTAACTGCCAGACTTAGCAAAAGTAACCAACGCAAAGTATCGTGTAAGTGCAAAAATCCTGTATACATCTATATTATTTTAAAGTTTATACTCATAACGGTTGAAAAGGGTTTTGGTTGAGATTTATTTGATGTCCGTCACATAAATGTGACGGAAAATGATATTAACAAATCTGCTGATCAAGGCGCAATCTTTTGCCGTCTGCTTTAGCTGACGGGCATGGTTAAATTTCAAATATTTCTGCCCCTTCCACCAAATGAAAACCTTCAGTTCGATCAACCGACATGCGGATCATTTTTGCAGCCAGCACATTAACCTGAGTTGGTTTGTATTTTTTCAGCATAAACCTTGTTACAAACCGGCTGATTACCAATCCGATTTTTTCTCCGGGCCGTTCTTCCTTCCGATCGCCATCCAAAATGGAAGGCCTGAAAATAACCAATTTCCGGAATTTCAATTTTGCAACTGCTTCTTCCAGTTCTCCTTTCATCCGTGAATAAAAAACCGAAGATTTAGGATCAACTCCCATTGATGAAACCAGCACGTACGCTCCTACCCCATTATCAGCAGCCGCTTTGGCAAATTCATACTGATAGGTAAAATCAACACGATACTGGTTTTCCTTGGTTTTGGCAGTTTTGATGGTCGTTCCAAGTGTCGAAAAAAGCACATCCCCTTGAACCAGAGGGCTCCAGGTTTCCTGCAGATCAAAATCAATCTGAATTTCATCCAATTTCGGATGATTCATTTTGGAAAGTCTGCGAACAAATACGCGAACTTTTTCATAATCCGGACTTAAAAGTAATTGATTTACCAATTCTTGCCCAACCAGTCCACTGGCTCCTATAACATTTGCTACTCGTTCCATTTCAAGGTTTTTTAATGATTCCGTCGTCTAATAATTGTTTGAAATGGTCAGAAACGGTTTGCTCAAATGGCAAAAATTCCATCCCCAAATCTTTTTTAATATAACTGTTGTCTGTCCTGAGGTCGTAACCCACATTCAGTTTCACATATTTGCGGGTAAAACCTACCATTGGGGCAATCAGACTGAATAGCCATTTCGGCACAAACTTCTTTGGCAACGGAAATTCAGGATATTCAGCCCTGATAACATTGGCCAGATCAAGGAAGCTTTTTTCAGCCGAAGTGCAGATATGCCTTCCGGAGGCATTTGGCGTGAAACCGGCCAGAATATGGGCTTTGGCCACATCTCGCACATCAACAAAAATCATATCTCCTGAAGGGACGCCGGTTTTAAACTTACCGGTTGCCAATTGAATCATCAATTCAATGCTTGTAGAATCGGTTCGTTTACTGAGTGAAGGGCCTATGATAAATCCGGGATTGATCACCAGAAGATCCCACCTGCTTTGTTTTTCGGATATCGACCACGCCAACTTTTCAGCCACAGTTTTCGAATACGGATAGGGTTGATGATCGGCAGAACTGGTTAAATTCCAATTTTCTTCAGTAAAGATTCCCTTTTCGGTTTTCTGAATATCTATGGCATCGCCATAAATGGCTGCCACACTCGAAGTCAACACCACCCTCTTTACACTTTCAGTTGCATTCACCGATTCCAGCACATTGCGCGTTCCTTCCAAAGCAGGCTCTACCAGCTCCTTCTGTGCGTTTTTAATTCCTGAAATTATGAAAGGTGAAGCGGTATGAATTACCAATTCGCAGCCATCCATTGCATCTGAAAAACTACCTTTCTTCATCAAATCAGCTTCAAAAAACTGCAATATTCCTTTGCTTTTAACAGCCAATGCGGTCAAATGGGCATATTTATCTTTTTGCGCAAGGTTCCTGACAGTCGTCCGAACTTCAATTCCCTGATCCAATAATTGTTTCACGATCCAGGATGCAAGATAACCGGTTCCTCCCGTAACTAAAACCGGTTTTGTACGATCAATTGTATTCATATTTTTTCAGATTACGTTAATTTTATTGACGTTTACGAAAACCTCAAAATAACTAATTTGTTCAGATTGAACTTCTTAAAATAATATAAAATGGATTTGCCTCCTGCCTGAACGATTCGCCATTGATATAAGCAGCCGAAGTTGATCCCATTCGCCTGAAATCGGTGCTCAAAACAGAAATTCCTCCTGAAAGTATTTCTTTCATCGGTGTTTCATCGTACGAAATGATGCCGACATCCTTCCCGGGAATTAGTTCTACTGCTTCAAGTGTTTTGATCAGGTTGATTAATTCCATATCGCTGTAAAGCAAATAAATAGTACCTGAAGATATTGACTTTAAATCAAGTTTCCGAACAACTTCGAAAGGCATTTGCTGCTCGGTGCAAAACCTGCTGAACCCTTTGATGCAGCCATCGGGCACAAACTGGAACGGACTTTCGGAACAACTAAACACAAACTTGCGGTACTTGGCAATCTTTTCGCGCTGCTCATAAAGTCCGGTGTAAATATCCGGTTCAAAATCCTGAAAAACTGCCGCATATTTCCCGGATAAACCCGGAACTGATTTATCTAAAATGATCAGTTTCCGTTCCGGAATTTTTGCTAAAATCTTCGAAACATCTTCATTGAAATGGGGCATTATCGCATAAAAACTGTACTTCCCAAGATTTTCCCGAATCAGTTTTTCAAATCGTTTAATGTCGTAATGATGAAAAAAAACATCGACCTCAATTTCCGGATTCAAATTGTGAAGAATGGAATCATACAGGATTTCTTTGTAGGCATTCATGCGGTCGAACAACAGAAAGACTTTTACTTTTCCGCTTGGCTGAGTATTGGCAATATAATAACCTTTTCCCTGCCGTGACGAAACAATGCCCATTTCTCGAAGCTCTTCATAGGCACGAATAACAGTTCCGGGTGCTAAACCAAATTCATCGCCAATTTTATGGATGGATGGCATTTTCATTCCTATGGTTATTTTCTTCTGTTCGATTCCATTCAGAACATTCCGGATAATCTGCTTGTAAATCGGAATTATTGACTTTGGATCAATTTGAAAAGAAAAGCTCATAGACAAAACTATTTTATAACATATCCATTGGAAAAGTGTAAAGATAACAGGAAACTTTATTTTTGACTGAATAAGTATGGTAAAGTTAAAAAATGGCTTACGGCGACTAGCTTCAAGCCGCCAGACGCATTCCTGATCAAAATTATACTGTAATAAACACCTAACGCTTATACCTATGATTGTTCTGACTAATTACTGGCTTGCTATTTTATTTTGCGTTTTCGCAATGATCTGTTGGGGTTCATGGTCGAATACCCAAAAACTGGTTCAAAGTAACTGGCGTTTCGAACTGTTTTATTGGGATTTAATCATCGGAATCCTGCTCATGTCTGTTCTTTCAGCATTTACTGTTGGAAGCATGGGCGAAACCGGGCGCTCATTTCTAACCGATCTGAAACAGGCTGATATGAATTCTATCTTATTTGCCATGCTGGGTGGTTTGCTTTGGAACATGGGTAATCTTTTACTGGTAGCAGCTATTGCCATTGCCGGGATGTCGGTTGCTTTCCCGATTGGCGGTGGTTTGGCTTGGGTGTTGGGTATTATTCTGAACTATATTAACGTAATAGCTAAAGGTGGTTCACCGAGCAACAACCCGGTTGAACTATGGATTGGTGTAGCAATTATTGTTGCTGCCATTTTCCTGAGTGGCAAATCGTACCAGAAATTAACCCAACAAAAGAAACAAGCTTCGATGAAAGGCATTGTGATTTCGGTTATTGCCGGGTTGTTTATCGCTTTCTTTTACCCGGTTGTAGTCAATTCACTTGATGCTCAATTCGTTTCAGGTGGAAAGGGAACTTTGACTCCCTACACCGGCGTATTTTTCTTTGCTATTGGAGTCTTCGTCAGCACTTTCATTATCAACCCGATTTTTATGCGTTGGCCTATAACCGGAACGCCGGTTAAAATGAAAGCTTATTTCGAAGGAAGCATGAAAACCCATTTAACCGGGATTTTGGGAGGTGCCATTTGGATGCTTGGAATGGTTTTCAGTTATATGGCTGTTAGCAAAGCCAACCCTGCAATCGCTTATGCCTTGTCGAATGCGGCACCGGTGGTAGCCATTCTTTGGGGAGTTTTCGTCTGGAAAGAATTTAAAGGTGCTCCGCAAGGAACCAATCGTTTGCTGACCATCATGTTCGTTTGCTATATCATTGGATTGGTGCTCATTACGATGTCGAACGCTTAAAATAGAACATAGTCGCAGTCGCAGTTTTCAGATTTCGCATTGAAGTTTAGCTGTCGTTAAAATTTTCAGTTGCAAAAAAAAACGTTTTAATACAAACTCAATATAATACAAATGATTACACGAATATTAATCCTGTTTGCCTTCTTCGGAATTGGCATTAGTCAGGCGCAAAATGGGAAATGGCAAGGCCCATCGGTCGATTTCTCTCATGGGAAGCTGAAAGTTTCAGAAAATAAACGATTTTTGGTTTTTGAAGATGAAACTCCATTCTTTTATTTAGGCGATACCGGCTGGGAATTACTGCACCGCCTTACCAAGTCCGATGCTGAAAAGTATCTCGAAAACCGCCGCCAGAAGGGTTTTACCGTAATTCAGGCTGTTGCGCTTGCTGAACTCGATGGATTGAATACTCCCAATGCTGAAGGTGAAAAACCATTGATAAACAACGATCCAACCAAACCCAACGAAAAGTATTTTGCTCATGTTGATTGGGTTATTAAAAAAGCTGCGGAAAAAGGAATTTTCATCGGGCTTTTGCCAACCTGGGGCGACAAATGGAATAAAAAGTGGGGTCAAGGTCCTGAAATTTTCACTCCTGAAAATTCAAAAACCTATGGGAAGTTTCTTGGCGAACGATATAAAAAGAGTCCAAACATTATCTGGATACTTGGTGGCGACCGCCCTGTGGAAACTGATGTCCACCGCCAGATAATTGCAGCAATGGCTGATGGTTTGCGCCAGGGCGACGGTGGAAATCATTTATTTTCCTTTCACCCAAGCGGAGGTAGCGGATCAGCACAATATTTCCCCAATGAAACTACATTGCTCGATTTTAACATGCGTCAGAATGGCCACAGCTTGAGCTTCACCGAGCGTTACCACCAAACCTCTGATGATTACAATCTTACTCCTGTAAAACCTGTACTTGATGCTGAACCGGTTTACGAAGACCACCCCATCAATTTCAATCCCGATCAAAATGGACATTCAGTATCAGCCGATATACGCCGTCCACTTTACTGGGATCTTTTTCAAGGGGCATGCGGCCACACTTACGGACACCATTCGGTTTGGCAAATGTATTCACCCGACAAACACCCCATTAATCGTCCGCTCATGCCATGGTACGAAGCCATCGATCAACCGGGTGCAGCTCAGATGATTTACGGACGATTGCTGATGGAATCGCGCCCATACCTTACCCGAATTCCGGATAATTCGATCATCGTAACTGACATTGTTCCAACATCAGTTCCGGGTGCCGGAGCGTATCAATTCGTTGCAACACGCGATCAGAAAGGAACTTATGCGATGGTTTATGTTCCCGTTGGCCGAAAGTTCAGCGTTCGGATGGATGTAATTAAAGGGAAAGACATCAATGCCTGGTGGTACAATCCACGCAATGGAAAATCCACGATGATTGGCAAATTTGGTAATACCGGCACAAAATCATTCATCTCGCCCGAACCGGGAGAAAGCACCGACTGGATTTTGGTTCTCGATGATGCATCGAAGAAATATTTGGCACCTGGAATAAGAAAGTGATCAGTGATCAGTCGCAGTTTTCAATCCTTCAGTAAATTCAGTAATTTTATGGAAGCAGGAATAAGCAGCTACACCTTTACCTGGGCCATCGGGGTTCCGGGAAGTGAACCTGAAAATCCGATGTCTGTTTTCGATCTGATCGAAATGGCCAAAACTCTTGAAATACAAGTAGTCCAGATTGCTGATAATTTGCCGCTTGATCAGTTTTCAGTTCAGGAATTGCAGGAAATTAAACGATTTTCAGACCAACTTGGAATTCAGATTGAAGTTGGTTCCCGCCGGATGACCCTGGAACGGTTGCACAAATATCTTGAAATCGCCCTAATCATGAATTCCCCTATTCTTCGCTTCGTAATCGACGGCCCGGGGTTCGAACCAACTTTGGATGAAATTCATGCCATTATTAAGGAAATTGTTCCGGAACTTGAAGCACAGAATATCATACTCGTCATCGAAAATCACGACCGTTTGCTGGCGCGCGAATTTGTTGAAATCGTTGAAAAATCGGGAAGTAAAAATGTGGCCATTTGTTTGGATACAGTCAATTCGATTGGCGCGGGTGAAGGTTTGGAAACGGTGATCGGATTGCTTGCCCCATTAACCAGAAATCTGCATGTCAAAGAATTCTCTATCCGTAGGGTTTCTCATAAAATGGGATTTGTCATAGAAGGAGTTCCTTTAGGTAAAGGGATGCTGCCTGTTGCAGAACTAATTTCAAAAGTTTCTGAACACTGTCAATCAGCCATTTTGGAACAATGGACACCACCGGAAGGGACCATTCAGAAAACCATTCAGAAAGAAAAAGAATGGGCAGAAGAAAGCATAAAGTATTTAAAATCAATTTTAAAATATCAACCATGAAAAAAATTGTATTAATCGGAGCCGGAGGCAAAATGGGCATGCGGCTAAGCCGTAACCTGAAAGCTTCAGCATTTGAAATGAAATATGTTGAAATCAGCGAAGCCGGAATTGAAAAACTGACTGAACTTGGTGTTCAGGTTAGTGATGGAGCAGCGGTTGTTCCTGAAGCTGATGTAGTGATTTTGGCTGTTCCTGATGTGGCTCTGGCCAAAGTTTCGGCGAACATCATTCCGCAGATGAAACCAGGTGCATTGCTCATGACTCTTGACCCGGCTGTTGCCCGCGCCGGACGGTTATTTCTGCGGAATGATGTTTCATATTTCATTGCGCACCCATCGCATCCATCGGTATTTAATTGGGAACCGACTCCCGAAGCTCAATCCGATTTCTTTGGCGGAACTTTGGCAAAACAAACCATTGTTTGTGCTTTGATGCAAGGGCCTGATTTAGATTATGAATTGGGCGAATTGGTCGCCAAAACCATGTACGCACCGGTTTTAAAAGCATTCAAAATAACCATGGAACAAATGGCTTTGCTCGAACCTGCATTGGTTGAAACGCTTTCATCTTCCTGCCTCGATTTGGTTCGGGAAGGCATGGAGGAAATTATATCCCGGGGAGTTCCGCGCGAAGCTGCCCGCGAATTTCTGATGGGACACATCAATATTCAACTGGCGGTTCTTTTTAAGGAATTACCAAATGCGGTATTTTCCGACGCAGCCAATAAAGCATTGACCCGTGGCCGCAGCATTCTGTTCAAAGACGACTGGAAACAGATTTTCGAACCTGAAAATGTGTTGCAGCAGGTTATTGATATTACTTAAGTAATTGAAACAATTTATTGTCGTATTTTCTTTCTTGTTACTTAGTTCAGAGTTTCAAGATGAAATGACCATGAGGAATTCTTTCTCATGCAAAAAAATGATTACTGGGAATTCTACGTGGCAATTAAAAAACAAATTATAAAAACACATGAAAAATTTAAGATTCGCGATATTCGGTTGTGGTTTCTGGAGCCAGTTTCAGTTGGGTGCCTGGCAGGAACTGGAAGGAGTTGAGTGTGTTGCCCTTTTCAACCGCACGAAATCAAAAGCCGGGGATTTGGCCGGGAAATTTGGCATTTCCCGGATTTATGATGATGCAGAAGAGCTGCTTAAGACTGAACAAATTGACTTCATCGACATCATCACCGATGTTGATACCCATGAAAAATATACGCTTCTTGGTGCAAAATACGGAGTGGATATCATTTGCCAGAAGCCTTTGGCTCCAAGTTTGGAATCAGCAAAAAGAATGATGAAGGCAACGAAGGAGGCCGGGATCCGGTTTTATGTACACGAAAATTACCGCTGGCAGCCACAGATTCGCCGGATGAAAGCGCTGCTCGATTCCGGAATTATTGGTAAGCCATTTCGTTGTAATTCTCTCTGGAATACTGCATTCCCGCTTTTTGAAACCCAACCGTTTCTGGCAACACTGGAGCATTTTGCCTTAACCGACCAAGGTTCGCATCAGTTCGATGTTCTTAGGTATTTATTTGGCGAAGTGTCAACTATATATACTCAAATTCAAACAGTTAATCCAACTATAAAAGGAGAAGATGTAGCCACGAGTTTATTCCGAATGAAAAACGGGATGGTTTGCGTTCAGCAGATATCCTTCAGTTCGCCATTGGAAAAGGAAGTTTTCCCGCAAATTCTTCTGGTTGTTGAAGGAAACAAAGGTAGTATTCGTCTGGATGCAGATTATAACTTCGCTGTAACTGTCGGAAATAATACTACCTACGAGAAGCTTGAAATGCAGAAATATGCCTGGCAAACTGACCGCTTAGAGCCTGAACCACCAAGCATTGTGGCATGCAACAACAACATTCTTAAGGATATGCTGGGCAGTTCGAAAGCGGAAACCACTGCCATTGACAACTTTGAAACCGTAAAGCTGGTTTGGGCTGCCTACGAATCGGCAGCTTCAGGAAAAGTCATAAGGATAAATGAATTTTAATTATCCCGAAAATGAAAACTTCCGCATTTTACAGGTCGATTACCAACCGGTATTGGACAGTTTCCCAAAGGGAATTACGGTGATGGCCTGGATAAAAAAAGACACCGCTTCGCACTGGAATACCATTGTTTCCAGAGAAATTGGAAGTGGTTGGTCAGAATATGTTGGGCTGGCCGTTCACCATAACAAGGCACTTTTTTCGATTGATCCTGATGGGAAAAACTACCGGAATGTCAAGTCTGACGAATCGCTTTTACCCGGAATATGGTACCATCTGGCCGGAACATTCGACAACGAAACCATCAAACTCTACATCAACGGAAAGCTCACAAAATCACGATTTTGCCAATCGCCAATTCGTTTTCAGGATAAAAACCCATTGCTCATTGGGGGAAATTCAAACGATCAGAATCATTCGCTGGTCGATTGTTTTATAGGAAGTATTGATGAGGTGCGGATTTACAAAAGAGCATTATCTTTACCTGAAATCAATCAACTGATGAAATAAATCTCAGGAGAGCAAAACCATAACCGATGAAGACCTTAAAAAAAACACTTTTCACACTCATTTTCGCAGTCACTTTTATTAGCTATCAAACAATTCAAGCCCAGCAAAACAACTGGACACATTTCAGAGGAAGCAAACTTAACGGGATTTCAGAAGAGACTCATGCTCCTATTCATTGGAACGATTCAACCAATATTCGTTGGAAAACCGATCTGAAAGGCAAGGGATGGTCGTCGCCGGTTGTTTTTGGCGATCAGGTTTGGTTGACCACAGCTACCGATGATGGTAAGAAGATGAATGGTATTTGTATGGATTTTAAAACTGGCAAGGTGATTTATGAGCTATTGCTTTTTTCGCCTGATTCGGTTCAGTCCAAACATTTAATCAGTGAAGGTCGTGAACTGAAAATTTTAGCCGAGAACAAATTGCCCGGAGAGGTTTACGCGACTCCTGCCATCCTTCGGAACACCATTTTGTTGCGCACCGACAAAAGCCTTTATTGCATAGGATCAAAATAAAAATATCCGGAAAATGATTCTTGAAAAAATATCCGGAAGTTTTGCTTCAGGGCCTGAACAAACGATTTTAAAGGCCGGTCAACTCGATCTGGTTTATGAAAACGGCAACATCAGATGGATCAAGTTGTGTGATTCGGAAATACTTCGGATGATTTATTCAGCTGTCCGCGACCGGAACTGGGGAACCATCGAACCGATCATCGAAGAAGAGATCACTGAAATTAAGCCAGATTCGTTTGATATTCGTGTGCGGATCGGTTATCACGCCGATCCCATACATTTTGTAGCCAATTACCATATTTTCGGAGAAAACAACCAGATCCGGATCGAAATGAACGGAACAGCTCAATCCGATTTTCTCAAAAACCGGATCGGTTTCTGTGTGCTGCACCCCATTCGGGAATGTGCAGGAAAATCAGCCAATGTTGTTCATCCGGATGGAAGTAGTTGTCAGTTCATCTTTCCTGAATATATTTCGGCTTGCCAACCGGTAATGAATGTCAGTTCTCTGAGCTGGGAACCGAAATTGGGAATTGCGGCCACCATTGACTTTTCGGGTGATATTTTCGAAATGGAAGACCAGCGGAACTGGACCGATGCTTCTTTTAAAACTTACTGTACACCGCTTGAATTGCCATTTCCGGCAGAAATTAAAAAAGGAGAAACAGTTTCACAATGTATTGATTTGAAAGTTGAAACAACCCAAGTTCAGGCTGAACCATTGAATGAGTGCGTCTTTTTGTGGAATCCCGATCAAACTTATCCTCTTCCTGAAATCGGAACAGCCATCAGTTCAGGAAAGGAAACATTGACTCAAAACGAAATTAACCTGCTCAGTGAACTTCCACTCCGGCATCTTCGGGTTGAAATCAAGCTGATGGAACCGAATTTCAGGTTCATTCTTGAAAAAGCAAACCGTGAAAGCCAATTGCTGGACTGGCCGCTGTTTGTTGTACTTTATCTTTCTGATAGTTTTCATGAAGAAAACCAAAAATTTACCAAATTGTGCCGCGATTTAAAGGTCAATCTTTCTTATGTTTTGCTTGTTGGAAAAAATCATTTACCGTTTGATCAATTCGATGAGTTTTCAAATCAGTTTCGTGCCGATTTTCCTGAAGTTCGCCTTGGAACGGGTGTCAATGCCTATTTTGCAGAGTTGAACCGCACACAGCCTTCGGTTGAAAAAGCTGATTTTGTAAGTTTTACCATTTCGCCACAAATTCATGTATTCGACAATGATTCGCTTGTCGAAAATCTGGAAGCACAAGCTGAAGTAATCAAATCTGCCCGAATTTTATATCCGCAGAAACCAATTTTTGTGTCACCAGTCAGTTTAAAACAAAGATTCAATGTGGTTGCAACCACACCCGAAACAGAAACAAAGCCCGGAACCCTGTCTTCTTCTGTCGATCCACGTCAACGATCGGTTTTTGCAGCACAATGGACTTTGGGAAGCCTAAAATTTTTGGCACAGGCCGGTGCTGAACTGGTCACTTATTACGAAACGGTGGGCTGGAAAGGCCTTATTCAGGGTGAACAAAAACCTGCAAACCGGAATCTGTTTCCGGCTGATGCCAATGAGATTTTCCCGGTTTATAGGGCAATGAAAGAAATTTCAGGTTATTCATCAGTCGCTCATTCGGTTTCATCGCAACCTCTTAAGTTCGATGGATTGGTTGTTAATTCAGAAAACAAAATGAAATTGTTCCTGTTTAATTTCACTTCTGAAGATATTGAAATAAGGTTGGAGCCTGCTGTCTTGCCTGAAAAGATTTATTCCCTGACAGGTGCAAAATATCCGGAATTTTCAGGAGAAAAATTGAAGTTGAAAGCCGGAGATTTGGTGGTAATTAATTGATGTTGTAAGGTAAAGAGATTCCATTTTTCAGAAAGAGATGGAATCCCTAAATAGTTGAGCAATTGTTTTCATTGACAAGAACATTTTCCCACTATCCGGTAATTTCACAAATCCATATTTCAGATAAAATTTCTCCGCATTTTCATCTGTTGGTCTCACTATCACAGCCATCGAACCGATACTTTTCAATGAAACTTCATAACCTTTGATCTGGTTGTTATTATCAGAAGCAATAAGACATACAGTTAAATTCCGGCCAATATCCTGTCCTACCTGTTCACGAATGTAATGATCAAGAGAAGGCTTGACACAACAGAGGCTCTTTCTATCTGATAATGAATCGAGAATTTCAGTCAGATAGATCATTTCTGCGCATGTATTCGATGTATTGTTCAGTAGCTAAATGTACGATATCCACCTAATTTTGGCATACTCAAATAGTTCCTTTGCTCTTTCGAAAGCCGGGTATCAAACCTAGCTGTTCCTTTTGATTTTACCTTAGTTTCCATTGTATTTATATTTATCAGGTAAATGTGCGGTTTACATCTTTATGTAATCACAGAATAAACTCTAAAATAAACATGTTTTTCCTTGAAAATCTATTTCAATCTTTGTCAACTAAATTTCATTATACTTGTTAAGTATTTCAAATTTCAGACCGATACGTCTTTCTATAAAACCTAACAAAGATAACGATGGCCACAAAAATTCACAGTTTAAGCGGTTACATTCACGAGTATCAGAAAAGTATAGCCACCCCTGAAGCCTTCTGGGCCGAAATTGCTGAAAGTTTTTATTGGCACAAACGCTGTGATAAAGTATTGGAATGGGACTTTGAAACTCCTTCAATCAAATGGTACATAGGTGGAAAACTGAATATTACAGAAAATATTTTCGAAAGTAACATTTATACTTTAGGCAACCAGCCGGCCATTATCTGGGAGCCAAACAATCCGGAGGAACAAGGTCGGGTTTTGACTTATTCAGAACTTTGGAAAGAAGTCAATAAATTTGCCAACACGCTTAAACAACTTCAGGTAAAAAAAGGCGACCGGGTGGCCATTTACATGCCCATGATTCCTGAACTCACCATTGCCATGCTGGCCTGCGCACGAATTGGCGCTATCCATTCAGTTGTTTTTGCAGGTTTTTCAGCGGCTTCTCTGGCTGACCGAATCAATGATGCCGAAGCAAAAATAGTTCTGACTGCTGACGGTGGTTTCCGTGGTGAAAAAATTACCCCGCTTAAAAAAATTGTGGACGAAGCCTTGGAAAGCTGCCCCTGTGTTGAAACGGTGTTGGTTTACAAACGCACCAATTCGGATATCAACATGGTTGCTGATCGCGATATCTGGTGGCATACCGCCATCGAAGGTAAATCAGAAGTTTGTCCGGCTGAAGAGATGGATGCCGAAGATGTACTGTTTATTCTTTACACTTCAGGATCGACCGGAAAACCCAAAGGAATCGTTCATACCACCGGCGGATACATGGTTTATTCAGCCTACACCTTTAAAAATGTATTTCAGTACAATGCCGGAGATATCTATTTTTGCACTGCCGACATTGGATGGGTGACCGGTCATTCGTATATTGTTTACGGCCCATTGCTGAATGGCGCACAAACACTAATGTTTGAAGGTGTGCCTACCTGGCCGGATGCCGGACGTTTCTGGGAAATTGTTGATAAATACAAGGTCAGCCAGTTTTATACTGCACCCACTGCCATCCGTTCGTTGCTAGCACTTGGCATGGAACACATCAACAACAAGGATTTATCGTCGCTCAAGGTATTGGGTACAGTTGGAGAGCCCATCAACGAAGAAGCCTGGCACTGGTACCACGACCATATTGGGCGCAACCGCTGCCCTATTGTTGATACCTGGTGGCAAACAGAAACCGGAGGAGTAATGATCAGCGCATTGCCGGGGATAATCCCAACCAAACCAGCCTTTGCCACCTTGCCGTTGCCCGGAGTTCAACCTGTAATTGTGAACGGCGAAGGGAAAGAACTTAGCGGCAACAGCGTGAAAGGGAATCTCTGTATCAGATTCCCCTGGCCCGGAATTGCCCGTACGCTCTGGGGTGATCATGAACGCTTTAAAGAAGCTTACTTTTCGACATATAGAAACCTTTATTTTACCGGCGATGGGGCGCAACGAGACGAAGACGGCTATTACCGCATTCTTGGCCGTGTTGACGACGTGATCAATGTATCAGGTCATCGGCTTGGTACCGCTGAAATTGAAAATGCGATCAATGCACACCCATTGGTCAACGAATCAGCAGTGGTAGGTTATCCACATTCAATCAAAGGTCAGGGAATTTATGCTTTCGTGGTTTGTGGCGAACTTTCAACCGGTGGTGAGGAAGGAATCCGGAAAAGTATCAAAATGGCAGTTACCAATATGATTGGGCCATTTGCACGACCTGATCTGATTCAACTGGTTCCCGGATTACCGAAAACCCGTTCAGGAAAAATCATGCGGCGAATTCTGCGGAAAGTGGCCGAAGGCGATGCCTCCAATCTGGGCGATATTACTACTTTGCTCGACGAGGAAGTGGTGGATAAGATTATTGATGGAGCGCTGGTGGAGGTCAAACGTTAGGAAGCCCTATCCCCAACCCTTCCCCAAAAGGGAAGGGAGTTTTGAAGCAAAGCTCAGTAAACTTTCACTTAAGGTAGTTTTGATATTTTTATCGATTGAAAAAGTCCACCTTGGGGGATTTAGGGGGCTTTTACTCTTCCAATAGCCCCATCGATTTGAAAACCTTTTCAGTAATTCCGCGGCGGCTTTCCTTGAATTTTTCGGTATTGTCCTGCGCTGATTCCATATTGCACACATACAACCATACATTGCCGTTTTCTTCGAGGTAACCGATCAGCCAACCAATATTTTTCCCATCCTGAACAGTCATTCCGGTTTTTCCCCTGAAAATCCATTTATCCGACTGTTTCAGTATAATCAGTTTCTTAACCAGTTCAATATTTTCATTAGAAAATGGTAATTTGTTGGTATAAAAGTGAAGTATAAAGTTCATTTGTTCCCATGGAGTAATCCGTGAATTTCCCCATAGCCAGAAACGGTCAATGGTTGCTTTGGTGATTTCCATTCGTCCGTAGTCTGAATCCTCAACCATTTGTTTCATTCTTTCCGGACCAATTCGCCGTGCTACTTCCTGAAAATAAGGAACTGCCGAATATTGAATGGCTGAGGCCAATGTATGATCCCGATTCCAGGCCTCTTCCGTACTGACAACACTGTCCCACGGAATTACCATATTTTCATCGGTAACGACTCCGGTTTCAAGGCCTATCAGCGAGTTCAGGATTTTAAATGTCGATGCGGGAAGAAATCCTTCCTCACAGCGCCTGGAGTTATAAATCTGATATACATCGTTTTTCATGTCGTATAACAAGAAACAACCCTGAACACCGTATTCCTCAAAAAAGGGCTGGAAGTTGGGCGGAACATCTTTAGTAGTCTGAATGGTGCACGAACCAAGCGCAACAAAAACAATCAGAACAATCCATATTTTCAGGAGTTTGGTATTCATAAACGTCATTTCTCAAATTGATGAACCTAAAAATGGAGCAGGAATTGCAACTCCTTCAAAAGTATATTTTTTATGGGTTTGTTGTTCACACTTTTTAATACAAGAATCCGAAGAGCCAGAGAGGGATGACGTTATCATTCCCAACTTCAATATTATCCTTCACAATGAAAGCATTTTCGACACCTGAAATCTGATGTTGTGTTTTACTTTTACCACCTATTTCAACTGTATATTTGTTTTCAAGCAAAAAATCGGCTTTAAATGCAGCATTTACTTTAGATGTTACTGACACTTGCGATAGAAAAAAGGTTTCCCGTATATGGCCGGTTTCAATATTATCAGGCGCCAGCGAGTGCATCAGATTGGTATTTTGCAGATAAACTTTCTCGGGTTTATTCAAACTGTTGATTCCTTTTTCTTCAAAATACAATAGCGAAATCAGATTAGCATCAGCAAGGTACTTCAGGTATTGCTTCATAGTATTTAAACTGATTCCGGTTCGTTGGCTAATCGTGTTCATATTCGGTTTGAACGGCACCGAAGCCGAGATAATCTGAAGTAATTTCCGTAAGTAAATGATATTAGAAGTTTGAATTGATTCAAATTGTGGAATGTCGATTTCCAGCGTAACCTGAATCGCTTCAAACAATTTCTGATGAAACGATTTCGTGTTTTCAAGATAAAAAGGATAGTAACCATATTTAAGGTAATTGGAGAAGTGGGCCAAAGGTTTTATCTTGCTGATGATGTCAATTGCCAGTTGCGTATGGTTCTCGAAGATATCTTGAATAGTGAGTGATGGCAAATTGATCACATTTTCAAATATCAGGAATTCCCTGAATGACAAGCCCGGCATTTCGTACATCACTGCTCTCCGGCTTAAATCAGCATTGGCTTTGCTTATTTGCAAGAGCGATGATCCGGTGAAAATGACTTTCAGGTTTGGAAAATCATCGTAAATATTTTTCAACTCAACCGACCAATTAGGATACCGGTGAACTTCATCCAAAACCAACAATTCTCCGCCTTTCTTATAGAATGCTTCTGCCAAATCGAACAAATGGTTTTCAGTAAAATATAAGCTGTCCAAGCTGGTGTATAAAACCTTGTTGTCAGGTTTATAATTCAATTTGATATACTGAAGCAACAAGGTAGTTTTACCTACGCCCCTGCTGCCTTTGATGCCTATAAACCGATTGTTCCAATCGACTCTTTTGATAAAATCCCGAACCAGTCTCGTATTAGTCTGGGCATACTTTTCGTAAAACCGCTGAATCAGATTTTCCATTTTTCATTATTATTTATATCAATGCAATGACGCAAATATATACTTTTTATATCAATGCATTGACACTTATTAACGTATTTTATATCAACGAACTGACATATATTTCAATAAACATTTCAATCTCATTAACCATTTTCACACTCAATACACTCATAAAGAATGACATATAAAAAAATAAAGGAGCAGCATTCGCCACTCCTTCAAAAGTATATTTTTTATTGATGGATAGAAAACATCAAAATCTTTTTATGCACTAAATGATGAGGTTTTATTTATGCATTGTTTGTTGCGGTTTCCAGTCGTTTCAAAATACTGAAAATAAAAATTGCAGATAAAAGGCACATCACAGTCAATATAGTAAAGAACTGCCAGAGTTCAATTTTATCCCAAAGAATGCCAATCAGTCCAGCTGCCAGGTTTCCGAATGCAGTTGCTCCAAGCCATCCACCCTGGGCCAAACCTTTATATTTTGGTGGTGCAACTTTCGATACAAATGAAATTCCTATTGGGCTCAGAAATAACTCAGCAACAGTAAGAACAAGATAACAGTTTATCAGCCAAAACGGTGAAACCAGATTCTCTGATCCGCCACCATGCAAATTTCCTGGAGAAGTAAGTCCCATTGAAGCAGTAATCAAAAGGCCAAATCCAATTGCAGTAATAAGCATTCCAAAACCAATCTTTTTTGGTGCTGAAGGTTCTTTACCCTTATTTCGAAGCCAGGTGAAAAATCCAATGATTACAGGAGTAAGGAAAACGATAAAGATCGGATTAAACTGTTGGAATTTTTGTGGTGTAATGGTATAATCGCCTGTATAAGAGCTAATAGTATAATAAGCTAATGCTATACTTGCCACCAAAACTCCTCCCCCTATTAATTTCAACTTTAATTCTTTGCTAATGAAAATCAGAATGGAACCGATGATTGCAAATATTATTGGTAAAAGCTGGCTTAAGTCGAACAGAACATAGGAGCTTGGGGCTACATGCCCCAATTGTGTGTAATCACGAGCAAAAATCGTCATTGTAAATCCATTTTGATGGAATGCCATCCAGAAGAAAATAACTACAAAGAAGACCAGACCCAGAGCAATCAAGCGTTCGCGAGTTTGTTGAGGTGTGAGAATAATCATTTTACTTTTCAGGTCGGCTGACTTTGCTTTTTGTTTTTCAGTAACATCAGCAAGCTTATAATATTTCTTAAATCCGATAAAAATCAGAAAAGAAAGAATCATACTCGCTGCTGCAACCGCAAATCCGGCATTGTAAGAACCTGCCAGTGTTTCAATATAAGAATTTGAGAATGCGGTTAAATCGGTAAAATTGCTCCCCATTTGAGCATGAGCCTGTTGCGTAAGCTTGGTGACATCTTCCAGTTTGCCATTCAGAAACTGGTGAGCCAGATATGGGATCGATGAATCATAGGTAAATCCTTTTCCTTTCAGTACCCAATTCCCAACGGCTTCAGCAGCTGATGGAGCAAAAAAAGCACCGATATTAATACCCATGTAGAAAATATTGAATGCATTATCACGGTTGGCACTGTAACGCGGATCATCATACATATTTCCCACAAGGGCCTGTAAATTACCTTTAAAAAAACCAGTTCCAAGCGAAATAATTGCAAGAGCTGAAAAAACTACTCCAATTCCCAATCCTGGCACTGCCAATAAGGAATAGCCTAGAAACATAATTACCAATCCCAATGTTATGGTTTTACCATAACCCAATACATTGTCGGCAAGATATCCTCCGAACAGCGGTAGAAAATAAATTCCAAAAAGGAAACTACCGTAAATGCCGCCAGCTTCGGCAGTTGAATAACCAAATTTTGCCTGCAAATAAAGCACAAAAATTGCCAACATTGTATAATATCCAAAGCGTTCGCCCATATTGGCAAAAAATGCCACCAATAGCCCTTTGGGATGTCCTTTCAGCATATTAATCGTTTTAAGTTAGTGAATATTAGTAGTAAAGATTTGTAATTGTGGCAAATATAAGCAACTTTTTAACCCTGACAATTGGATATAAATCATGTATTTCCGGATAAGAAAAGTTAAGCTTCAGCCTGCAACGAAAGCAAAGATATTTCATTATCAGCGCCTTTTTTCATTTACCAAATGATTTTTGTCGGATATTTGTAATTTTAGCTCAAATCTGAAGTAAGAAAGTTCGTTGTGTCTGGAAGCCCCTCTTCGGTCTTCCGACTTCCGACTTCGGTCTTCGGACTTCTAATTTTCGTTAACATGAAACTTTTCACTTGCTCTCAAATATCAGAAATTGATCGGTTGACCTCCGAACTTGAACCTATTTTATCCATCGACCTTATGGAAAGAGCTTCGGCCAAGGCGACAGACTGGATCATCAATAACATTGGAAACGATCGGCCATTCTGGTTTTTTGCCGGTCCGGGGAACAATGGCGGCGATGCGCTGGCTATTGCCCGGATGTTGTCCAAATGCAATTTCGATTGTACCGTTTATATTGCCAGTTTTGGCAGGGAAATGAAAGGCGATCCGGCCATTAACCTTCGACGTTTGGAAGAGCAGAACAGGGTTCTCCTGAAAATTATCAATCTGCAAGGTTCGAAAAAGCAAAATAAAGTCCTTCTGAAAAGAATTGATTCGGAAGAATCTATTCCTGAAATTCCTTCCGGAGTAATAGTTGTTGATGGTTTGTTTGGTTCAGGATTAAAAAGACCACTGGACGGATTGGCTGAAAAAATTGTGCAGAAAATAAACCAGTCAGGAGCATTGGTAATTTCCATCGATATTCCCAGCGGACTTTTCGGCGAAAATAATTCAAACAACAATCTGTCAGCAATTATCAAGGCAAACCATACCCTCACTTTTCATTTCCCGAAAATCAGCTTTTTTTTTCCTGAAAATCACCAATTCACCGGCGATTGGGAAATGCTGTCCATCGGATTATCCACTGAAGCCATCAGTCAATCCGAAAGCGATTATTTCTATCTGACCAAAGAATTCATTTCAGCAAAAATTAAAAAACGCGACAAATTTTCGCACAAAGGAACTTTCGGGCACGCCTTACTAATTGCCGGAAGCTATGGAAAAATGGGAGCAGCAGTTTTGGCATCAAAAGCCTGTTTGAGGTCAGGGGTTGGTTTGCTTACAAGCCATATTCCTCGTCTGGGCTACGAAATCATTCAGAATTCGGTTCCCGAAGCCATGACTTCCATTGATCGTTCTGATTTTGTCTTCACCAAATCTCCCGAACTTGACTCTTTTTCGGCAATTGGAATTGGCCCCGGACTTGATACGAAAAACGAAACACAACTTGCACTAAAAGCATTGCTTCAGGCTAAACCCCAAAAGATGGTGATAGATGCCGATGCCTTGAATATTCTCGCTGAAAACCAGGACTGGTATGCACTTTTACCCGAAAATACAATCCTCACACCACATCCCAAGGAATTTGAACGATTGGCAGGTTCGTCAGCCAATTCATATCAACGTTTGCAGATTCAGTTGCATTTTTCGGCCAAATACAAGGTCATCATGGTCTGCAAAGGGGCAAATTCCTGTGTAACTTTTCCAAATGGAGAGGTTTACTTCAACAGCACCGGAAATCCGGGAATGGCCTCAGGCGGAAGTGGCGATGTGCTAACGGGAATTATTCTCGGACTACTGGCTCAGAATTATACTGCTGAAGATGCCGCACTAATTGGAGTCTATCTCCACGGTCTTGCAGGCGATCTGGCGGCAGCCAAAGAAGGTCAGCAGGCGATGATTGCAGGAGATATAACAGAACAGCTCGGAGCATCTTTTCTTCAGCTTGAATAATATTTTGGCTACTTTTGGGTTTTAAATTACAGAAACAATAAATCTACAGAAACATGAAACTTTCAATATTAACTTTAGTTCTGATACTCTTTTCGGTTTCAATTGTAACCGCGCAAAAAGAAGACAAACGTAAAGCGGCAGTAACAGCCGGCCCTGTCGAAGGAGTTGTTTACACATTGCCGCAAACCGGCATCCGGATATATGTGACAGCAACACGCGAACGATTTGTTCATGGCCCGTTTTCAAACTATGCTCAAAAAATGCTGGGCATCGACAATGTTGCTTCAGCCGATGCCGATCGCTGGAATATGGATGAAATGCAAATCGAAGTTTTCAGCGAACCCGATCCTGAGCAAGTGCACAAAGCCATGGGACAAGCTGCCCAACTGGTTAGCTTAACCGAGTCAGGTATTTTAGCCGGTATCAATTCAGCAGTAAAAAGTCAGGAAACTGCACTTCAAACCAGTTCGTTCCTGATGAAGAACCTCGACAAACAGGTCAAATACACCGATTTATCAATCTGGAGTTTCTATTCACCTATCGATTCGACCAAAAAATTCAAGGTAGTTTCCAAAAATCAGGAACAAAAAGCTGCCGAAGCTGCCGAGACTATTTTTAACCTCCGGAACTCGCGCTTTTCATTGCTGACCAATGCCGACGACGAACCGCTTCCTGATGGAAAATCGTTTGAAGTGATGGCCGATGAACTCGGCAAAATGGAAGAAAACTATGTGGCTTTGTTCATCGGAAAAACAACCAAACAGACCTGTGAATTCAGTTTCGACTTTGTGCCGGGATCAAAAACTGTTAAAGGTGAAGTGTTTTTCCGTTTTAATGAAGAGCGCGGGGTATTGCCAAAAACAGATTTATCAGGAAGGCCCATCGTTATTGATGTGATCAAAGCAGAGAATCTGGCTGCCAGGCAAAGCGGATTGAGTACTTCAGAAAATCCCAATGCAGGAAAAAGCGGATTGTATTACCGTACGCCGGGCATGGCCGAAATCAGGATCATGGATGGAAGTGCCCAACTTGCAGGAGCAAGGGCAGCAATCGCTCAATTCGGAACAATCGCACCTGTTCCTGAAGATTTACTGGACGGAACGTACAAGCTGGAATTTTTCCCAAATACCGGTGCAGTTAAAAGCATTACTGAAAATAAATAAATCAGGACATGTTCATTTTTTCATTCAACGATTTTATCCGATTAATCAGAAAAAATATCCCGAAACCTCGTCTTCCGGGATATTTTTTATCCCTTTAATATCATCGTTTGACGGAAGGATATTTTCTTAAATTAGCGGCTTCTTAAAAAACAATTCTAATACTTTAATATGAATGCGATAAAAGCAACTTTAAGGGATTCCAGGACGGCCAGATGGACTGCATTGGTAATTCTTTCATTTACCATGTTTGCAGGATACATCTTCACCGACATCATTTCGCCGATGAAGCCCATTCTGGAGCGAACTTATGGTTGGGACAGCACCGATTTCGGAATCGTGACAAGTGCTTACGGCCTATTCAATGTTTTCTTTTTCATGCTTATCCTGGTGGGCGTTTTTCTCGACAAATACGGGATCAGGTTCAGCACCATCACCTCGGCAATTGTAATGATTATCGGAGCAAGTATTAAGTACTACGCCTTCAAAGGAGGTTTTTCGACAACACACGAAATAAATGTATTAGGCTTGTGGATGATTAAAGATCAGGTATTTTGGGCAGCATTTGGTTATGCGTTATTCGGTGTGGGGCTTGAATATGCCGGAATCACCGTTTCAAAAGCGGTAGCCAAATGGTTCAAAGGAAAAGAAATAGCGCTTGCAATGGGAATGCAGGTAGCAATTGCCCGTATCGGATCATTTGTGCCACTCGCATTCGGAGCAAAAATCGCCAATACCTACGATGTTCCTTTCACACTTTTACTGGTTATTGTCACGCTGATCATCGGACTGGTAGCTTTTTTCTATTATAATCTCATGGACAAAAAGCTTGAAGTGCAAATGGACGACAATCTGGAAAACGCGCACGAAGTACCTTTCAAATTTTCCGATCTAATGGTAATCATCTCAAATCGTGGTTTTTGGCTTATTTCGATACTTTGTGTATTGTTTTACGGCGCCGTGTTCCCCTTTTATAAATATGGACCCGACCTGATGGTTAACAAGTTCGGTGTTTCCGAAAATTGGGCCGGATTACTGCCAAGCCTTGTTCCTTTCGGCACCATGCTTTTAACGCCCTTCTTTGGTGGTTTATATGACAAAAAAGGAAAAGGCGCTTCAATTATGATTTTAGGTTCATTCCTGCTGGTAATTGTACATACCATTTTTATGCTTCCCTTTATTACCAGCGTTATCGCGGTTTTCTTCAATGTTTTGCTGCTCGGTATCGCATTTTCGCTGGTTCCTTCAGCCATGTGGCCTTCAGTTACCAAAATTATTCCTGAAAAACAATTGGGAAGCGCTTATGCCATCATTTTCTGGGTTCAGAATATTGGTTTATGGGGAATTCCGTTGTTGGTCGGTGTGATCCTTGATAAAACAAATCCGGGAATTGCAGCCGGGAAAAATGCAGGAGAAAATGTAATTTACAACTATACAACTACATGGGGAATTTTTGTAGGATTATCTCTCGTGGCGCTGATATTTAGTTTTTGGTTGAAAGCCGAAGACAAACGCAAAGGCTACGGTTTGGAAAAGCCAAATATTCAGAAATAATTATTTTTAGCCTGAAATAAAAAACCTGCACCCGTACTTTCGGATGCAGGTTTTTTTATTGTTTCATTTACGAAAATCTACCTGTATTAATTGTACTTTTAGAATCTCAATTTCTGACACGAATTTCATTTTAAAAACAACTATATGAGCAACGAAATCTCAAAATTAACTCCCGTCGAAGTATGGGAGAATTTTTATCAGTTAACACGTATTCCGCGGCCTTCGCACCACGAAGAGCAAGTCCGCAAGTTTATTGCCGACTTTGGCAAAGGTCTCGGATTAGAAACAATCCAGGATGAAGCCGGTAATGTGATCATTCGCAAACCGGCTACTGCCGGAATGGAAAAACGCAAAGGAGTGATTCTGCAGGGACATCTCGACATGGTTCCGCAGAAAAACAGTGACAATGACCACGATTTCACCAAAGATCCGATTGAAACCGTGATTGATGGAGAATGGGTCAGAGCCAATGGAACAACATTGGGATCTGACAACGGAATTGGTGTTGCAGCAGCAATGGCAGTTCTTGCTTCTAAAGAACTGGTTCACGGCCCTATCGAAGCATTGTTTACTGCTACTGAAGAAACCGGCATGGATGGCGCAAATGGAATGAAACCAGGTATTCTGAAAGGTGAAATCCTGATCAACATGGACTCTGAAGACGAAGGCGAGTTGTATGTGGGTTGCGCCGGTGGCGAAGATGCCAATGCGAAATTTATTTTTACTGAAGTTCCTGTACCGGCCGAATCGATTGCATTTCGCTTAAATGTAACCGGGCTCAAAGGTGGTCACTCAGGTTTGGATATTCCGTTAGGTCGCGGTAATGCCAATAAAATTTTCTTCCGTTTGCTGAAAGAAACTTACAAAACATGTGGTGTTCGTTTGGCTTCAATTAATGGCGGAAACTTGCGCAATGCCATTCCACGCGAAGCTTTTGGCGTGATCACTGTTCCTTACGAAAAAGCGGACAAATTAGTTGGCCAGATTGCCGGATTGACCACCATCATCAAACGCGAATTGTCAGCCACAGAGCCTACAATGAAAATCGAGCTTTCGAAAATAGAAATGCCCGCTTCACTGATCGATGAAAAGACTCAGATCAACCTGACCCACGCCATTGTTGCCTGTCCAAACGGAGTAATCCGCATGAGCGACAGCATGATTGGTCTGGTTGAAACTTCAACCAATCTGGCCATTGTAAAATCCGACAATACAACGAAAACCGTTGATGTTGCCTGTCTGATGCGCAGCTCAGTGGATACAGCAAGAGCTGAACTGGGTTCACGCATGGATTCGGTATTTACCCTTGCCGGCGCCAAAGTGACCATGAAAGGCGGCTATCCCGGATGGAAACCCAACATGGAATCGCCCATTCTGAAAACCATGCAACAGGTTTACAATTCGAAATTCGGCCGTATTCCTGAAATAAAAGCCATTCATGCCGGATTGGAATGTGGTATTCTGGGCGGAACATATCCGAACTGGGACATGATCTCCTTCGGACCAACTATCCGTTTTCCACACTCTCCGGATGAAAAAGTTAATATTGAATCAGTTGCCAAATTCTGGGATTTTCTGGTCGAAACACTGAAAAGTATTCCGGTGAAATAGATTTGGAGTGACTCGTTTAAAGTTCAAAGTCTAAAGTTAAAAGTTGTAAACGCTCTGAATAATCAGAATAAACTATGTAAAAGGATCTTATCCCAAAAGGAAGAGGTCCTTTTTTTGTGTACGTTAAAATTCCCCTTTGTCATAAAATATCAGAAATTGATTATTTCCAAATAAAATAATATGATTATCCGTATGACGACCTAATAAAAAAAGATCAAAAATCAAGCGGATTTTGTTAATATTAACTGCTTAAATAATTTGTGTAATTAATTGATATTCATTATATTTACATCATAACATCATTACAAATCACATTA
>JBBRXN010000004.1:0-100961 GCA_038248385.1 Bacteroidales bacterium
AACTCTTGGTTATATTGGCTCCAATGGTAATCATTCCGATTAGCTTTCCATCTTTATCTAAAAGTTTATGAGCCGACCATTCAATTTTAAGATCATCACCATTGGTCGCTTTTACAAAGTTTTCAAACCGGTTTGGCAGTTCACCCGCCAATAATTTTTTCATGTCTGCTTCCACTTGTTTCCGCGAGGCTTCAGGGATAAATAAATCAACGTACTTTTTACTCATTACCTCATCGCGCTTACACTTAAAAAGTTTTTCTGCTTCGGGGTTAAACTCAATCACTTTCCCATCGGATGATAAACCGAGAATAACAGTTGCCACAGCATGAATGAATGAATGTAGCGTCGTCTGTGTTACTTCCAGGGCTTCCTCTAATATTTTTGATTTTGTAATCTCGATAAAAGTGATCACCAAACCATCAATTTTATCTTCAAAAGTTCGGTAAGGCATAATGCGAATAGTGAACCACCGTCCGTCGCGGGTGGTAATCTGTTTCTCTATAAATACCAGTGTGCGCAATACTTCCCTGGCATCGTGGTATAATTCCGGATAGTCCAGATCGGTCACCTGATCGGTAAAAAGCCTTCCGAGATCGCTTGGCCTCAGTTTAAATATTTTTGTTGCCGACTGGGTGAACTGGCGGATTCTAAATTCCCTGTCGAGGAACAAGGTCGCGATATCGATACTGTTGAGCAGGTTATTCATATCGTTATTTACCCTTGTACTAAATTCCACCTTGCTTTGGAGTTCGGCATTCACAGTGTGGAGTTCTTCGTTCAGGCTCTGCATCTCTTCCTTTGAAGTGGTCAACTCTTCGTTGGCCGATTGCATTTCCTCGTTGGTCGATTGCAATTCTTCGTTGGTTGATTGCAGTTCTTCCTGCGAAGTCTGCATTTCTTCACGTGTGCCCTGAAGTTCTTCTTTTATACGCTGCAATTCATCTTCCAATTCGGTTATCAATTCATTCCCGACCGTTTTTCTTTTTATTTGTTTCTGAGATTTTAATTCCACGTCTGACACATTCGTGAAAACCACTAAAACCTTGCCCTTCAATAGCAGTGGCTTTTCTATTTGTTGCAAAGTGACATCTACAAATTGGGTTCCACCGTTGGTTCCCACTTTGACATGATGCAAAACTAACCGATTGTAGTCTTGCATCACTTTTCGGAATGCCATGGGCAATTCGTTGCGAAGCCCTTCGCGGGCCATGGCAAAGATGTTCATGTTTGCTTTGCCTGCAGCCGGTTCCAGATATTTTCCGGTACTCCCGGTGATATAAAGGATATCGCCTTTATCGGTCACCAGCACACTGACAGGTGAAAATTGCTGTAAAAGCAACTGATCGGTCAATGTTTGTAAGTTATCCGGAACATTCTCAACTACGATATTTTCAAAAACTCCCGGCTTTGAGTGAGAAAATGAGCTTGGAAAATCAAACAATTTTTCTCGTACAATCGGACCGGAGCGTTGGTAAATTCTTAATTTTGAATCAATTGTTGAAAACAGATCGCTTTGAGATCCATTGGTCTCGGCGCTTCCCAGCAAAAGGATTCCACCGGGATTAAGACTGTGATTAAACAGTGTCAGTAATTTGGTCTGCAATCCTGCGTCTAAGTATATCAGCAGGTTTCGGCACGAAAGGATATCGAGCTTTGTGAAAGGGGGATCCCTGATTATGTTTTGGGGTGCAAACACCACCACTTCACGTATCTCCGCATTAACACGATATTGCTCGTCTGTTTTAGCAAAATAACGGTTCAACCGTTCAGGAGAAACATCTTCAACAATATTTGCCGGATAGACACCTTTTCGGGCTTTCTCAATGGCAATGTGGTCGAGATCGGTAGCGAATATCTGTAATGATAAACTCTTTTTCGGGTTCATTTTTCCCAATGCTTCCTTAAAAATAATGGCCAGCGAATAGGCCTCTTCCCCGGTAGAGCAGCCCGGTATCCAGGCCCGTAACACATGTCCTTGTGGTAATTTGTTTAACAGTTCCGGAATTACTTTCTCCTTCATTTTCTCCCACACTTCAGTATCGCGAAAAAAGTTGGTGACCCCGATCAATAACTCTTTGAAAAGTATATCCAATTCTGTCGGGTTTTCCTGCAAATAACGAACGTAAGAAACGATCTTATTGATCTGGTGAATGTTCATGCGCCGTTCGATGCGGCGATACAAGGTGTTTTTTTTATACTGAGAGAAGTCGTTTCCGGTTTGTGTGCGTAAAAGAATGATAATTTTTTCGAGCGCGCTTTGGTCTTTCTCCAATTCCTTTTCGGTAATTAAATGAGGAGCCTGCTTAAGCAGAACTAACAATTTTGCAGGAAGCTCATTGGCAGGCGCCAAAATATCAACCGTTACTGCTTCCATAGCGTTTCGGGGCATGCTGTCGAATTTAGCTGATGCAGGATCCTGTACCAGTACCATTCCTCCTTTTTCCTTTATAGCCCTCACCCCATTACTTCCATCAGAGCCCATTCCTGAAAGAATGATGCCAATACTTTGATCCTGTTGGTCGTCAGCAAGTGAAAGCAGAAAGAAATCGACCGGCAACCGCAGTCCTCGTGTTTCAATGGGCTCAAACAAATACAATGCGCCATTGAGAATAGACATACTCTTGTTTGGAGGTATAACGTAAATACAGTTTGGTTTCACTTTTAACCGATCGGTTACAGCTATTACAAGCATTTTTGTAATTCGCTGAAGCAGTTCGGGCATGATGCCTTTGTGATTGGGGTCGAGGTGCTGGATAACAACAAATGCAATTCCGCAGTTTGCGGGCATATTTGTAAAAAATTGTTCCAATGCCTCCAATCCGCCTGCTGAAGCGCCAATTCCAACGATGGGAAATTGGTCGGTATTTGGAACAGCTACCTTATCGATTAAAGTATCCGGCGACTCCTTAATGTCAGCTGATGATTTGGTTTGTTTTTTCATCTTTTAAAAATCATGATTAGAATGATTCAATAAAATAACAACCTGCAATATACAAAAAAAAAGAAGTTATTCTGATTTCGAAAATTTCAAAGGTTTACAACAAAGTTTCAGGAGAAACTTTAGTAGGCGTGGAAGTTAAAGTAGCTGATTCGGACATTAAAACATACACCGATTTTGATGTACATTTTGAAATTAACAACATGAAAGCCGGCGATTGCAAATTGGTTTCAAGCTACACTTCATACATCAAGAATGAGAAATTGTTAAAAGTTAATTCAAAAGCCAATCAGGTAAAGATAGAGCTGTATGCCTCCAAATAATCTGGTATGCAGATCGAATAGTTCATTTATATTCAAGAGTGAAACCTCTTCTTTAAGCCGGAAGAGGTTTTGTTATTTCTGAAATTCAATTTTGAAAGTGACGACTTTCCAATTGGGTAGTTTTGCCGGTTTTGCAATAACCAATGCACCATCTTCCTGATTCCATTTGTGAAGTTTGGAGTTCCAGAGGAAAAAATTGTCGTGATGAGTTCCCATACTGACAAAATATTTGGCGCCCACCTTTTTATACAGTGTCATCAATTTTTCGGGATCCCAGCGTTCGGCTTTCCAAATTGGAATAATATCCTTGTACCCGAATTTGGATGGAGGACCGTAATGTGCTACGTGATAAGTATAATCTTCATCCGGCTTGTCTGAAAAGGCATTTTTCCCCCAGTCCCAAGCCTGATTTTGATACATCTTTTTTGCATACCAGTCGCCCTGGCGCGGAACAGCCTGTGGTCCCCAATGCGCCCAAATTCCGAATTTGGCATCACGGAACCATTCCGGATATTTGTACTGTTTGAATGAATCAAGCGTTGGCTCGAACTTCTGTGAAAACAACAGGCTGCAAGGCCCAATAATGAAAGCAAGTACCAGGAATGCCAGACAAATTGATTTTTGAATGTTCTTTTTCATGTGAATGGTTAATTTAGTTTAGGACAAATCATATTTAAAACTGAACCAAAATTTTCATCACTTGCCCCGGATTTGCAGCCCATTCAGCAACAGCCTCAGCGGCATCCTCGGGTTGAATAACATGGGTAATCATTTCGTCGAGTGGGAAACTGCCTTGTTTCAGGTAATTGATTACCGCTTCAAAATCGGAAGGAGTAGCATTTCTGGAACCCAGAATGTCGATTTCTTTCTGAACCCAAAGTTTGGTCGCGAAACTAACATCGTTTTTAGCGTAACCGATGCAAACCACCCGTGCTGAAAAAGCGGCTTCTTCCAACGCAGCCTGGTAAGTGAACGGATTTCCGGCCGCTTCGATAATTACATCAGGCCCATGTCCTCCGGTGATTTCCTGCAAAGCTTCATGCAGGTCGTTAGTTTTTGAATTGATGCAGAAGTCGGCGCCGATTTTTTTTGCCAAATCCAGTTTCTGATCGTCGATATCTACCGCAATCACTTTTGCACCGCGCAATGCAGCACGAATAATAGCTCCGGAACCGATCATTCCACAGCCAAATACCATAACCGTATCAATATCAGTTACACGACCACGATCAACCGCATGAAATCCTACAGTCAGCGGCTCAACCATCGCCAGCTCTTTGGCCGAAAGTTGGTCGTCAACAATTAGTTTTTGCCAGGGAACAGTAATGAATTCCTGCATGGCGCCGTCGCGCTGGACGCCAAGTGTCTGGTTATAGCGGCAAGCGTTGAAACGTCCCTTTCGACACGACGAACATTGTCCGCAGTTGGTGTACGGAACAACAGTACCTGACTGACCGGCTTTGAAATTTACAGGAACATCCTCTCCTGCTGAGACAATGACCGCCGAAATTTCGTGTCCGGGAACGCGCGGATATTCTACCATCGGATTTTTTCCCAGAAAAGTGTTGAGATCGGAACCGCAGAAGCCAACGTAATTGATTTTCAGCAGCACTTCGCCTTTGCCGGCAACCGGAACAGGACGTTCTACGATTTGGATATTTTCAGGAGTAGGTATTTGAATTGATTTCATTGTGTTAATTGTCATTGGTGGTCATTAAGTTGTCATTTTAGTCATTGATTGTCAATTGCGGCTGGCGGCCTGCTAATTGCCAGAAGCGAACTACAAGTTGTAAACACGAACTGCATTTTCACCCATTATTTTTGCCTGTTCTGTTTCTGAAAAAGAAGAAATGTTTTTCCTTACCAGATCGGCCCAGTATCTATACGATATGGCTACCAAACAAACAGGCCAGTCGGAACCAAAAAGCAAACGATTGGAACCAAAAGCCTCCAGAACAACATCAAAATATGGTTGTAGTTGTTCCGTTGACCAGCTGTTAAAATCGGCTTCGGTCACCATTCCTGAAATTTTACAACTGACATTTTCACGTTTTGCCAGTTCCTGAATATTCTCTTTCCAGGGCGACATTTCATTTTTTCTGATCTGTGGTTTGGCAATGTGGTCGAGCACAAAAACCTGATCGGGATGCCGATCGACAAACCTGATCGTATTTGGCAATTGCCGTTCAACAATCAGAATGTCGTAAACGAACGAATACTTTTTCAGCAACGAAATGCCCCGGTTAAAATCGCTCCTGAGAATGAATTCCGGATCTTGCTCGCCCTGTATCACATGGCGAACACCTTTAAGTATTTTTTCGCCTGAATATTTTTCCAGATAAGCTTCAATATCATCCTGAATTAAAGGAAGCCAGCCAACGACACCCTTCATGAATTTGTTTTGATGGGCCATTCCAATCAGCCAGTCGGTTTCTTCAAGCAATTGGCGGGCATGAACCGAAATTACTCCGTCGAATCCGGCTTCCCTGATGGTTGGCTCAAGGCTTTCAGGAAGAAAATCGGTTCGGATCACCTTCATCGAATCGTCAATCCAATCGTATTCCACGGGATTGTATCGCCAGTAATGATGGTGAGAATCAATGATCATTTTATAAATAGTTAAAATGTTCGCCAATTATTTTTTGCTCTTTTAGCTCTTTCCAAAATCCTGAAGGCAAATCGGCAGCCAATACATCAACATTACGACTTATCCGTTCCGGTTTGCTTGGATTGAGGGCAACTGCATTTATCTGTGGCATGGACAAAGCAAACTTCAGGCAGGCGTCTCCGGGAGAAACATCGTATTTTTCACAAATGGCAAAGAAAATTTCGCGCCATGCAAGCAATTGTTGATCGGCACTTGAAAGCAGATCAAGTTTCCGGTAATCGAAAAAATCTCCTCCGGTAAGGAATCCGGCATTAAAAATGGCCGAATTGATAATGCCAACACCATCAGTATGAATCCGTTCAACAAATTCGATAATTTCAGGCGGATGATGGTAAATGGTCAGCTTATTGGCAAACATCACCCAGTCGAATTTTACACGATCGTATAATTCTTTGATGGTCAGCCAGTCTTTAGCGCCAATGCCAACAGCTTTGACCTCCCCTTTTTCTTTTAGTTCGAAAAGCGCATTGTAGGCTCCCAGAATGTCGTTTACACGTTTTTCGTGATCAGCATCATCGGTTGAAGCGAAAAGATACTCGTCGGGATCGTGTACCGAAACAACCTGCGGTTTGTAATAGCCACCCAGCAACCCGCAGCCTTGTTCCCAGCATTCGAGTATTCCGGAGTAACTGATTTTTTGAACTGCATCGTATTTCAGGTTGACCCAGGCTCCGGGCTCAAAAGTAGGTTCGTCGGTGGTTAGCGGAATCCGGTACCAGCCCAATTTATTGCTGATAATGATGTCGTCTTTGTCAATTCCAAGCCTTTTGAGTCCGGCACCAATCACCTCCAACGCCAGTCCTGCTCCGTATTTCCCCGCACAATCAATCATTGGGATTGAATCTGAAACCTCGAACCATTGTTGCATAATCTGTAGTTTCACCTCCTCAGGCAATTCCTGATAAAGGTTTCCCATGAAACTGGTTCCATAGATGATTGCCGGAACCTTCAGATCGGTTTTACCGAAAGGTTTAACTGGGGATGTTTGCAATGAATTATTCATCTAATGTCCTACAATTTATAAATACGTTCCATCAGCTGCCACTTTTCGTCAGCAGTTGCTTCGGCCGAAGTTTGCTGAAACCTTGAAACGAATGCTTCCCATTCGCTTTGCCTGGGTTTCCCTGCCAGTTGATCCATAGCCCGGTCATGATCAAAATCCGGAACCGTATCCATAATCATAAACAGGCGATTTCCCAACAAATATATTTCCATGCCGGTGATTCCCACTTCTCGCATTCCCTGCGAAATTTCGGGCCACACCGCATCGGGTGCATGTACTTTTTTATAGTCTTCGATTAGCTGAGCGTCGTCTTTCAGCGACATCGTTTTGCAGTATCTTTTTATTCCTGTTGACATAATTTTGAAATCTAAGATTTGACACTATAAATGAACTTTAAGAGTCCGGTAACCATAAACAGCGACAACAATAAAACAGAAAAGAGGCAAGATGAATGAAAAATTTACGGCAGGCAGGCCGGCAACAGTACCCAAATCAATAATTGCTCCCTGCAGCGGAGGCATCAAAGCCCCTCCAACAATGGCCATCACCAGGCCGGCAGCTCCAAGCGTGGCATCTTCGCCAAGTCCTTCAAGCGCAATTCCGTAGATGGTTGGAAACATGAGCGACATAAATGCTGAAACGCCAATGAGGCAATACAAGCCAGCCATACCTTGTATCAGGATGACTCCCAGAGTTAAAATAAATCCTCCAACAGCAAATACTGTTAAAAGCAATCTCGAATTCAGGTATTTCATCAGAAAAGTACTGATGAACCTGCTCGACAGGAAGATTGCCATGGCAATGATGTTGTAGTTTTGAGCCGTAGCCTTATTGATTCCCAGATTATCAGCATATTGAATAATAAATGTCCAGCACATAATCTGAGCTGCAACATAAAAAACCTGAGCAATTACTCCTTCCCTATATTTTACGTTGGCGATTAGTCTCTTAAAAGTGTCAATTGCTCTGATAGTATGATCTGGTTTTTTTCGTTTTGGCATTTTGAAAAAGTAAATTGTCAGAAACATCAGGATAACAACAAACCCGAGTATGACATACGGATCACGGATCACCGACAGATCGTGTACCCTTATAGCTGCTTTTTCTGTTGCATTTAAGGTATTAAAAACCAAATCGCCGGTGTCGTTTCGAACATCAGACTGAAGTGATGTCAGGATAAAATTTGAAGCAACGAACATGCCAAGCAACGAACCCATGGGATTAAACGACTGGGCCAGATTGAGCCTTCGGGTAGCAGTTTCTTCTGATCCCATGGAAAGAATATAGGGATTGGCTGTAGTTTCCAAAAATGCCAGGCCGAAGGTTAGAATGTATAATGACAACAGAAAGAATTCAAAGATTCCATATTTTGCCGCAGGATAGAACAGGAGTGCTCCGATTGCATACAAAGCCAATCCTACAAGAATCCCCTTTTTATAACTGTATCTTTTTACATACAAAGCTGCAGGGATAGCCATCGTTGCATATCCACCGTAAAATGCAAACTGTATCAATGCTGCCCTCGCGTTCGAAATCTCCATCACGGTCTTAAATGCGGCGACCATCGGATTGGTAATGTCGTTTGCAAATCCCCAAAGGGAGAACAAACTTGTAATCAGGATAAAGGGTACCAACAATTCCCTTGAAACAACTTTCGCTTTAATTTTTGTATTCACAGTTCAGATCGTTAAGTTTAATTACTGTTTCAAAAGTCACTAAACAAATCCGAACTGCCAAACAAATTTTATAAATCGGGCCTTTGCAAAGCTTTGCGTAGCTAAAAAATGTTGAGGAACATTTTTTCGAGAGCAGGAGTAAATCACAAAGATTAAAATCTCTATTGATCTTCAGGAAGGTTGTAATACAAAATTTCCCTTTTTGATTTATGCCAACTTTCAATATTTAAAGGCTTTTACTTTTCCATCCGTAAGCAGGCACATCCTTTGATAAACTAGTTCTCCCGGACGGGCTTCGCGTTATTTACAGACCTTGTTACTATGGTTAAATTACAGAAAATAAGGTTCTTAAGATCTGGCAGCCGAACTGAATGTTTCCATATCAACAGTTTCGAGGGCATTAAAAAACCATCCGGAAATCAGTACCGAAATGAAACGGAAGGTGCAGGATTTGGCACCCGCCATAAATTACACTCCCAATCCGCTTGCCATGGGTTTGCTGAGGCAGGAAACCCGCATGATTGGCGTAATTGTTCCCGATTTGATTACCCAATGCAATCTGAGTCCGAAAGATGCTTCCGATGCGGCCCGGAAACTACTGCGTCTGAAAAATAGACCCGATGCCATTTTCGGAATCAACGATAAGGTTATTTTTGCTGCGATGAGGGAAATAACAAAGGGGGGACCTTTTGAACCTGCAAATTCAGAATGATTGCTCTTTAAAGATTGTGTTGAGCTTGTTGTGCCGAAACTTCCATCTCCTTTGGGGGTGTAATACATTTTTCCCTTTTTGTACCTAACCTTGAGTTTTGTTCAGGATAGTCTGTGGTTTATAATTTTTCCCACTCACCCCCAAGCCCCGCAAGCATAAGCGAAGCGCACCGGGGGTGAGTGAAAAGGAAGGAATGGATTTTTGCGTACAACCCTTTTGGGAATGGATGGGGTTGGGGTTAATTTTTTTGTATTTTTGCAACTACATTTTAAATTTTAAACAATGAGCAAAGGAGAGATTTATACCAGCAAAGGTGTTATGAAAGTAAACTTCTATGATGAAGATGCACCGAAAACTGTCGAGAATTTTATCAAACTGTCGAAAAGTGGTTTTTATGATGGACTGACTTTCCATCGTGTGATTCCTGATTTTGTGATTCAGGGTGGTTGCCCCGACGGAACCGGTGCCGGTGGACCAGGATATAAAATCCCCTGTGAACTGGATGGCGAAAATCAGTATCACGATCGTGGAGTTTTATCAATGGCTCATGCCGGGAAAAACACAGGCGGATCGCAGTTTTTTGTTTGTCACAGCCGTAATAATACTTCTCACCTCGACCGAAAACATACCTGTTTTGGCAAGGTATATGAAGGACTCGAAGTGATTGATGCCATTCGTCAGGGAGATTTAATTGAGAAGATCGTAATTATTGAAGAATAGATTTTCAGAACCCTCGCCAGGTGCGGGGGTTTTGGGTCAAAAAACTTGATTAATAAAATAACCTTTAACCCGATATATTATGAAGAAAGTAACCATTTCCGAATTTCAGGCTAACTTTAAAGAACTTCTTGAGCAGGTTGAACATGTCAACCAACCACTTCGTATTAAGAGCGAATCGGGCAAAGGAGTTGTTTTAATGTCACTCAAAGAGTATAATTCAATTATGGAAACCTTGAATTTGCTGGGGTCTGCAGCAGATGTAGAACGACTGCACGAATCTATTCAGCGATTAAATGAAGGCAAAGGATTTAAGAAACAAGTGATTGAGGAGTAATTGCCGGTAGTTTTGTGAATCTTATTCTCAGATAAAATCATGTCGGATAATTCGAAAGGGGTCCTTTTAACATTGGGATCGGTTGTCTTTTTTGCGTTGATGGCTGTTTTGGTAAAAGCGATCCCCAATGTATCGAGCTACCAGACTACTTTCTTTCGTTTTGCCATCGGCCTGGGCATCCTCGGAATTTTATCGCTTTTCGGAATAATCCACCTCAAATTCAACGATAAAAAGAATCTTTTCTGGCGCGGACTGGTTGGCGGCATTGCAGTTTATCTGTTCTACCTGGCCATTATCAAACTTGGAGTTGGCAAAGGTTCTGTTTATATTTATTCCTATCCCATTTTTGCTACTTTGTTCAGTATGCTTATCCTGAAAGAAAAAGTGGAACCCATTAAGTTCGTGGTTATTTTTATTTCGTTTGCCGGTCTGATATTGCTTTCGATTGGCGGAAAAGGATCGCTTGCCGGCATGGGAATTTATGAACTGATCGCTATTGCCGGATCAATTACTACCGGATTGGCAGTAGTGTTTGTGAAAAAACTTCACGACCATGATAATTCGTATGCCATTTTCTTTTCGCAATGCATCGTCGGATTCTGGATGTTTTTGATACCATCCGGTGCAACACAGGCCAAAGGTAATCTGTCAGAATTATTTTTACTGGTTCTGGTTGGTGTGGTGGCTACCATCGGGCAGTTGTTCATGACCGAAGGATACCGTTATGTGAATGTGGCCACCGGGTCGTTGCTTCAGTCGATGGTGCCGGTTTTCAACCTGCTTTCAGGATGGCTGATTTTTCATGAACAATTTAACACCATAGAAATGACCGGGGCATTTGTTATTGTAAGTTCATGTTTTACGCTGGTCATTATCAATTTCAGGATTGGTAAAAAAACACGCATATTGAAGCTGGTTGAGTGAAAAACTTTTAACTTTAAAACATATTACAAACCTACCATTTATATCATAAACATGAAAAAACAAAATACTGTTTTAGCTTTTTTGACTTTGACTGCATTGTTCGGTCAAATGGCCTGTACTCCATCCGATCTTTCAAAAGAAAACATCATCCCGAAACCTGTTTCGATAGTTCCGACAGGAGATTCATTCGATTTGACTGATCAGACAGACATTTTCGTTCAGGGCGAATCAGCGGAGTTACTGCAAATCGGACAATACCTTGCCGATAAGCTGAATCCTTCTACCGGATTGGGATTGGATATTAAAACGACTATTGAAGCCCCTCCTCCCGGAAATATTCTTTTAGCTCTTTCTGAAAATGACACAGAGTTGGGCGACGAAGGCTACGAATTGACCATTACCGACAAATCGGTAAAACTTACGGCCAACAAGCCTGCCGGATTATTTTATGGAGTTCAGACCATTCGCCAGCTTTTACCTTCCAAAGTGGAATTGGCAACTGCGCAGAAAGGTCCATGGAAAATAGCGACAGGAACGATCCGTGATTTTCCGGTTTATGGCTATCGTGGCGCCATGCTCGATGTTGCCCGCCATTTCTTTGGTGTGGAAGATGTGAAAAATTTCATCGACCAACTGGCTTTCTACAAAATGAACGTGTTGCATTTGCATCTGTCCGACGATCAGGGATGGAGAATCGAAATCAAATCGTGGCCCAACCTGACAGCTCATGGCGGCAACACCGAAGTGGGTGGCGGCGAAGGTGGATTTTATACCCAGGAACAATATTCCGACATTGTGAAATATGCTCAGGACAGGTTCATTGCCATTATTCCTGAAATTGACATGCCGGGTCATACCAACGCGGCTTTGGCTTCCTATCCCGAATTGAACATTAGCGGGAAAGCTACCGAATTATATACCGGCATCGAAGTCGGGTTTAGTACCCTTGACACTCACAAGGAGATTACATATAAATTTATTGATGATGTAATTCGCGAACTGGCCGCTTTAACTCCCGGAGAATATTTGCATATTGGTGGAGATGAGTCTCATTCGACCAAAATTGAAGATTACATTCCTTTTATGAACAGGGTTCAGGACATGGTCATTGCCCATGGGAAAAAGGTTTTGGCATGGGACGAAGTTGCACTGGCAACTTTAAAACCGAATACTGTTGTGCAGTATTGGGCCAAAGCCGAAAATGCAATCAAAGGGGTTGAACAAGGTGCAAAAGTTCTGATGTCGCCGGCTAAAAATGCCTACCTCGATATGCAATACGATTCGACCAGTACTTACGGATTACATTGGGCTGCTTATATCGAAGTTGACAAGGGGTACAACTGGGATCCTGCCAATCTGGTTCCTGAAATTAAGAGGGAAAACATTATTGGAATTGAAGCGCCATTGTGGTCTGAAACTGTTTCCAACCGAATGGAAGCTGAATACCTGATTTTTCCGCGCTTGCCCGGTTATGCCGAAATTGGCTGGACACCCGTTGAATTGCGGAACTGGGATGAATATAAAGTTCGTTTGGCCAGCCACGGCGAAAGGATGAAAGCCATGAATATCAGTTTCTATCCTTCCAAACTGGTACCGTGGGATGCAAAGGATAAGAAATAACAACCAAACCTGTAAATTTTAGAACAAACGCTCCTGTGAAGGGGCGTTTGTTGTTTAATTGTGAATATATTTATAGCAACCCAGTTTCGTAATTCAATGAAAAAACTAACAGCCGCTATTCTTTTCATCCTATTCTTTTCTGCTCAGCTTTCTGCCCGGAATATCGAAGAATGGATCAATTTAAAAAAACCACTTCTTTTCGAAAAATTATATGTGCATGTTGATCGGGAATTGTACGCTCCAGGCGACAAAATCTGGATGAAAGCTTATCAGGTCAACGGGATTACGAATCAACTCAATTCAAATTTCAGGAATATTTTTGTTCAGCTAATTGACGAAAATGGCCGCGTAGTAAAAGATTTAATGCTGTTCTCGATCAAGGGCCAGGCCATAGGCGAATTTAATACCGATTCGGTGCCCGGCGGAAAATATACCATCAGGGCATTTACCAAATACCTCGAAACCTTTGGAGAGGAAGCCATCTTTCACAAGAAAATATGGATTACAGGAGTCATGAAATCGGTTGAAATCGCGGATAAATCCTTGCCTGATTATTCCAAAATTGAAGTGGCCTTTTTGCCCGAAAGTGGAAATATGATTCTCAATGCGGTAAATACGGTGGCATTTAAAGCCATCGACCAAAAAGGAAGGGGAATTGATGTGAGCGGGAAAATAATGAATGACCTGGGGGATACCATTGTCTCGTTCAGTACCAGCTATCTCGGAATGGGGAAATTTCTCCTGATGCCTGTTGACGGGATCAATTACTATGCCGTCATCGATCAGAATCCTGAATTGAAAATCAGGATTGAACCCGCTTTGTCGAGTGGAATCGGTATAAATTACAAGGAAAACGGAGATTTGCTGAGGTTTGTCCTGTCAGCCAATATGAAAATCAAATCCTCCCCTCCTTTCTATTTTGTGGCATCGCACAAAGGAGTTGTGCTTTTCTATAAGAAAATCGAAATGACTGATTTTACACAAAGCCTTAACCTGAGTAAGTATTTGTTTCCAAAAGGAATTTCGAAAATCTCATTGCTTGATACCACATTCAACCAGTTTGCCGAACGTTTGATATTTGTGGATGATGGCAAAGCTGACCTGATAAAGCTTCAATTAAACAAACAGGAATTCAAGCCCCGCGAAGAGGTAAATATCAGCGCTGATGCCTTTCTTTCACCCGGCGATTCAATCAATTCAACCCTGTCGGTAGCCGTGGTGAATAAAAATTATTTCGGTTCGGGTGGAAACAGCCAAAACATTAAAAGTTACTTATTGCTCGATTCGGATTTGAAAGGATCTATTGAAATGCCATCACTGTATTTCGTTGATGATGAACTGTTCACCTCAGCCGAAAAACTTGATTTGCTGATGATAGTCAATGGATGGAGAACCTATTTGTGGGATGATATTGAGGCAGCCAAAACCGCCAACCTCAAAGACTGGAATGATGCCGGAATTGAAATCAAAGGATATGTAAAAAAACTTCTGTGGGAAACTCCTTTGCCCGAAGCAGAGATAACATTGGCATCAGCCGGCGGAAATTTCATTATTGACAAGACGACAACCAATGAATTGGGCAGGTTTAGTTTTGATAGAATTTACCTTCGGAATGTAACCAGGGTAATGATAAGTGCCAGAACGAAGAACGGAACCCGCAATGCAGAGCTTCTGCCTGATCCTGAATTAAAAACGGATTCAATCGTTCAGGTCATCCCATTGACAAAAACTTGTTTTGACATCAGCCTGAATTCAAATTTTAACCGTATCAATTCATTCAGAAGAATGAAAGAACTGGGATTTGAACCCGAAAAAGGCAGCATTTTATTGTCGGATGTTGATATTATTGAGAAGTACATTACCAGGGAAGACGGCCATTTCAGGATTTACCAGACACCAGACAAATCGTTGACAGTAAGCAAAGAAGACAACCAATACCAAAATGTGATTGATTATTTAAATGACAAAGTGGCCGGAATGGTGATTTCGGGTGATCAAATTTCAATCAGGGGCGGAGGAATGCCCCTTTTCATGATCGATGGGATCGAAGTTACCGGATTTGGCAGTGGACCCGAAGAAATTATCCGGGAAATAAAGAATCTGCATATGAATGAAATTGACAAAGTGGAAGTGCTGAAAAATGGTGCAAACATGGCTATCTTCGGATCAAAAGGCGCAAATGGAGTGATTGCCATTTACCGAAAAACCGGAAACTCAATGGATTATGATGACAGCTATGTAAAAGGCAGGATAACAGTAAATATAAAAGGCTTTTACAAGGCCATAAAATTTTATTCACCCAGTTATGCACTAGATAACATCAACAATCCGCAGCCTGATTACCGGCCCACTCTCTTTTGGGATCCGGAACTTAAATTGGAGAACGGAAAGGCGAATATCGGGTTTTACTCTTCTGACGAACTGGCTCAATATATAGTGTTTGTTGAAGGAATAAGTAAGGAAGGGAAAATTTTTTACGGAACCACCAGTTTTTCGGTTGATAAAAAATAATCAATTCAGTCTAAGCACCGAACCAATTTTCAGTGTTTTTTGTGCGGTAATATTGTTGGTGGCACAAAGTTTTTTAACCGTAGTATTGTGTTTTTTGGCGATCGTCCATAAGTTTTCACCATTCCTGATCACATGTTTCGATGCATTTGGCTTGGTACTCACTTTGGCTGCTATGGTCGGCAAGTTTTCAATTACTGGTCTTTTGTTGAAGTTGTCAGGATCAATTTCGAATTGTTTGTTTTTGTAATAAACGTGATTGCTGCGTAAGGCACAATTCTCGAAATCGATGTACTTGTTTGAGTCAAACGGCTCACCAAACAGCCGGGTCTCGAAGTGAAGGTGATCACAGGTGGCACGTCCTGTCCGTCCTCCCAAGCCGATTATATCGCCGCCCTTGATTGTATCGTTTAAATTAACTTTGATCGATTGCAAGTGAGCGTATATCGTTTCCAGCCCGTTGCTGTGTCGCACCAGTACAAGGTTGCCATACCCGCTGAAACGTTTGGCCAGCCTGACTTTCCCATCGAATGCACAACGCACGGTATCGCCAGCATTTAATCTAATATCGGTACCGGTATGCATCCTTCGTCCGCGATGTCCGAATTTTGAAATCACTTTGCCTTTTACCGGTTGTACAAAAGGATGGTCATAAGGCTCAGCCAGTCTGATTGTAATTGTTTCGTCTTTTGGTGGAAGGTTGCTTAACGGATACCTGATTTGGGTGCTGTTCCAAATGTTATGATAGAAGGATTCATCGTTTGACAGAAGCGAGTCGTTTGGTAAGTCTTCAATCGTGCTAAGCAGAGAATCCATCTCGCTGCACTCAATTTCGTTGTTTAAACTATCCGGAATAACTTGCTGCGAATGGGTGCAGATGGAAAAAAGCAGACCGAATGTTAGGGTAAGAGTTCGTAATTTCATTTTCAAAATTTGGGTTAATTACTAAGCTCAAAAATTTGAACGGATAGCAAAAGTAACATTATCATTATTTATTTTGGCATTTCTGTTAAAAGACAGGTCGATTTTAACAAACAATAACACCTTTTAATACATTTGCCGAACTTTAATAAGGGGATAAATTAACACATGAAAAACAGGGATTTCCGCAAGATTTTGAAGTACTTAGGGTTCGGATTTGCGGGCATTTTTACATTAATTGGTCTTGTTTTAACGATGGCTTTTTTTGCCGTAAAATTTCATTTGACCAATGATCCGGGAGTTGTGGATATGAACGACCGTTATTTTCAGGAAATAAAAGACAAATATGGCCGCTCGTCTGACAGCGAAGTGGCGGAGACTAATTTCAGCGAAGCCAGGTTGCTTCACAACCTTTCTGTTTTAAGCAGGTATTATCCGGCAAATGCTTTTTACATCCAGAATGCTTACTATGAAAGCCACAACCTGAACGAGGCCCAACAAATGATCCATGCTGTAAATCTTCACATGCAGGACAATTCGGAGTACCATACTGAATTGAACAAGTTTGAAGAAAACAACAATCCAAAAGAAGTACAGGCACAAACCGGAAGTGTCTTTGAATGGATGAATATCAAGGAGTGGCAGGACTTTAAACTTGCCGTTGCCAAAGACAAACACCTGATCGACTCTGCTGCATTTATGTCGGGCGTTGAGCCCCGACTGATCGTGGCTGTTCTGGTGGGCGAGCAAATCCGCTTGTTCAATTCGAGCCGCGAAGCCTACAAAAAATGGATCGGCCCCTTGAAAATCCTTTCAGTGGAAACGACCTTCTCGCTGGGAGTGACCGGTATCAAAGTTCCGACTGCTCAAACCATCGAGAAAAATTTGTATGACAGTACATCGGTTTTCTATCTGGGCGAAAAATATGAACACTTGCTCGACTTCCAGACCAAAAACGTTTCTCAGGAACGGTTTAACCGACTGACTTCGTATAAAAACCACTACTATTCTTATTTGTATGCAGCGCTCAACGTGAAGCAAATAAAAGTACAATGGGAAAAATCAGGATTTCCGATCAGCGATCGCCCCGAGATTCTGGCAACGCTATACAATATTGGTTATGAAGTTTCAATTCCCAAGGAAAATCCTGTGGTAGGCGGTTCAGGTATCAATATTAAAGGCAAAAAATATTCCTTTGGCGCTGTAGCCTACGAATTTTATTACTCAGGAGAATTGTTCGAATTGTTCCCGTTCCGAAATGCAAAATTTGACTTTACGGATGTGTAAAGCCCGTTATTCCAATTCCTTTTCCGGAAAAACTAAGCTTTTTTGCTTCTTTTTTCTTTTCCTGACCAATTTTGGTGTCAGTGCACAGGTAAGCTGGATCAATGAAATACCATGGACCAGCCTGATGGATGGTTTGCAATATGTAGAACTGGATGCCCCGGAGAAGTCGGTGGTCAACGACTCCAAACTGACCATTCTGAAAATAGATGCCCGGAAATTTGATTTTGAGTTCCTGACTGCTTCTGAACACAACAACCTCCCGCGCACTGCTCCCGAATGGGCAACGGAATTCGATATGAATATTGTCATCAATGCCGGAATGTACAGTTACAATAAAACGCAATCAAACAAAGGATATCTGAAAAATTACAATCACCTCAACAACCCGGTGAAAAGCTCTTATTACAATGCCATTATGGCCATGCACCCGAAAGATCCGGAAAAACTGCCTTTCGAAATTATCGACATTACCTGTCAGGCCTGGGAAAAAGTAAAAAATCAGTACCGTTCACTTTGTCAGGGAATGCGCATGATTAACTGTGCCGGCGTAGGGATGCCTTTTACCAAAAGACCTGATCAATCGTGCAGTATGATACTCACAGCTACTGACATCTCAGGCAATCTGTACATTGTTTTTACCCGTTCGCCGTATTCACACCAAAATATGATCAATTACCTTATAGGGTTGCCGTTAAATATACGTACAACAGTTTACCTCGAAGGCGGCCCTGAAACCAGTTTATATGTGAACACAGGCGACACAATCATCGCCAAATACGGCAGTTATGTATCGAACACCTGTGACAATGACGACAACGATCATTTCCGCAAAATCCCCAATGTAATTGCACTCCGGAAAAAGAAATAGCGTTTCTATAACTGGTTTTTAGCCCCGAGTGCTCGGGACGGAATATTTATAGATAAAAATTAGGTACAAATATACCGTCCGCGCTTATTGATTTTTCGAAGCATAGAACTTCTTTCGGATGGAAGTGAAATAGCATTTTTTAGGTAAAAACAATTCGTCAAATGATCCTGATCATAGATGAACTCAATCTGCTTTTAATATACACTAATCTAAGTAACTGTATATCTTATGATATGAATGTTACCTAATGATTAAAAACTCAACGGAATGTTATCCTAACTATTTAAAAAGCACTAATTTTGCCCCAATTTTAAAACAGTTACATGATGGCAGAAAAATATAACAAACTTTTTAATGAGTTTCCTCCAATCAGTACCCGGCAGTGGATGGATAAAGTTACTGCTGACCTGAAAGGCGCCGACTTCAACCGCAGGTTGGTATGGAAAACAAACGAAGGAATTGATGTTCAGCCCTTCTACCGGGAAGAAGACCTGGAAAAATTAGACTACCTGAACAGTTTCCCAGACGAGTTTCCTTATACCAGAGGGAACAAAAAAAACAACAACGAATGGTTAGTCCGTCAAAGCATTCAGGTAAATAACCTTGCTGAAGCCAACAAAAAAGCCCTGACTTATCTGATGAAAGGGGTTGATTCGTTGGCTTTCGTATTTAAAGAATCTACCGAATTGACACTGGCTGACATGACTGTATTGCTTAAAGACATCAGCCTGGACGCTATTGAAGTGAACTTTGTCGGCTGTTGCTCGCGCAGAGCCGCTGAAGCTTTTACCAATTTTGTAAAGCAAGGCAATTGGGATCTGAAAAGCATCCGTGCTTCCGTTGAATTCGATCCATTCGGAAAATTTGCCCTAACCGGAAAGTTCAGGAAAAACAAAGAACATGTAGTTGAAAATGCAATCAAAATGATTGAGTCAACTGCTGAATTGTCCAAATTCAGAACACTGGCAGTAAATGGCAAAAACTTCAGCAATGCCGGATCATCCATCGTTCAGGAATTGGCTTACTCACTGGCTCTGGGAGCAGAATACATGACAACATTGACGGCTGGTGAGCTTGTCGAACCAGATGCTGTTGCCAAAAACATCAAATTCAATCTGGCGATCAGCGCCAACTATTTTCTCGAAATTGCCAAACTGCGCGCCGGACGTATGTTGTGGGCGCAAATCGTAAAAGCTTACGAGCCCAAATGCGATTGTTCATGCAAAATGATTGTTCACGCCGAAACCGGAAGCTGGAACAAAACCGTTTACGATCCTTATGTGAATGCCCTCCGCACCCAAACTGAAGCCATGAGCGCTTCATTGGGTGGCGTTGATTCAATGACTGTGCTTCCATTTGATGCGATTTACGAAGATTCGACCGAATTTTCTGACCGCATTGCCCGCAACCAGCAATTGCTCCTGAAAGAAGAAGTTAACTTCGACAAAATTGCTGATCCGGGTGCCGGTTCATACTATATTGAAGAATTAACCGCTTCAATTGCTGATCAGGCCTGGAAACTGTTCCTCGAAGTTCAGGAAAAAGGCGGATTCCTTGCTGCTCTTCGCGAAGGTTTTATTCAGGCTGAAATTAAAAAAATGGCGGCCAAACGCGATATGAATATTGCCACCCGTCGCGAAAACCTTTTGGGAACCAATCAATTCCCGAATTTCAACGAAAAGATCGATCAGGTGATGGATCCATCGGTATTTGCTCCTGCTGATTCGACCGTTGAAGGAGCCGAAATCGAAACATTGAAACCATACCGTGGCGCTCAGGCGTTCGAAGCGCTTCGCTACAAAACCGATGTTTATGCCAGAACCAACAAACGTCCGCTGGCTTTCATGATGACCATGGGAAACCTGAATATGCGCAAAGCACGTGCACAATTTGCCTGTAACTTTTTTGCTGTTGCCGGATTTGATGTGGCTGACAACAATGGTTTCGAAACCGTTGAAGAAGGTTGGGCCGCAGCTCAAAAAGCGAATGCACAGATCGTGGTACTTTGCAGTTCCGACGATGAATACACCGAACTTGCTCCTGCAGCTTTCGATGCAATTGCCGGAAAAGCAATCTTCGTGGTTGCCGGCGCTCCTGTTTGCATGGTAGTACTCCAATCGAAGGGTATTTCAAATTATATCCATGTAAAGAGCAACTTGCTTGAAGATTTGAAAAATTACCAAACGTTGTTAAAAATCTAACCACAAAGGCACAAAGGCACAAAATTCTTTGTGAATTCTTAGTGTCTTGGTGACTTGGTGGCAAAAACAAGAAATATGAAGCCAGATTTTAAAAAGATTAATATAAAAGAAGCTCCGGAAATGCTTGATGCAGCAGCCTGGAACGCTAAAAACAACATCGAAAAGAACTGGATTACTCCGGAACTGATTCCGGTGAAACCGGTTTACACCAAAGACGATCTGGAAGGAATGGAACATCTGCATTATGCAGCCGGTCTGGCTCCATACCTGCGTGGACCGTATTCTGTGATGTACGCCATGCAACCCTGGACAGTGCGTCAGTATGCAGGTTTTTCAACCGCCGAAGAATCAAACGCTTTCTATCGCCGTAACCTTGCTGCCGGTCAGAAAGGTTTGTCGGTTGCGTTCGATTTGGCAACTCACCGTGGCTACGACTCCGATCATCCACGCGTGGTAGGCGATGTTGGTAAAGCTGGTGTGGCCATCGACTCGATCCTCGACATGAAAATCCTGTTCGACCAGATTCCACTCGATAAAATGTCGGTTTCGATGACCATGAATGGCGCTGTACTTCCGGTACTGGCTTTCTACATCGTAACTGCATTGGAACAGGGCGCCACTTTAGATCAGCTTGCAGGAACCATTCAGAACGATATCCTGAAAGAATTTATGGTGCGGAACACCTACATCTATCCACCAGAATTCTCAATGAAAATTATTGCCGACATTTTCGAGTTCACTTCTCAGAAAATGCCAAAGTTTAACTCGATTTCAATTTCGGGTTACCACATGCAGGAAGCCGGCGCTACTGCCGACATCGAAATGGCCTACACACTGGCCGACGGGTTGGAATACCTGCGCACCGGTATCAAAGCAGGAATCGACATCGACGCATTTGCTCCTCGGTTGTCGTTCTTCTGGGCCATCGGAATGAATCATTTCATGGAAATCGCCAAAATGCGCGCTGCCCGTATGATCTGGGCCAAGATGGTCAAACAGTTCAATCCGAAGAATCCGAAATCGATGGCTTTGCGCACGCACTGCCAGACTTCAGGTTGGTCGCTAACTGAACAGGATCCGTACAACAACATTGGCCGTACCGCTGTTGAAGCAATGGCAGCTGCTTTGGGTCATACCCAGTCGCTTCATACCAATGCTTTGGACGAAGCCATCGCCTTGCCAACCGATTTCTCTGCACGTATTGCCCGTAATACGCAGCTTTACATTCAGCAGGAAACCGAAATTTGCCGCGCGGTTGACCCGTGGGCAGGTTCGTATTATGTGGAAGCTTTGACTCAGGAACTGGCCGACAAAGCCTGGACGCTGATCGAAGAAGTGGAAAAATTGGGAGGTATGTCGAAAGCTGTTGAAACCGGAGTGCCGAAAATGCGTATCGAAGAAGCTGCTGCCCGGACTCAGGGCCGCATCGACAGCAGAACACAGACGATTGTGGGTGTGAACAAATACCGTCTCGAAAAAGAAGATCCGATTGATATTCTTGAAATCGATAATACAGCCGTTCGCTTGTCACAGATCGAAAGATTGAATAAATTGCGGGCCGAACGGAACGAAACCGAATGTCAGGCAGCTCTGGAAGTACTCAGCAAATGCGTTGAGACCGGCGAAGGCAACTTGCTTGAACTGGCCATCGTAGCAGCTCAAAAACGCGCATCACTGGGCGAAATTTCTTACGCATGTGAAAAACATGTGGGACGTTATAAAGCAATTATCAGAACTATTTCAGGCGTGTACTCAGCAGAAAGTAAAAACGATTCTACCTTCAAGGAAGCTCAGGATCTGGCCACCAAATTTGCAAAATTGGAAGGCCGTCAGCCTCGTATCATGATCGCCAAAATGGGTCAGGACGGGCACGACCGCGGTGCAAAAGTTGTTGCAACCGGTTATGCCGATTTGGGTTTCGACGTTGACATGGGACCGCTGTTCCAGACTCCGGAAGAAGCAGCCAAACAAGCCGTTGAAAACGACGTGCATGTATTGGGCGTTTCGTCGCTGGCTGCAGGGCACAAAACCCTTGTACCTTCAGTAATTGCCGAATTGAAAAAATTGGGACGCGAAGACATCATGGTGATTGCCGGTGGTGTAATTCCAGCCCAGGATTACCAATTCCTTTACGACGCGGGCGTTGTAGCCATTTTCGGCCCTGGCACCAGCGTATCGGTTGCCGGAAAGAAAATTCTGGAAATATTACTGGCTGCACACGAATAGAGAAGCCCCACCCGGCCTCCCCAAAGGGGAGGAGAAAATACAAAAGCCGCTTTCCGGAATAGGAGGCGGCTTTTTTTTTGTTTGCAAAAAATTATCAATTTTGAAGTTAAAAATAAGAATGAAGTTCTGAATGTAAAATTTGAGATTTTATTAATTATGAGATTAGTTCAAAAACAAGGTTCACGTCGGAGGGAGTTTGAGCTCGCAGAGAATAAGCTTCATGTAAAGACCAGCTCTCTGGGAGAAAAAAATGAGTATTCCATAAACATTGAGTATTTAGGTGAGGAAAAGTACTACAAAACATATTCAAGGGTCGGTCCAAGGATTGTAGGTTCGGTATTTTACCTTATCATGGTCATCACTTTTATTGGGTTTTTTCAAGAAAGGAATATGGCTGCTATCGAAAATCTGGGGGCTCTTCTTTTGGGAATAGTACTTTTTGGTGGTTTGGGAAGTTTAGCTTTTTTTGCTCCCTTAAGGAATGAGCTTCATCTTGTAGGTGGCTCTGCCCAAGTGATGTTTTTATTGAATAGTCCTTCAAAGGTTGAAATGGAGGATTTTATTAATGAACTAATTACAAGATCGCGCAGGATTTTAACTGATAAATACAGTAAAGTAGATCCAGATTTACCAGAGGAAATACAAATTAACAATTTCTATTGGTTAGTACAGCGCGGGTTAATTTCTCAAGAAGACTACGAAGATTTAAAACAAGAATATTATAATCAAAGACTAATGAGATAAATTTGAATCAGAAAAAGGCTGATATCCCTTGCTGTCAGGCTTTCGCTGACGGACATGGATAAAACCAATCATGCAATCCTCGATTGATTCAAATGTGTCCGAACTTCATTGTAATCCTGAAGTTCAGCATCCGTCCATGTTGGCGCATTCAGAATTAATTCTTGCAATGAACTTACTGGTTTACTTGCAGTAACTTCTGATTGAAGAACAACAGACAACCTTTCAATATCCTTCTTAGGAAGTTGATGTATCAACTTTAATAGTTGATTGAATTCGAGGTTTATACTTAGTTCCATGTCTTTCTGCATTTTAAACCAAAGATACAAAAATATCATTCGCAATTATTTTTTTGAGAAAGTCGGAAATATTCCTGCCCAGGATTACCAATTCCTATATGATGCTGGCGTTGTAGCTATTTTCGGCCCTGGCACCAGCGTATCGGTTGCCGGAAAGAAAATATTGGAGATTTTATTGGCTGCGCACGAATAGAGAAGCCCCACCCGACCTCCCCGAAGGGGAGGAGAAAATACAAAAGCCGCTTTCCTGAATGGGAGGCGGCTTTTTTATGGTGGATGCTGATAATGATAATTTTAAAGTGTTTTGCTTATTGCAATAATCAAATTTTGTTTGCTTTTGCTTAATACAATAAGCAAAATGACATGAAAGAGCTTTAGTTGTTTTAGGAACAGCTGATTAGAAGTTCAAAAATATAATTCGCAATTGATTTTTTGTAGAGGCGCGATTAATCGCGTCTCTACATCCCACCTAAATAACAAAAGCCGCTTTCCTGAGAAGGGAGCGGCTTTTTTTGATTAATGCTTATATGAATAAATTACTGCTTGGTATAAACTGATTTTTGATTTTCAGAGTAAATACCATCCATATCATAATCGATTTTAAAAATTAGTTGCCCATCAACAAGATTGTACTCAACTTGATAATTACTGGTTGGCATCATTAAGCCGTCAAGCCTAAGGTTAAAGTTTGTATCTTTATTAGTAAAAGTATCATACGGACCTGAATCAGTTGCAGTTGATGAATTGTAAGTTGAATAGATTATCTTGTCAGGAGTATACTTCATAATGTTTCCTGAAACAGATACAGAACCCTCAATCGTTATAAATCTACCTGTAATAGAAACGTCTAAAAAAGTCTCAATGAAAGTTTGATCCGTTAATATCAATGAATAACTTACCGAAACAAATCCATTTGTACTTGGAACAGATTTCATCGTCATCCATTTTCCTACATAATCAGGGGCAACTTCATTGTCATCTTTGCATGATGAAGTAATAATTGCAATCAGAATAACCCCAAATATCAAACATAACAATCTTGCATATTTTAAATTTTTCATGATTTTTGATTTTTGATTTTGCCTCCCAAATTACTGAATTTTACTTAATAATCAATGGCTTGGGTAATAGATGCTGAAAAGAATTATTCTGGGCACATGTCCATTGCCTAAAGGCGAATGGCAAAGGATAATGCCCTGAATATGCAGAATTGTAAATCGGAGCATTATCCTTTGCCGTCTGGCTTCAGCTGACGGACATGAAAATTCTTTTAAAAATTTTGAAATGCCCTTCTTCATTCACCCTGCTCATTTTCTCACCGTCCTGCTAAAGATTTCGCCGTCCTGCTGAAGAAAATGACCGTCCTGCTGAAGATTTCATCGTCCTGCTAAAAATATAGCTGTCCTGCTGAGTTTTTGGCTTCCCTGCATGAAAGGAGGCCGTCCTGCACGAAGGGGACGTGTCCTGCTAAGGGTTTCAGAAGGGTTTGCATTTTTTTGAGAGGAGCTTTGACGCTCTTTCAGATAAAATCATTTTCCTATCTTTAGCCGTCAAACTTAAACCGAACTACCATGAAAATACTTTTTATCGGCGGCACCGGCTTTATCAGCACTGCTGTCAGCAAGCAAGCCATCGCGCTGGGATATGAACTCTTTCTGCTTAACCGCGGATTACGTTCAGTTGAAATTCCCGGAAGTCAGCCACTGATTGGCGACATTCACAACCCGGAAAGTATGCGAAATGCACTAAAGTATCACCAATTTGATGTGGTGGTAGATTGGATAGCCTTTACTCCGGAAGACATTGAGCGCGACCTGTCCGTTTTCCGTGGCCGTACCAAACAGTTTGTGTTTATCAGTTCAGCTTCAGTCTATCAAAAACCGCCTGTAAATTACATCATTACCGAATCGACACCTCTGGACAATCCATTCTGGGATTATTCACGAAACAAAATTGCATGCGAAGAACGGCTTATGAAAGCTTATCGTGAAGAGGATTTTCCGGTGACCATTGTGCGGCCTTCCTATACTTACAATACGTATTTGCCTGTTGCAATCGGAGGATTTGGTTGCTATACTTTGGCTGACCGAATGAAAAAAGGGTTGCCGATCATTGTTCATGGCGACGGCTCTTCGCTATGGGTGAATACACATGCTGAAGATTTTACCAAAGGATTCTTAGGGTTGCTGGGGAATGAAAAAGCTATTGGCCAGGCATTTCACATTACTTCAGACGAGGTACTGACCTGGAACCAGATTTACCAAACCATTGCCGATGCTTTGGGCGTTGAGGCAAAAATGATCCACATCCCCTCCGACTTCATAGTAAAGGTGGTTCCCGACATGTCAGGAGGCTTGTTTGGTGACAAAACCTGGAGTGCCGTATTTGATAACAGCAAGATTAAATCATTTGTTCCGGAGTTTAAGGCCACAATCCCATTCAGTGAAGGAATTCGCCGAACCGTGGAATGGTTTGCAGCCGACAAAAAAAGACAGCGAATTAACGAACAGGTAAATGTTGAAATGGATCAGATTATTCAGGCTTACAAAGGAATCTAAACGACAGATCCGATGATTTTATGTCATCGGATCTGTTTCTGAAATGTGCGAATGGCGGCCAGAGTTGTAAAACTACGTTGGCATATACCGATTGTGATCGTCTTCCTTTTTCTCAATTACCGGAGGCTCAAAAGTTGGTTGCTCAATCAATGAAACTCTGCTTGCAGCAACCGGCGATTGTTTTTCATCAACAAATGCGGCCAGCCTTTTTGTCAGGTTTGGATGTGAAGCGACTTTTTCAGCAAACCATTTCCAAAACCCATCTTCCGAATTATCTTGTTTCAAATATTCTTTCAGGTTGACTCTTTTATAAATTGTTCTTCCGGAGGCCAATACCAGCAAACCACCTTTTACACCTGAAGGACACAACGCGTGACCAATATTATCGCAAGTGTATTCGCAGGCTCTCGAATAGGCCGAACCTAAAAACGGGATGAGATAGGATGGCCAGAGCAACAAGTTTTTAAGCATGTGGTTTTGCTTGATATGCCCTAACTCGTGCCCAATGATAAATTCGAGAATGGCTTTGTCCTGATCGTAGGCGGTTTCGACCATTTCGGAATAGAGAACGATGTAGTTTCGGCCCAAAAACCTTGCTGCAAAAGCATTCAGAACACCACCAGATTGCAGAATGAAAACACTGGGTACAGACGAAAGTCCCAACAATTCTGATTGTTTTGAAACAACCTGAAAGATATCAGGGAATTGATTTTTGCTCAGTTTAATCGCGTTACCTTTCAAATGACCGATCAGGATTCCAAAACGAAAGAAAACGAATAGAAAAAATGCAAATACATAGAAATAAAGCATATAAACAGTAACCATTTGAGGTCCGGTTGCCTTAAGAGACATTAGAATCAGCTTTACAATCAAGTAATACAAGCCCAAACTGGTAAACATCCTTAAATAAAAATACACGTTCTCTTTACTGTTTACCTGATAATCTACTTTTGAATCCATAATTAAAGTTAAATTGGTTGATATTTAAATATTTACTTCTTTAGTCCACAAGGTATATCTAATTCCCAATGTCAATTGTTGGATTTTCGATTTCCAAAGTATCGGATCGCCTTTTAGTAAGTTATTAATCCCGTAATAATATGTGCCTTCAATGGCAAGTTTTTCGTTTAGTTTATAGATCACACCAGCTTTTGGCCCAAAGTCAAAGTTCTTGATATAAATATTATCATATCTATTCTCAACGGTTTCTGACACTCCATCGACAATTGCATTCGGAAGGAACAAATGGAGTGGTTAAGGTCACATTTGAAATATCTATGGAATTGGTTATTCGGGATAGTCCTCCGCTGGCTTTTATTCCGAATTTATTTTGCCCTGAAACGGTCATATCCCTGAGCATCAGAATCGATAAGAGCAATAGTAGTTTCAAGATGTTTGGCAGGTGCATGTTACTTATACTTTAATGAGCAAGCTAATGAATTTAACTTAACAATCGTTAGTTTGGGAAAAAGATGCTGAAAAGAATTATTAAGGGCCGTTGAGTTTTGACTAATGGCACCTTGCAACCGCCTTCTGCCTTCGATACGCCCATTATTGTTTTGCTAAATTTCAAGGTATTCATAGGGCTACCCAGGCAGCGGCTCTGGTAACGAGAAAAGGATGCGTCGGGGTTTTTCCCATTACGGCAAATAACATCAAAACGATGATCCCTTTATGTTCGACTGAGCTTATGCCGAAGACTGCGAAGTGTGTCGAAGGGAGCGGTGCCATTATTTTTCCTGAACCAGTTCTTTCGATCCCGAAATCTGATTGTCTTTGGCCGTCACTTTCGATGATTTTTTGCCAACAAAAATAGCTGTGGTTTGCTTGCCCTTTCCGGTAGATCGAATGGTGTTGTTGGTAATAGTGATGTCATGTGTTTCACCTCCAATGTAGAACCCGCTTGATTCACTTGCTGTTCCGTTATTTTCAATCACATTGTTGGTAAATGTATTTCGGTGACCGCTGTTTTGTTCGTTTTCGTCGCGGAAAAGAATGCCCTGGCGGGCATTTTCATAAATATGGTTATTTTCGAAAGTGTTGTCGGTATCCTTATGTCCAATGGATATTCCGTTATCACCATTTGCATAAACTGTATTATTTCTGAAAATCCCGTTTTGTACCCGCCAGCAGAGAAAAATTCCATCCTGTTTATTGTTGTGACTGATGCAGTTTTCAACGACTGAATGATCTGATCCGGTTCCGGGATGAAATCCAAGCCCGTCACCATTGGATGCCTCGCAACCTTTTACGGTTATATTTTCAGTAATTTGCCAGCTAAAAGAATCACCGTTGAACTCATTGACCTGAACATTTTCAACCAGACAGTTTTTTGATTTGTGGATATATATTCCACCTCCGCGGCAACCGTTGATGTAATTATTTGTGTTTTTATTACCCTCAACTACCAGGTCGGCAATTTTAACATTTTCAACGTCAACCGCTTCAATAACCGAACATCCATTTGTAATTGACCCATTCAGACCTGATAAATAATCATTGACAGTCCGGTTGTCAAAATAAATCACATTATCCTGAATATCTGTTATTAAGGCGGTGGTAACATCCCATCCCTGATCATGCTTATCATCAGACAATTGGATTCCCATTCCAATTTTAAATCCGCTGGCATCTTTAACTGTAGCTTTCAGCATTCCCCAATCAGCATCAACTATAAAGCTGGTTTTAAATCCGTCGCATTTCTGCAATATGGTTGACTTCCCCGATCCGATCAATGTGACATTACTTGAGAGACGAACAGGTCCAATTATTTTATAAACACCCTGGTTAAGTTTTACGGTACCGCCACCTCTTGTTTTAATCGCATCCAGGGCAATCTGGATGGCTTCTGAAGTAAAACCGGGGATATCCGCAGAGGATCCGCCGACAATGATAACCTGTTCATTATTTCTTATATCCACCAACCCAATAACCTGACTGTAGATATCAGAACTTAAAGCAAGGCAGAAAAGAATCAGACTAACTAGGAGAGATTTATTTTTCATGGTTAAAGGTTTTGCCCACTAAACTACTGAATTTTGCTTAATAATCAATTGCTTGGGTAAAAGATTGATTGGGTGCCCAAGTGAATTGACAAAGCCCGCCTGACGATTCAGATTAAATCAAATATTTACAATAATTGAAACAAGCAAGACTAACGAATAGGGAGAGTTAATTCATAAAAAAACAAAGCCCCGAAGTTGAAACTTCAGGGCTTTGTTTTTTTATGCTTCGAGTAACGCCTGATATTCTTCAGGACTTAACAACTCATTGAGTTCAGCCGGATTGGTAACTGATATTTTAATTAACCAACCCTGCCCGTAAGCATCTTTGTTCACCAGTTCGGGTGAATTTTCAAGGGCCGGATTCACTTCCAAAACCTTCCCCCCGACCGGCATAAACAAATCTGAAACAGTTTTTACGGCTTCGATGGATCCAAAAGTTTCGCCTTTTTCCAGGGTTTCGCCTTCAGTCTCGATTTCAACAAATACAATGTCGCCTAACTCGCCCTGAGCAAAAGCGGTAATTCCGACTACAGCATGATCACCTTCAACACTAATCCATTCGTGTTCGTTGGTGTACTTTAAATTTTGTGGCAGCTTCATATTTTATTTATTATTCGGTTTATCGTGAACCAAAAGTAATACAATTTTTCTATTCAAACCTTTAACAAAAGTCAGGGTTATTCATATTACACGAAGTTTTATTAATTTGCACAACTAAAATCAAATCGGATGTTTCAAACAAAAATTAAAGACATATCTATGCTTCGGGAAACAGCAAAACAATTGCTGAACTATTTTCCTGAAGATAGGATTTTTGCCCTTTACGGCGCAATGGGTGCAGGGAAAACCACTTTCATCAAAGCGCTTTGCCGCGAGTTGGGTTCACAGGACAATATAACCAGCCCTACTTTTGCACTTATTAACGAATATTCAACCGGTGATGGTTCAGTAATCTATCATTTTGATTTCTATCGGATTAAAAAGCTGGAAGAAGCATTTGATTTGGGATATGAAGATTATATTTACAGTGGAAACTATTGTTTTATTGAATGGCCCGAAATGATTGAATCTTTGTTGCCTGAAGGAATTGTTGAAGTGAGGATTACGGAAACTGAAAACGGGAAAAGGCAGCTGGAGGGAAGAAAGGTCGGAAGACGGGAGACCGAAGACGGGAGGTAAAGACAGAAGTCGGGAGACGGAAGTCATCCTGAATTGGATGAAATTGGTATTATTTGGAAACATTATGGAATTCAAATTTGAAAAACTTATTATCTGGCAAAAAGAACGATCAATTCGTTCATTAGCAGAGGTCGTAACATGTTTACACAAAGCTAAAAGACGAAAATATAATTCAGAGGAGCAATTTCAGGAGCAATATGAATTTGCATTCAATTTAATGAACATGATGGTAGCATTTAAAGAAAAAATCAATTAATCATGAACCCAACTCCTGTCTTCGGATTTAGGGCATCGGGCAACTACAAAGGATTGCCCCTACACACATATTCTCGCTGGTCTTTGGTCTTCCGTCCAATATTCCTCACATCTTTTATTAATCTGACTCTACACCATGACTGAAAAAGAAAAAAGAACCGAACAAGCCCCTGTAAGCTCAACTCTTTTGTTGCCAAAAGAAGAAATGCTTGAGATACGCAGGAAAGGGAAAAAGATCAGAATTGGAATTCCTTCTGATAAAGATAAAGTTGAATACCGCGTTCCGCTGACACCTCAGGCTGTTGAGCTGTTGGTTTCTTATGGACATGAAATACTGATTGAAAAGGGGGCAGGTATGGCAGCCAATTATTCAGACGAAGATTACACAGCCGTTGGAGCATTGGTGATGGACGACAGAAAGGAAATTTTTGAATGTGACATTGTTTTACGGATTTCCCCTTTTGATGAATCAGAAATTGACCTTTTAAAAGGCCATCAGGCATTGATTTCCAATTTGCAGATCAATGCCCATTGTGCTAATTCCATTGGAAAACTGATGCAAAAAAAGGTGATCAATGTTGCTTATGAATATATTGAAGATGAGGACGGAAATAAACCGGTGGTTCAGTTGATGAGCCAGATTTCAGGCAGTACATCTATTATGGTGGCCAGCGAGTATTTGAGTAAATCGCTCAATGGGAAAGGTGTTTTGCTCGGAAGTGTAACCGGAATTTCGCCTGCCGAACTGGTTATTCTGGGATCGGGAACAGCCGCGGAGTATGCTGCACGGGCAGCTCTGGGTTTGGGAGCCATTGTCAAGGTTTTCGATGACAATATCAGTTCGTTGCGAAAATTGGAAGAAAAACTTCCTCAGCGGATCTTTACATCAGTTTTCTACCCCAAGGTGGTGAAGAAGGCGCTTAAATCAGCCGATGCAGTGCTTGGCGCTATGCCTGTCGGGATGCCTCCTTCGTTCCGCATTACTGAAGATATGGTAAAAAAAATGAAACAAGGATCTGTAATTATTGATTTAAACGTGAGCCAGGGCGGTTGTTTTGAAACATCTCACTGCACCGATTTGAAAAACCCTACATTTGTTGAACACGGTATTGTACACTACTGCGTGCCAAATTTGCCCGCAATCGTTTCACGTACTGCATCCATTGCCTTGAGCAACATCCTGATTCCTATAATCATTGCGATTGGCGAGATAGGTGGAATTGATAATTACATTAAAAACTCCAAAAGTTTCAGGAAAGGGGTTTACATCTACAATGGTATTTTAACCAATTCAACTTTGGCCGAAAAATTCAATTTGCCTTTTAAAGATCTTGATTTATTGCTTGCAGTTTATTAAGAAGCAGTTAATCTTCCACCATCATCAGCATCGAAATTCCTGAAATTTCTATTTCGTTCCCTTCAGGATAGATGGCACTTTCCTGGTCAATAGTATTATTGTGAGCGACAAGACGCCACCTGATATGTCCTTTTATCGGAAACTTTATACTTTGAGCATTTCCGTTAAAGACGATCAGGATGGTTCTCCATTCATCATCATTGGCATGGTTGACCAAAACAAACGATGCAACTCCCTGCATATAATCCTCTGAAAAAATCAAGTGCTCCCTAATTTGTCCGGAACTGATCATTCTGAACGCCGGATGATTTTTTCTTAAGCGGATCAGACTTTTATAATATTTGAAGACTTCATGAAAAGAATATTTCCTGTCCCAGTCAATCTGATTGATCCGGTCGGGTGATTTGTAAGAATTGTGGTCGCCCAGTTTGGTGCGTGCCATCTCAACACCGGCATGAAGGAATGGGATTCCCTGCGAAGTCATGACGAGCGCTCCGGCCATCATAACCATTCGGGTGAGCTGCTCTTCACTGGCTTCAGGGCAACTCATTACCAGCTTGTCGTATAAAGTATAATTGTCGTGACACGAAGCATAATTGACACATTGCCAGGGTTCCTTTGCCCAGGGAGATTTTGAATTCTCAACATAACCATATACGATCTGCGGATGGAAACAAGCAGCGGTAATGCCAAATTTGATGGTTTCTTCCTGAACGGTTTGCCCGCTGACAAAACCTTTGTTGCGGGGATTGAAGTTATTCCCTTTGATCCCATCGCGAAAATCGTCGTTAAAAACAGCAATGCGATCCAGTTTTGAAACATTGGTTTTAATGGCACGGATACTTTCGTCCAAAGGGCTTGAGTCGGCAGCCCAACCTTCGCCGTATAATATAATTGAAGGTGAAATAGCATCCATTTTAGCTCTGATCTGATTCATTGTGTCCAGATCATAAATTCCCATTAAGTCCATTCTAAAACCATCGAGATGAAATTCGGTGGCCCAGTATTGCAGCGAATCGATGATGTACTTCCTGACCATCGCCCGCTCTGTGGCCAATTCGTTTCCGCAGCCGCTTGCATTCGAAAAAGTGCCGTCTGACTTTTGTCGGTAATAATAGCCCGGAACCGTTTGGTTAAAATATGACCGGGTGGTGAAAGCAGTATGATTGTAAACCACATCCAGAATAACACCAATTCCTGCCTGATGCAGCGACTGAACCAGCATTTTCAACTCGGTAATTCGCGAAGTATTATCAGGATCGGTTGAGTAGCTTCCCTCCGGAGTATTGAAATTTTGCGGGTCGTAGCCCCAATTGTAAGAGTGATCAGGCGCACTCTCATTAACAGTTGAAAAATCATTGACCGGAAGCAGGTGTACATGTGTAATTCCGAGTTCCTTCAGATGATCGATTCCGGTTTTTAATCCTCTGTGCGAAAGAGTTCCATGCTCAGTAAATGCCAGAAATTTACCTTTATTTATTATTCCGGATGATTGGGCAATGGAAAAATCGCGGACATGTAATTCGTAAATAATGGCATCAACCGGATTGGAATTTTCAACTCGCTGATCGGCCAACCATCCTTCGGGATTGGTTTCTTCAGGATTAAAAAATAAACCACGATGCCCGTTAACCCCAACTGCCCGTGCATCTACACCTGGAGTTTCATTCAGCCATTCGCCGTCGTTTACGCGGATGGTATAGTAAAACCCTTTTAAATCACCATTCAGTGCAATGGTCCAGGTTCCGTTTTCAGCCTTAAAAAACTGATCGATGCGGATAGCTTCCCCTTCTGTGCTTTTTTCATATATGCGTAACTCAACCTCTATGGCAGTTGGCGCCCAGACACGAATGCTGGTTTTTTCTTTCGTATAGAAAATGCCAAGATCGTTCCCCCCGTAGTATGGGAAAGAAGTAAAATCAATGCCTTCAAATTTCCAAATTCTCATTTATGCTAAACTTATTTTCTTATATCGGTTATGTAACCAGGCTTTTCCGGAGTTTTACCTTGTTCGATTTCCATTTGTGCCCATTGACATCTGAGACAAAGATGCGCGCCCAGTAAAAACTCTTGATTGTTCGGTCGTATTGATGAAAAGTAGCTGTTTCAATCCTCAGTTGATGTGTGATGCCGGGCTGAACGAAAAGCGGATAGACTTGCTGCCCTTTAATCCCGTTAAGTTTGAACTTCCTGATGGACCATATTTTGCGGAATTCGATTACCGGTGCATCAAGGTCGGCCTCGTATTTTCCAATATTACGGATGGTCATTGTTAATACCTGAGGGCGAAAAAGCCTGTCCTTTTCAAGAATTACTTCAAGTTTAACTTTTTTAAAGAACCGGAAAAATCCTCCGGAATTCATTTTCTTTTGAAAGAATTTCCAGGCTTCCCAGCCAATGATTAAAAGAAGTAAAATAAGCAGAAACCCAATTATCCGGATAAGTTGAAGCTTTTCAGGATCAGTTTCATTGCCTGAAAACAAAGCAAGCGGATCAAATAATAACAGATTAATATACCATCTCTTCATACACCTTCCTGATTGATTGGCAAAAATAGAAAAAGTCCTGCTATAATCGCAGGACTTTTTCTATTTCAGTTTTTTGGTGACCTTCTTCAAAAAGGCAAACTCTTAACCTTGCATTTTGGAGCCCCAATTAGCCGGGGACAACTTTACATCCGACAACCTGACAACATTTTAACTTAAAAGTGCAGCACTTCCTTAATCTTTTTATACCCCGTTTTGCTAACCTTTAGCTTGGTTTTGTCTTTATCTTTCAGGATAACTATATACGATTCCTTTTCATACTGCTGAATTTCAGCAATGTTATCAACCTGAACAATGTAGGAGCGATGGATGCGGATGAAGTTTTTCGGATCGAGATAAGTCTCAAAATACTTCATGGTTTTTTGTTTCATGTGTCGTCCATCGGTGGTGTAAATCATCACATAATCGTCGAGCGATTCGATGTAGCGGATTTTATCAACGGTGATAATGTGTATTTTATGGCGGTCTTTCACCACCACCCGATCAATGTATTCATCACCGGGGCGGAAGTTGGAAAGTTCCTCCAGTTTTTCGGCTGTACTTTCACCTTGCTGAATGTGATGGACAACCTTTTCGATGGCTTTCAACATCCGTTCTTTCGAGAATGGTTTCAGGAGATAATCAACGGCATTGAGCTCGAAAGCTTTCAAAGCATATTGGTCGTAGGCAGTTGTAAAAATAATCTGCGGTTTGTGATCCAGCAGTTCAATCATTTCGAACCCGGTAATTTTAGGCATCTGGATGTCTAAAAAAACCAGATCGGGTTTTTTGTCGTTGATTGCTTTCACGCCGTCAAATCCATTTTCACATTCTCCAATAATTTCAATGTCGGGATGGTCTTTCAAATAAGAGCGTAACAGGTTGCGGGCCAGCTCTTCATCTTCAACAATAAGGGTTTGTAATTTTTCGCTCATGACACTGATTGTTTTTGTGGTATGATTAATTGTACTTCGAAGCTTGTTTTATGATCGATAATTTTAATCAGATCGGGTTGATTATAAATAATTTGCATGCGTTGCCTGATGTTTTTCAGACCGATTCCTTCGCCCTTTCGTTTGATTGTATCCGAATCGTAATCATTGACAATAGATATTTTCAGGAGATTACCTTCACATGTGCAGGTGGTTTTGATTGTTACCTGTTCCGTAGTTTCGTAAACCCCATATTTAATAGCATTTTCGAACAATGGTTGCAGAATCATATTGGGGATTTCGGCCTCAAAGCAATGTTCATCAATTTCAAATTCGGCATTTAGCTTCTTCCCGAAGCGGACTTTTTCAATACTCAGGTAAAGTTTGATATTTTCCAGTTCTCTGGCAAATGTAACCATCTCTTTTTCGTTATGCACCAGCGAATACCTCATGAAGGTAGAAAGGTTGATGACCATTTCCTGTGCTTTTTCGGGATCACTGACCGTAAGCGCTGAAATGGAATTCAGGCTGTTGAATAAAAAGTGCGGATTGATCTGTGATTTTAATGCCTGTAATTCTGCTTCACGTATCAGGGTTTTGTATTCTGACTCCTTCTTGATTTTTTCTTTCAGGCTCTGGTAATAATTAACGGCATAGAAAAAAATAAGATAAATGGCATACATCAGGTAGCCTGCAAATATTTTCGAGGGAAGGCCATTTTCAAGAAAATTATTTTCTCCGGAAATAAAGGGCTTATATATGGCAAAACTAATATAAACCCAGATGGCACATAAAATTGAAGCCGCAATAAAATGGAATAACAGCAACCGCCCTATCGAAACTTCTTCCAGGCTGTTGTACCTGATACTGTACCAGATACTCGAACCCATCAAAGGATATAAAATGTAATTCGTACCGGTATCAAGCAGGGAATAGACCAAAGGAACATTATACCAGAATACCTGAAGGATAATATTGATTGTAGAAATTACTCCCCAAAACAAAATATATGAAAGCAGTAACCTGACGTTATTTGTTAAGGGATGCTTCATTTTAGAAATGTTTCACTTCAATTCCGCCGAAAATGGAAATGCCTTTTATAACGATTGTTTTGGATGGATCGTAATAACGTTCGTTGAATGTATCACCACGTTTGTCGGTAAAAGCGCCAAAGAGTGTTGTCACTTCATTGCGCACGTTCCAGTCCATCGGAATTTTAAACCCGCAACCTCCAAAAACACTTACGCAATCAATTGCTGCACCGCCCGGCGCCATGTTGGCCTTGCGCAAATCGAATTCCATTCCTCCAAAGATAGAAGTCGCTTTTCCTCCGGCAAAAGCCTGGGAGTTGATAAATATTTCACGACCGCCAAAGATCACAAAATCGTCGAAGGTATTATGGCCTTTGTCATTGAGGATGCTCAATTCCGGCTCACCGGGTTTGGAGATGAGGTTAGGGCCATGAAGGCCGTCCCGGTGTCGTAACAGCAAAGCTATCCCAATGGCAACCAAAATCATTGGCCAATATATTTTCCTGATTTCATAAGGCACATCGATCAGCTCGGGAACCATAAAAAAAGCACCAATCACAATTAAAATGGTTCCTCCGGTCCGGTTTCCTCCTATTAGTGATAAAACGCCAATTCCAATAAGCAACATCTGCCACGAAATAAGCAGATCAGAAACTGATTCAGGAATCAGGTTTAATTTTTCAAGAATCATGATGAATCCGACCACAATCAGGATGACACCAAAATAAAATCGTTTATTGCTATTTCCTCGTTCCATGTCTAAACGTATTTTTAGTTACAAATGTAATTAGATTCAACTTCCGAATAATCACCGATCGGTAAAGCGACTGATCTTATCGGTTAAACCTGATTTTCTGATCATTTAAAATAATTTTGTGAGAATAATTATTCCAATAATAATTAAAACCACCGGCAGGAAGATAATCATTAGAATTCCCGGAATGATCAGAAAATGTGGAATAAGTATCAGGATCAGCAAAACCAGCAGCAGTGCCCCGAAAAAACGGCGTCCGGCAATCAGCACAATTCCGGCAAATAACAATAGTAATGGAACAGTTGCACCAGCCGACCATTGGAACAGATTGCCAAAGAGGTTTCCTATCCCCGAAAAAAATCCACCAATTCCGGGAAGGTTGATTTCCCAGCCATTTTTGCTTAAAATCCATAAAATACCAAAAATGATCAACACATAAGCCCAAAATGAGCCTGAATGTCTTTTTTGTTCAATTTGCCTTTCCATTGTCTGGATTATTAATTTGAAGTAAAAGTACGATGGCTGTACTTCGGGAAATATCTCTGATCGGTCAGTAAAAGTTTAAAATCGGCGAATAGCTTCTTTCATCTCGTTTCTTTTGAATTTACTGTTCAGGGTCTCAGGGAATTTATCAATGAAAAAAACTTCTTTCGGGCGTTCAAATGGAGGAAGGAGTTCGATCGTTTTATGCTGAATCAATTCAACGTCGGTTGGATTGCCTTCAATTACCAACACCAGTTTTTCACCCAACTTTTCGTCGGGCAATGATGAAATAACAAATCGTCCGGGAATCACTGCTTCGAGCTTTTTCTCGATCATTTCCGGCTGGTATTTTATTCCTCCTGAAATGATTACATTATCAGCTCTTCCCAGAATCCGAAAACTGGATGGTGAAAGGACTTCGGTAATGTCTTTGGTTTGAAGTGGTTCTTTCAATTCCGGCACATGAATTTTCAAACAATCGTTTTCTCCGGAAGTTATTGAAATTCCAGACAGGCAATGGTAAATATCTGAACGCCTTTCTCCTGAAAGTTCACGAATGGCAATGTGCGAAGCAGTTTCCGTCATTCCATAAGTAGAAACTACCCTATTTTTTAACTTGCCTATCTGAGCTTCCAAATTTGCCGAAATGGCTGATCCGCCAATCAACAGGTTACGGATATTTTCAAGCTTTTCCTTTCCTGAAGGGCTTTCCAACAATTTGAAAACCTGATTGGGAACCATCGCTCCAAAATCGAATAATTCATTCTGTAAGAAGTCAAAATCGCTTGCGGGATCAACCGCTATCAAGTCCATTTGGCCAACAATGGCGCGAACGACCATCATTTTACCGGCAATAAAACGGCAAGGCAGACTTAATAATATCCGGTTATTTACCTGAAGTCCAAAATATTCGATTGTTCGGCGGGCGCTTTGTTGCATGGTGCTTTTCGGCAATCGTATGGTTTGCGGTTCGCCGGTGCTGCCCGAAGTAAGGGCTTCAATGGTATCAGATGGCGAAAACCAATCTTTCAGGAATTGGTAAAACTCGCGCTCCCATTCGGGCAGTTGAGGAAGTGAAAGTTTACTCTCAATCAGCAAAGACAACTTTTCTTCGGTATAATCTTTCCCGTTTTTCCTAATTACTAATGACTTTTTATTCATCGTTCAACAGTTCTAAATGCCATTTGGAGTCAGGTTTGTACCAAAGCTGATCTCCTTCAATTTGCAGCGGCGAATCAAAATTGTTGGTATAAAGCTGCCCGGTTCCCAATCCTTGTTCAGTCTTGATATTTTGCTGAAAAGTCCACTGTGCAATGGCATTCAACCCAATGTTTGATTCGAGGGCCGAAGTAATCCACCAGCCAATTCCGTGTTGGTTCGCCAGTTCAATCCATTTTTCGCAACCAGACAAACCGCCGTGCAAACTGGGTTTCAGAATAAAATAGGCAGGATGGATTTGTTCGGCAATCAATGTCAACTCTTTCTGATTATAAACACCTATCAGTTCTTCATCGAGCCCGATTGGAATTGGCGATTTTTCACACAATTTGGCCATTTCTTCCCATCGCCCGGCCTCAATGGGTTGCTCAATGGAATGAATCTGCAAATCGGACAATCGTTTCAGGTTTTCAAGTGCTTTTTGGTAAGAAAAAGCGCCATTGGCATCTACCCGTAAGGTAATTTCTTCAGGTGAAAATTCCTTGCGGATTTCTTTCAGTAAACCGAATTCAGTTTCGAAATCGATTGCTCCGATTTTCATTTTGATGCACCTGAAACCTGCATTCAGCTTGATTTGGATCTGCTGTTTCATAAATTCAGGGGTTCCCATCCAGATCAGTCCATTGATGGGAATTCCCTGTTCCCCACGTGTGAACGCCGACGGAAACAGAAGCTGCTGCCCTCCGTTATGCAAATCAATTAAAGCAGTTTCGAGTCCAAAGCGAATGGACGGCCAATTTTGTAATTCTTCCGGAAACTGGCTGAAATATGCAATCTCTTCACAAACCTGCAGCAGCTTCCCGCTCATTTTCTTCGGATTCTCCAAACTCAGATTGGGTAATGGCGCACATTCACCAATGCCGGTATTGGTTCCGTCGGCTAAAAAAATGAACCACACTTCCCTGTTGGTGTAAACTCCCCGCGAGGTGCCGGAAGCCTGTTTGAAATTCAGGATATATTTTTTGAAATGGGCTTTCATGTCACCAGTATTATTCCGATCCCAAACAGCAATGTAAACAGCAGTGTCGCAATTGAAAGTTTTTTCAGAAAAGGGTCTAGTTGGCGGGGTTCCTGAATCTGGCTAATTTGAACCAAATCGCGGATAAAAAGTGGCAAAGTCAGTAAAAAAAGTGCCTGATAAACGGATTGAAACCGAATTACAACAAATAAAACTATAGACAGCCACCCAATTACAATTAAACTTGTGTGATAAAGATTGCTTTTATCGCTTCCCATCCTCACCACTACTGTTTTTTTACCTGAATTGCGGTCGTTTTCAATGTCGCGCATGTTGTTCAGATTCAGTACACCGGTGCTGAAAAGACCGATGCTGACGGCAGGCAGAAATATTTCAGGATTGATTTGGTGGGTATTCAGGAAATAGGTGCCAACCACCGGTAATATTCCGAAGAAAAGAAACACGGCCACATCGCCCAAACCTGCATATCCATAAGGATTACTGCCTGCTGTATAACGGTAAGCTGCAATAAGGGCAATAATTCCGAAAGCCAGAAAAAGTAAAAAGGTAGTCAGATCAAGTCCTTTTGTTCCTTCGGCCACCAGCCAAATTCCTGATATCAGACTAAGTACAGTAAGAACAATCATTCCAGCTTTCATTTGCTTCGGACTGATTTCGCCACTTTGAACTGTTCGTTGCGGACCTACGCGGTGTTGGTTGTCGGTTCCTTTTTGCGAATCACCGTAGTCGTTGGCAAAATTCGAGAATATCTGGATAAACAAAGCGGTCACAATGGCCAAAACGGTCACTGTGATTTGGAATCCGCCATCGAAATACGACAAGGCAGCGCCCATCAGAATGCCCGACATCGCCAGTGGCAAGGTTCGCAAACGTGCTGCTTTGATCCAACTTTTAAGTGATGCCATTTTTGTCTGCTTAATTTTTGATAAAATACCGGGTTACCAACCAGTTTTTGTACATCGGATCCAGCACCAAAATATTTCCGGCCAACAAATCTATAATCTCTTTATTTTCAAGGGCTTTTTTGATTCTGGCCACATTTGCTGATGATGCAAGCTGGTATTCATCGAGTATGTTTTTCGAACTGAATTTCTCAACTCCATCCAGTAATGCTTTTAAAAAATTAATTTGGGGTGTTGACAATTCCTCTGTTCTGGATTGAAAAAGTAAACTTAGTTGTGATACAATACCCTCATGGGCTTCCTTAATTATTTCTTCTGAACACTCTGTTGCTGTTCGAAACCAGCTTTGTTGGGCAAGTTGCTGAACGTAATAAGGATGGCACTCTGCCAGATCAGCAATCAAGGCTGCATTACTTTCGCTGATCTGTTTCTGTGTATCTTCAAATCGGCTGCAAATAAAGGGAATCCAACTATCGCGATGTATCTTTTCAAGAAAAAGGATATCGCCGAATTTATAAAATGGCATCGATGAGCTGGTAAAAACGTCCATCAGCATGTGACGTTTACTTCCGTACAAACAATAAGCTACATGCTCATGTTTTTGCCAGTGCGACCTTAACTTTTTCTGAAATGCCAATTGATTTTCGAATGTTGAGATGTTTTGAAATTCATCGATGCAAATAATCAATTTCCATCCTTTTTCCTCCGCAACTTTCTCTGCCATATCCAGAATGGCATCAGGATGCTTCTTCACTTCTTTCCAATCGAGACTTAGCGACAATTCATCCTGATTGCCGGGGTTGAAAGAAAGTTTTGGAAGAAATGCCCCCATAAAACGTTTCGCATTTTCAATCAGCACCTCAACCTTCGATGCAGAAATTTTTAAAACTTCACTTGCCAGAGCATGGTAAAACTGTTCTTCTGTGCGAATATTAAAAGCATCGAGAAAGCAAAAGTGTAGATTTTTATCGGCTGACATGGCTTCAAGTGCGGACTTTTGCACCAACGATGATTTTCCCCAACGACGAGGCGAAATAAGCACCGTATTAACGAGTCCTGAAAAATTTCCGGTCAATCGTTTTCGTTCCTTTTCCCGATTGGTAAAGTTCAGTTGAACGGCCAATTTGCCAAATACGAATGGTGTTTCCATTGCTTGTTTTTACGAGCAAATATATGTAACATTTTTGTTAGTAACAACTTTGTTACTAACAAAAATGTTACATCTTTAAAATGCTGATATTAAGGGAATTTAGGGTATTTTTTGAAGTCAGGCTTGCGCTTTTCGAGGAAAGCATTTTTGCCTTCCTGGGCTTCTTCGGTCAGGTAATAAAGTAAGGTGGCATTCCCGGCAAATTCCTGAATCCCGATTTGTCCGTCGAGTTCGGCATTCAGACCCAATTTCAGCATTCGCAATGCCAACGGACTGTGTTCCTGCATTTGCTGTGCCCATGCAACCACCTCATCTTCCAGTTGATCGAACGGAACAACTTTGTTGACCAAACCCATTTCCAAGGCTTCGGCTGCCGAATACTGCCGGCACATAAACCATATTTCTCGTGCTTTTTTCTGGCCAACAATACTGGCCAAATACGATGAACCCAGTCCTGCATCGAAACTTCCCACTTTGGGGCCGGTCTGTCCGAAGATGGCATTTTCGCTGGCAATGCTGATGTCGCAAACCACATGCAACACATGACCGCCGCCAATCGCAAAGCCATTGACCATCGCAATTACAGGTTTAGGCATCGAACGGATTTGTTTTTGCACTTCCAAAATGTTAAGGCGGGGAATACCGTCTTTGTCGATGTAGCCGCCTTTGCCTTTAACCGTTTGGTCGCCACCGGCACAAAATGCCTTATCGCCAGCACCAGTCAGCACCACAACATTGATGCGCTGATCTTCACGGCAAATTTTCAGGGCATCGCTCATTTCGTTCACAGTTGTTGGCCTGAAAGCATTGCGGTATCGTTCTCGGTTGATGGTAATTTTCCCGATTCCGTCGAAATAATCGAAGAAAATATCTTCGTATTCGCGTATAGTTTGCCATTGCCTGGTTGTACTCATATCTTTCAGTTATTAAAATAGACTAATTATCAAACACTTGCAAAGTAAACACATATAAAACATATATAAAACACAACAGATTATACCCACATTCCATACTCTGGAGAAGATATCTTTCCTTCTTTTCTTAATGCTTGTAAAAGATTAGTTATCTTATTTCTCTTCTTCTCATCAACCAAAATATCTGGCAATTTGCTCCAAATAAACTTATCAATATCCTTCCGGCTAACCCTGCCCATCTTAATATAATCGAACAATAATTTTTTTAGGAATTCATCGTCCAACCCCCTATTTTTTATGATTATCTTTTTCTGAAAGCGAATCCTTATTTGTAGATTCTGGTTTCATCTTTTTGAGTCTTTCAGGAATCCAAATTAATGATTCAATTGCTTCTTTTGAAGGGAATAGCAATTTCCTTTCTATCTCATCAATAAATTCCTCACCCATCTCACTAATTATCAACTCATAAGTAGAACTTATTTCACTCTTACTAATGGGATAATAGTAGCCGAACTTCAACATTTTCTGGCCACTCCAAGGTGAATTCTTTATTTTCCTTCTTTTTAAATCTATTTCGATTACAAGCCCATCATGGATTTTCTCGTCCTGAAAGTCTGTTTTAAGCCCAACAAGAAAGAGATTCTCAAAACGATAAAGTGGTATTATTTTCATTTGTTTGATTTTATGGTCCAACTTATACAATTCAAAGCTCCACCTTCGTTTACTATCTCAGTCATATAAACTTGGGCGATTCGATTATCCCGTGCATAATCCGGATAAAATATCGTCATCTGTTCAAATGCTTGTTCATCCTCTTCGGCATTGAACTTTGGTAATAAAATCAGGTCTTTGGTTTGCAGAAAGTTGATGTATGCCCAGTAATTCTTATTTTTCTTTTTAGTGTTGTATCGAAGATATTCACAATTCAGTCCCTGATCCTTCAATAGTTTTTCTAATGTTGGAGTTTTCTCAACTTCATTGATCAAAACAGTTTCATCATCAACAAATCGAAGCATTCCATCAGTATGACCGTAATCTTCAACTTTAGGCCAGGGAATCAAAACAATATGGTCAACTTCAAACAGTTCTTCCAATTTTCTTACCAACTTGGTTTTGTCTTTGTACCAAAAACGATTTTCTATGACGATTTTATCGGTCAGAATAACACAATTTTTCGATTTAACCACATTTCCACCATCCAGAATAATGTCTGTTTTCAATGTTTTGAGATTATACGCATCACAAACTATATCAGGGTATGTTTTTAGTTCTCTTCTTTCTTTTTGCGTACCCTGTAAATAATCCGGGTCGTATCGAAATTCAACGAACTTATCTTCTGTAACCTGAATGGGCATGTAATCCCTTGCCCAAATGTCTTTTGTTTTTTCAAGGAAATAGTAACTGATTGCAAAAGAATCAAGTATGTCAGTTATTTGCTCACAAGTAGTTGCAAATTTTGAATCCGTTTTTAGAAGTTTGGAAAAGTAAACCGTATTTGTTTGGCTGTCTGCGATCATTATCCCCAAATATTATTTATTTCTGCTTCACTATATTTCTGAATCTTCATTGCTTCAATAATTCCAGTCTTATCAGCATGTTTTTGTTTCGGCATTATTAAAAATCTGTAATACTTACTGTGCATTATAGTATCTTTTTCGGGATTCAATCCAACTCTTGGCGTACGAATTGGCTTTTCAATTTCAAATAGTCCTTTTGTTGAAGGAATGAGGCAAAAGGACATTTCTGATTTGTATATACTGGTTAAGTTGCTGAATATCTCTAAAATACAATTCAAAGGTCCATAACAATATTTCTTATCTGTAATGTTATAGATAGCTCTAATTAATATTCCTCCAAAAGCTTCACCATCTCCAAAGGTTATATCAATTCCTGAACCATGAAAGTACCACTTTCCTTTCTGCTTTTGTAGTTCATGGCCATGAATGTATGAATCAATGTGATATTCCGCATTTTTATAATAGAACTCTATTTCAGTAATTCGAAACAAAGCATCTTCAACCTTTAAAACCCAATGATTCAAAATATCATTGGCAATTCTCTGAAAATCAGTATCTATTGTTCCTTTGTTAATCGAAAAATTAATTTCCATGGTTTAGTTTCTTTGTTTGTATTAACCTTTTACCTGTTTAAACAGCTCCCGAAAAACCCTGCTATTTATTTCAGCATCAGTAAAAACCTGCAACAAAGCCACTTTCTGCTGCTTCAGGGAATAAAACTCAACCAGGGCCTGCGCCAGTTCCGTTTCATTTTCGGCTTTGAAATAATCCAGACCAAACGCTTTTGCCAAAACTTCGGCTTTGTGGGTATTTTCGGCGAAAAAATGTTCGGTAAAAGCTGGTGAATCAGACGGACCCTTGATCATACCAAAGATATTTCCGCCACCGTTGTGAATAACGATGATCCGTAAATTCGAGCCGATGTATTTATTCCACAAGGCGTTTGAATCATAAAAGAAAGACAGATCGCCCAAAATAATGGTATTCAATTTATCCGAATCGCTGGCAAAACCTACGGCTGTCGATAAACAACCATCGATTCCGGCAGTGCCTCGATTGCTGAAATACATGGCATTTTTCACCTGTTCATGTATCAGCCCATATCGCACAGGTGAACTGTTGCCCAAATGAATGACCGAATTTTCAGGTATGTTTTTTCCAATCAGGTCAAAGGCTTTCACGTCACAGAATTCGATGCCTTTTACAAACTCTCCGCGAAGGTGATTAACAACGACTTCTTTGCTTTTCCACAATTTCAGGAAGTGGTCGTTACCTGTTTGAACTTTTCCTGAAAGCGCCTCAAAAAAATCGGACGCTTCCATATTGATCACTTTTGTGAGTGACTGGTAAGTGTCGAAATGCTCATTCCCCGGACTCAAATGCCAATGTTGTGCAGGTTTGTTTTTCCGTAGAAATTGTTTGAGCGCTTTTGAAACAAACTGTCCGCCAAAACTGATCAGCAAATCGGATTGGTACGCTTCGATGTTTTCATCCAGAATTCCGGCCATCAGCAAATCAGTGCTCCCGCAAAAAAGCGGATCAGTCAGGTTGGACAAATGCTCGTGCAAAACAACGGATCCGGTTTTTGTAACCAGTTCAGCCAACCTATTTTCAAGTTCGGGATTTGGGTTCAGTTGTCCGGCCAGAATCAATATTTTTTGCGATTGATTGAACGAATCAGAAAGTCTGGCAAGTTCAATTTCAGTAAGAAAGGACTGAATTTCGGCAAGCTCAATTACCTTCACTTCAGGCAAATTTTCATGAACCAGTTTATGCAAAGATTCTTCAAGTGGAATATTGATGTGTACCGGAGCCGGTTGCCCGGAAACAGCCAGATTCAGGCATTCGTTAATTTGACGGGCAGCGAACCAAAGTTCTTTTTCCGATTCACCCAAAGGCAAACTGATACTTTTCTTTGTGAAATTCTGATAAATGTTTTCCTGTCGTATGCATTGACTTTCAGCCTGATCGATCCAGTAATCAGGACGATCGGCAGTGATAACAATCAATGGAATATGTTGATAAAATGCCTCTGCCACTGCGGGAGTGTAATTCAAGGCTGCTGTTCCTGAAGTACAAACCAAGACGACCGGAATTTGTTTGGCCAATGCCAGCCCCAAAGCAAAATAAGCAGCACTGCGTTCGTCCACGATATTACGGCAGTAAAATTCAGGAATACCCGTAAACGTGTTAATCATAGGTGCATTGCGGCTTCCCGGAGAAATTACGATGTCGGTAATTCCCTTTTTCAGGAGCAAAACTGCGAGCTGTTGGATATGTTTTTTATCTGAAATCATTCTGAATCCGGATTAATAACTGCCAGCAATGTCCCGGCTTTTTGATTGGTTTCGACCCACTCGCGTTCAGGAATTGACTTGGATGTAATTCCACCGCCGGCATACAAGATGAATTGGTCGTTTGTAATTTCCATGCAGCGTAAATTTACAAAAAGATTGACCTGCTGATTCAATTTCCACGGGCCTAAATATCCGGTATAGTATTTTCGGTCGTGTTTTTCTTTTATCCTGATAAATTCGTCGGCCAGATTTTTGGGTAATCCACAAACAGCAGGAGTTGGATGAAGCTCAGAAATAAAATTTCCGAGGCAGTTTTCAATTTTTTCAGCCGGGAAAAAGAAGGATGTTTTCAAGTGAGCAACCTGGCCGCTTTCAAGCGTTTCAGGACCGGTAGTAAAGTAATTATGAATATCGAAATTAAAGAAAACATCCAACATATATCTTGAAACAAATGCCTGTTCTTCAATGTCCTTGGTATTCCAGTAATAATCGTCCGAATCGTTTTTCCGGACTTGTGTTCCGGCCAGGGAAACAGTTTCGAAAAAACGTCGGTCCGACTTCAGTAATACTTCAGGAGTTGCACCCATCCAGGTTCCGGCAGCAGGCAAATTGACCAGATAAGTGAATGCATTAGGCGTATGATCATGCAGCTGAAAAAATAATCTACCCAGTGAAAGCGAAGGTCTTTTGACAGGTATTTGTCTGGAAATGATCACTTTTGAAAGTTCCCCTTCGCGAATGGCAGCAATTGTTTCTTCGATGGTACGGATATAATCTTCTTTTGTGCGGCTATTAAAATGATCTTCTGTTTTCTTCTCCGGATTGAACGATTCGATTTTGCTGAAATCAAGCTGATCTGCTGAGTTAAAATCTTCAAGATAAATGGCAGGTTTCAGAAGAATAACTGGGTATTTTTCGGTGATTCTAAAAGGCGCAAATACAAATCCTGCTTCGCCGTTCAGCTGATCGAAACGATCTAACAATTTCACATCTGATGCATTGCCGACAACAATTTCAATACGATTATCCATTGGGTTAAACCAGCAGGCAAAAGCGATATGTTTTTCAATGAGTTGATCGAGTACCGAAGATAAAGACAGGCTATTTTCCATTACGTTTTACAATCATGTTGGTCACTCTTGCGGTCGAAACCAGTTTACCGACTTCATTTCTAATTTCAACATTCCATACGTGGGTTTGGTTTCCGGGATGCAGGATTTCGGCGCGTGCAATAACGTTTCCTGTAGATGCCCCCCCGGTGTGGTTGGCACTGACCTGAATTCCGCGGACATCAAACTCATTGATATCCACCGTCAGCATGGACCCGAGTCCTGCAACTGTTTCGGCTAATGCAAGGTTAGCCCCTCCATGCAAAAGGCCGCCAGGGCGCGAAGTTCGTTGATCCACTGGCATAGAGGCTTCTACCCATCCTTCACCGACGGCTGTAAATCGGATTCCGAGGTTTTCAACCATCGTGTTTTTTGAAAACTGGTTGATTAACTCAATTGGAGTATTAATGGTAAGTTTTGGAAATATCATCCGGATAAAATTAAAAGCGTGAAATTAGAAAAATGAAGCAAAGCAGCCAATTTTCTCAGGAAAATTGACCGATCGCCTGAAATATTTGAAACGCTGTTAATTGTTCCGCAATTCCTTTCCTCCGAGAGTCATGTTTAATGAAGGATTTTCTTTTTCTTCAGAAAGGAAATAGAGCTTAGTTTCATGGCTACTCATAAATGTTGAAATTCGGGTTGCCTTCCCTAATCCGAGGCTGAATCCCGGTTCCCAATAGAAAACCCAGGCTTCATTTGAACCGGTCAAATCTTTAACCGAATAGGTCTCTGAGATCGTTTGGTCCGTATCATTCAGGACCAATACAGCCCATGCTTTTTCTTTTTTGTAATGGCGGACAGCTAACTTGTTTTTTATATTACTTCCCCAGAACGGCAAGATGGCACTTTGCGGGCGTTTTGACGGTTCAAGGAAACTCCAAAGCTGAAGTTCATCGCTTCCCATGGTTTTGAAATTGTCTGAGATACCAACAGCTCCACCCATAAATCCGGTCCAAAGGGCAAGGCTCTTTTTTTCTTCTTTGGTATATTCGCATTTGTAGTCGCGCAGGAAAACAACGTCTGGGTCATTTTGCCAGAATACATTATTAAAATATTGGGTATTATAACTTTCCTGAAGGATATGCCCGGTTGTTTCTTTTTCCCATTTCCAGCTATGGTCGCGGTCGATTCTTACTGCATCAACATATCCAATCAGCGGCGAGAATGGTGCTCTGTTGGCGGTAATGAAACTTCCGGCACCAATTTCTTCCCTGATAATTTCCATCACAGCCCTGAAAACCTGCACGGATGATTTGCCTTTTTTTGCCCTCAATACTTCGGATGAATCTTTTAGACCCCATTCCAGATAGTCCAATTCAAAATAGATAAATCCCATTTTTCGGAAATTCCGGAAGACTCTGCCGATATAATTTTTAACATCTTCGTGGCTCCCGTCCAGGGCGTATAATTTACCTTCCGAATCTTCGTCCATCACAATGGGCTCTCCTTCAATGTCTTTTAAAATCCAGCGAGGGTGGTTTCTGAAAACTCTGCTTTTCTCGTGTACGGCAAAAGGGGCAACATATATTCCTGCACGGTATCGGCGCGAGAAGATTTGTCTTGCCGCCTCTTCCATTGATTTTGGCCAGTTTTCGTTTGTGTCAAGCCAGTCGCCCGTAATGCAATATCCCGGCCCAATATGTATCGTTTGAAGTGGAATGGGAGGAATCATTTCATCCAGAATTTTTAATTGCCCAAGAAGGTAAAGATAACTGAAAGAAGTACGGAAATCCTGGTATGATGACCAGAAAAAATTTGTACTGGTGTCTCTCCGTGCCTGATTTTGTTCTGAAATACTCCATGCGAGGTTCTGCATGGTTCCATAAGGTTGGTTCCCGCTGAAAATAAACAGATCGGGTAACTTTATGAATTCATCTTTGAGTGGAATCTTTTCAGTAGCAAATCCAGACTCGAAAAAGATGGCCTCGTTTCCAAAGTGACTATCGCCTAATCCTTTTCTACGGGGACGGTTAAAAATAGAGCTGCGTTGAATAAAATCAGTTTGTTCATAAGCTCCGATTGATAAGGTATCCCCATTGTCAGCGATCAATCCTGTAATCAGAAAACTGTCATAAGACCAGGCCTGTTCTTCCGGATATTCCAGGTTATTTCTTTTGGTTGATTGCCGGATATCAAAAATTCCGGTTCGACCGCCGGTTCCCAACCCTTGCCTGAAAAAACGGGTGGCACCTGTTAAATACCCTTCTCCCAATGGATTAAACCATGTTGGAGCGTATTTCATTCCGCTGATTTCGGCACCGATAGAGATGGTATTTGAATGGGTGCGTAGGTCAAGCATTACGAATCCTCCTTCTACTTCATAAATAATGCGCTTTCCTTTTGGCGAATCGCCCATAAATGTATTGCGGGCAAAGATACTCTGCCCGTCAATCGAAGGCCTGCAGTTGGTAAGGCGAATGCTTCCGGCGTAAATATCATAAGTGCCGTCGTCATGTAATATCCATTCGGGTTTTATGAGGGCAAAATCAAGATGGCTAAAATTGAGGGGAAGTGAAAATGCCTGGGCAAACCTTGGGAAAGATAATAACCCTGCTCCCAGGCTTGCACTCATCAATTTCAGAAATTTTCTTCTTTCAAGAGATTTTTCCAGCATATCACTGTTCAGATTTTAGATAGGCAACATGTAAAATTAACAATATTTAACAGACATGAACAGGGTTTGACCTAATTAACTTTTAAAAGGATAAATCTGCTAATAATTGTTAATTTTTGCCATCAAATGAAACAATAAGCCTTTTGTTAACGTAACCTGTTTTGACTTTGCATTCAATTTTATAAATTTTTGGACTTATTTTTTGGACTTATTTGGGTTGATTGGTTTTTGGTGAAAAGCAAAGTTCGTAAGGTAATTTTAGTTGTTTGTTTAGTGAAAAGCGGTGGCTAACCACCGCTTTTCATTTTTTCGGAAATTTTCTGCTTTAGGGGAGAAACAAGGATCAGTTTCGGAACTTCATATTCCAGCTTCAATTCAGGCTGGTTTTTTTCATCCAAAATTCAATCTACTTTTTAATATTTTAGTGAAAGTATTGATTGGTTTCAAAAATATATAGAATATCTTTGAGTCGTTTTTAACCCTCATCAAATTCTACCCGATGACTTTATTAACTGTAAAAGATCCTGTCAAAAGATATACGAATGCCGTTGAGCAAAAAAATACTTCACAGAAGCGAAAGATAATCAAACTCTTGTTTATGTATGGCGCCCTGACAAACACCGATATTGGCAAGTACATTAAGCTTAGTACTCCCAAGATAATCAGCTTACTGAATGAATTAAAAAATGAAGGGCTGATTGAGGAACTCGGACAAGGAAATTCGAGCGGCGGAAGAAGGCCAAACCTATATGGCAACAAGGAAGATGCCTTCTATATCATAGGAATTTCTATCAATATTTACAAAACGTCTGTTTCAGTTTTCAATGCAAAAAACCAGAAGTTAACTGACGATAAAATTCTACCTCTCACCATTTCACATGAAACTTCCATTATTGATTCAATCGTTGGGTTTACAGAAAACATTATACTTGAAAATCATATCCCAAGAGAAAAAATTCTGGGTATTGGAATCGAAATGCCTGGGTTGGTTGATACGGAAACAGGGATTAATAAAACCTATCTGGTATCACCAATGCCTGTTGCTGAATTACTCAGTAAAAAATTTGGAATGGAAGTGATAATTGAAAATGATGCCAAGGCACGGGCTTTTGCCGAACTTCGGTTTGGCGCAGCGCATTCAAAAAAGAATGTTCTGGCTGTTCATCTCGATTGGGGAATTGGCTTGGGGATCATCGTAAATGGGAAATTGTACAAAGGACGTGATGGATTTGCCGGCGAATTTGGCCATTTGCCCATGGTTGATAACGGAATTCTTTGCAAATGCGGCAAACAAGGCTGTCTCGAAACCATCGCTTCCGGAACTGCAATTGTTCGTATGGCTAAAGAAGGAATGAAAGATGGTCGATCCAAAATGATCAGCCAATTGGTTGATGATGATCCGGGAAAAATTGAAATCAGAAAAATTGTGCAAGCTGCCACCATGGGCGATCAGTACTCGATCTCCATACTTGCAAATGCAGGGCACTGGCTCGGAAAAGGATTGGCTTATCTCATCCAGATTTTCAATCCTGAACTAATTATTTTGGGTGGACGGATGTCGGAAGCCAATCAGTTTATTCTTCCACCCATTCAGCAATCGATCCAGATTTTCTGTAATCCTGAATTGGGAAATGACATTCAAATTCAAGTGTCGGAATTGGGAAGTCAGGCTGGGATACAGGGTGTTGCAGCATTGTTACTTGAACATGTTCTGGATAAAAATTAAAACAAAAGGATAAAATATATATAACAATGAAAACAAATCAATTCAGTCAGGTTGAAAAAATCTTTCTGCAACAAGCAGGAATTGATAGCATGACCACCAAGATGCCTTACATTACAGTAGAAAATTTCCCCAAGCTTGGAATGCTCGCTTCACTGCGCTTCCTGGAATGGATAGCCGAAAATCCAAATGGTGTAATCAGTCTTCCTACCGGGAAAACGTCGGAATACTTCATGAAATACACTCATTTTTTTCTTGAAAACTGGGAAAGCAAAAAAGGACAGGACTTGCTGAATGCTTATGGACTTTCGGGAGTTAAAAAACCTGACATGCGCGGTCTTCAGTTCGTTCAGACCGATGAGTTCTACCCGATTTCGTCGCAACAGCACAATAGTTTTTGCAACTATGTTGAAAACTACTATATCAAAGATTTTGGACTCGATCCGAACAAAGCATTGCTCATCAATTCAGATAAAATTATTCTGGCCGAAGGGAAAACATACAATGAAGTGTTTCCGAACCTGATACTTGATTTATCGCTTCGGTACCGTGAAGCCAAATCGGCGGTTGAAAAGATTCAGCAAAAATCAATTCTTTGTATCGACGATTGGTGCTCGGAATATGAACAAAAAATACGTGCAAGAGGTGGCATCGGATTTTGGCTTGGCAGCATCGGGCCTGATGGACATATCGCTTTTAATACCAGAGGATCTGACCATTTCTCTACAACCCGTTTAACTGCGACAAACTTCGAAACGCAGGCTGTGGCAGCCGGTGATTTGGGTGGAATTGAAGTTTCGCGCCACCGGTTAGTCATCACCATCGGGCTCGAAACCATTACCTACAATCCTGATACAGTGGCCATCGTTTTTGCTGCCGGCGAAGCAAAAGCCGACGTGATAAAGGATGCGATCGAAAATGAACCTTCCAATCAATATCCGGCAAGCTGTCTGCATAAATTACCCAACAGCCGCTTTTACCTTACTACCGGTGCTGCAGTGAAACTTACTGACAGTGTTGCTAAATACTACCAAAACGGTGATTGGACACATCAGAAAACCGAACGTGCTATAATTGACCTTTGTCCGAAAATCAATAAATTCGGCCATCGAATCACTTTGGAAGACCTGAAAGCCGATGAATTTTGCCGCCTGATTCCGAATTTAGACGAAAATACTGTTCAGTCGGTGATTGATTCCATTACAGCTAAATTCAACAAAGGTATGGAGCACGAGTCGAATCAGGTTTTCTACCATACCGGCCCTCATCACGATGATATTATGCTGGGAATAATGCCTCAGACTTCACGTCAATTGCGCGATGCAAGCAACGAGTTGCATTTTTCGGTACTAACTTCAGGATTTACCGCAGTAATCAACCAATATGTGGTTGATTTATTGACTGAAACGCTTAGCCTGATCAGCGACGGTAAAATCCAGATGATCAAATTTCCTGATTTTTTCGAAGAAGGTTATAAATACAAATGGGACAAAGATATTTATCATTATCTGGACAGTGTTGCTGCCAATGATAACGCTGAAAAACGCCGCGGGGTCTGTCATCGGGTCATTCGTTCGATTGTGGAAGTTTGGGAAATAAAAACTGAAGAACAGCTGATCTCAACCATCATCGAAATTCTGGATAATCTGCGGAACAGCTATGACGGGAGTAAGAACCCGCCAAAAATTCAGACACTTAAAGGAATGCTTCGTGAAATGGAGGAAGAGCTCGTCTGGGCACATTTCGGTGTTCAGGTAAAAAATGTTCATCACCTGCGTTTAGGTTTCTACAAAGGCGACACCTTTACCGAACAACCTGACGAACGGCGTGATGTAGAGCCAATTCTGGAAGAATTCAGGAAATATAAACCAACAGTGATCAGTTTGGCGATGGATCCTGAAGGCAGTGGTCCCGATACACATTATAAAGTTCTAAAAGCCATTGCTGCTGCCATAAAGGAATGGAAAAATGAAGAAGACTTATCAAAATTACGGGTGATTGGCTACCGTAATGTGTGGTTTCGCTACCATCCGGCCGATGCTGAAGTAATTGTTCCTGTTTCGCTCAATGCGCTTTCAATTCTCGATTCGTCGTTTACACAATGTTATCTGAGCCAGGTCGATGCATCATTCCCAAGTTACCAGCTCGATGGAAAATTCAGCGAGCTTACCCAACGTATCTGGGTCGAACAACTCAAACAAATTCAGTTCCTGTTGGGTAAAAATTTCTTTTACCAGCACGACAAACCGCTGGTCAGGGCAACACATGGACTTGTGTACATGAAGGAACTCAGTGTGGATCAATTCCTGCAACAGGCCGACGAACTCGAAAAATCGATGGAAGATGTTGAAATCTGAATTATAAACCAACCAAATTAACTACAATGACAACAAATCGAAGAACTTTTATCACAAATTCTCTTGCAGCAACTGCCGGAATAGGAATTGTTTCCAGTTTCCCTACAGGACTTCAGGCTGCGCAAAAATTAATTGCTCCCAGCGATCAAATCAACATTGCCCTGATAGGCTGCAAAAGCATGGGATTTGGTGATTTAAAAAATCACCTCAATATTCCCGGTGTCAATTGTATTGGTTTGTGCGACATCGACCAGAACATTCTGAACGACAGAGCTGCGGAAATTCAAAAGACCTACAATCAAACACCAAAATTGTATGGTGACTTCAGAAAATTGCTTGAAAATAAAGATTTACATGCCGTTGTAATCGGAACTCCTGACCATTGGCATTGTCTGCCCATGGTAAATGCATGTGAAGCCGGGTTGGATGTTTACGTCGAAAAACCAATGGCCAACAGCATCGAAGAATGCAATCTCATGGTGAAAGCGGCTAACCGTTACAAGCGTGTGGTTCAGGTGGGGCAGCAACAAAGGAGCGGCGCTCACTGGAATAAAATCAATCAGATGATTAAATCGGGTAGAATCGGAAAACTGCGCAAAACCAATATCTGGGGCAACTTTAATTATGGCGTTGGTCAGCCAATTGTTGCAGATACTGCTGTTCCGGCAGGAGTCGATTTCGAGATGTGGCTGGGCCCGGCTCCTTCGCGGAGTTTCAACCCAACCCGTTTTCATGGTTCATGGCGCATGTTCTGGAATTATGGCGGCGGACTGGTGACCGATTGGGGTGTCCACCTCATCGACATGGCATTCTGGGCCAAAGATATTACTACTCCTCCACACAAAATACTGGCTTCAGGTGCAAATATTTCTTTCAAAGAAAATAACCACGAAACATTCGATACCATGTCGGTTATTTTTGAAATAGACGATTACCAGGTTACCTGGCAACATACCGCAGGAATTCAAAATGGTCCTTGGAACAAACCTTATGGCATTGAATTTATCGGCGATTTGGGAACCATTGTTGCCGATCGTGGTGGATATAAAATAATTCCGCAATGGGACGATAAGGAAAAGAAAGGAAAAATTGAAGCCGAAGAATCAGACAGAGGAGGTGAAAACCATCAGGAACACGCCCGAAACTTTGTTGATTGCATCAAATCCAGACAGAAACCAGTTTGTACTCCTGAAATTGGCCGTGCGGTTGCTGTTGCAACCCATTGTGCCAATATCGCAGTTCGCTCAGGTGAAAACCTTTTGCTTTGGGACGAAGCCAAAGGCAAATTCACGAACTCCGAAAAAGCCAATCAGTACATTGTTCCTGAATACCGTAAACCTTGGGCATTGCCCAGAGTTTAAAGTTCCAAATTCAAAGTTCCAGGTTGTGTCATTTATAGTCATTGTCTATATGAAAACAATGACTATAAATGACGTGAAGCAAATGACAATTAATGACTATCATCTCTTGAATACTGTGACTGAACACTATAAACTATTTTAACATGAACACCAACCGTCGTCAATTTTTAAATACTCTGGGACTTTCTGCCATCGGAATTTACGCTGGAATTCCGGCATGGGCAATTGATAAGAAAGTCACTCAACTGGATAAAATCGGTTTCATTTCCGGAATTGTCGATAACTTCATCAAGGAAGACTGGAAGGGAACACTCGAAAAACTTGCCAAACAAGGATACACCGAAATGGAATGCGGAAATTACTTTGGAAAGTCGCTTTCCGAATTTATGGCTGTTTGCAAATCACTTGGCATCAATCCCTTTGCTGGCGGATCTTCGATGGTTGAAATGCTGAAAGATCCGGAGAAGCAAATTGCTGAAGCGCTCGAAATGGGTAAAAAGTACTGGGTTTGCTACTGGCCGTGGTTGAGCGATGCAAAAAATATCACCACTGACGAAGCCAAAACCGCAGCCGATAACCTGAATAAATTGGGTGCGGCTGCTAAAAAAGGCGGTATCAAATTTTGTTGGCACAACCACAACTGGGAATTTGAAAAGCCGACCACAGAAGGTCTGCCATTCGACATCCTGATGAAAAACACAGACCCAAAAACGGTAAAAACCGAACTCGATATTTACTGGGTTAAAAAAGGAGGAGGCGATCCGCTTGAATGCCTGAAGAAATATCCTGGTCGCTTCGACATTCTGCATGTAAAAGACATGGATGCGACTCCTGAAAAGTCATTTGCCTGTCCGGGTTCAGGCATCATCGATTTCCGGCCAATTTTCCACGAAGCATGGGATCAAGGCGTCCGCCATTACACTGTTGAAAAAGATGGCGAGAAAAACGGCATCGAATGTCTGCGTGGAAGTGCGGAATATCTGAAGAAGTTGAGGTTTTGATTTTAGCAGCGGCGTTTCGGCATCAGTTGAACACACCGGATTTGTAGTCAGTCATTCATATTTTGCCCTCGTGCAAATCCCAGATAGGAAAACACATTTCGTAATCATTCCATATTATATCGCCAAAATCAATAGTGAAATTGGCAAATAAATGCTTGTCAATATATTTTCTTGTCATTGGATTTCTGGCACTTATAAGGAAGTTACTAAAATCAATTGTCTTTTCTGTTTTGTCAGAAAATGAAAATTTGATTTTGTAATCTTGTAAATATTCGGCATGAGTTATCGATATTACCATCACGCTACAGTTTTTTTGTTATTGTTTCAGAAGCAAAAGGTATATTATAAACAAAAAAATCAATCCATTTGCGTACAATATCGTCTCTATAAAGTTCAATTACCTTTTTGAACTTCTTGAGATTCTGAGCATCAAGCGGTTCTTTTCCTTGCACCTGTTTAATAATAATCTCCTTGAATTTTCCATTTTCGAAAATTATCTCTGCTTTACTTTCTAAACCTTGAAATCTACCATGAATATGAATTGGTTCATGTTCATGGGAATAGAACAGAAAAACTAATCCAAAATATTCATACAATTTTGGCATAATTCTTTCTTTTTTACAAAGATACAAAAATTACAAAAGCAGCTCACAATTTCATTTTTAGTCTGCTGTAATTGGGAAAAAGCCAACAATTCACCTGAATAGTCATTTGCCTGTCCGGGTTCAGGCATCATCGATTTCCGGCCAATTTTCCACGAAGCATGGGATCAAGGCGTCCGCCATTACATTGTTGAAAAAGATGGCGAGAAAAACGGCATCGAATGTCTGCGTGGAAGTGCAGAATATCTGAAGAAGTTGAGGTTTTAATTTTTTGATTACTGACGGGGTGACTCTGAGTCACCCCGTCAGTAAATGCCTTTTACGGTATCATAATCTGCGACACCACCAGCTAATAACAAGTTAATGTTGACGGGAAATCTTATTCGGGCTCTATTTTGATTTTTCTCGCTGGAGCAATACGCTTCTTAATAGGCTTATTTCCCAACTTTCTGGATCTGATAAACTCGCTGATTTCTTTTCTTTCCTTATCGGTTAAAGGTGGACTTTGAATAATAAAATCAACACCTTCCGGTTCTTTAATAAGTCCCATTTGTATTAGTTTTTAAAATATTTTTCAATCAAAATTCTTGCCGCATGTGTTTCAATTATCATCCTGCTATTTTTGAAATGATATGCCCCCAAAGTTTTTTCGTAATGTTCAATCAGTTTTGTTTTCGCGGTAAAGGCTACAAAACCATCAAAACCCTTCTGAAACGAAATTTTACATGCGTAGGCTACTAAATTTCCAGGCACTCCTTCGTAGATTTTGTTTTTCCCAATGCTGAAAGGTGCGCTTTCCAACAAATTCATAAAAACATGATCATCTTCAATGGTGATACTTAATAGACCTTGTACAATACTGGAGTTGTTTACGATTGTCAGTTTATATACTTCCTTTTTTAGATCATTAAATTCGACCTTCCAATCGAAATTCCACCTTTTGCTTTTTGTAATGTTCTTTAAATCTGCTTTCGCCAAAAGAATAACTTCTGTCTTAAAACTGTCTCCTGAAATGGTGTTCAGAATTGAGTTTGTCAGTCGGTCGATCAAAAATTCCTGCTCTATGGCTGCCGATTTTTTCATATCTCAAAGGTACAGAAAAGCTCTCATTGTCGCTTCTATATAGATCACAATTTCTTGAAAGTTGGAATCCCATTTATTCTTCGAATTTGAAAAGACAATAATTTCACTCCTGAAAAATCTATTATTTGTCCGGGTTCAGGAATCATTGATTTCCGGCCGATCTTCCGCGAAGCTTGGGATCAAGGCGTCCGCCATTACATTGTTAAAAAGATGGTGAGAAAAACGGCATCGAATGTCTGCGTGGAAGTGCAGAATATCTGAAGAAGTTGAGGTTTTAAACAGAAACTGAGGGATTGACTCGAAGTCAACTTGCTGGTTTGGTGAGAATCGCTACCGGATTTCGGGAGCTATTTCTATTTGCAGACTTCCCATTATTTTCTTACAATTGTATTCCTGACACTTAACCAATTCTCATGAACCGAATCAAATTCCTTTCAGCCGCCATTTTGCTGATATTTAGCATCCAATCTGCAGTTGCCCAGCACAAATCTTTCCTCGAAAACCTGTACGATTACATTGAAAATCCACAGATGATCGGGCTCAATCAGGAAGTAGGACATGTGCCACTTCTGCTGTTTTCAACACTCGAAAAGGCTGTTACGGCTATTCCGGAGCAATCTTCAGGTTACCTTTCGCTCAACGGTAAATGGAAGTTTCTGTATGCTGTCAATCCCAATGGAATCGATAAAGACTTTTTCAAATCCGGTTTCAACGAAAATGGAATGGCCGAAATTACCGTTCCCGGAAACTGGCAAATGCAGGGGTTTGGTGAAAAAATATTCCGCAATGTCAGTCAGCCGTTTAAGGCCGACCCGCCGCATATTCCAAGAGATTACAATCCTGTTGGTTCGTACCGGAAAACCATCAACGTGCCTGCTGATTTTAAAGGCAAAGAGCTGTTTTTGCATTTCGAAGGTGTCGCTTCTGCCTATTTTTTATGGGTCAACGGTCAGGAAGTTGGCTACAACCAAGGCGCCAACGAACCAGCCGAATTTAATGTGACAAAGTTTCTAAAACCCGGAAAGAATACGGTTTCTGTAATGGTTTTTCAATATTCCGACGGAACCTACAACGAAGACCAGGACATGTGGCGGCTGGCCGGAATTTTCCGGAGTGTTTATTTGATGGCCACACCCAAAGTGCACATTCGCGATTATTACGTTTCGACCGATCTTGATGAAAAATACGATAATGCCACCCTGAAAGTGGAAGCCGAAGTTCAGAATTTTTCAGCGGTTCCAATAAAGGATTATCAAGTAAAAATCGCCTTACTTGACCAAAATAATCAACCGTTTTTGGAAAACCTGAGTTCAGAAAAAATTGCACTTGGAGCTGGCGAAAAAACCACCATTCGCCTGAATGCTCCTGTAAAATCGCCGAAAAAATGGTCGGACGAAAAGCCCAATTTATACCATATTGGCTTCGAATTGATTGATCAATCAGGAAAAACTTCGGAAGTATTGGCCGACCGAATTGGGTTCAAGGAAGTGGAAGTGAGGCACCAGGTTTTTTATTTGAATGGTGTTCCGGTAAAACTGAACGGTGTGAACAGCCATAGCCAGCATCCTGATTTGGGACACACGATGGACGTGGAAACCATCCGAAAAGATTTTTATCTTATGAAACAGTTTAACATCAACTGTGTGCGAACCAGCCATTATCCGCCTGTAAAGGAATACTTAAAACTGGCTGACGAATTAGGAATCTTTATTATTGATGAAGCTGGCGTGGAAGCCCATGCCACCGAATTCATTTCGAATGATCCTTTGTGGACCAAATCGTATGTGGAACGTACCGAAAAAATGGTATTGCGCGACCGCAACCATCCGTCGATTATTTTCTGGAGTGCTGGAAACGAAAGTGGTTCAGGATTCAATATTTGTGAAGTAATTTCAGCCGGAAAACGACTCGATCCGAGCCGTCCGGACTGGATGTACGGCGGAAATGATAATGATCATCCGGGACAAAATCCGATAAAATGTGAAGATATTATTGGTCCTCGCTACGGCACGCCGTTTGAACTGAAGGTGTTTTATGGCGAATCGCCTGAGTTGGTTGATTCGCGCCCTTCGTTCATGGACGAATACCTGGCCGCTACCGGAAACAGTCTGGGTGGACTCGACGAATACTGGGACGTAATTTATCAGTATCCACGCTGCATTGGAGGAGCCATTTGGGATTTTGTCAGTCCCGGGTTACGTGAAAAACATATTGGCACGCCCGACGCTTCAGGCAACAACATCAATGCAGCTTTGATGGGTAAAACCGAATTGGTTCCCGGAAAATACGGGAAAGCAGTTCAATTGACCGGTACCGATACCTGGGTGGAATTGTACCGCGATCCGAAACTCGACATTTCCGGAAAAGAATTGACGGTCTCATTCTGGGTGAAACCAAGTCAATGGAACGGAAACGGTACATTGCTTTCGAAAGGTTATTATCAGTTTGGTATTGAACAACTCAATGAAACCGAGCTGGAGTTTTATGTTGGCGACCAGAAAAAAACCAGCGTAAAAACTATACTTCCTGAAAACTGGAAAAACAATTGGCATTTGGTGACCGGAATTTACAACGGCACACAACTTCAAATTTATATCGACGGAGTGAAAAAAGCTGAAGCGGCCTGTTCGCTGACCATCGAAAACAAGCCGCTTGCGATAAACATCGGGCGAAATCCGGAGATTGAACAGCAGGAAAATCCGAATCATTATAGCAATGCCACATTCGATCAGCTGGCCATTTTTGATCAGGTTGTAAAAGCGGAAGATTTGCTGAATCCAACTGAAAAAATAAAAAAATCAGCTGTTTGCTGGCTCGATTTCGATGAACAGAAAACAGGTCAGGAATTTTTCAGCATGGGTGTTGGAGGCCGAACTTATGGAACCATCTGGCCCGACCGGACTCCGCAGCCTGAAATGTGGCAGATCAAAAAATCGGCACAGCCAGTTTCGGTGAAAATGATAGATAAAGTGAAAGGCGAAGTTGAAATATGGAACCGTTTGCATTTTACCAATATCAGCGAACTCGACGTCCTCTGGCAGCTACAGTGTGAAGGAACTGTGGTGAAAGAAGGAACGCTTGAAACTTCAGTTCCGGCACTTTCAAGAGCCAAATACACGATTCCATATTTGCCATTTGTTCAGGAAGCAGGGAAAGAATATTTCCTGATGGTTAGTTTCAGACAAAAATCGGACAAACCCTGGGCGAAAAAAGGCTTTGAATTGGCCTGGGATCAATTGCCGCTGAAAATGAAATTCGCGCACCCTTCCGAAACAATTTCCAACCTGACTGCTCCGGAAGTCGCTGAAACCGAAGAAATTCTTCAGGTAAAGGGAACGAATTTCTCTTACAAATTCAGCAAAAAGACCGGCAATTTGGTTGGAGCCAATTTTTCAGGAACCGAATTACTGAAAGAAGGAATGAACCTAAACCTATGGCGTGCTCCGCTTGCCAATGATGTTGACAACTGGACCAACTGGCAATCGGGATTGACAAGATCTCCGGGAATGGGACTGGGGCAATCCAATTCATGGTTTGCGCATGGACTTGATCAAATGACAACCTTCGCTGACCGCATCAACTGGACCAAAAATTCAGGAGAAATACAATTAACTATTGAAAGTCACACTTCGAACAGCGATCTTTCCACCTCATTCGAAAACAAGTTCATTTACACCATCGACGGATCAGGAAAAGTGACTTTGGATCACACGGTGACACCGAATGGCAAAATGCCGGAATGGTTACCACGAGTAGGTATTCAGATGGTTTTGAACCGGGCATTCGATCAGGTAAAATGGTTTGGACGCGGACCGTTTGAAACTTATCCCGATCGCAAAACCGGGGCAAAAGTCGGAGTTTATTCCGGAACGGTTGCAGATCAATACAATCCATACCTCATTCCACAGGAAAACGGGAATAAAACCGATGTGCGTTGGACCAGTCTTCAAAACGCAGAGGGCGTGGGAGTGATAATTTCTGCCCCGGAAGTGTTCAACTTCAGCGCACAAAATACCGAATCAGACAACCTTTCCAGAGCGCTGTACCCATTTCAGTTAAAGCCATTTGACGGAGTTACGGTAAACCTCGATTATGCCTTGAGTGGAGTAGGTTGCACTGCTATTTCAACTTTGAACAAATACCGGGTAATGCCTTCAGAATATCAGTTCCGACTGGTTTTCGAACCGATAAGGAAATAGCATTTGGCCAATTCATTTGAATTTCATACCTTAGTTAGGCTAAACAAACACTAAAGATGTATAAAAAACTAAGTATCAAGGAGTGGGCTGTAGAGGACCGACCACGCGAGAAAATGCTCGTAAAGGGAATCCGTTCCTTGTCGGAAGCCGAGTTGATTGCTATCCTGATTGGCTCCGGGAGCCTGGACGAATCGGCTGTTGAACTGTCGCGCAGAGTTATGGCTTCGGTAAACAACAATCTCAACGAACTGGGTAAGAAAACCATCAACGACCTTCAGAAATTTAAAGGAATCGGACCGGCAAAAGCGATCACCATCTCAGCAGCGATGGAGTTGGGACGGCGTAGAAAAGAATCGGAGCCCGACGAAAAACCAAAGGTGATAACCAGCGCCGACGCGGCAGCTATTTTCAAACCTTTGCTAAGCGACCTTCCGCACGAAGAATTCTGGATTCTACTACTCAACCGCAACAATATTTATATTGAAAAAATGATGATCAGCTCTGGTGGCTTGGCAGGAACGGTGATTGATGTGCGTATTATCCTGAGAAAAGCGCTTGAAAATGGAGCCTGTTCCATCATTTTATGTCACAATCATCCTTCAGGAAACCTGATCCCCAGCGAAGCCGACAAGGAAATTACCAAAAAAATCAAAGAAGCCGGCAAACACATGGATATTCCGGTGCTCGATCATTTGATTATCGGGAATGATTCGTATTTTAGCTTCACCGACGAAGGCCTGATTTGATTTCAGGAATTAAGCAGACGAATCGACATTAAATTGCTATTTTTAAGGCAAAATAAATTCCAATGTCCAATTACCAATATTGAACAAAAAATAAGGAATAAGAAAGTTAAGTCAACTTTTTTTGGAAAAACCTGGAATTTGAAATTTGAAACCTGGAACTATTTTTCGTGGAAAAACCGAACCATTCAACACTATTAATCTTTGCTCCCGAAATCACCCCGCGGATAGAATACACGTTTGAACTGATCTTCAAAACTATTCTTGGAATTGAACTGATTTTTACAACAAAACCAGACGAGTTTCTGCATTCCGAATTGCCCAAGATCAATTATTCGCAAACAAATCTTTCCTCCGGATTATTCCTGAAAGCTCATTCGCTCCTGTTTGATAAAAACATTGCTGTTCAGGAAATTGAGGTTGTCGAATACCAGCAAATGCAGTTGTTTTTTCCAACTTCCGAAGATTCATTTTTGCCTTTCGATCCCTTTGCCATTACATTCTACCTGGTTTCGAGATACGAAGAATATTTATCAGAAAGCACCGACGAACACGAGCGTTTTACCGATTCTGAAAATATTCTGGTCCGTCATGGTCTGCATCAAAAACCGGTAGTTGATAGTATGGCATATTGGATTGCCGAAAAACTTTCAGTGCAATTTCCGGAGTTTAAGATTCACAAACGTATTTTCCAGTTTGCAACTTCAATCGACATCGACAATGCCTGGGCCTTCAAAAACAAAAGTATCCTTGTTTCGTGCGGGGCAATACTTAAAGCTGTTTTTCAGGGCCATTGGGACGAACTGAAACAGCGGCTGATCGTTTTTCTCGGACTACGGAAGGATCCTTATGACACCTACAAATACATACTTGAAACCTACGCAGGGCTTCTCAATCACATTTTATTTTTCATCCTGATTGGCGACCGAAACCAATACGACAAGAGTATTTCATTTAAGAACAAGCGTTTCCGTCAGTTAATAGTTAATCTTTCGTCGGTATGTGAAGTGGGCATTCACCCGTCTTATGCTTCGAACAGCAAACCCTGGTTATTCGAAACAGAAAAAGAACGGCTTGAAGAGATCGTCCTGCAACCTGTCACCAGCAGTCGGCAACACTTTTTGAAAATTAAAATGCCACAAACCTATCAGCAGCTGCTGAAATCGGGCATCACAGATGATTATACCATGGGTTTTGCCAGCCTTGCAGGGTTCAGGGCCGGAACCTGTACCGCTTTTTATTTCTTCGACCTGAGCCGCAATCAAAGTACTGAACTGCTGATCCATCCGTTCCAGGCAATGGATGTAACGATGAAAAACTACCTTCGCCTGGATAATGAAGAAGCTGGACGTTTGATTGAAAAAATGATGATTGAAGTAAAAAAAGTAAACGGGACATTTATCAGCCTTTGGCACAACGAATCATTAAAAGATTCGGGACAATGGCTCGGCTGGCGCAAAGTTTTCGAACAAATACTAGAGACAGGCCTAAAATTTGAAAATGAACAATCCTGAAATCAGTTTTGTAAAAAACAGAGACATTGACTATCAAAAATGGGATCAGTGTATTGCAATGTCTCCTTTCGGGATTGCATACGCCTACAGTTGGTTTCTCGACCGGATTTGCACCCGTTGGGATGCCCTAATTTGGGGCGATTATCTGTACATCATGCCTTTGGCAAACAATAGCAAATTTGGAATCAGCTATATCTATCAACCATTTTTCACCCAACAACTCGGCATTTTTTCAGCCTTTCCAGTTGATTCCGAAATTGTTAACCAGTTTTTACTGACTATTCCTAAAAAATTCAGACTGACTGATATGAAGCTGAATTGTGGAAATGTACCTTCATCCGACCAATTTCAGATAAAGGCAAATACAAATTATCAGTTACATCTTCGGGCATCGGCAGAAATCATCCAAACCAAATACAACACCAATACACACAGGAATATACGAAAAGCTATTCAAAATAAAGTGAGTATTTCGCAGGTTTATGACATTGGTTCGTTCATCGAATTTACAAAGCTCAATTTAAAAGAAAAAGCGTCTGAGGTTGGCGACAAACACTATTCAACTTTGCAAAAAGTAATCAACCATGCTATTTTCAATCAACTCGGCGAAATTTACGGGGCTTATGATTCGACAAACAACCTGATAGCTGCTGTTTTTTTTGTGAGTTCGAATCATCGTTGCATTTATCTGGCTGCTTCATCAAATGAAACCGGAAGCTCCCAAAGCGCCATGTTTTTACTGATTGACACGTTTATCAGAAAAAATGCAGGCAGCGAGCTGGTACTCGATTTTGAAGGTTCGAATATTGCCGGAGTAGCTCGCTTTTATGCCGGATATGGTGCAATCCCACAAACTTATTACTCTGTTCATCAGAACCATTTACCAAAAACACTTCGGTTTTTCAAGAAGTAAATCTATATTCAGTAGCATTCTTTTTGTTAACGATTTTTATTACTTTCGCCGAAACTTTTTGAATCATGAGGATAAATATAGTTGGGGAATCGAATTCCGTTTTTAATCAGTTCATTGCAGAAATCAGAGACGAAGCAATTCAGAAAGACGCGATGAGGTTCAGAAAAAATCTTCAGCGTCTGGGTGAGATTTTCGCTTATGAAATCAGCAAAGTACTTGATTACAAAACTACTGACGTAAAAACTCCACTCGGGATTGCCAAGGTTTCGACATTGGTTCAACAGCCGGTTTTAGCTACCATTTTACGGGCTGGGTTGCCTCTTCAGCAAGGATTGCTCAATATTTTTGACCATGCTGAAAACGCGTTTATCTCAGCTTATCGCAAATACGACGAAAAGAGTGAATTTCACATCGAATTTGAATATCTGGCTTCACCTTCACTCGATGGGAAAGATGTTATTCTATCAGACCCTATGCTTGCTTCAGGAGCATCGATGGAAATTGGTTATAAAGCATTACTAAAAAAAGGAACACCCAAACATGTTCATTTGGTGGCTATAATTGCCAGCGCCCAGGGAGTTGAACAAGTAATGAATAACATTACTGATGAGAATGTAACCCTTTGGATTGGCGCTATTGACCCTGATATGACATCCATGTCATACATTGTTCCAGGGTTGGGCGATGCAGGCGATCTGGCTTTCGGGGCAAAGATTGATTCGCACTAAAGAAAATTTCAAGTTTCAGGTTTCAAATTACAAGTTTATTCACTTTGATTGTGAATATCGGTGGTTTATTGTGATCACTGGGACTGAATACTGTTTCCTTGTCACTCTACTTTTTCGACTCGAAGCTGATCGGTGCATTCTGTCAGCAACTGACTGATTGTTTTCTGAAAAACGGGATGTTTAAGGTCGGGGGCTATTTCATTTAAAGGAACCAGTGCAAATTTTCGTTCCTGAACACGTGGATGGGGGATGACCAGATTTGGCAACTGGATGATCTCCTCTCCATAAAAAAGAATATCAATATCAATGATGCGTGAACTATATTGGCTTAATTTTCTAATTCTTCCCAATTCAATTTCAATTTGTTGTGTTTGCCTGAGAACTTCTTCCGGAGAAAGATTGGTAGCAATTTCGAGTATCTGATTCCAGAATAAATCGGCTGATTCGAAGCCCCAGGGCTCGGTTTCATAAATATCAGATTGTGCTGTGATTTTTCCAACCTGATTCTTCAGCGCAGTTCGGGCTTCATAAAATATCTTTTTCTTGTCTCCTAAGTTCCCGCCCAACAATAAATAAAGCTTAATCATACTTCTTACGTACTTGTAATAAAATCATTTAATTTGTACAAATCTATTGTACTTTTTCGAATTAATAATCCAAATACGATACACATGAAGGAATTTTTCAAATTTATGTTCGCATCCATTGTCGGCGTTATGATTGCCGGACTTTTGCTGCTGTTTATTACCATCGGCATTATATCGGCTATGGTTTCTGTCTCCGATCAACCTGCTCAGATTCAGGCCAATAGTGTGCTGCTTCTGAAGTTTGATTATGAGATTGTTGACCGCGCAAAGAAGAATCCGTTAGAAGGGTTGGATTTCGGAATGTTTCAGGGCAATAAAACAGTAGGATTAAACGATATGCTCGATTGTATCCGCAAAGCCAAAGCTGACGATAATATCAAAGGTATTTACCTAAATCCAATGGACATTCAGGCAGGAATGGGCACCGTAGAGGAAATCAGGGCTGCTTTGAAGGATTTTAAGACTTCAGGAAAATTTATATATGCCTACGGTGAATATCTTTCTCAAAAGGCGTATTACCTGGTAACAGTTGCCGATTCGCTCATGCTGAACCCACAGGGATCGGTTGATTTCCGTGGATTGGGCGGCGAACGGAGTTTTTATAAAAAAGGACTTGAAAAACTGGGTATTGAAGTTCAGATTATCCGTCATGGAAAATTCAAAGCTGCTGTCGAGCCATTCCTGTTGGAAAAAATGAGCGATGAAAACCGCCTTCAGACCGAAACATACCTGAAAAGCATCTGGAACGAAATGTTGACTGACATCTCAGCATCACGTAACCTGAGTTTTGACGAACTGAACGATGTTGCGAATATGGTTGCCACCTTCAGAAAAGCAGATTTCGCGAAACAGAAAAAACTGGTTGACCGACTGAAATATAAAGATCAGGTTATTGACGACCTGAAAAAACTTACCGGTACCAGCGAAAAGGACGATGTGAAAGCGATTGAAATCCAAAAATACGTGAAGGTGCCTGAAGAGCTTGAGCAGAAAGGAATTGCGCGCCAAAAGATTGCGGTAATTTATGCCTCCGGAAGTATTGATGCAAGCGTATCGGATGATGGGATAAAAGCGGAAGAACTTTCGAAGGCTATTCGCGAAGCCCGTCGCGACTCGTCAATCAAAGCAATTGTGTTGCGCATTAACTCTCCGGGAGGAAGCGCTTATGGTTCGGAAGTGATCTGGCGCGAAGTAAAACTGGCCGCTGAGACCAAACCGGTAATTGCCTCGATGGGTGATGTAGCCGCATCAGGTGGTTATTACATAGCCTGTGCTGCCGATACCATTCTGGCCGACCGGACTACCATCACAGGATCAATAGGCATTTTCGGGATGATTCCCAACGTGCAAAAGCTGATGACCGACAAACTCGGAATTACTCAGGATGTGGTGACAACCAACGAACATTCGGACATGATTTCACTTACTCGTCCAATGTCAGCTTTTGAACGCGACCTGATGCAGCAAACCATTGAAGAGGGTTATGATACCTTTATCAGTAGAGTTGCCGAAGGCCGTAAAATGGAAAAAACTGCGGTGGATGAAATTGGACAAGGCCGCGTTTGGGCAGCGACAAATGCAAAAGAGATTAAGCTGATTGACGCCTATGGCGGATTAACTGAAGCCATTGCTATCGCTAAAAAAATGGCGAAATTAGATAAATACCGCATTGTGAACTTGCCAAAACTGAAAGATCCGTTTGAAGAATTACTGAAAGAATTTTCGGGATCGGCTAAGGCCAGTTTTATGAAAGATGAATTGGGCGAAAACTACAAATACTACCAACAATTACACAGTATCATTTCGCAGAAAGGTATTCTGGCCAGGATGCCTTATGATATTGATATTCATTAATTTTTTCAAAATGGCTTACAATCAACAATTGGCGAATCGTATAAGGGAACAATTGATGGAATTGGAGGGTATTGAAGAAAAGGAAATGATGGGTGGATTGAGCTTTATGCTCAACGAAAAAATGTGTGTCGGAGTTATAAAGGATGAAATGATGTGCCGGATTGATCCTGCCTTTTATGAAGAGGCTCTCGAGAAAACCGGATGTCATGAGATGTTATTTACAGGCAAACCGATGAAAGGTTGGATCATGATTGAAGAAGTTGGAATGAGAAATACAAACGAATTTAACTATTGGATCGGATTGGCTGTTGAGTATAACCAACATGCAAAACGTTCACAAAAAAATATCCGCAGAAACAAAAAAGATAATCTCAAATAGAATATCCGGACTATTCCTGACAGCTATTTAATGCCGTAATGGTCTTCCAAAATTTTTCGGAATATTTTCGCCGGCAGCATATATTTTAATCTGACTGCCAGTTTCTGCTCGAATGAAGCGATGATATATCGCTGTTTTGGTTTCTTACATTCAACAATCTGCAAAATTTTTTTCGCCAGAATTTCGGGTGACCAACCTTTCGCTTCGTCCTTTTCTATGATAGAGAGTGTTTTTGTGAATTGAGTTTGATACGGATCATTATCACCTGATGGCGCGAGAAATCCTCTGCGATTGGCACTGTTGCTGGTATGAAAATCTCCCGGATTGATTACAACTACATTAATATTGAATTGTTTAACCTCCATTCGTAAAGCTTCACTAAAACCCTCAACAGCAAATTTACTTGCCGAATAGAAAGCCTGAAAAGGAAGTCCCATCAGTCCTCCGATTGAGCCAAAATTGATGATTGTTCCACTTCCCTGATTTCTCATTATTGGCAGAACTGCCTGAATAAGATGAACCAGACCCAGAAAATTGGTATCCATCTGAAGTTTAATTGTTTCAATCGGTAATGTTTCAATCGGGCCACCGGAATGCATCCCTGCATTGTTGATCAGAACATCAATTCTACCTTCGTTCAACATGATTTCATTGATTGCGCTGGCGAATGACTTGGTTTTTGTGAGGTCCATCTGCAATATATTCACAATTGGGTCAATTTCGGCTGGCTTACGCACTGTGCCATAAACTTGGTGCCCGGCCCTTGCCAATAATGTAGCGGTATGTTTCCCAAATCCGGATGAAATACCGGTGATAAGAATTACTTTTTTCATTTGATGCACATCGTTCTATGAAAAGGCTTTCCAGTTTCCTTTCTAAATAAGTATGGATTCTTCTTTAGGAATCAATCCGTATTTCAGAATCCCCAGCTTTCTTGCTGCTTTTGTAATCTTTTCGATTGAAATATCTATCTGTTCCCTGGTATGAGTGGCCATTAGTGAATACCTGATCAGGCTATCTTCTTTTGGAACGGCAGGCGCAACAACTGGATTCACGAATATTCCATCATACAAAAGCATTTGTGTAAGCTTTAATGCTTTTATATCATCCCGGATAAACAGCGGAATGATCGGTGATTCTGATTTACCGGTATCAAACCCCATCGATTTAAAAGCATTCAAGGCATAATTTGTGTTTGCCCAAAGTCGTTCGATCCTTTCAGGTTCACTTTCCATGATGTCTATTGCGGCCAAAACCGTTGCAGTAGAAGCCGGGGTCATGCTGGCGCTGAAAATCAGCGAACGCGAATTGTGCTTGAGAAAATTGATGGTATCCTTATCTGAAGCAATAAAACCACCCAATGAAGCCAATGATTTGGAGAATGTTCCCATGATTAAATCAACTTGATCGGTCAGACCAAAATGGGAAGCTGTACCCGAACCGTTTACGCCAAGCACTCCCATTGAATGCGCATCATCAATCATAATGGTAGCATGGTATTTTTCGGACAATACAACGATTTCAGGCAGTTTTACAATATCACCTTCCATCGAAAAAATACCATCAACGACAATTAGCTTTATACTCTCCGGGGCGCAATTCATCAGCTTCTTTTCGAGTTCCTTCATGTCGTTATGGGCAAATTTCAACACTTTTGAAAAAGCAAGCCTGCTGCCTTCCATAATTGAAGAATGGTCCAGTTCGTCGAGCAAAAGGTAGTCTTGTCGCCCGGTCAGAACCGACACAACCCCAAGGTTGACCTGAAATCCGGTACTGAAACACAATGCTTCATCTTTTCCCACCAATCTGGCAAGCTTTTCCTCCAACTCGATGTGAATATCGAGTGTACCGTTTAAAAACCTTGAGCCTGCGCATCCGGTTCCGTATTTATCGATGGCTTTTTTTGCTGCTTCCTTAATCAGCGGATGGTTCGTAAGTCCAAGGTAACTATTTGATCCAAACATCAGTACCTTTTTCCCGTTTATGATAACCCCAGTATCCTGATCAGATTGGATCACTCTGAAATATGGATAGATGCCTGCCTGCATTGCCATCTGAGGCGCATCATACTTTGATAGTTTTTGCTGTAGAATTCCCACTTTTGGTAAGGTGAATTTAGTTATAATGAAACCAAAGATAACAAATAGGCGAAATAAAAAAACCTTTCAGGAGATTTTCCTGAAAGGTTGAAACTAACGAAGTAAAAAATCAATTCATTTATTCGGGCAATAAACCTCAATCGATATGAATGGCATAAGTATATTCTTTATCCCTTGCAGAAAGGATGGCGATATAGTCACCCTTACCCAATTTCGAAAGGTTTAAGCCTTCTACTACATTGAAATTACGTCCAATGTATTTTGCGTAGATCTGTTGATTTTTTTCATAGAAGGACAGCGTCAGGTTTTCTTTCTGGAAATTGAGATAGGTACATTTAAGTAGTCCGTCTTTATAACCGAAAAATGGTTGGATTGTGGTTTTTTCTGCTCCAACTTTAATTTCTCTGTGTTTCATTTCGAACGGACGAACGGTTGTAAGGTCGTTACACACCACTGTTAGATTGTAAGCACCATCTTCGAGGGCCGAAAAATTGAATACTTTACTGTAAATTTCACTGAATTCATCCGTCTCTTTGAAATAAACGATTCGTCCCATATTGTCTTCAATCGTAATCTTGAGTGCAGTACCAGTGAGACTTTCGATGGCTACTACTGCTTTTTCGGCTTTTAGCGGAACAATGTTCACCTTCAGGTTTCCTGCTGCAAATAGGGTGTTCGCAAATGCTACAAATGCAAACAAAAACATCACTTTCAAAATTGTTTTCATCGTTTTCTGTTTTAATTGTTAATTGTTATTGTTATTGTATGTAATTGATTGACCTGCATGGCGTCAGGTCTTTTATATGTCAATATTTTCCGTGAACGTCGCCGCCACTTGATTCGTTGATGTCTTTTTTCGCCGGATTTCCGGAGTAGGTAATATCTCCGCCGCTACTGGCACTGGCATCCAGTCGATCAGTAACATAAACCTTGATGTCGGAACCGCTCGAAACACTGGCATTGCAATTTTTAGCATGAAGTTCTCCGGCGTTGATATCACTCCCACTTGACGCATGGGCCTGCAAAAAAGTTACTATGCCCTTCAGAGAAATATCCGATCCGCTGCTCGATTCAACTTTCAGTTCGTTTGCTTCCAATTCAAGCTTAACATCTGATCCGCTGCTGGCATCCAAATCAAGTTTATCAACCTTTAAGATTGATTGAGAGATGACATCAGATCCGGATGAAGCCTCAATCTTATCAAGAACTTTGAACGAAACAAAGACTTTCCGGGATACCTTGTTCCAGTTCAGGTTAAACCAGGATTTTTCTTTGATATAAATTTTCAGGATCCCACCTTCCACCTTTGTAATTATTTTATCCAGATCGTCAGCATCTGCCTCAACCACCACTTCTTCAATGTTTTTCTGTGCCAGGTAAAGATCGATTCCGCTCGAAACCGAAACTCCGTGAAAACCGGTAATCTGGCGTGTTTGGCGGTCGCCGTTTGCCTGACCTGCATGAAGTGTGGTGACTTGAAATAAAACAGTACAAAAGAGAATAATTGCAAATAGTTTAATTGTTTTCATATCTGATATATTGGTAGTTATTGTTTAAATGAAATTATTGCCGGCGACTTTTTTTGAACTCTGTTACTGCGACTGTCAACTTTCCTTCTATTTGCGATTAATGTTTCCACCTGAGGAACTGTCAATCTCTGTTGAAGTTGGTTCACCGTAATAAACGATGTTCCCTCCACTTGATGCTTTGGCCTCAAGCCGTCCGGTAACCGATGCAAACACATTCGCTCCACTCGATGCGCGCATTTTACAGTTGTCAGCTTTCAGTTCCTGTCCTTTCAGATTTGCTCCTGACGAACCTTCCAATTCCGCATCCTTTGCCAAACCCGAAAGGTGGATATTTGCGCCCGAAGAACAATCAGCTTTCAGATATTTGGCGTTGACTTCCATATTTAGGTTGGCGCCTGAGGTAGCTGAAAGTTCGAGATTCTCTGACATAAACTGATTCTGTGAATAAACATTGGAGCCCGATGTTGCTTTTACTTCGGTCAGTTTTTCGACGGTAACCATTACCTTTTTTTCTTCCGCCGTGCGGATGTTTTCGTTGACATATACTTTCAGGACTCCTCCTTCGACTTTTGTCTCAATCACCTCGTGCAGATTGCTATCTGCAATTACAACAACTTTTGCGGGGCTTCCCTGAGTGATGTAAACATTCATTCCCCGGCTCACTTCGATCTGGTCGAATTCCTGCACTTGTCGGGTTTCTTCGGTGACTTTTCCGTTTCCTTTCACCGAGGGGCCCATAAACCAACACGATGAAAGCAGCACCATGATTACTGCAAGGATTCCGTAAAGTTGAATTTGTTTTGTTTTCATTTGATTTGGATTTACGATTTAATAGACGCTTGAATTTCGATTTCGTTACCAAATTTATTACTAAAGAATCTCCAATAATTATTTTTTTCGTTGAATGACTGGTTTTTGTCGGTGAGTATGAAAAAATTCTGTTTTACAATTTGGCCAATCCCTTTGCGTGTATATTTTTCTCATAGTCCAGCCTCTGCGGATTACCAGATTGGGATTGATAGAAGAAATATAGTTACTGCTGATTCCATCCGATTTTTGTTCATCATGAAGCATTTCAGTATCGATTTTTTTGCAGACAAATTCCAGTGGAAGCCCTGATCTTGTTGCAATATGAATAGAGTGAGGAGAAGTCGTTATTCCATTTTTTTATGTAATCATTCAAATAAAATCCAGATTCAAGCTGCAAAATTAAATTTGATATCACTTCTGTTGCTGATGCTCCTTCCTGAATTCCATCGGACTTTTTCCTGCTTTATCCTTGAAAATTCTGGAAAAATAGAAATAGGATTCAAAACCAAGGTCAATGGCAATTTCCTTAAAACTTTGATCGGTCGAAACCAGCAGGTCTTTTGCTTTTTGTATCCGGAGCGATAAATGATATTGCGTGGGCGATATACCAGTATATTTCCTGAACATTTGCCTGAAATAGGAATAGCCAACATTTAGTTCTATGGCCAATTCTTCAATATTTACATTGGTATTTAAGTTTTCCCTGAAATACAGACAAGCTTTTCGGATTTTGCGTTCGATGGTTTTTCCGGCGAATTCCTGGTTTCTAACCACCGAAAGGATTTTACTAAGCATCAGAATGGTATTTGCCCCACAAACTTGTTGATGCCCCGTTTTTTCATCTTTCACCAGCTGGATTATTTCAAAAAACAATTTCAGGATACTCTCCTGAAAACCAATGAATAAAACTGGTTTCCCTGATTGAAAAAATCCTTCGTGAAACAGTTTTGAACAAAATTCGCCGTTAAAGCCAATATAGTGTTCGTTCCATCCGGTATTTGGATCGGGTTTGTATCGGTGCCACATACCCGGTCGAAGAATCAGCATTGAGCCGGGAACAACCTGGAACTGATCGGTGCTGGTTTCAAAGGTTCCGGTCCCTTCAGTGATATAGTTGATCTGGTATTCCTGCAGGATTCTTCCTTTTTCCCAGGTAAAAAAATAACCACTTGGATGTACCTTCGGTGGATAAACCAACGAAGGCAGTATCTGAGCATACCCAGCAACAGTGAGGAATAAACCCCATTCTTTGTCCAGAGATCCTGCATTGATATATTTCACATACGATTCGTTGGGCATGATTGTGTCATTTTGTGTAATACAAGAATCATTTTACACATTGATTTACTTTAATTACTGAGTAACTTTACGTTTACAAAATTATAAAATAAAGTCATAAAAGATAAAATTCAACTAAATTGAACAACTTATGAGAAATAAATCATTTCTGGCATTTGATATTGGTGCCACCAGTGGTCGTTCTATTCTGGGAACGCTTGATAATGGCAGGCTTAAAATGAAGGAATTAACACGTTTTCCCAACCAGATGCTTCAAATTGGCAATCATTTTCATTGGAATATATATTCACTTTTCGAACATCTGAAAGCTGCCTTGGTAGCTGTAAAAAGGGAAGGCATTGAAATCTCTTCGCTCGGCATTGATACCTGGGGTGTTGACTTTGCATTAGTTGCAAAAGACGGTACTTTATTGGGAGCTCCGTATGCCTATCGCGATCCGCACACCGATGGAATGCCCGAAAAGTATTTCGAAATTGTTCCTCGTGAAAAAGTATATGGTCTTACAGGGATACAGGTGATGAATTTCAATAGTTTGTACCAGCTATTTGCTCTAAAACAAGCAGACAGTTCACTTTTGGAAGCTGCGACTGAAATGTTGTTTATGCCCGATGCACTTTCTTATTTATTAACGGGTAATAAAGTGGTTGAATATACCATTGCCTCCACTTCCCAAATATTAAATCCACGCACCAAACAGTTTGAATCTCAATTGCTCGAAGCAGCAGGAGTTTCACCTTCAATTCTTGGTGATATTGTTGTGCCGGGAACTAAAGTTGGTACATTAACCGATGCATTGGCTGAAGAATGTGAATTGGGCAAAGTTGCTGTTGTCGCTGTTGCCGGTCACGATACCGCGTCGGCTGTGGCGGCAGTACCTGCAGAAAATGAACGTTTTGCCTACCTGAGTTCAGGAACATGGTCGCTCATGGGCATTGAGGTGAAAGATGCTATAATCTCCAATGAAACTTATGAACTCAATATTACCAACGAAGGCGGTATTGAAGGAACGACCCGTTTCCTGAAAAATATAACAGGAATGTGGCTGCTCGAACAATGCCTTAAAGAATGGAAAAAAGAGGGTGTTTTTTATGAGTATGAAAAATTGGTGAAAATGGCCGAATCGACCAATGCTTTTCAGTCATTGATTGATCCTGACCATGCTTCATTTGCTCATCCGGTAAGTATGACCAGAGCCATCAGCAAATATTGCGCGGCTACAGGTCAGATTTCTCCATCCAACCATTCCGAATATGTACGTTGTATTTTCGAAAGCTTATCGCTCAAATACAATTTTATATTGGGAAAACTCATTGAATTGGCTCCATTCCCAATCGAAAAATTACATGTTATCGGCGGCGGTTCCAAAAACCCTCTGCTCAATCAATGGACTGCCAATGCGATTGGTATTCCGGTAATAGCAGGACCTTCTGAAGCCACAGCCATCGGCAATATCATGATTCAGGCAAAAGCAGCAGGTTGCGTAGATTCTTTGCAGGAGATGCGCCAAATCATCCGCGACTCCATTCAGCTCGAAGAATTCATGCCGGAAAATAAAAGTGAATGGGAAGAAGCTTACGAAAAGTTTCTGGAAATAATCGGTAAATAAAACGACATCATAATCTAAAATACAAACTAATAAAACAATAATCATGAAAGATTTACAAATCAACCAGGCATTCGAATATGCCAGGGTTCGTTATGCCGAATTAGGCATCGACGTTGAAAGAGCTTTGGATCAATTAGATAAACTTCCAATCTCCTTGCATTGCTGGCAGGCTGACGATGTGAGTGGTTTCGAAACCGGTGATGGTGAACTCACCGGAGGTATTCAGGCAACCGGGAATTATCCCGGAAAGGCAAGATCAATTTCAGAACTGCGTGCTGACATCGATAAAGCAATGTCATTAATTCCCGGAGATCATCGTGTAAATATCCATGCGTTTTACGGAGATTTTAAAGGCGAAAGCGTTGATCGTAACCAGATTGAGCCTAAACATTTCCAAAGCTGGATTGACTGGGCCAAAGAAAAGAATTATAAACTTGATTTTAACGCTACCTGTTTCTCACACGAAAAATCGGCTGACGGGTTCACTTTGTCTCACCGCGACCCCGCTATTCGTGAGTTCTGGATTGACCACGTTATTCGTTGTCGCAAAATTGCTGAAGAAATGGGACGTCAGCTGGGTTCGAAATGTATGCATAACATCTGGATTCCGGACGGATCGAAAGATTTGACTGTGGACCGTCTGCTATATCGTCAGAATCTGAAAGATTCACTGGATAAAATCTTTGAATACAAGACCAACGACGAATACATGAAAGACTGTATCGAAAGTAAATTGTTCGGTATCGGCGCTGAAAGTTATACTGTTGGTTCACACGAATTTTACATGGGTTATGGAGTGAAAAATAATGTAGTTGTAACACTCGACTCCGGACATTTCCACCCAACTGAAGTTATTTCCGATAAAATTTCGTCTTTGTTGCTATTCTTACCTGAAGTGATGTTACATGTAAGCCGCCCGGTACGTTGGGACAGCGACCATGTGGTCATATTGAGCGACGAACTTCAGGCCATTGCACAGGAAATTATTAGAGCCAACGCAGTTGATAAAGTTCACATCGGGTTGGATTACTTTGATGCATCAATCAATCGTATTGGCGCTTATGTAGTGGGAGTCCGTGCCACTCAAAAAGCGCTCCTTCAGGCATTATTGGAACCAATTACCCAAATGCGTGAATACGAGGCAAACGGCCAAAACTTTGAGAGACTTGCATTGCTCGAAGAAGCAAAATCATTACCTTGGGCTGCTGTTTATGATTATTATTGTATGAAAAGAGGTGTAATTGCAGCTGAAGCTTACATTGCTGATATTCAGAAATACGAAAAAGAGGTGACTAATAAACGATAAGAACTAAATAAAACTAAACTATGAATGCATTATTAGGAATTATTTTCCACACGCTTGGCGGCGGAGCCTCGGGAAGTTGGTACATGCCATACAATTGGGTGAAGAAATGGCGCTGGGAAGTCTATTGGATTACCGGTGGAATTTTCTCGTGGTTAATCATGCCATTACTCGCTGTTCTGCTAACCATTCCTGACTGGCAGGGGATTTTACAAGCCACACAGGGAAGCGTTATCCGCAATACATATATTATGGGTTTGCTATGGGGAATTGGAGGTCTTACTTACGGACTGGCCATACGCTACCTTGGTATGTCGCTGGGTAACTCCGTTCTTTTAGGTATAACTTCTGTAGTTGGATCCCTGGGATTGCCAATTTTGCGTAATATCCCTGGTATTGCTGAATTAATTCCGAACGGTCTTTCGTTCACCGATTTGTTTAGCACTAAAGGCGGACGAATCGTCCTACTCGGTATTTTGATTTTGTTAGTTGGAATTATCCTCAGCGGAAGCGCAGGAATTAGAAAGGATCGTGACCTGGGCAAAAATAAAGAGGGAGTTAATAGTGAATTCAAGCTGTCTAAAGGTTTAATGATTGCCATTGTTTCGGGTATATTAAGTGCATTTTTCAGTTTTGGAATTGATGCAGGTAAAGAAATGTCTGCCGTTGCCAGATCAATGGCTGTAGAACAGGGCTATCCTTTTATTACTCAGGCTGGAAGCGGCTTCAAATACCTCTTCGAAAACAATATTATCTTTTTTGTAATTCTCTGGGGTGGCCTGACCACCAACTTGATTTGGACTACTGCCCTGATACTCAAAAACAAAACAGGTGGCGACTTCGTTGACCGGAAAACGCCGTTGCTGAGCAACTATCTTTTCTGTGCGCTGGCCGGAACTACATGGTTTCTGCAATTCTTTTTCTATGGAATGGGTGAAACCAAAATCGGTAACGGCGCCAGTTCGTGGACGCTTCACATGGCAACCATCATTCTGACCGCCAACCTTTGGGGTTTCTATCGCAAGGAATGGAAAGGTGTTTCAAGAAAAACCTACACGATGATTCTTGTTGGTATTGGCGCGATTCTTTTATCGGTTATTATTATCGGTGTAGCCAAATGGTTATATCCTGAATTAAATGCACTCGGATAATGAAACGATTAGCTTTTAAAATGCACCTCAACGAAGGTCAAAAAGAAGAATACAAACGAAGACACGATGAACTCTGGCCTGAATTGCACAAACTCCTGAAAGATTCGGGAGTGAGCGAATATTCCATTTTTCTGGATGAGGAAACTAATATTCTTTTTGCATTTCAGAAAGTAAGTGCCGAAAGTGGTTCTCAAGACCTTGGAAAAACTGAAATTGTTCAGAAATGGTGGGCTTTTATGGCTGACATCATGAAAACCAACCCTGACAATTCGCCAGTGACCATTCCACTTGAAGAAGTATTTTACATGGAATAGATATTCAGGATAAAGTCATTGGTCCTTAGAAATTTTCTCCAATGACTAATGACTCTTTCCATTTACATTTTTGAATAACCAAACAACTAAAGCATTATGAAACAAATTTTTAGACTTACCAAACTATCACTGGTTTTCCTGTTGATCAGCAGTATGAATTCATTCGCTGCTTCAAAAGCCGAAGTAAAAGAATTGATCTGCGAATATCACTCCAATCCGCTTGGTATTGATGTTCTGAAACCGCGCCTAAGCTGGCAAATTGTATCTTCTGAAGAAAACGTCCTTCAATCGGCTTATGAAATTAAGGTGACCGACCAGTCAGCAAAGGGCAAATTGATCTGGACTTCAGGAAAAGTAAATTCGGCACAATCAGTAAATGTAACTTATGCAGGGCCGGCTTTAAAGTCGATGCAGCGTGTTTACTGGCAAGTTCGTGTTTGGGATAATAATAACAAAGTAACTTCATGGAGCGAACCTGCTTTCTGGGAAATGGGGATTCTGGAGCCTGAATCATGGAAAGCTTCCTGGATCGCAATGGGTGGAGAAAAAGAGTTCAAAGGTTCCAAACCTTGTCAATATTTCAGGAAAGATTTTACAGCAGCCAAAAAGATCAAATCAGCACGGGTGTACGTTACTTCACTCGGGCTTTACCAATTGTTTCTAAACGGCAAAAAAGTAAGTACCGACTTGTTTACTCCGGGATGGACCAGCTATAAAAACAGGATTCAGTACCAAACCTATGATGTGACTTCGATGATTCAGCCAAAAAATTCTATCGGTGCTATTTTGGGAGATGGCTGGTATCGTGGCAATATTGGTTGGGGCAATGCAAACGGATATTATGGAAGCAAGCTGGCACTTTTGGCTCAACTTCAAATCAATTATACCGATGGAACAAGCGAATTGATTGGCACCGATCAAAGCTGGAAAGTATCAAACGGACCCATCACCGAATCAGATATTTACAATGGCGAAACTTACGATGCACGCAAAGAAATGCCGGGTTGGGCAAGCACCGGTTTCGACGATAGTAAATGGGGAAAAGTTGCAATTGTTGATCAGTCGAAGAAGATTCTGATCGCACCACAGGGAGTTGTCGTAAAAGCAATTGAAGAAATTAAACCTGTGAAATTGATCACCACTCCGAAAGGCGAAACTGTTTACGACATGGGGCAAAACATGGTGGGTTGGGTCCGTCTGAAAATTCAGGGTAAAAAAGGCGATCAGGTAACGCTGAAATTTGCTGAAGTGCTCGACAAATCAGGCAATTTCTATACTGACAACCTTCGTGCTGCAAAATGCACCGATGTATATATCCTGAAAGGTGAGGGTCAGGAAGTATTTGAACCTCATTTTACTTTTCATGGTTTTCGTTTTGTTAAAATTGAAGGCGTTTCTTCTCCTTCACTTGATCAGATTACCGGAGTAGTGATTCATTCAGACATGAAACCTACCGGATCGTTCACCTGCTCCGATCCGATGATCAACCAGCTTCAGCACAATATTCAGTGGGGCCAGAAAGGTAATTTCCTGGATGTGCCGACCGATTGTCCGCAGCGCGACGAACGTTTAGGCTGGATGGGTGATGCGCAGGTATTCAGTGGCACTGCAGCATTCAATTTTAATGTTGCTCCATTCTACACAAAATGGACTCGTGATATTGCTGCCGACCAATTACCAAACGGATCAGTTCCTGATGTAATTCCTGATGTTTTAAAAGGTGGAGGTGGCAAAACAGCATGGGCTGATGCGGCCATTATTGTTCCCTGGACCACGTATCTGGTTTATGGCGATCAGCGAATTCTGGAAGTTCAGTATTCAAGCATGAAAGCCTGGGTTGAATACATGAAAACCAGAGCAGGCGAAGATAATTTATGGACAGGCGATTGGCATTATGGCGACTGGCTGGCTTTTGCAACCAACAATTCAGATTATCCCGGTGCAACCACAGAAAAAGACCTGATTGCAACAGCTTATTATTCCTATTCATCGGGAATTCTTTCAAAAATTGCTGCAATTATCGGGCAAAAAGAAGACGCAAAAAAATATGCTCAGCTATCTCAGGACATTAAAAAAGCATTTGTACATGAATTTGTAACACCTGCCGGACGTTTGGTTTCGCATACCCAAACTGCTTATTGTTTGGCGCTTGCCTTCAATCTTCTTCCGGAAGATCTGATTCCGAAAGCTGCTGAATTTCTGGCTGAAGACGTAAAAAAAATGAAACACCTCACAACCGGATTTGTCGGAACTCCCTTGCTTTGCAAAACATTGTCGGCAAATGGTCATGAAGATCTCGCATTTATGCTTCTGAACCGGAAAGAGTATCCATCGTGGCTGTATCCGGTAACACAGGGTGCAACAACCATTTGGGAACGCTGGGATGGACAGAAACCTGACGGTTCGTTTCAGGATGTGGGCATGAACAGTTTTAACCATTATGCCTACGGTGCCATTGGTGAATGGATGTACCGCTACATCGCAGGAATGGATATCGATCCTGAAACTCCGGGTTACAAACACATTTTGCTTGCTCCACACCCGGGTGGCGGATTGACCAATGCGGATGCAGAATTTACCTCCCTCTACGGAAAAGTAAAATCGGCCTGGAAAATTGATGGAAATGATTTTGTGTACGAAGTAACTGTTCCGGCAAACACAACTGCAACAGTTTCGCTTCCCTCCGCCAAAGCAGAACAGCTGACAATGAACTCCCAGCCAGTGCCGGCCACAATAAAAGAAAGTTTGAATCAGACGGATAAAGGAATTTCATTTAATGTAGGTTCAGGAAATTACCAGTTCAGGTATCCGGTGAAATAATACCGATTAGGTAATAAATGAATTTTGTTTGTGGTATTATCCGGAGAAACAATAAAAGCCGCTTCCTTTTCAGGGAGCGGCTTTTATCTTTAACTGATTTTGTCACTTTTATGACTTTATTTCAGATTTCACATCCTCCACCGGATGATTTGCTTTCTGGCTTCCTTTCAGAATATCAGGCAATTCAAGGCCAGCCGATTTAAACACATCGTCGAGTGGCGGTATGGAACCTAACATTCCCTGCATGAAATTGGCTGTCGAGGTTTTCCCATCTTTTCCGTTTCCGGTCTCCCAAACGGTCACTTTGTCGATTTTAATATTTTTGATGGCTTCCACCTGAGTCCTGACCAATTCAGGCAGTTTGTCAGCAATCATCAGCATCACTGCATCTTTCGAGTTGTTGCCAGCGGCTTTTACCAAATGTTCGAAACCTTCGGCCTGTTTGCTTAAAATCTCATAAATACCTCTTGCCTGAGCATCCATTTTCAGGAATATGGCATCGGCTTCACCTTTCGCCCTCCGTCGTGTTTGTTCTGCAATTGCTTCAGCATCGATTTCCACTTTTTGTTTGTCTATTTCAGCCGAAACTACCACGTTGGCGGTTTGTGTTGCCTTGTCGCGCAAAGCACGTGCATCTTCAGCCTGTCTTTCGGCGGCATAAGCTTCTTCCAATGCTTTGGCTTCTGTCACTTTTTCAGCGGCAACTGCTTTACGGCTGGCTTCCGCTTCTTTTTCACGACGGTCGGCATCCGAATTGGCAATGGTGATTTTGGCAAGGTTTTCACCTTCAACAGCAATGGCATCCGCTTTTGCAACCTGTACACGTTGTGCCTGGTGTGCTTCGGCCTGACCAATTTCACCATCGCGGTTTTTCTCAGCCACACTTTTTTTCGCGTCGTTGATGGCTTTTGCAGCAGCTTCTTTTCCCAGCGCTTCGATATAACCTGACTCATCGTTGATGTCGGTCACGTTTACATTGATCAGTTTTAATCCGATCTTGCTCAATTCAGCTTCAACATTTGACGATACGGCAGCCAGGAATTTATCGCGGTTACTGTTGATTTCTTCGATATCCATGGTTGCAACCACCAAACGTAACTGACCGAAAATGATGTCTTTAGCCAGGTTGCTGATTGCTTCCTGTTGCAATCCGAGTAATCGTTCGGCTGCATTGGTCATAATGCTCGGTTCGGTTGAAATACCTACCGTAAAACGGGAAGGTACATCGACGCGAATGTTTTGCTTACTCAGAGCGCTTCTAAGGTTAATCTCGATCGAAATTGGTGTCAGATCCAGGAACTCATAAGCATGAATGACCGGCCAGATAAATGCTGCACCTCCATGGATACATTTTGCTGAACGCGACTCACTCGACAATCCTTTGCCCACTTTGCCATATACAACCAATATGCGGTCGGATGGACATCGTTTGTAGCGTTTCACCATTGCCACAACAATGATAAACAAGAACAGGGCAGCAATGCTGACCATTACAACAAAATAATCGTTCATAGTTAATTGATTTATTGATTTTTACATGTAGTTTAGAAAGTAGCTTATTTAGAATATGCAGAAATTGCCTTTTTATCTTGTATTCCTTTTAACAAGCAGGATTTGCTGATCAATCACATCAATCACTTCGATGAGTGAAGAAGTTACAATTGCCTCAGGATCGTCAGTAATTGCTTCGAGTGTGCGGAGTGAGCCTTGTACTGTCAATTGTACTTTGCCCATACCATCGCGTTTAGCGGGGATGGTCAGATATACTTCACCCAAATGGCCGATGGCATTTCTCATGTTCAATGTGCCACTTTCAGCAAGTTTCGACATGAAGTAGAATAGCGAAGCCATTACCACCATCATTACCAGTCCACAGATGACTGAAAAAATAATGACCATCCAGGATGCGAGTCCGGCGCTTAAAAAACCCAACCCTGACCAGCCAAACATGGTAAAAAAGCCGATGATGCTCTTCATCGAAAGAAATTGGAATGGAATGCTGTCTCCATCAGAAATAGAATGGTCAAAATCGGTCTGAACATCAGCATCTACATCAGATCCAAAAAAAGTTAATAATACCAAGAGAAGAAAGATGACAGTTGCAGGCGCTGTGATAATCCAATATACCTGTGACATCAGATTTAATTCGCTCCATACAGGAAAGATAGATAAAAACATATCGGAATTTTTTAGGGTAATAATTGGTTTAAATATAGGTATCTATTATCATAAATCAAATTGCAGGATCGGTATTCGTTGAAATAAATACGGTCAATCGCAGGAAATAACCCGGCAATGAACGTTTTTACCCAAAGAAACAGGGATCATACCAAAAGAAAAATTTGTAGTACACAAAATGGATATTAAAAACCTGTATTTTACTGATATTGTCATCAGTACAGTCGGATTAGCTGCAATGTGTGTAAGTAAAAGAAAGTTTATGTTTGATTTACAAAGTGGTTATCTGGACAAATCCACTTTTGGTTTTCAGGTCAAAGTCAAAGCTGTCGAGCTTCTTATTCATTTCCATTTCAGTGTTAATGGTATAGTTTAAAAGAACGGTTTGGGCGATATCATAAAGCAAATGTCCCTTCCCGCTGGCTGATCCTTTAAACGAATTATCCATCAGCGCTGGGGTCATGGTGTATGTTTGTGAAATATCAAAAGCGGCAATGCCCTCCGAAATACTGATCAATTTATAATTGGTTGTGACGACCATTTCTATGGTCGAACCTTCCATTGGCATTGAAAGCGGATGTTCTACTGAAAACTGTTCACCAATTTTTAGTTTTTTCTCCGGAAAGGTAAGTTGAGAAAAAGTGTTTTGAGCCAGTTCAACAAGAGCCATTTTGTAGTTGAAGTCAAGTCCGTCTGACACCATGGAATCAAATGTCGGCAAACTGTCCGCTTTACATTGACCTTTAAAAATAGCTCCGTCAGGAAACTCCTTTTTACCGTCGTTGCTGATTGTTTTAACAATCTCCAATGCAACCGGGAAGCTTGTTCCATCAGTTAATTTGCCGGTTTTTAAAACCGTTTCGGTTCGCGATTTCTTATCCGAGATGGTTGGATTTTGAACTCCCCGGTCTTTCAATCTTTGTAAAGATATCTCCGGACCGGAGAATTTCATTACAGTCAGTGATGTTCGCTCGGTGCTCCGATTGTATTTCATTTCAGGCTGATATTGAATTTTAAATGTCAGGCTATCCTGAGGCGGCTTCGAACACGAAAACTGTATCAGTAGTATGATTAATGCGATGGTCTTTCTCATTGGGTTATCTGTTTACAGAAAAGTTCTTTTATGTTTTCGTTCAACGTTGCATACCTGCAACTTGCAGGTATTTTTTCTATATCTGCAATCATTTGAATCCAATAATTCAGTTTGTTGTCAAGTTGATGTCGGTTTACCGGGATTGATACTTTCCCAAAGTTTATAAAAAAAACCTGCTTGTTTCGAAGCAGGTTTTTTGAATTATGAGAAATTCTGATTGTTAAACTATAGCGTCTTGGCTACTTCGGTTAAAGTAAAGGCTTCAATAAAGTCGCCGGCTTTCACATTGTTGTAATTGTCGATGTTTAACCCGCATTCATAACCTTTGTTCACTTCCTTCACATCGTCTTTGAATCGTTTCAATGATCCGAGTGTTCCGGTATAGATGACAATACCATCGCGGATAACGCGAATCTTGTCTTTTCTGAAAATCCTTCCGTCACGAACAATACAACCTGCAATGGTACCGACTTTGGTAATATCAAAGGCTTCCATTACTTCGGCAGTTCCGGTGATTTCTTCCCTGATTTCAGGAGAAAGCATACCTTCCATGGCCGCTTTTATTTCGTTGATCGCGTCATATATAATTGAGTAAAGACGTATATCGATTTGCTCTTTTTCGGCAATCTTACGGGCACTCACCGATGGGCGAACCTGGAATCCAACAATGATTGCATTGGATGCCGTTGCCAGCATGATATCCGATTCGGAAATGGCTCCAACAGCTTTATGGATCACATTGACCTGAATTTCCTCGGTTGAAAGTTTGATCAAAGCATCAGAAAGCGCTTCGATTGATCCATCCACGTCACCCTTCACAATCAGGTTCAATTCCTGGAAGTTTCCAATAGCGATACGACGTCCGATTTCATCAAGTGTAATATGTTTTGTTGTCCGAAGTCCTTGTTCACGTGCCAACTGTTCGCGTTTGTTGGCAATGTTACGGGCATCGCGCTCATTTTCCATTCCGTTGAATTTGTCTCCGGCTTGCGGCGCTCCGTCAAGACCAAGAATGATAACCGGCTCAGCAGGACCAGCAGCATCAATGCGCTGATTTCGTTCATTATACATTGCTTTCACATGCCCATAATACTGACCGGCCAAAATTACATCACCCACATGCAAGGTTCCGTTTTGTACCAGAACAGTACAAACATATCCGCGACCTTTATCGAGTGTTGATTCAATGACGGTACCGGTAGCCCTTTTATTCGGGTTGCCTTTCAGTTCAAGCATTTCGGCTTCGAGCAATATTTTTTCAAGTAACAGGTCAACATTTAATCCTGATTTGGCTGAAATATCCTGACTCTGGTATTTTCCACCCCAATCTTCGACTAAGTAATTCATACCTGCCAGTTGTTCCTTAATTTTTTCAGGATTTGCTCCGTTTTTATCAATTTTATTGATGGCGAAAACAATTGGAACGCTTGCAGCGGCGGCATGGTTGATGGCTTCGATCGACTGTGGCATGATGTTATCATCAGCCGCTATAATAATAATTGCAATATCAGTAACCTGGGCACCCCTGGCGCGCATGGCTGTAAATGCTTCGTGACCCGGAGTATCAAGGAAAGTAATTTCTCGTCCGTTTTTCAATTTTACATGATAGGCTCCGATGTGCTGGGTAATACCACCGGCTTCACCTGCAATAACATTAGTGCTGCGAATGTGATCAAGTAAGGAGGTCTTACCGTGGTCAACGTGACCCATCACAGTAACAACCGGCGCTCTTGGAAGCAACATTTCGGGGGTATCGGGCTCTTCTTCTATGGCCACCTGAATTTCTGCACTTACAAATTCAACTTTAAATCCGAATTCATCAGCCACAATGGCCATGGTTTCGGCATCCAAACGTTGATTGATAGATACGAACAAGCCAAGGCTCATACAAGTTGAAATTACAGCGGTAACCGAAGCATCCATCATGGTAGCCAGCTCGTTTACCGAAACGTACTCGGTAACTTTCAGTATGTTATGGTCGGCTTCATCTCGTTCCAACTGAGCCGCGGCCTTGTCGCTAACCAATTGACGTTTATCCTTCCGGTATTTTGATCCCTTTGACTTGGTGCCTTTGGTAGTAAGGCGGGCAAGTGTATCTTTAATTTGCTTTTGAACATCCTCTTCGCTGACTTCTTTTTTCATCAGCGGACGTTTTTTTAGTTTTGACTTATCACCACCACCGCCGCCTGCAGGAGCATTGCCTCCGATGTTTTTGGTAACAACCAGTTTTCTTCTTTCACCCGCTACTACCGGTTTATCAACTGTATTTACACGCTGCTGGCCACCGGGTATATCTTTTGAAATACGTTTTCGTTTCTTCTTATTGCGTGCCTGTTGCTGAGCTGCTTCTGACAAAACCGGTTTCCTATCCGAAGGAAGGTCGATCCGTCCAACTACTGTTGGACCTGAAAGTCGTTCAGCTTTGGCTTTGATTACCGTTGGTGCAGTTCGTTCAGTATCTTTTTTATCTTCCTGAACAGTATTTTCCTTTTCAGCAGGTTGTTGATCCCGTCTGACACGATCGCGATCTTTACGTTCTTCTTCCTTCTGTTTTTTGCTTTTTTTTGCAGGCCTGGTTTTCTGATTCAACAAATCCAGATCGATGCGCCCAACTACCTTTACTTCATCCACTCTGGGTACATTGGTAGTCAAAACTTCATTTTCAGAGTGATCAACTTCAAATATAGTTTGAACAACTTCCTCTTTAACTTCAGGTATAACAACTTCAGGAGCTTTCTTTTCTTTCACTTCATGCTTGGCTGCAACCGGAGCTTTTTCTTCTTTAACTTCTTCAACAGCTTTTACTTCCTCAACCTTTTTCGGAAGTTCAGGTTCAGGCTTTGATTCAACTGCCGGCTTCTGATGGACGACCGGTGGTTTTTCCTTTTGAATTACCGGCTCTTCCTTTTTCTTGTGGGTATTCAGATTTTTAAGGTCTATTGTACCAAGCACCTTTAAAGGTTCGATTTCGGGCCTGCTGATCGTAAAGGTTTCATCTTTATGTTCGTGTTTTACAGGTTTTGGTTCCGTATGATGAACCGGTTCAACCTTTTTTGAAATATTATCTTTAATAATTACTTCATCATCGTCAAAGTCGTCCTCAAATGCACGGTGTGCCGAAACCTTCACATCGTCAAGTGAAACAGATTCCTGCGCTCCCCGATGTATCTTCAGATTAATTTTTTCAGACTCTTTTTTCAGACTTACATCACCTTTGTATTCTTTTTCAAGAAGATGGTAAGCGTCATCTGTAATCTTGTTGTTTGGATCTGTATCAATAGCAAATCCTTTCTTGTGCAGAAACTCAACAATGGTTGAAATACCTACATTAAAATCACGCGCTACCTTACTTAGTCTTTTAATACTACCTATAACCATAAACCCACTCAGTTAAATATACCTCAAAAATATTTTTAAGGAATTAACGATGATGTAATTTTACATTCAAAATCTAAAATGCCCTAATTTTCATGCAATAATTTGAATAAACTGTACAATTTATTCAAATTCATTATTAAGAATTCTCAGAACCTCATCGATGGTTTCGTCTTCGAGATCAGTTCTTTTGATCAGTTCTGCCCTTGAAAGGCTCAACACGTTTTTAGCTGTATCACAGCCTATTGATTTGAGTTGGTCAATTACCCAACTTTCAATTTCATCTGAAAATTCATCCAGGTTCACATCTTCATCGTCAGGTGCAACCTCACGGTACACGTCAATTTCGTAACCTGTCAGCTGGCTGGCAAGCCTGATGTTTAATCCGCCCTTACCAATGGCCATCGAAACTTCATCAGGCTTCAGATAAACGTCAGCCCTTTTGGTGTCTTCGTGTAATTTGATGGATGATACTTTGGCCGGGTTCAATGCACGCTGAATAAACAGCTGTGTATTGGCCGAATAATTGATCACGTCGATGTTTTCGTTACGCAACTCCCGAACAATGCCATGAATACGCGATCCTTTCATTCCGACACAAGCGCCGACAGGATCAATCCGCTCATCATACGATTCGACCGCCACTTTGGCTCTTTCGCCCGGTACTCTGACGATTTTCTTGATGGTAATTAAACCATCAAATATTTCAGGAACTTCGAGTTCAAACAAACGTTCAAGAAAAACGGTTGATGTGCGCGAAAGAATAATCAACGGATTGTTGTTCCGTAGTTCAACTTTGTAAACCACCGCCCGAAGGTTGTCACCTTTTCTGAAATAATCCGAAGGAATTTGTTCAGTCCTTGGAAGGATCAATTCGTTACCCTCATCATCCAGAATAAGAATTTCCTTTTTCCAAACCTGATACACTTCACCGGCAACGATATCACCGATTTTGCTTTTGTATTTTGAAAAAATCTGGTCTTTTTCAAGTTCCATGATGCGACTGGCAAGATTTTGACGCAAATTAAGAATGGCCCTGCGGCCAAAATGGGCAAGTTTCACCTCATCGGTTACTTCTTCTCCAATTTCATAATCAACATCAATTTTTTTGGCTTCCTTTAAGGTAATCTGCCTGTTCGGATCTTCAAAATCCTCGTCAGCAACCACTTCCCTATTGCGCCAAATCTCAAAGTCACCCTTATCGATGTTAATAATCACATCGAAGTTTTCATCTGTGCCATAAGTCTTTTGCAGAACGTTTTTAAATACATCTTCAAGCACACTCATCATGGTTGCGCGGTCGATGTTTTTAAGTTCCTTAAATTCAGCAAAGGTGTCGATAAGATTAAGAGTCTCCATCTCGTCCCAATTTTTAAAATTTTAATATTTTTTTTGCTTCTTTTATTTCAGAATATTCCAAATGATGAACTTTGGTTACGAGTTCCTTCTTCTTCGATCCTTCCGGCTTTTCTTTGGTTGTAACTTCAAGTTCAATTCCCAGGGCTTCAACCTTGATCAGCAGTCCATTCAGTTTTTGCCCGTTTGTCAGCAATACTTCAATTTCTTTACCTTCATTTTTCTTATACTGACGAACAAGCCTGAAAGGTTCACTTAATCCGGCAGAAAAAACCGATAATTCAAAATCTTCCACATCCCGGTCAAGTTTACTTTCGACATACCTGCTGATTTCAACAATCTGGTTGATTGAAATGCCAGTGTCGCTGTCAACCATGATATGAATCTCATTGCCTGACGAAATGGTTACATCAACCAGAAACTGGTCATCTGTAAGCTTTTCATTTACAAGTTTCGCTATTTTTGCTTTGTCGATCATATTTTTGTAATAAAATAGGGGACTCTCGATCCCCTACCCTTGGTTTCCCAAAAATTATCGCGACAAAAATAGTAATTTTTATTAAATTGTCAAAATCAATTCTTTAAGGTTTTTTATAATCGTTTTATTTTCAAATTAATGATCAGAATAAATGATCGTATAAAACAAAAAACTTTCCTATTTTTGCAGTCTTCGTCCTAACAAACAGACAATTAACGTTTTGAAAACAAACAAGAAGAAAATCATCAATGATCCGGTATTTGGTTTTATCAATATCCGATCCGAACTTGTCTTTGATTTAATAGAGCACCCTTATTTCCAGCGGCTCCGTCGGATCAGACAACTCGGATTGTCGTGCATGGTTTATCCGGGGGCGAACCATACACGCTTCGAGCATGCTTTGGGAGCTGTTTACCTGATGCGATCGGCCATAGGCATCCTGCGGCTGAAAGGGCAGGAGATCACCGATGAAGAAGCGGATGCCGTTACCGTCGCCATTCTGTTACACGATATAGGTCACGGACCATTCTCTCATGTGCTTGAAAGTACACTTGTGCAGGATGTTCCGCACGAAAGAATTTCGCTGTTACTGATGGAAGAGCTGAACCGACAGTTTGATGGCAAACTGGATCTGGCCATTCTGATTTTCACCAATCAATATCACAAACATTTTCTGCATCAGCTGGTTTCCAGTCAGCTCGATGTGGATCGACTGGATTATCTGAGCCGCGACAGTTTTTTTTCAGGAGTTTCAGAAGGAATTATCAGCTCGGAACGGATCATTAAAATGCTGAATGTAAAAAATGATGAGTTGGTTGTTGAATACAAAGGCATCTATTCGGTGGAGAACTTTCTGATTGCACGCAGGTTGATGTATTGGCAGGTGTATTTACACAAGACTGTATTGTCGGCTGAATACCTATTGATTAATGTACTCGTACGTGCGCGAGAACTTGCCATGAACGGGTCGGAAGTTTTTGCCACTCCCGTGTTGAAAGCTTTCCTTACCAATCAGGTTACATTGGATGATTTTATTCACAACCGGATAATTTCGGGCAGACCGGCACTCGATCTTTTTGCCAAACTTGATGATAATGATATCTTCGCTTCAATAAAAGAATGGCAGGAAAATCAGGATCCGGTTTTATCCTATCTTTCAAAATGCATTATCAACCGACGTTTATTTAAAATTAAGATCAGTAAGAACCCATTTCCTGAACAAAAGATTAATAAACTTAAAGATAAGATTTGCCATCATTTCAATGTTTGCGATGAGCAGTTACACTATTTCCTGATTAATGACACCATCTCGAACAGCGCGTACAACAAGGGTTCCAGTGACAAAATCAATATTTTGTTTAAGAACAATAAAATAAGCGACATATCAGATGCGTCTGATATTGATTTATCAGGATTTTCCAAAACTGTAAGGAAATATTTTATCTGTTATCCGAAAGAATTGGACATTAAGTAATTTAAATCTATTTTTGCCGGGCACAAAGAAAATAAATATGGAATTCAAAGCTCAAAATATAGCTGATTTTCTGGGCGGTACGGTTGAAGGCGACGCAAATGTAATTGTATCAGGCGTAGCTAAAATTGAAGAAGGGAAACCCGGAACTTTGGCTTTTCTCTCCAATCCGAAATACAATAAATATATATACGAAACTGAAGCTTCTATCGTAATTGTCAACCAGGATTTTGAACTGGAAGCGGAAGTATTGGCAACTTTGATCAGGGTTCCGGATGCATATAAAGCATTTGCTTCGTTACTCGAACTTTACCAGCAAGCCAAAATAAATAAATCAGGAATTGAAACTCCTTCTTTTGTTGATGACACTGCCATCCTGGGCAGCGATATTTATGTGGGCGCTTTTGCTTACATCGGGAAAAATGTACAAATTGGAAATCACGTCAAGATATATCCTCATGTTTATGTTGGCGATAATACCATTATCGGCGACGACAGCATCTTGTTTTCAGGAGTAAAAATATACGAAGACACTAAAATAGGCAGTGCCTGTATTTTACATGCCGGTGCAGTTATTGGCGCCGATGGATTTGGATTTGCCCAGAAAGAAGATGGCTCCTACCAAAAAATTCCGCAGGTAGGAAACGTAATTATTGAAGATTTGGTTGAAATTGGCGCCAATTCAACGATCGACTGCGCAACGATGGGTTCAACCATAGTAAGAAAAGGAACCAAAATCGACAATCTGGTACAAATTGCCCACAATGTTGAAGTTGGTGAAAATACAGTAATGGCAGCACTGACAGGCATTGCAGGATCAGCAAAAATAGGAAAAAACTGTCGCTTTGGAGGACAGGTCGGAGTTGCAGGCCATATTACCGTAGGCGATAATGTAAACGTTGGAGCTATGTCGGGCGTATCGCACAGTATAAAATCAAACAATACTGTTTTACTCGCCCCGGCAATGGATATCGGACAGGCATCAAGAGTTATAGCTGTTTACCGGAATTTGCCCAAATTACGTGAGCAGGTACTCAATTTAGAAAAACAGATTGATCAGATTAAAATAAAGCTGGAAGAATAATTAAAACAAGGAATGACAGTTAAACAAAGAACCTTAGCGAAAGAATTTTCGATCAGCGGCAAAGGATTACATACCAGCTGCGAAGTGAGCATGACTTTCAAACCCGCTCCCATCAACCACGGTTTTAAATTTCAACGGATTGATCTTGAAAACAAACCCATTATCAGCGCAAATGCCGAATTTGTAGTTGACACATCACGCGGTACGGTTATCGAATACCAGGGAGCCCGGCTCAGCACTATCGAACACAGCCTGGCAGCTCTGACCGGAATGGACCTTGATAACGTGTTGATTGAAATTGACAACGAGGAAGTTCCGATTTTAGATGGCAGTGCCCGCCTGTTTGTTGAAGCAATTGAGATGGCCGGAACAGTTGAACAGGATGCTGAACGTGAATATTTTGTAATTACCGAGAAGATCGTTTATAAAAATGAACAAACCGGCTCTGAAATAATCGCCTTGCCCGACAATGATTATTCACTGAATGTATTGATTTCGTTCAACTCTACAGTTCTGAACAACCAGTTTGCTTCATTAAACTCTTTGTCAGATTTCAAGAACGAAGTTGCCAATTGTCGCACTTTTGTGTTTTTACACGAACTTGAATTTTTACTGAAAAACAACCTGGTAAAAGGTGGTGACGTGGATAATGCCATTGTAATTATTGACCGACCTGTAACTCAGGAAGAACTGGACAGGTTAGCCGATCTGTTCAATCATAAACGCGTTGAAGTAAAAGCCCAGGGAATTTTAAACAACATTGAACTGCAATACGATAATGAATGTGCCCGTCATAAACTGCTCGACGTAATTGGCGATTTAGCACTGGCAGGGAAAAGAATAAAAGGACGCATCATCGCCACCAAACCCGGACATACTGCAAACACAGCATTTGCAAAATTAATTGCAAAAGCCATTCACAAAGAAGATACAAGAGAAAAGGCGCCGCATTATGACGCGAATTCACCGGTTATAATGGATGTGAACAAGATTAAAGCACTGCTTCCTCACAGGTATCCTTTCTTGTTAGTCGATAAAGTTATTGACGTTCAGGATACCTACCTTGTTGGGGTTAAGAATGTGACCGCTAACGAACCTTTCTTTCAGGGACATTTTCCTGAAGAACCAGTAATGCCTGGAGTTCTGTTGGTTGAAGCAATGGCTCAGGCTGGCGGGATTTTTGTACTTCGTAATCTTGTTGGAAAATATTCAACCTATTTTATGAAAATTGACAACGTTAAATTCAGGAAAAAAGTTGTTCCCGGAGATACCATTGTTTTCAAGGTTGTCCTTACTTCGCCCATTCGGCGGGGTATTGCTGAAATGCGCGGACTCTGCTACGTCGGAGATTCGGTTGTTGCCGAGGGCGATTATATGGCGCAAATTGTTAAGATAAATTAATTAGAAACAGAAAATAGAACAAAAAAATGAAACAACCATTGGCTTACGTACATCCGGAGGCAATCATAGCCGACAACGTAGTTATTGAACCTTTTGCAACCATCAACAATGATGTGATTATCGGCGAAGGAACACGAATCGGATCGAGTGTGACTATCATGCCAGGAGTACGCATTGGTAAAAACTGCCAGATTTTCCCCGGAGCGGTTATCGGAGCGGTACCTCAGGATTTAAAATTCAGAGGGGAGTATTCGACGGTGGAAATCGGCGACAATACGACTATTCGCGAGTTTGTGACCATCAACCGCGGGACTTCGGCAAAAGGGAAAACAGTTGTTGGCAACAATTGTCTGTTGATGGCTTACGTGCATGTTGCCCACGATTGTGTAGTAGGGAACAATGTAATACTGGTGAACAATACCCAGTTGGCCGGCGAAGTTATTGTTGACGATTATGCCATCCTTGCCGGAATGGTTGCCGTGCATCAGTTTGTACATGTTGGATCACATGTAATGATTGCAGGAGGTTCACTCGTCCGTAAAGATGTTCCACCATTTATCAAGGCCGGTCGTGAACCGCTTTCGTATGTCGGGATCAACTCAATCGGATTACGTCGCCGCAATATCACCAACGAAAAAATCCGTGAGATTCAGGAAATATACCGCTATATTTATCAAAAAGGCCTCAACATTTCGCAGGCAGTTGAAATTATCGAAGCAGAAATGCCCGCTTCAACTGAAAGAGATGAAATTCTTTTATTCATTAAAGATTCGAAACGTGGAATTATTCGGGGATACATGCCCGATTAATTCGATAAAAATTATAGTTTTTGAAAAGCCCTGAAGAAATTCAGGGCTTTTTTTACCTGAATTTGTAATCAATTGAAATAATAAGACTTTGAAATCTCATTCGGGAATTATGACAAAATTCATAAAAAGAAGAGGTCTTGCTGATGCAGGTTATTATAAAAATATTGTTGTGAGTCGAAATAGGAAAAACAATATTTTTTTCAACCTTCATTCATTCAATACTATGACTTACTATATTCCAGCTATTTAGACTGATTTCAAATTGACTTTATAAGCTTCTGTAAATTATCAAATCGCTAAATTTATTCCGGTTTTATGCGGGCAACTTTCGCATAAAGGAGGATCTAATACGTTCATTTGATATGAAATTTAAGCTTGCCACCATACATAGAATTGTAATATCAGCTTTGATATTCGTCGTCATTCTGACGGTGTCCATATTAACTTACATTGGATACAATTATTATGGGACAAGCATGGAACAAAGATATTTTCTTCCTGAAAATCAATCTTTAAAAGCCAGTGGTATCATCGGGCATGGGTTGGGTATCATCGGATCGTTGATGATTGTATTCGCGGTTTTTAGCTACATGGCCAGAAAACGGATACATCTTTTCTCCCGAATTGGGATTCTGAAATACTGGCTGGAGATGCATATTTTCCTTTGCACTCTTGGTCCTGTATTGATTGTGTTCCATACCACATTCAAATTTGGTGGAATTGTAGCGGTTAGTTTCTGGAGCATGGTTGCTGTTGTTTTGAGTGGTGTAATTGGCCGGTTTATATACATTCAGATACCCCGAAGTATTGAAGGCCGGGAGCTTAGTCTTCTTGAACTTGACGATTTAAAGGCGGAAACGAACAAGCAGCTTAGGAAAACCGTCACCCTTGATGAAAATATTTACGAACTGATTGATAATTCTGCAGAAAACAAATCCAAAAGGTCGGGAAATCTTTTCTGGAGAAGCAGGGAAGAAACGGTTGCCATAAAAAAAATCAGGATTGAATTAAAACTTCAAAATGTACCCAGAGATAAAACAAGGGAGATAATACAATCATTCAAAGATCAAATATCCCTGAAGAGAAAAATTGAACGACTGGTGACAATGCAAAAACTTTTCGAATACTGGCATGTGGCTCACCTTCCTTTTGCGCTGGTGATGCTGGTGATCATGATCATCCATGTAGTTGTGGTAATTACATTCGGTTATAAATGGATTTTTTAAGGTTATGGAAGTACTGATAGAACAAACACTTATTTATTCGCTGGTTGCGATCTTTCTGATTGGAATCGTTCTCATTTACCTTCGTAAACAAAAGAGGGAATCGTTTATTGTGGAAGAAAAAATTGCGATTGCCAAGGAAGAAGGAATGTATGAACCCGTTTCGTTGCATCCCGTAATTGATGTGAACAGTTGCATTAAAAGTGGTGCATGCATAGCTGCATGTCCGGAAAAGGATATTATCGGGATAAGAAACGGGAAAGCAACAATTATAAATGCGTCTCATTGCATTGGACATGGCGCCTGTTTTAATGCCTGCCCTGTACAAGCCATCACTTTGTGCATTGGTACCGAAAAAAGGGGAGTTGATTTACCCCATGTTGACCAAAGCTTTGAAACCAATGTTCCCGGAGTATTTATTGCCGGAGAAATTGGGGGTATGGGTTTGATAAAAAATGCAGTGGAACAGGGAAAACAAGCTGTTGAAAATCTGGCAAAAAGCATTAATAGGAACATTGACGCGCAATATGATCTTATTATTGTGGGTGCCGGACCTGCCGGAATTTCAGCTTCTCTGGCAGCAAAAAAACTAAAACTTAACGCATTAACCCTTGAACAAGACACTCTTGGCGGTACTGTATTTACTTTCCCGCGTGCAAAAATTGTAATGACTTCAGCCATGGACTTGCCTTTGCATGGCAAGGTCAGATTAAAGGAAACCAGTAAACTTGAATTACTGGATTTATGGAATACTGTGCTTTCCAAAAACGAACTAACCATTAAAGAAAACACTAAGGTTGAAGCCATTACCCCGGTAAATAAACACTTTATAGTGAAAACCAAAACGGGAGAAGAATTTACTTCGCGTAAAATATTACTTGTGATTGGCAGAAGAGGCACTCCACGTAAATTGAATGTTTCAGGTGAAGAAAGTACAAAGGTCGCATACAGGTTACTGGAACCTGAACTGATTGTGGGAAAAAACATTGTTGTTGTTGGCGGTGGCGATTCTGCAATTGAAACGGCTTTGTTGCTGGCCGATCAAAACAATGTGCAATTATCTTATCGCAGCGAGGTTTTTGGTCGGTTAAAACCTAAAAACAGCGACAAAATTAAAGTTGCCATTTCTGAAGGGAAAATTAAAGTTTTATATAACTCCAATTTAACTTCTATCGAAGAAAAAGTGGTCAAAATCAATATAAAAGGATCTGATCAGGAATTGGTGCTGGAAAATGATTTAGTTTACATATTTGCCGGCGGGGAACTACCCACTCAATTCTTAGAAAAAATTGGAATAAAGACAGTCACAAAACATGGAGAAGCTATATTAAAGCACGAAAAATAAAGTTAAGGTTTTCAATTACAGAATGTTGAAAAATGATGGAAAACGCGAAAATGAATCTTAGCCAACTAATAATTACCTGTTTCATCTTTTTGATGTTAACAATCAATGGTTTTGGACAAATCTCGCCCGGAGAGCTGGTCAAAGCCCATGCTGATTTGGAAGGGATGAGTAATTGTACAAAATGCCATACGATCGGTGAAAAAATCTCGAACGATAAATGCCTGGATTGTCACAAAGAGATCAAAGAGCGTATCGACCAGAAAAAAGGCTATCATTTTTCTTTAAAAGTGAAAACGTGTATAGTTTGCCATAGCGACCACCATGGGCGGAATTTTGAAATTGTTCATTTCGATAAGAAAAATTTTGACCACAGCCTAACAGGGTTCAATCTTGAAGGCGCCCACATTAAGAAGGATTGCGCCGATTGTCATAAGCCTGACTTTATCTCTGATCCGGAACTTAAAAAGAAAAAGAAAACCTACCTTGGTCTCAATAGCCAATGTGCCGCCTGTCATGAAGACCGCCACCAGAAAACCCTTTCAAATATTTGTTCAAACTGCCATACCAATGATAAATTTAAACCGGCTTCAAAATTCGATCACGCAAAAGCAAAATATCAGCTAAAAGGCAAACACATTGATGTTGCATGTATCAAATGCCACAAGACTAGCATCAAGAATGGCAAAGATTTTCAACAATTTACCGGCCTTCAGTATAATAGTTGTGTAAACTGCCACAAGGATGTTCATGACAACCGGTTTGGACAAAACTGTACACAGTGCCATACCGAAGAATCATTTAAAGCTGTAATAGGTATCAATTCATTCGATCACAGTAAAACGGGGTATCTGCTAACCGGACGACATATAAGCGTAACCTGCAAGTCGTGCCACAAAATAAGTTTGACAGCGACTTTGCCACACGAAAAGTGTACCGATTGCCATGCAGACTTCCATAAAGGACAGTTGAGCAAAGCGGGTAAATCTCCAGATTGTTCTGAATGTCATTCAGGTGAAGGCTTCGCACCATCCTTGTTTACAATCGAAAAGCATAATCTTACCAAATTCAAATTGGAGGGTGGCCATCTTTCCTCTCCCTGCTTTGAGTGCCATAAAAAAGAAAAGGATTGGAACTTCAGGGAAATAGGTGAAAAGTGCGCTGATTGCCACAAAAACATTCACAAGGAGCTTATTGATGCAGAATATTTTCCGGAGGAAAATTGTGAAAAATGCCACAATGTTTCAACATGGAATAGCGTTAAGTTCGATCATAATCTTACAACTTTTAAACTTGAAGGGAAACATGCTGATCAAACCTGCAGGAAATGCCACTTTGAGGAAAAAACAGATGGTACGTTCAGTCAGAAATTCTCTTCATTAAAGAATATCAATTGTGAGAATTGTCATACAGATGTTCATCATACTCAGTTTAAGGAAAACAACCAAACTGCTTGTGTAAAGTGTCATGGATTTAAAGACTGGAAACCCGAAAAATTCAATCATGATAAAACACGGTTCAAGTTGGATGGCGGACACAAGAATGTTGCATGTATAAAATGTCACCAAGAAATTAAGGATGGAAATAGTACATATCTAAATTACAAAATTAAAGATATCAAATGCATAAACTGTCATTCACTTTAATCCTTTCATTGATTGCGATCTTATTGCAGGCACAATCTCCTCACGGGAAAGATTTCAAGATTGATTGTGCTCAATGCCATACTTCGAGTAGTTGGAGTGTGAATAGTTTGAATATGCAGTTCAATCATGAAAACACTAGCTTTAACCTGGTTGGGCAGCATAAATCTGTTAATTGTAAGGATTGTCACACATCTCTTGATTTTAAAGACAAACGTCAATCATGCACTGAATGTCATACCGATATGCACGACAATACTTTGGGAAAGGATTGTGCCAGATGTCATACCCCAAATTCATGGATTATAAAGAATACCACGGAAATGCACCAGCAAAGCCGGTTTCCGCTTTTGGGCGTCCACCGTTCAGCAAATTGCTCGGATTGTCATAAATCAACTTCAAATTTACAATTTGAACCAATTGGTGTTGAATGCAATGATTGTCATCTAAAAGATTTTCAAAATACGACTTCACCCAATCATATTCTTGGTGGGTATTCAAGCAATTGCCTTGAATGTCATAGTTCAGGTTCAGCAAGTTGGAATACTAAAATCATCGATCACAACTTTTTCCCGCTTACGGAGGGTCATGCAATTGGATGTACACAATGTCACGTTACAGGTCGCTTTGAAAAATTGCCCACAGAATGCAACAACTGTCACCAGAAGAATTTTACTTCGGCACAAGTTCCAAGCCATGTTGCCGCCGGAATTCCCAATGATTGTGCAACCTGCCACACTACCAATGGATGGAAACCTTCGACTTTCAACCATATTACGACC
>JBBRXN010000005.1:0-89126 GCA_038248385.1 Bacteroidales bacterium
ATTGGAACGACAATATTTACCCTTTTCCAGACGGATAAAAATACCCTTGTGAACAAGATTTTCCACAATCTCGTTGATGTCTTTAAAGCTATCTGAAAATCTGTTTCTTAATTCATCAATTGAAAAAATATCGAGTTCCTGTTCCTCCAATGTCAGCATGAATTCAATCTGAACCTTTGTGAGATTCTTGGTAATAAAAGTACTTGGAGCCATTACCTTTTGTAGTTAAATAAACCCCAATTAATAAGGTTTATGATTGTGTAAAAAGTAATGCAATGTACAAATTTATTTTAATCAACAAGGTACATTGAAAATTATTTGGTTGAAAGTTTAAAGTTCGGGATTGACATGGTAGGCAAATTAGAAATTCCAATCTGCCTTTTGTTGAATTTTCGGCATTCTCTTTTGTTTCTTTTCTCTGATGCCTTGCGAAATGTGAGAGTAGCAAATCCAGAGAAAACAAATCGCTTCAAAAATTTAGGCGCATCGCGTGGTTCCTGAATTTTTCTGCCATTTTCGAATGGCAGGCGCAAGTTCTTTTTTGCCAACTTTTTTCTATGAAACGAGCCCCGATTTGTCGGGGCTCGTTTCATCCGGCCTTTAAAAACAAATTATTCCCGGATGAAAAAAAGTTGTGGCACTCCAACCTAAAAATAATTTTTCCGGATTATTTTTATCCAAAAACCTGAAAATAAAGCAACAACAGAATCAAATCCATTTTCGGATTTGATTCTGTGTTGTATCAACCGAGCTCGCCTATGCTCTCAGTCAAAAAAAAGGCAGAAAATGCGGATATACCACTGGTTCACCTCAAAAAACATCGTTGAGGCCACAATCAATTCACCCCAAAATATTTAAACATTGATTCCAAACCCGGATATTTTTCGAATTTAAAATAATGGTTCACTATCTTGTACGTACAAGATAAATTTATATATTTGTATTCAATATGAAAAAAACCCGTTATCACGAAATAGAAATGATGCTGAAGGAAAAAATTCAGCAGGGAATTATTCAGATTGGTGATTATCTGCCGTCTGAAAACGAGCTATGTGCCGACTTCTCAATCACACGGACTACCGTTCGAAAAGCACTGGATAATCTGTTAAAGGAAGGTTTCATTGAAAAGTTACATGGAAAAGGCAGCAGGGTGAAAGAACGTCGAAATTCACTGGGATTGCTGAATGTAAAGGGATTTTCGGAAGCAGTAGGCCAAAATGTAAAAACTACCTTTTTACAGGAACCTGCCATCAGGAAATGGAGTGATGAAATTTCCTTTCATCCATCAGAAACCGAACTTCAGGACAAATGCATTCATTTCGAACGCTTACGCTGCGTTGGCGAAGAACCGGTGATGCTGGAAAACAACTGGCTGGCTAACCTCGAATTGAAAAATTTGATTGCCCACGAGTTCATCGAAAGCTCTTTTTTCAAGACTTTAAGTCAGAAATATCTGATTGAAATTACCGGCTCTGAACAGGAACTTCGGGCGGAGTATGCCGACGAAAGAACAGCATCATTTCTGAAAATTGAAAAAGGAAGTCCTGTCCTGCATATTTCTATTAAATTCTATTCCAGCAATCCGAATCTACATATTTATAGTGAACTGTATTGTAATACGATGAACTACCCGATTGGCAATAGTTATCATTTATAACAAGCTGATAGTCTCAGAACAAAAAAGTTTAAAATCAATTGAACCTATTACAATATGACCAACAAAACTTCCATATCGCGGCGAAATTTCATGAAGTCAACAGCTGCTATTTCCACTGGTTTTATAGGCGTTTCAGCGTTTTCTTCCTGTACTTCAAACGACCGAAAAGAGAAAAAAACTTCTGCTTTCCCAGCATTTTCTATTCCTGAAAATTCCGGATATCACGGTTTGCTTTTTTCACAAGTGGGTTACGAATTGGGTTTACCGATCCGGGTAATTGTCAGGCTCCCCAAAAAGGATCAACTCCCAGGAAATGCAAGCTGTAAATTAGTTCCTGTTGATGCGGAGAAAAGCTATGAAGCAGAATTCATCTATTGGGGAGAAATTTGGGGCAGTCACTGGTGGGTTGCAAGCTTTAAAAACATTCAGGAGCCCGGAGAATGGGATATTCAGGTAAAAAATGGCAGAACAGACTTAATTTCTGATTCAGGATTGAAAGTTGAAAAAGATATTTTGTGGAAAAGCACCATTGAATGGTCATCGGTCGATATGCTGGAGCGACGACGCCACTTTACCGGCCTGGGCGTAGGTTGGCAGGACGCAGGTACCAAATGGGTGGAAAGTCCGGCACAAAGTACGATGATTATTGCACTTGAAGAATTGCTGGAGAAAAAGCAAAGTAGCTTTGACGAGAATTTTCTGAAACGCATTTACACCCAGATTGAATGTGGTTGCGATTACCTTGTTTTAACTCAAAAGAAAGCAGCTGAATTGGGTTTTCCCAAAGGAGCCATGTCGCACGATACTATTGGTCATGAAAAAGATATTCTACCAAACGATGCTTCGAAAGCGGTTGTGGCCTTAGCAAAAGCCTTTCGGTTATTACCAGACAGCTTTTCAGATCAAAAACAGCGCTATGAAAAAGCCGCAGCAGAATCGTTTGAGTGGTTGGTCAAAACTGCAAAACCAATGGGCGATTACGGCTATGTGAAAATGCAGCGTGGAATATCCAACGAAACCATAATTCCAAAAGACGAATGGCTTACCCGTGATCTGCTGATGCTATGTCAGGCATCGATTGAGATGTATAAAAATGGGAATAACGAAGCAAAACAATTGGCCCTGGAATTTGCGAAAAAAGTAATGGCCCGACAAATACCAAAAGGAAACGCCCAAAGTGGTTTCTTCGGTAATTTTTACGAATTTGACAGTCTGAAACATGCTGAGCCCTCATGGGTTCACGGTATTGTTCCTGATGAAAAAGGTTCGCAATTTGGTGCTGACATGGGTGGAATTTATCCGAATTACCTGGTTCCGCTTATCGAATTGTTAAAACTTTTTCCTGATCATGAAGATGCAGAAAACTGGAAATTGACCTTGAAAAATTTCACCTACGGCTACCTGATTCCAGGCTGTGAGGCTAATCCATTCTATCTGGTTCCTCAAGGAATTTTTGGCAATGAAGGTCCAATCTGGTTTTGCGGAACTTTTCATGGAACCAATGTCATTTATGGTTATACAGCAGCTCTGGCGCTCGAATTGGAAAAACTGTTTACTGAGCCTAAACTGAAAGAAATTGCTTACGGAAACCTGCAATGGCTGGCCGGGTTAAATGCCGGAATAACAGCAGAAAACATAAAGACAGGCTGTGTGTTATTCAGCACCGACCTTCCTGAAAACCTTGCCCTACCAGCCAGCATGATCTGTCACATCGGGAAACGCTGGGCCGGTACCTGGTTCCAAACCCGCGGTGTCATTTGTAACGGCTTTTCAACGGGAAAACAATTCGTTTACGACACTGAACCCAAAAAAGCCAATGACGGTCCCAATTCCTTTACTGATGAAGATTGGATTCCGCATAGTGCCGCCTGGCTGACCGGTCTGATGAGACTGTGAGTTGAATCAGACTATATGTATCAGATTTCTGTTGAACTATTTATTCCCGAATTTTAAAACAACCAAACAAAAATGAAATTCAACCATTTTTTATCAATCGTTCTTCTGATTTTCTTCGTCAATATTGCAAATGCTCAACCATGGAAAGAACATGGGAAAATACAGGTTTCAAAAGTTAATCCGCACTATCTGTCTTTTCAGGATGGAAAACCATTCTTTTGGCTGGCGGATACCGGCTGGGAAATGCTTCACAAATTAAACCGCGAAGAAATTGAAATCTATCTGGATAACAGAAAACAAAAGGGGTTCAATGTGATTCAGACAGTTCTTATCAGTGAATTCAATCACATGGATAAACCGACGAATTTTTACAACGATAGCATTTTTATCTCTGAAGATCCGGAAAAACCAGCTGTCACTGCGGGAAATACTCCACAAAATGAAAAAGAATACGATTTCTGGGATCATGTGGATTTTGCCGTAAAAACCGCTGCAGAAAAGGGACTTTATCTGGCTATGCTTCCTACCTGGGGCGAATGGGTCACTCCGCGGTCTGATAAAGCGCTTTTCAATACCAAAGAACAAGCCTACAATTACGGATGGTTTGTTGGAAATCGTTACCGGAATAGCCCAAACATTATTTGGATACTTGGCGGTGACCGTCAACCGGATGAACGCGCCATAGGTAGTGAATTGTGGCGGTCCATGGCCGAAGGAATTGCTGATGGAACCAATAACATCAAAAAACTAGACGGTAAGGCTGATTATTCAACCACTCTGATGACTTTTCATTCCTTCAGTTCATCATCGAAATGGTTTCATAAGGATGATTGGATCGATTTTCATTCCTGGGGTTCGTACCACGCCGAAGTGAATAATCCAAGAGCCTACTTAGATGCAATTGCCGACTGGAACTTACCCAACCCTAAACCGACCATTAATTCAGAGCCGTGCTACGAAGCCATGCAGATCAATTATGCGATTGCCGACAATGGTGTTTTTACTTCTACCGATGTAAGAATTGCTGCTTATTGGAGTGTCTTTTCGGGTACTGCCGGTTTTACATACGGGGCGAATACCATTTGGCAATTCATTTCCGGAAATGAGTCAAACTCAAATTCCGAAAAATCGATTGGATGGAAAGATGAACTGAATTTGCCGGGAGCTTTTCAAATGGGTTATTTAAGAAAACTGATGGAATCGCACCCTATGCTGGAATTGATTCCCGACCAGTCGATGATAATGGCAGGACAAGGTGATTGCGCCAACCGAACCTGTGCAATGAGAGGAAAATCGTTCGCCTACATTTATATCCCAACCGGAAATCAAACTACCATCAAAATGGGGATGATTTCAGGAGAAAAAGTTAAAGCTTCATGGTTTAATCCACGAAGTGGTGAAACTGAAACTATTGGTGAATTCGAAAATAAAGGGGAGCATAACTTTAATGTTCCTGGTATGTCGAAAGAACTTGGCTGGTTAAAATCAGGAAGAGGTTGCGACTGGGTGCTGATTTTAGAGGATTCAAAAGATATAAGTAGTCAAAATAATTAACATTAAATATTTATCAAATGAACGAAACAATTTACAAACTGGCGAAGATGATCGACCATTCCATTCTTCATCCTACTTTGACTGATATGGACCTGAAACGGGAATGCGAAGTGGCCAGAAAATACAATGTGGCATCGGTGTGTGTCAAACCTTATATGGTAAAATCAGCGGTTGAATTACTGCAGGGTAGTGATGTCCTGACTGGATGTGTAATTGGCTTTCCTGCCGGAAATTCATGCATTTCAACCAAAGTTTTTGAAGCAGAAAATGCTTGTAAAGACGGTGCTGTGGAAATCGACATGGTCATCAACATTGCTAAAGCTTTGCAAGGTGAATGGACGTATATTTCGGATGAAATTAAATCAGTTACTGATGTCTGTCACAAACACAAAGCGATTGTCAAAGTTATCTTCGAAACCGACTATGTAACCAAGGAATCAGACATTGTAAAACTATGTCAGATTTGCACCGAAGTGGGCGCTGACTATGTGAAAACATCTTCAGGTTTTGGATTCGTGAAACAACCCAACGGCGACTACAATTATCAGGGAGCAACTATTCCGGTATTGGAACTGATGAAAAAAAGCATTGGCCCCAAAGTGAAAGTGAAAGCTGCCGGAGGTGTTCGAACACTCGACCAATTACTCGCTGTTCAGGCTGCTGGCTGCGCAAGAAGCGGTGCAACCGCCACAACAGTTATGATGGAAGAAGCCATAAAAAGATTTGGAAATTAGATTATTCATCGGGTGATTGATATAAACTTTAGTTTCATGGAAATAATTCACATCTTTCTTTTCGAATCTCTTCTTTTCAGAATATAATAAACCGGTATACCCGATAAAATAAGGATAACGCCAATAGCAGCTTCGCGGGGACGGGTTGCAATGGTGTTGATAAACAATCCGATGCAGAAGACGATGAAAATGGCTGGTACAAACGGATACCCCCAGACTTTGTAAGGCCGGTGCGCATCGGGCATCCTGCGACGCAAAATGAAGACACCCAATGTGGTGGCTCCGTAAAATATAAAGACGGCAAAAATTACCATGTCGGTTAACTGATCAAATGTTCCGGATAAAACCAGCACAGAAGCCCATATTCCCTGCCATAACAGCGAATTGGAAGGGACATTGGATTTATTAAGTTTCCCGATACCCGAAAAGAATAGCCGTTCGCGGGCCATCGCATAATAAGGGCGGGCACCTGTAAGAATACTGGCGTTGGTGCACCCCAACGTAGTGGCCAGTATCAGTAACGAAATAAACAGTACCCCGCTTGTTCCCCAAAAACTCCTGACCGCCTCAACTGCTGCGATCTGATTGCCGGCCGCATGAATTTGTTCCAATTGTGGAATAGACAACAGCGTGAGGTAGGTCACATTGACTAAGAGATAAATGAAGATCACCACAAAGACGCCGATCACGATTCCTTTCGGGATATTTCTGTTGGCGTCTTTAATTTCTCCTCCGATAAACCCGACCGAAACCCATCCCTGATAGGCCCAGAAAGCAGCCAGCATGGCTGTAAAGAATGAAGAGAGAGTAACGCTTCTACCTGTCAGTTCATTGACATCCAAAAAATTGGCAGGTTGGGCAGATACGCTTCTCAAACCAAAGAAAACGATCAGAAAGAGACCTGCAATTACCATCAGTAGAATAGCTTTGCTGGTTCCTGCACCGCTTTTTAAGCCTGAAATGTTGAGAACTGTTAAAAGTAAAATCAGTAAAATAGCAATGAGCTTGACCCCGAAATCCTGAAATGGAAAGAACACACCACCAATGTTAAAATGTTGTAGCGTGGGTAAAACCTCAGGGATATAGATAATGCTGTTTAAAGATTGAGCAAAAATATAAGCCAACGAAGAGATGGTTGCAGTCTGAATGACCGTAAACAGCGACCAGCCGTATAAAAATGCAAAAAAGCGGTTGTATATTTTCTTTAAATAAACGAATTCGCCCCCTGTATCGGCCAGCAGTCCGGCAACTTCAGCATTACTCAACGCACCGAAGAGTGTGATAATTCCCCCGACAATCCATGCCATGAGTATCCAGACAGAAGAGTGAAGTTCTGCTGCCATCGGAGCAATTTTTTTATATACTCCTGATCCAATTATATTTGCAATCACAAAGATGATAACATAACCTAAACCGAGTGTCCTTACCAAATTCCTTTGATTACCCATAGAGATAAGCGTTTGAAAATAAATAAAGTGCCTAAATTAAGAAATTAGTTAGGTTTTAGAGAACAAAAAACAACTCCAATAAATTTGTATTTTATGGAGCGATTTCAGGATAAAATCCAAAGCGCAAACAATTTTTCTACATTTGCAGTTATGCAAACTATCCATGGAATTCAGGAAAAAGATTTGATTGTCCGACTTAAAAGCGGCGATCAAACGGCTTTTGAGCTGCTGTTCCACTTTTATTATCCCGGATTGGTTATCTATTCTTCACAGTTTACTGCCGACCATGCAGAAGCAGAAGAAATTGTTCAGGATTTTTTTGTTCGTTTCTGGGAGAAACATAAACAATTGATTCCGGGCGATTCGCTTAAAAACTTTTTCTTTTCATCAGTCAAAAACGGAAGCCTGAACTTCTTAAAGCATAAGAAAATAGAAGAAAGATACTTCAACGAGATGATCGGCCTTTCAAGTCGTCATTTGGCGTATGAACCCGATTTATATGTCGTTTCCGAACTTCAGGAAATAATAAAAACCGGAATTGACCACCTCCCTGAAAAATGCCGTGAAGTTTTTATTATGAGCCGTATCCGTGGATTGAAAAATGAAGAAATTGCAGTAGAACTAAATATCTCGAAGCGGACCGTAGAAACTCAGATAAGCAAAGCATTAAAAGTACTTCGGGTTGAATTGAAAGACTATGTTGGTTTGCTGATGTTGTTTGGATTATAACGATTATCTTTTTCCCACTTGCCGTACGTGTGTTTTCTCCTTCAGTTGTATTTAATACTGATACGGAAAAAATAACATCCTACTTTTAAAAATGACAACCAGGGATCAAAATAATCAACAACTTAAAAATCTGCTTTCTGAACGGAAGAGTCAAGGTCTGGAAGAGCAAATTGCAGATGCTGGCCGGATTGTTTCTGAAATAGAAACCATTGATAGCAGGAAAGCCTTTGTACTGGTAGAAAGCCGGATTCAGAAACAAAAAAAGGTCAAACTTTTCCTGAATAGCCTTACCCGTATTGCAGCCATGCTTTTTATTCCATTGCTGATTGCTTCTGTCTGGCTATTGTACCAGCAACAAAAGCCTTCAACTTCCCTTCAATATGCAATGCAGGAAATCACCAGTCCTTTGGGAGTGCGTTCTCAGATTGTATTGCCCGACGGATCAAATGTTTGGTTGAATGCAGAGAGCACCATCCGCTTTAAAGTTCCGTTTGACTCCCAAAGCAGAAATGTCTCACTATCAGGCGAAGCATTCTTCGAGGTAACAAAAGACGCTCACCGGCCATTTCAGGTCGAATCAGGAAAAATAAATGTTACTGTTTTGGGTACCCGGTTTAATTTCAAAGCATTTGCTGAAGACCAGTCAGTTGAAGTGGTACTGTCTGAAGGAAAAGTAAGTTTGAGTACGCCAGGGACCATGGAAGGGAAAGAATTGATCATGAATCCAGGTGAAAGGGCAGTAATTGATAAAACGACCAATCAAACAAATATCAAGGCTGAAAAAATAGGAAAATACATTGCCTGGCATACCGGAAAATTGGTTTTCGACGAATGCCCGATGCCTGAAGTTGCCCTGCAACTCGAACGCTGGTTTGGTATTGAAGTAAAAGTTGACAATCCGGAAATTTTAAGTTACCGAATTACTACTACCTTCGAAAATGAACCATTGCATCAGGTTCTTGAATTTCTGGCCTTATCATCACCTATCAAAATTGACTATATTCCTGCAAAAATTGACAAAACAAACCAGATACAAAGCAAAGCCAAAGTGATAATAACCAGTAAAATTAAATAGTGCCTATGAGAAATTAACTGATTAAACGAAGAAAGGAAGTGCGTCAACACCTCCTTTCCGGTCGCCCAAATCGGGCAGAATAAATTATCGTTACTAATTTAAACATTCAAATCTATGAAAAAAAAGATGAATTCATTGTGTTCGGTCTTTTCCGGGCACAGAAAAATTTTTAGAGCTATGAGAATCTCTCTATTCCTAATTCTGATTAGTGCATTGCAGGTGTTGGCAAGTGCCAGTTATTCGCAATCCACCCGGCTATCGCTTAATATGAAAAATGTCACTGTTAAAGATGTGCTTTTTCAAATTGAAGAACAAAGCGAATTTTACTTTCTGTATAACAGTGAACTAATTGATGTTCAGAGGAAAGTTGATATTAATGTACAAAACGAAAAAGTGGATGAAATACTTAACACTTTATTTGGTGAAGGTAAGGTAAACGCTATAATCCGCGATCGTCACATCATTCTTTCACCTGCTAATATTGAGTCAGTATCTCAACAAACCCGAAAAGTCACCGGTAAAATCACCGACTCCTCCGGATCACCCTTGCCGGGAGTAACAGTAGTTGTGAAAGGTACTTCCAACGGAAGCATTGCCGATATCGACGGGAACTATTCAATATCCAATGTTCCTGGAAATGCAACTTTGCAGTTTTCGTTTGTTGGAATGAAAATGCAGGAAACTGTTGTTGGAGGAAAATCAACAATTAATGTTACGCTTGTTGAGGAAAACATTGGAATTGAAGAAGTAGTGGCTATTGGTTATGGTACCCAACGGAGAGAAGCAGTGACGGGTTCTGTTGCATCAATAGGCGGGGAGGCTTTACGGGACATCCCTGCATCTAATTTCACACAGGCTTTACAAGGACGGTTGCCTGGTGTGGAGTTATCACAGACCTCCACCCGTCCGGGTGCCTCCATGCAAATCCGTATTCGCGGTACACGTTCGCTGACTGCCAGCAATGATCCGTTGGTTGTACTCGACGGTATCCCCTTTTCCGGGTCTATCAGCGAAATTAACAACAATGACATCAAGAGTATGGATATCCTGAAGGATGCTTCGGCAACTGCAATTTACGGTTCACGTGGTGCCAACGGTGTTATTATTATTACTACCAACAAGGGACAAAAGGGACAAAAGGCAAAAATTACCTACAATGGACGGCAAAGTGAAAACCAAATTTTTGCTAAATTTCCTATGATGGATGGGCCGGAATTAGTTGCTCTACGAGCAGCAAGAGGCCAATTCGCAAACGCGCTGGATGAATTCGACGATGTAAATACTGACTGGCAGGATCTATTTTTCAGAAACGGTTATCAGGCCAGCCACGACATTGGTCTTTCCGGTGGTACTGCCACTGGCAGCTACAGCTTCAGTGTTGGCTACCTCCAGGATCAAGGCGTCATACCAACTAACAAATTCACCCGCTATACTATGCGCAGTTCAGTTGATCAGGAAGTAGGTAAATTATTCCGCTTCGGCTTCAATTCAAACAATAACTATAGCTTCACCGAAGGTAACCAGATAGGATTGTACGGTATTTTAAGCATGTCGCCTATTGCCGACCCGTATAACGCTGACGGTACCTTAAAAAGAACTATAAAAATGCCATTAGATGAGCAGTTTACCATTACAAGAGATGTTGTTGAAGGATTACAGAATGAATGGTTAAGCCATAACAGGGGATATGCCACCTACAATTCATTATATGGTGAAGCAAAAATCCCGGGGATTGAAGGCTTGAAGTTTCGTACCACAGTCGGTCTGGATTTTATGCAGTCGAACAACGGAAGTTATACCGCTGAGGGCATAGGAAGTAGCAATCCAACTACGGAATCAACGGCTTCAATCAGTAATTCGCACAGGTATCACTGGAACATCCAAAACCTCCTTTCCTACGATCGGATTTTTGCCGATAAACATCGGGTGAATGCAGTTGCACTTTACGAAGCCGACCAAAGTACTTTCTTTGACTCGGGTACAAATGCAAAGGGTATTCCTTCAAAAGATTTCCAATATTACAGCCTAGGACAGTCTCTTGGTGAAATTATTGCCAACAATGGAAGCTATAATCAATCCGGCTTACTTTCGTATATGGGACGCGTGATGTACGAATTCAACGAAAAGTATATGCTTAGTGCAACTATCCGTTCCGATGCATCATCAAGACTGGCAGAAGGGCATAAATGGCATACCTATCCTGCTGTATCAGCCGGATGGAATATAAAGAAGGAGTCTTTTATGCAGGATGTCTCATTGATTGACAGATTGAAAATTCGTGCTGGTTACGGACAAACTTCCAACCAGGCTGTTGGCGCTTATAAAACCCTTGGCCTTTTAAGTTCAAGAAATTACAACTTTGGAGATGCTAACTACGCCACTGGTTATTATGTAACCGAACTGCCAAACCCAGCATTAGGATGGGAATACTCCGAAACATTTAACTATGGTTTGGACTTCGGTTTGCTGAAAAACCGACTTTCAGGTACTATTGAATATTATATTACGGACACCAAAGATATCCTGTTGGGTCTCGGTTTACCCCGTACATCAGGAGTTAGCAGCTACACAGCAAATATAGGGGAAACTCAAAATAAAGGTATTGAGTTTTCACTCAACGGCACCATTCTTGACAATGTAAACGGATGGACATGGGAAGCCGGCATTAACCTGTATTCAAACAAAAACGAGCTGGTTGCCCTTGCATCGGGACAGACAAGAGACGAAGGTAACGCCTGGTTCGTTGGATATAGCATCAACTCTATTTATGATTACGAGGCTATTGGACTATGGCAAGAAGGAGATGCCGATCTGTTAAAATACGAACCGGGTGGTAATGTCGGTATGATCAAGGTAAAATATACTGGTGAATTTAACGATGATGGTTCACCTAAAAGGCAAATCGGACCCGATGACAGGCAAATTCTGGAAGTAGATCCTGATTTTCAGGGTGGGTTCAACACTCGCGTAGCTTATAAGGGATTTGATCTGAGCCTTATCGGGAGCTTCCAACGCGGCGGAATGCTCGTCAGCACCCTCAATGGGGGGTCGAGCTACCTCAATTTGATGACCGGGCGTAGGGGGAATATTAAGGTAGACTACTGGACACCTGAGAACACAGGAGCCAAATATCCAGCTCCAAAAGGTGTATTAAGCGGCGACAATCCGAAGTATCTAAACTCAATGGGCTACTTCGATGGTTCATACATGAAAATACGCAATATCTCACTTGGATATAATTTTAACCAATCATTGCTTAAAAACTCGGGCGTTAATATGCGTATGTACGTCACTGTACAGAACCCGTTTGTGATGTTCTCAGACTTCAACAAAGAAATGGGATTGGATCCTGAAACCAACTCGCGCGGTGACCAGAATGTTGCAACAGGTGGCTACAATAATCGTATATTGACTGTAGGTTTCAACTCGCCTTCAACCCGGAACTACGTAATTGGAGTAAATTTGACATTTTAAAAAAGGAATACTATGAAACACATGAATATAAAAAGTATAATAGGAACAACCTTGTTAACAGTGTTCCTGATAGGATGTTCTGATATCTTGGAGGAACAGCCACGCAGTATTTTAGAACCCGGTTTTTTCAAATCCGAACAGGGAGTGAATGGCGGTCTGACATCGCTGTATGCACACCTGCGCTTCATATACGGGAATGCCTACTACTATAACTCGGGTGTAACCGGTACCGACGAAGCGACATACGCCCAGAGTGCCGATGGAAACTTTAAGGTGATGGATGTTAGCGGACAGGGAAATATTACCTCAACTGACAATGGGGGTATCGGCGTTTTATGGGACAATGCATTTCCCGCTATCAACACGGCCAGTGGCATTATTGAAAATGCTACTGAGGTGGGTCTTAAAGCATCCCTGATTGCAGAAGCTCGGTTTTTCCGTGCATTCGACTATTTTATGTTGGTACAAACTTATGGCGGAGTGCCATTGGACATGGGTGCTGGTGAATTGAAGTTCAACACTTCTCCGGTTAGAACATCTATGCGCAATACCGTTCCCGAAGTTTACACCAAAGCCATATTTCCCGACCTGCTGAAAGCGGTTAACGATTTACCGGAAGCAAGCCGATTAACGGGTACTGTAACCAAAAATGTGGCACGTCTGTTTTTGGCTAAAGCCTATCTGACGTATGCATGGTGGCTGCAAAATCCAAATAACATTCCTACTTATCCGGCAGCTGACCGCACGGACCCTGATGGAAAAAATGCCCAGTGGTATTTCCAGCAGGCTTATGACATTGCTGTTACTGCCATTGAAAATCCGGGTTCTTACGGTTTAATGCCAACATTTTATGAATTGCATGTGGGTGGAAATGAACGTAACAAAGAAATGATGTTATATGCCGATCATACGCAAACAAGCGAAAAGTATAACGGAGCCAGCCTGACGTATGGCGGCGGCGGCGGTGCTGATAATTTTGCTTCATGGATGATGACATGGAACTACACGGAAATCAGAAGTTACAAAGCAGCAGACCTATCTGGCTCAGCAGTAGGTACTATTCTGCGTGATGCAACTCAGGATCTGGGTCGTCCTTGGACCCGTATGGCTCCGCCAGTCAACGTATTTGAAACCACTTTTGCCAACAAAACAGATGATTCCCGGTTCGATGCATCATTTACGACCTCTTATCGCGCCAACTGGCCTAAAAATAAAGACCTTACCGAATTTTATTATGGCGCAAATGGTTTGAAAGTTTACCCTGGAAGTGCTCTCCTGTCTTTCGTGCCCGATGAACAAGGGATACCGATTACTTACACTACCGGCGCAGGTAAAAGTAACGTTGGGGCAGGAACTTCACCTGGAAGAGGCGATTTTGTCATTGCACTAAGTGGCACAAGCCGTATAGTATATCCCGGAACGTGGAAAATGAGCACCTACAGAACCGACAATGCTGGTGGATTGGGACAACCCAATGCTGCAATTACCCGTCCGTTTAATATCGCTAAATTCTCTGAATTCTACTTCATTGCGGCAGAAGCAGCTGTGAAGGGTGCAGCCGTGAAAACGGGGAAAAGTGCATTAGAATTAATTAATGTTATCCGGGCCAGGGCAGGCAAATGGAAATTCGACAGGTTTAACAATGTTGCAAAAAGTGTTGATAATAGTGCTGCTATGATCGCTGCCACACCAGCAACTATCACTATCAACTTTATTTTGGCTGAAAGCTCGCGTGAATATTATGGCGAAGGTTTCCGCTGGTTCGATTTGGTTCGCACACAAAAATGGGCCGAAGTCGCCGGTACTTACAAAATAGCTTCAAGCACTAAAGGAGATCATACGGCGGTAACCGTTACGCGCAACATTCAACCATACCTCTATCTACGCCCCATCCCACAAGGCCAGCTTGATGGTATGCAAATGACTGTTGAAGAGAAAAAGGCGTATCAAAATCCCGGATATTAACATAAAAGGTAAATTTAGTCAACAAAATATCATTTCAAAAAAAGGAGTTGTGTAATTGCACAACTCCTTTTTCAAATAGAAATTTATATAGAACACAACTGATGAGGCGATTGTTAAGTAGTTTACTGTTCTCCGGAATCTTCATTTCAATTTCATTCATTATTTCCGCGCAAAACCTCAGTCCACAGGATGGGTCAAAGCTATGGTTTACTTCAATGAAGCCTACGGACACTTCATTAGCAGACCACCCTACTTCAATCTTTGTTCAGCAAGAATCTTCCACATTCGAGATTATAAAAAACGAATTGAAAAATGGTTTAGGCTCGCTTTTCAATACCCCAATCAGCATCGATAAAAAATTAAAGACAGGATCAGTATTTGTTGGAACTACTGATTTGAAAACCATTACAAAATATATCGAATCCAGCGAATTAAAATCACTTGGGAAAGATGGTTTTATTATCCGCTCATTAAAGTCCCCGAACATTATCCTGATTGCAGCCAATACCGAAAATGGCGCTTTGTATGGCACATTTCATTATTTACGACTACTTCAAACTACCAAAACATCGCTTCAAAAAATTGATATAAAGGAAATTCCATCCTATCAACGTCGAATATTAAACCACTGGGACAATCTGAATGGTTCTGTTGAACGTGGTTATGCAGGACTTTCCATTTTTTGGCGCAACGGCAATGATGCATTAACGGTGACTGAAGCCGACAAACGATTATGGCAGGAATATGCCCGTGCCAATGCATCGATAGGAATTAACGGATCAGTTCTGAACAATGTGAATGCTTCGCCCGATATGCTGAAACCTGAAACGCTTCAACGTGTGAAGGCCATTGCCGACATTCTTCGATCCTACGGAATCAAAACATATATTTCCATAAAATTCTCATCACCGGCATTGATTGGCGGATTAAAAACCTCCGATCCTTTAGACCCACAAGTGATTAATTGGTGGAAAGCCAAGACAAAAGAGATTTACAGCATCATTCCTGATTTTGGTGGGTTTTTAGTAAAAGCCAACAGCGAAGGACAACCGGGACCACAAGATTTTGGGCGTACTCATGCCGATGGTGCAAACATGCTGGCCGATGCGCTGAGACAATATGGCGGGCTTGTAATGTGGCGGGCATTTGTGTACAGTGCAATCGAAGAAGACCGGGCGAAACAAGCTTATTCAGAATTTATGCCTCTCGACGGACAGTTTCGCGACAATGTGATTATTCAGGTAAAGAATGGGCCCATCGATTTTCAGCCACGCGAACCTTTCAGCCCGCTTTTTGGTGCTATGAAAAAAACTTCTTTAATGCCGGAACTGCAAATAACTCAGGAATATCTTGGGCATTCTATTCATCTGGTATTCCTGTCAACCATGTGGGAAGAATTTTTACAAAGCGATACTTATCAAGAAGGTAAAGGAAGCACAGTTGCACGATGTACCGATGGAAGTATCTTTAATCAAAAACATACAGCAATTGCCGGTGTCGCCAATATCGGTTTGGATGCCAACTGGTGCGGACATGATTTTGCGCAGGCCAACTGGTATGCTTTCGGCCGTCTGGCCTGGAATAACTCCTTGAGTAGTGAGAAAATTGCAGATGAATGGATTAAACTCACGTTTAGCCCAACTACAAAAGAAAAATCGGATAGGTCAGCGGAATGGACTGATAATTTTCTTATACCGGTTAAACAAATGATGTTACAAAGTCGCGAAGCTGCGGTAAACTATATGATGCCCCTGGGATTTCATCATATTTTTCAAGCCGGACATCATTATGGTCCCGGGCCTTGGTGGGCAGCTAAAGGGGTTCGAAAAGACTGGACACCTCCTTATTATCACAAAGCCGATTCCATTGGAGTTGGTTTCGACCGTACATCAACTGGTAGCGATGCGGTTGCTCAATATCACGAACCGCTCTATTCACAATTTGCCAACCTGAAAACATGTCCTGAAATATACTTATTGTGGTTCCATCATGTTCCATGGGATTATAAAATGCAGAGTGGACGCACCTTATGGGATGAAATTTGCTATAAATACGATTCCGGAGTACACCAGGTTCGTCAGTTCCAAACAATATGGGACAAAGTACAACCGTATGTCGATGCAGAACGTTTTACTGCAGTTCAACGTAAACTCCGAAATCAATGCCAAAATGCTCAGGTATGGAAAGATGCTTGTTTACTCTATTTTCAAAAGTTCAGCTGGCAACCTATTCCTTTTGACATTGAACGACCGGTAAACAATCTGGATGATTTGATAAAAAATGATTCGAAAATGCCGTAAAAAAAGTCGCGCGATGTAAATACTTTTTTTTGTAAACAGTATGAAAAGGAGTTCGTATGATTAATAATCGTTCGGTTCCCTTTCATCTTTTTATTTCAACAATAATCCTATAAATTGCAGCTCGAAAATAACAGAACAGAACAGTGGAAACTTTAAAGTAGCCAAAATGATTTTGAACCTAATCCGACATCAAGTATTCTTTAACCTGTTGATTGTATTTTCTGTATTCCAGGCGCATGCAACATCTCAAACTAATGAACCTGCCATAAAAAGCTATATCAGTACTGAAAAAATAAAAGGTAGTTTTACAATTTCTGAATCCGAAAAAACAGCTCCAATATATCTCAGTGAAGAAGAATTTCCGGGTGTTATCCGTGTTGCCGGGTATGTTCAGGAAGATTTGCTTAAAGTTACCGGGATTAAACCTGAACTGTCTATTGGAGCGATTCCTTCGTCAGGAGAAATTATTATAGCAGGCACATTGGGAGCTAGTTCACTGATTAATGAATTGGTTAAGAATCAAAAAATAGATGTTTCTCATTTGGTTGACAAATGGGAATCTTCAATAACCGAAGTTGTTGAAAATCCTTTTCCCGGTGTTAAAAAAGCATTGGTCATCGTTGGAAGTGACAAACGTGGCACCATTTTCGGATTGTTAGATTTATCCAGAAAAATGGGAGTTTCGCCCTGGTATTGGTGGGCGGATGTTCCTGTGGTGGAACAAAAAAACCTGTATGTAAAAGCTGGTCGTTATTTGTCAGGCGAACCGAAAGTGAAGTACCGCGGCATTTTCCTGAATGATGAAGAACCGGCACTTGGCCGCTGGGCTGTAAAAAACTATGGTGGATTTAACCACGAATTTTATGAAAAGGTATTTGAACTGATTCTTCGGTTAAAAGGAAATTTTTTATGGCCAGCCATGTGGTGGGCGAGTTTCAATAGCGATGACCCGCAAAATCCTGTTTTGGCCGATGAGATGGGAATTGTGATGAGTACTTCGCACCATGAACCGATGATGCGTGCACATGCCGAGTGGAAACCTTATGGAGGGAAAGACTGGAATTATGAAACCAATCCTGAACAACTCCGGAAGTTCTGGAAAGAAGGAATTCAGCGTATGGACAATCACGAAAGTGTTGTAACACTTGCCATGCGTGGTGATGGTGATATGGCCATGAGTGCCGGAACAAATGTTGCTTTGCTTGAAAAAATTGTTGCCGATCAGCGTAAAATTATTGCAGATGTTACCGGTAACCCAATCACAAAAACGCCACAGGTTTGGGCACTTTACAAAGAGGTGCAAGATTACTATGACAATGGAATGCGCGTACCTGATGATGTAACCTTGTTGCTCTGTGACGATAATTGGGGAAACATCCGCAAATTACCGCGAACCTATGCGAAACTTCGTTCCGGAGGTTATGGAATTTATTACCATTTCGACTATGTAGGCGGACCTCGAAACTACAAGTGGCTAAACACCAGTCAGCTGCCACGTGTTTGGGAACAAATGCATATAGCTTATGAATATGGTGTCGACCGAATTTGGCTGGTAAATGTGGGCGACTTGAAACCCATGGAATTACCTATTTCATTTTTTCTCGATTATGCCTGGAATCCTGATAAATTGCCTGCTGAACGTTTGCCTGAATACACCATTCAATGGGCTGCCGAACAGTTTGGAGCTGAACATGCCGATGAAATTGCAGAAATGCTTGATTTATATACCAAATACACCGGACGCCGAAAACCCGAATTGCTTTCTCCTGAAACTTACAGCCTGAATAATTACATGGAAGCTGAGAAGATTGTTAAAGATTACAATCAGTTGGCAAAAAACGCGGAAGCATTGGGATCAAAACTTCAGGCAAGATATAAAGATGCTTATTATGAATTGTTGCTTCATCCGGTTACTGCCTGCGCCAACCTCAATGAGTTGTATTATGCCGCTGCTAAAAACAAACAAGCTACCGACCAGGGAAGGGCTACGGCAAATGACTGGGCTGAAAAAGTGAAGCAACTTTTCCAAAAGGATGCCGACATTTCAAATTATTACAACACTCAGCTGGCAGGTGGAAAATGGGATCATATCATGGATCAGACTCATATTGGCTATACCTACTGGCAACAACCCGAGAAGAACAAAATGCCTGAGGTAAAGGAAATCTCATTGCACGGAAAGGCTGAAATGGGTGTTTCTATTCAAGGGTTTGATGGCTTTAAAACTGAAGGTGAATTTGAAAAGCGTCTTCCTGAAATTGATAATTACAATCAGCAATCTGTTTATATTGATGTTTTTAATCGCGGATTTCAACCTTTTGATTTTCAAATTACTTGCCCTGATTCCTGGCTTCTTTCAACACTTGTTTCCGGAAAAGTCGATAAAGAAAGTCGCATTTGGTTGTCAGTCGATTGGAGTAAAATTCCTGAGGGCAAACAGTTCGCTTCAGTTATCATCCAACAAATTGGCGGCAAAGAAGTAACTGTAAGGCTTGTGGTAAATAACCAGGTAATTCCTGAGCTGAAATCGTTTAACGGTTTTATTGAAAGCGACAATGTTGTTGCGATGGAGGCTGAACATTTTACCCGGAATGTATCAGCAAAAGGAATAAGCTGGAAAGTTATTCCCGGTTTGGGAAGGACTTTATCGGCAGTCACTGTTTTTCCTGTTACAGCTGCCGCACAGGTGCCGGGCCGGAATTGTCCGCATCTGGAATATGACATGTATTTATTTCATTCCGGAGAAGTAAAAGTGAACATACAACTTTCGCCAAGTCTAAATTATTTTAATGATGAAGGGCTGAAAATTGCCGTTTCATTTGACGATCAGCAACCTAATATTCTGGCTTTTAACAAGGATGACAAGCTGGGGAAATGGGACAAATGGGTGAGCGAAAACATTATTAATGTAAGTTCGGAACAGAGACTCGGAACAGCAGGAAAACATACTTTGAAAGTCTGGATGGTAACTCCCGGAGTAGTACTTCAACGAATAGTGATCGATTGCGGCGGTTTAAAACCTTCGTATCTGGGACCACTGGAATCGAAAAGAAATTAAACAACCAGAAATAATTTATTAATTAAAAAAAACTAACTAAATGAAATTGAATACATTCTCGTCAAAAGTTTCTGTTTTTGAAAAAATTGGATATAGTTTGGGCGATTTGTCTGCTAACCTGATTTTTCAAACATTGGTTACCTATCTGGCTTATTTTTACACCGATATTTATGGACTAAAAGCAGCCGAAGCTTCAGTTGTAACACTTTCTGTTGGCCTGGTGGCGGCATTCATATTTAATCCGCTCGTTGGAATATTGGCCGACAGGACCAATTCGAAATGGGGCAAATTCAGGCCCTGGATACTGTTCACAGCAATCCCCATGGGTGTTGTTGCAATACTTGCATTTTCAACACCTGATTTTTCATACAAAGGGAAGTTGATATATGCAGCAGCAACATATACCTTATTATTGTTATTGTATGCCTCAAGTAACTTACCATACTCCGCATTAAGTGGTGTAATTACCGGCGATATGGGCGAAAGAAACAGTATTTCATCGTATCGTTTTGTGGCTGTAATGTTTGCCCAGTTTTTTGTTCAGGTGTTTATGTTGCCCATTATTATATATGCCGGCCATGGAGATAAGGCAGTCGGGATTCAAGAGGTAATGACCTGGATGGCCATCATAGGTACGATATTGTTGCTTATTACATTTTTCACAACCCGGGAACGAATTGTTCCCAGCCCCGGGCAAAAATCAACATTAAAAGAGGACTTATCTGATCTTTCGAAGAATAGGCCCTGGTTTATAATGCTCACATTAACCATTTTGGTGTTCATTACCCTGGCAATGAAAGGTGGTTCGTATGTATATTATTTTTACAATTACGTGGATCATGCTGCACTTGCACAGTTTATTAGTCCTGTTATTGCTACCTTGAGTGGTATAGGCATTAATTTCTTTGGCTCAGAACCGGTATCTGCCGGTTTGGGTTTGTTCAATGCAGGAGGAATTATATTTATGCTTGTCGGGATTTCGGTGTCAAAAAAACTTGCAGATAAATATGGAAAACGGGATGTATTCCAATATGGTTTATTTGTTGCTACACTTTTTATACTTGCCTTTTTCTTTTTCAAACCAAATAGTGTGATTTTAATGTTTGGGTCGCAAATTCTGCACGGATTTTTCTATGGCATTACCATTCCTATTCTTTGGGCCATGATTGCCGATGTTGCTGACTATTCAGAATTAAAAACAACCCGCAGGGCAACTGCAATTATTTTTTCGGCAATGATGGTTGGCCTTAAAACAGGGCTTTCCATTGGGAGCGCTTTGGTTACCTGGATATTGGGTCTTTACGGATACATCGGCAAAGCAGGAGCAGTTGCCGGTCAGGAGACCATTCAACCCGAAAGTGTAATCAATGGATCAAAAATGCTTGTGAGTGTATTTCCTTCGATAACTTTCTTTATTGGTTTCGGACTGCTTTTTTTCTATCTCATTGATAAGAAAATGGAAGTCAAGATCGAAACAGAATTAAAGGCTCGCAGAAACGAAAATTCAAAATAACCAACATAATTATAAACCAATAAATCCAATAAAATGAAAACTATTTCAGTAATCGTAGCCATGGTTTTTTTGGGAACCATGCAAACAATGGCCCAGAAAACATTGGGTGAAGCCACCAAAGGTAAATTTCTGATGGGAGTTGCCGTCAATGCGCAGCAAGTCAATGGCGATAAACCCGTCGAAACTGACTTGATAGCAAAAGAATTCAGTGCGATTGTGCCTGAAAACTGTATGAAACCCCAACCCATCCATCCGGAAGAAAGCAAGTATGTATGGGAAAATGCTGATAAGTTTGTGGCTTTTGGAGAAAAGAACAAACAGGTTGTTACAGGGCATTGTCTTATCTGGCATTCTCAAATAGGCAGATGGTTTTTCATTGATGAAAATGGCAAGGATGTTTCTCCGGAAGTGCTGAAAGAACGTATGCGTCAGCACATCTCAACAGTTGTTGGCCGTTACAAAGGCCGCATAAAAGGCTGGGACGTTGTTAACGAAGCTTTTGAAGACAATGGTGCCTATCGCAAAAGCAAATTTTACCAGATTCTGGGTAAAGACTTTATCAAATTTGCATTCCAGTTTGCCCATGAAGCCGATCCGGATGCAGAATTGTATTACAATGATTATAATGTAGAAAACCCGACCAAATGCGATGCAATTGTAGCATTGGTGAAAGAACTCAAAGCTGCCGGCTACAGGATTGATGCCGTCGGTTCGCAAGCTCATTGGCACATGAATTCACCTACTCTGGAAGCTACAGAAACCAGCTTTATAAAACTCAAGGATGCCGGAGTGCATATTCTAATTACGGAATGGGATATTTCCATTCTTCCAAGTCCGTATGAAGGCGCAAACATTGCTGCCAATTTCACTTATTCCAAAGAAATGGACCCATACCGTGACGGAGTGCCAGAAGACGTTCAGCAAAAATGGAATAAACGAATGTTGGATATGTTCGAACTATTCCTGAAATACAATGATGTAGTTGATCGTATTACCCTTTGGGGCCTGACCGATAACACCACCTGGCTGAATAATTTCCCGATCCGAGGCAGAAAAGATTATCCGGTCCTCTTCGATCGAAATAACCAACGCAAGAGTGTGGTTGACGAAATGATCAAAATGGCAGAAAACTACAAATCAAAAAAATGAAACAAGCGAAGTATTTAGTTGAGAATGATTTTATGGCCGATCCGGCTGTTCACGTCTTCGAAGGGAAACTTTATATCTATCCGTCACATGACCGGGAATCAGGTGTTCCAGAGAATGACAATGGTGACCATTTTGATATGAACGATTACCACGTTTTCTCGACCTCCGATATTGAAAATGAGCCATTGACCGATCATGGCGTTATACTTAAAGTAAGCGATATTCTCTGGGCCGGACGTCAACTTTGGGATTGCGATGTGGCATTTAAGACCGGCAAATACTACATGTATTATCCACTGAAGGACAAAACCGATATCTTCCGATTGGGGGTAGCTATTTCTGATAATCCTGCTGGTCCTTTTGTTCCGCAGGACGATCCAATCAGAGGAAGTTACAGCATCGACCCTGCCGTATTTAAAGATGTTGATGGAACTTATTATATGTATTTCGGTGGTTTGTGGGGAGGTCAGCTGCAACGCTACAAAGACAATAAAGCGCTTGAAAGTGCCTATTTGCCTTCAGGAGATGAACTGGCATTACCATCGCGGGTGGTTCGTTTGGCTGACGATATGCTTGGATTTGCTGAAGAACCACAACCTGTTATTATCCTGAATCAGGATGGAACTCCTATGAAAGCAGGTCAAACTGAAAGTCGCTTTTTTGAAGCTTCATGGATGCACATTTACAACGGCAAGTATTATTTCTCATACTCAACGGGCGACACACACAATTTGTGTTATGCCATCGGTGATAATCCTTACGGCCCATTTACCTATCAGGGTGTAATTCTGACTCCGGTAGTTGGTTGGACTACCCACCATGCCATTGCAGAATTCAAAGGAAAATGGTACCTGTTCCATCACGACAGTGTTCCATCGGGTGGCAGAACCTGGCTGCGAAGCTTGAAGGTCGTGGAGTTGGAGTATAACGAAGATGGAAGTATTAAAACAATTGAGGGGGTGAAATAAAGTCCGTTGAGCTAATTGCAATTTAGGAGAAAAGTCCGACGGGTTTATAAGTTAAAAGGTATAAACATATCGGACTTTTTGTATTCAGATAGATTTATTGTAAGCAACTAATTGATTGTGAATAAAATATCTAATATGGCTATAAGATTTAAACTTACTTTATTACTGGTAATTTTCTTTGTATCTTCAATAAAGGCCAATCCTGTAAAATTTTACAGCATCAACTCATTGTTTGGGATCTCATTCCGTGTAACAGGCTCAATTTGCAAGGACAATAACGGTTTTATCTGGGCTTCTTCAAAAACCGGCATTTTAAGATTGACGAATGACGATTACCGTATCTATCAACTTCCTTATGAAACTGCCGACATAGTTATTGTAAGGTTGGTTTACGAAGATTCTAAACTAATTGCCTTTTCAAATAATGGACAAATATTTTTATACAATCCTGTTTATGACAGGTTCGACTTGTTGCTCAATCTAAGTAGTATTCTAAATTTTAGTGATAATTTTGAAATATATGCTTTATTAATAGACGATTCTGGCAACTACTGGATAGCCTCAAACAAAGGATTGTATAAATATAATTCGGGTAAACTATCGTTTATTGATAAACTATCGAAAGAAAGATATGCCTTAAAATGGTTTGATGAGCAACACATAATTATAGCAACAGATGACGGCATTCGGCTTTTTGATATTCAGTCATTAAAAAGTAAGACTCTTTATGAAATCAAGAATATAAGTCCATTTTTAGCATCTTCGCTTTTTCTTGATAAAATTCAAAATAAGCTTTGGATAGGAACTTTATCAAATGGATTGTTTTGCTATAATTTTAGTTCAGGAACATTAACACACATATTGAAGGCATCAATTCCAATGCAACCCATTCTTGCTGTTAAAGAGAAAACAGCTTCTTCTATTTTGATCGGGATTGATGGACAAGGTGTCTGGGAGTTGAATAAGGATGGAGCGCAGATAATAAATGTTTACAAAGAAAGTGCCGACGATCCATATTCCTTAAGAGGAAACGGCGTGTATGACATTTTCTGTGACCACGGTTCAAGGGTTTGGATTTGTACATTCAATGGCGGTGTGTCTTTCTTCGACATGACCTCTCCGCTGATAAAACAAATTATTCACCAAACAAATGATGCTAATTCATTGGTAAATAATGATATAAATAGTATAATTGAAGACCGGACAGGGAAATTGTGGTTTGCAACAAACAATGGCATAAGTTGTTGGAATGTAGCATCAAATACATGGAAAAACTTCTATTATAATAAGCTTGAACAAGCTCAGGTTTTTCTATCGCTTTGTGAAGATGACCAAGGAAGAATATGGGCAGGCAGCTACTCTTCGGGAATATATATTCTTGATGGAAAGACTGGTCGTGAACTGGCGCATTACTGTAGAGGTGAAAATGGCCTGGAATCGATAAGTAATTTTATTTTTGATATTTTCAAAGATAGTCAGGGTGATTTATGGGTTGGGGGTATAAATGGTGAGTTTGCTTGCTACTTATCAAAGGAAAACAGATTCAAAACCTATTCAGAAGTACCAGTTAGCTCTTTCGCGGAATTAGCTCCCGGGCAAATTCTTTTTGGGTGTAATTACGGAATATCATTGCTGAACAAACAAACTGGCGAGATAAAGAATTTATTGTCAGGCATTGCGGTACAAGATATCCTTGTACTAGGCGAAGATGTTTGGGGTTGCTCAAGTGGCGAGGGATTAATAGCGTACAATTATAAAAACGGAACAATAGAAAAGTTCACCACACAATCGGGGTTACCTTCAAACTTTACCAACAGTATAGCTTATGCCGATAATTATTTGTGGATTGGTACTGAAAACGGTTTATGCCGTTTTAACCCGAAGGATAAAACGATACTTACTTTTTCAACTATATTACCGCTATCGAGCATTTCCTATAATAAAAGCTCAGTTTCTACTCTGAAAAGTGGGCAATTAGCCTGGGGTACAAATAATGGGGCAGTCTTTTTTGCACCAAATTCAATCATTGAGCAACCCTCAAAAGGGAAAATCTTTTTTCATGACCTTACAATTTCAGGACGATCAATTAGAGATATCCCAACTTTTAAATTAAATACTCCAGTAGATAGTTTACATGCCATTAATCTGAAATATTTTCAAAATACAATTAGCCTGGAATTACTCCCTGTCGGAGTGTTATCAGGCGCAAAGTTTTCCTGGAAGATGGATGGATTTGATAAAGATTGGATCCCTCCTACCATTAACAGGATAATTACCTATACCAATATTCCAAGTGGAAAATATTGTTTAAAGGTTAGGCTTTTAGATAGTTCAATGGCTAATATACTTAGTGAGCGGTCGATTGCGATATGTTTGATTCCTCCATTTTGGCGAACTGGTTGGTTTATAATGTTGCTACTAATAATCATTACAGGAATTATTTCTCTTTATCTTCTATTATATATTAATAGATTAAAACAGAAGCATACAGAAGAGAAAGTACGGTTTTTTACAAATACTGCACATGATATTCGAACCTCGCTAACTTTAATCAAGGCTCCAGTTGAAGAATTAAACAAGGAAATAAATTTGTCGGATACTGGAAGGTATTATCTAAATTTAGCAATTGAACAGGCAAAGCGTTTATCCTCTGTAGTTACACAATTAATGGATTTTCAGAAAGTTGACATCGGAAAAGATCACTTATCGTTATCCATGGTTGATATTGTAAGACTTATTATAAACCGGAAGTTAATGTGTGATTCATTTGCTAAAAGTAAAAATATTAATCTTGTACTTTCAGCTAATTGATAAAATCAAACAAGTTGGTGATGCCGCTCAATCGATGTCGTACTGGGTATTTACCGATATTTTCGAAGAATCAGCGCCACGTTTCACTCCGTTTCATGGCGGTTTTGGAATGCTTAATACCCAGGGAATCAACAAACCGGTTTTCTATGCCTATCAATTCATGAATAAGTTAGTAAACAAGGAGTTAACCAACGTCGATAACCGTTCGTGGGCTTGCAAAAATGAAAAGGGCGACATTCAATTGCTTTGCTGGGATTTCACCAATACACATCCGGGTGATTCAACAAATAATCAGGTGTATTACATCAAGGATTTACCGGCAAAGTCAAAGGGTAAACTGAAGATTAATATCAATGGTGTTCCTGAAGGAAACTACGCATTAGAAATTTACAAAGTCGGTTATCGTGTAAACGATGCCTATACAAGTTATTATGATCTGGGCAGACCGGATCAGTTAACCAAAACGCAAGTTGAACAAATTAAAAAACTGAATGATGGCTCTCCTGTTTCTGCCGGAATAATAAAAGTGAAAGCAGGAACTCCTTTTTCAAAAGAACTCGATATTCGCGAAAACGATGTCTTTTTGCTGAATATGATTAAACTTTGAAAACGATGATGGCTAACTAAACCCAAATTGAATAAACGCATGAAAATGATAAAATACAAAATCGCTTCTCTATGGTTGATTATTTTGTGCTTTTCAGGTATTTCCCTTAAAGCACAGAGTGGCGCCAATTGTTTTCTGGAGGATTTTGTACCCAAAAATGCCAATATTCCAATTTCAGTATCGGCAATCAAAACGATAGATGCACCGACGGTAACTGTAACTTTATCGGCCGATACCTTGGGCGAAATCTCGAAATACGTTTTTGGAAACGCAATTGCCTCATGGATGGGCAATGTTACCGACAACACAACTTTTGTTAAAAATGCTAAAAGCCTGGCTCCTACATTAATTCGCTATCCGGGTGGAAGTTGGTCTGATATTTTTTTTTGGAATGGTAAACCATCTGATATACCTGACTCTATTTATAATGGTATTACAGGTAAAAAGGAATTGTTCTATCCCATTTCAGGAAAAAATGATTGGCCAACTACAACTGATAACTATTACAAACTTCGCCAGCAAACAAGTTCTCAAGGTTTAATCACTATAAATTATGCTTATGCACGGTATGGTTTAGGTGCAAAACCAGTAGAGCAAGCAGCTCATCTTGCTGCCGATTGGGTTCGCTATGATAAAGGTCGTACAAAGTTTTGGGAAATTGGAAACGAAAATGCCGGTCCCTGGGAAGCTGGTTGGATGATTGATGTTAAGACCAATAAGGAAGGTCAACCTAAAATTATAACCGGTCAGCTTTACGGTCAGCATTTTAAAGTTTTTGCCGATTCGATGAGGGCAGCAGCGGCAGAGGTGAACGCTAAAATATATATCGGCGCACAAGTATTGCATTATGATGGTACAACAAGCTGGAATTCACCGGATAAGACCTGGAATGCCGGGGTTTTTAACGAAGTTGACGATGCTGCTGATTTTTATGTAATGCACAATTATTTCGGAACTGCCGCAACGGTCGATAATTTATTATCGGTTGCAGTCACAGAACCCAAGAAAAACATCGACTTTATTCGTCAGGATATTATAAATAAGAAAGCGTATTCAAAACCGGTGGCATTAACCGAGTATAACATGAACACCATTAACAACAACTCGGCTCCCGTTATTTCATATATTAATGGAATTCAGGAGGTTATTCTTTTTAATGAATTAATTAAGAACAATTTTGGGTTATCGGCCCGATGGCTGTTGGCTACTGGCGAAACAGGTATGTTTTATGACGGCGATGACAAAAGCCTTCAATGGCAAACCAGGCCAGAGTTCTATTACGCTTATTATACCCAAAAATTTACCGGTGATCATGTGATTCCAGCTACCTCCAGGAACTCAAATATATTGGCTTATGCTTCAAGATTTGCATCGGGTGAAACCGGAATTGTGATTGTAAACAAAGGAAAAATTGCCCAAGTGGTAAAAATAGATCCAAAAAGTATTGGTGTAGGAAGCCAATATTACTCTTATTCGTTAACCGGTGGGTCCGATAATGGTGATTTCTCTTTATTGGTATCGGTAAACGGAGTTAAACCAACAGGAACACAATGGGGCCCCCGCGAAACGCTTGAAACGATTCCGGCAAATGCCTGTTCAATTGATGATAAGATTGTTTTAAATAGTCCCGGGCGATCGGTTCAGTTTATAATGGTTGATTTAGGTACAAAACTCTTGTATCCTACAGCAATTAAGAATGATATAAAAACCGAACCAACGGTTACTTGTTATCCGAATCCGTTTACAGCCAGCACGACGATTCAATTTCAAACATCATCAAATACATTAGTTTCTTTAGATATTTTTGATCAAACAGGGAAAAAGATCACCACATTGGTAAATAAAGTATTTACTTCAGGATTGCATACTGTTGATTTTGATGGCAGTTCATTAACTGGAGGGATTTATTTCTATAAGTTAAAGGCTGAAAATTATTCAGTAACGCGAAAAATAGTGTTGATTAAGTAAAATAATGAAATGACAAATTACTGATTTCACTAATTTTAAACTAATTAATACATTAAGATGAAGCAAAGATTCACTCGTCTATTAATTGTTTTAGGAATTCTATTCCTTTCAATTTTGAATGGAAATTCTCAGGTACTTTATGTTGGCGCCAATTACCATCCGCACGACGATAAGAATATTGAAAAAATTAAGGGGGGGAAGTTCGCAAGCGGACTTGGGGTGAGTTCAGTCTAAAATACGACAATAATTTGTTCCCATTACGTATAATTTTTTGCTGCTTATTTTAAATTTTCTAATTCTACCTAAATCTATAAAGTCTTGAAATATAATGTTGCGATAAAACAAATTTTAAATGTGATTGCAATTCTCGCTGGTTCTTTATTCGTTGGTTGCAATCATACTATGGCTCCCGTTGCTTGTGGACCTGTTCCTACTGAAAATCAATTGCGCTGGCAGGAGATGGAATATTACGCTTTCGTACATTTCTCATTAAACACCTATACCAATCAGTCGTGGGGCAATGGCGATGAAGATGTTAAGCTTTTTAATCCTGAAAAAGCCGATTGCCGCCAATGGGCACGTATTTGCAAAGAAGCCGGGATGAAAGGAATCATCATCACTGCCAAGCATCATTGTGGATTTTGTTTATGGCCATCAAAATATACAGAGTATTCAGTAAAAAATGCCCCATGGAAAAATGGCAAGGGCGATATGGTTCGTGAAATGGCCGATGCCTGCAAAGAATATGGGTTAAAACTTGGAATTTACTTGTCACCTTGGGACAGAAACTCTGCCGATTACGGGAGACCTGAATATATCACCTATTTCAGGAATCAGCTCACGGAATTGCTTACCAACTATGGACCAATTTTCGAAGTATGGTTCGACGGTGCAAACGGTGGAACAGGTTATTACGGTGGCGCCAATGAAAACCGAAAGATTGACCGTACGACCTATTATGATTGGAAAAACACCTATAAGCTCATTCGCAAACTACAGCCCAATATTGTAATCTGGAACGATGGTGGCGACCGGGCTGACCTGCGTTGGGTGGGAACTGAAAGTGGTTCGGTGGGCGAAACAAACTGGAGTTTATTAAACGCCACTGGCGATGTTCCATACCAAATGTTGCATTACGGTGTGGAAAACGGTGACTCATGGGTTCCTGCCGAAGTGAATACTTCAATCCGCCCCGAATGGTTCTATCATCCGATAGAAGATTCCAGAGTAAAGACATTGCCTCAATTGATGGATACCTACTATAATTCGATTGGTCGTAACGGTACTTTATTGCTCAATTTCCCGATTATGCCCAACGGGTTAATTAATGAAATTGACGAAAATGCAGCGCTAAAACTGGCACAGGCTGTTAAGGAAGAATTTGCTATCAACTTAGCCAATAATAAGAAAGCAGAGGCATCGAATGTTCGTGGCAACGCTAAAAAATTTGGAGCTGACAAGGCGATAGACGGAAATAAAGACAGTTATTGGGCAACTGATGATTCTGTAAAAACAGCTTCATTGACCATAGATTTCGACGAGCCAACCACCTTCAATCGCTTTCTGGTTCAGGAATATATTCGTTTGGGACAGCGTGTGAAATCGTTTACCGTAGAAGCTTTTGTTGATGGAAACTGGAAAGAAATTGCCAAAGAAACGACCATCGGTTATAAACGGATCCTTCGTTTTCCAACGGTAAAAGCCACACAAGTTCGCCTGAATATTACTGATTCAAAAAATTGTCCGGTTATTTCGAATATTGGCATTTATGATGCGCCACAATTGTTGGTTTCTCCTGCGATTACAAGGAATCAGTCGGGTGAAATTATTATTACCCCGTACGATAAAGAATCAGAAATTTACTACACAATTGATGGAAGTGTGCCAACTATGAATTCGAACAAATACAGCAATCCAGTTAAAACGGATGGAAAAATTGAAGTTCAGGCAATTGCTTATGAGCCAGCTTCGAAAAAAAGTAGTCCGGTAAGTCAGGAGAAATTTGATATTACCCGAAAAGATTGGAAAATTGTAGGAATTGAAGATGCAAAAGCTTACAACATTATTGACGGCGATCCCAATACGGATTGGGTTCAGAGCAAAGAAAAGAAAATGCCGATTGATATTGTAATTGATTCGGGCAAAGAAGAGAAATTGACCGGTTTTAAATACCTACCAAGTCAGGCACGATGGGCGGGTGGTGTGATTACGCGCTATAAATTTTTTGTTTCAGAAGACAATAAAAAATGGAACTTAGTGAGTGAAGGGGAATTTTCAAATATCCAAAACAACCCCGTTTGGCAATCAAAAAATTTCGAACCGGTGAAAGTTCGCTTTATCAAGTTGCAGGCATTAAAGAATGCGTGGAACAACCAAGATGCAAGATACGCTGAACTGGATGTAATTACAGAATAATATTGCTTGTTTAAAACTATAAAATATTGAAAATCAATTTATCTAATAAACTATAAAAAAATGAAACAAGGCCTACTAATTGCAATGATCCTTATATCAACGATAAGCTTAAGGGCACAACAATTTCCGTTTCAAAACCCAAAGCTCAGCTCTGAGGAACGGGCAAAAGATTTAATTTCAAGGCTAACTCTTGAAGAAAAAGCGACATTGATGTGCGACCAGTCTGATCCGATTCCACGCTTTGGCATTAAGCGATTTAACTGGTGGAGCGAAGCTTTGCATGGCTATGCCAACAATAATAATGTAACTGTTTTCCCTGAACCAATTGGTATGGCAGCCTCATTCGACGACCAATTGTTATACAAGATTTATAATGCAACTTCGGATGAAGCACTTGCCAAAGTAAACGAGGCAAGAGAAAAAGGAGAAGAAAATAAACGTTTCCTGAGTCTCTCGGTTTGGACACCAAATGTCAATATTTTTCGCGACCCGCGCTGGGGACGTGGCCAGGAAACCTACGGCGAAGATCCTTATTTGACTTCGCGTATGGGCGTTCAGGTGGTGAAAGGACTTCAGGGACCTGCCGATGCAAAATACCGGAAACTGCTGGCTTGTGCCAAACATTATGCTGTTCATTCAGGACCTGAATGGAGTCGTCACGAACTCAATTTGAATAATATAAATCCGCGCGATTTGTACGAAACTTATTTGCCAGCTTTCAAATCGTTGGTTCAGCAAGCCGATGTACGTCAGGTGATGTGTGCCTACCAGCGTTTGGACGACGAACCTTGTTGTGGAAATTCAAGATTATTACAACAGATTCTTCGCGAAGACTGGGGTTTTAAATACCTGGTTGTTTCTGATTGTGGCGCTGTTACCGATTTTTTTACCAGCCATAAAGTTTCTTCCGATGCGGTACATGCTTCAGCAAAAGCTGTTTTAGCCGGAACAGATGTAGAATGTGTGTGGCAGGACTATCCGTTTAAAACATTGCCCGATGCTGTTTCGCGTGGATTGATTAAGGAAGATGAGATTAACAAACATCTGATGCGCGTATTAACAGGTCGTTTCGATTTGGGTGAAATGGACGATGATGCGATTGTTCCATGGACCAAAATCCCTACTTCGATTTTAAACAATGAAGAACACCGCAAGCTTGCTCTGGATATGGCGCTTGAAACGATGACACTTCTTCAGAATAAAAACAATGTTCTTCCTTTAAGCAAATCAGGTAAAAAGATTGCTATTATTGGCCCAAATGCCAACGACAAACCCATGTTGTGGGGCAATTATAACGGAACACCAGTTAGGACAATCACCATTTTGGATGGAATTACTTCCAAACTTTCGGCGAAAAAAATCTTATATGACAAAGGATGTGATTTGGTTGAGGATAAGGTAACTGAAAGCTATTTCCCGAATTTATCTTTTGAAGGCAAACAAGGCATCAAAGCTACCTACTGGAACAACAGAGACAGAAAAGGCGATGTAGTTGCCACACAGCAAATAACAAACCCAATAAAACTTACGGTTGCCGGACAACACGAGTTTGCAACAGGTGTAAAACTGGAGAGTTTTTCAGGCTTATACGAAACAGAGTTTGTGGCAGCGAAAACTGAAGAACTTGTTTTTAAATGTGGCGCTACCGGCCATTTTGAATTACTGATAAATGGTCAATCGATGGCCATGTATGATAATTGGAGAACTCTTCCAACCCGGATTCCTTTAAAAGTTGAAAATGGGAAGAAATATAAAATTGAAATCCGCTATGCCCAGCTAAACGATTGGGAAGCAAACATCGAGTTCGACTTTGGGAAAGAAGTGGATGTTGATTATACCGAATTGATTAATAAGCTTAAAGGAATTGATGTTGTCGTATTTGTTGGTGGACTTTCAGGCCAATTGGAAGGCGAAGAAATGCCCGTTTCGTACCCTGGTTTTAAAGGTGGCGACCGAACCAACATCGATTTGCCATCGGTACAGCGTAATTGCCTGAAAGCCCTGAAACAGGCTGGCAAGAAGGTTGTATATGTAAACTGCTCGGGTTCGGCCATTGCCTTAACTCCTGAAACCGAAAGCTGCGACGCTATTTTACAGGCCTGGTATGGTGGCGAATCTGGTGGTCAAGCTGTTGCTGATGTGCTATTTGGAGATTTTAATCCATCAGGAAAATTACCAATAACGTTCTACAAAAATTCAGACCAATTACCCGATTTTGAAGATTACTCGATGAAAGGCCGCACCTATCGTTTCATGAACGATGCACTTTTCCCATTTGGCTTTGGGTTGAGCTATACTACTTTTTCGATTGGCGAAGCAAAGTTTAGCAATACAACCGTTAAAGCAAACGAAAACATCGACCTTAAAATTCCGATAAAAAATACCGGAAAACGAACCGGAACTGAAGTTGTTCAGATTTATATTCGTAAAGCAAACGATGTAAATGGTCCGATCAAAACTTTAAGAAACTTTCAAAAGGTTGAGCTTGATGCCGGAGAATCCGGTCAGGCAGTTATCAATCTGCCTTATCATTCGTTTGAATTTTTTGATCAGGCAAAAGTTAAAATGGAGGTTAATCCTGGTGAATATGAAGTATTATACGGAAATAGTTCTGATGACAAGGCTTTAAAAATGGTAAAGATTACAATACTATAATCTGATTAATTATAAGATGAATTATCAAAAAATAAAAATTTATATATTATGAATATTAAAGCAAAATTGTTCATTTTTCTGGGATGTGTTTTATTAAGCATAACCACTTTTTCGCAGAATCCTAATTTTCACATTTACCTCTGTTTGGGTCAATCCAATATGGAAGGCAATGCAAAAATTGAAGCAGAAGACACCATTTCGGTTGATAGTCGTTTTCTGGTGATGGAAGCTGTTGATTGCCCAACACTGAATAGAACAAAAGGAAACTGGTACACCGCTATACCACCTTTATGTCGTTGCCGAACCGGATTAACCCCAGTTGATTATTTTGGTAGAACGATGGTGGCCAACTTACCAAAGAATATCAAAGTTGGAGTAATTAATGTGGCAGTTGGTGGTTGCAAAATTGAATTGTTCGACCTAGAGAATTATCCAACTTATGTATCAACAGCTCCGGTCTGGATGGTTGGTATGATTAAGGAATACGGTGGTAATCCCTACGGACGTTTAGTCGAAATGGCAAAACTGGCTCAAAAAGATGGAGTAATCAAAGGGATTTTATTGCATCAGGGAGAGTCGAATACCAACGATACGCTTTGGACTGAAAAGGTGAAAGTGGTGTACAATAATCTAATGAAAGACCTGAACCTTAATCCTAAGGATGTTCCACTTTTAGCTGGTGAAGTGGTGAATACCGATCAGGGTGGAGCTTGTGCAAGTATGAATTCAATAATAGCAAAGCTACCTCAAATAATTCCAAATTCTTATGTCATTCCTTCAACTGGTTGCATTGGTATAGCTGATCATCTGCATTTTAGCGCTGCAGGTTACCGGATGCTTGGGAAAAGATATGGTGAAAAGATGCTTTCGATTTTAGGAATTAAGAGTGAGGCAATCAAATGAAGATAAAGAACCATAAAATTCTGATTGTCATTTTATTAATCTAAATAAACCTAATAAAAATTTTAATGAAAAAACCAATCTTATTTCTTGTAGTTTTTAGCTGTTTAATCTTAAGTAGTTTAGCTATCTTTTCTCAAGATAAACTTTATCCTAATGAATTTCCGTTAGGTGATGTAACTCTCTTGGATGGCCCATTTAAACATGCCCGCGATCTCAATATTGAAGTATTGCTGAAGTACGATGTTGACAGAATGCTTGCTCCATATCTTAAGGAGGCTGGCTTACCTGAAAAAGCAAAATGTTATCCAAACTGGGACGGACTCGATGGCCATGTTGGTGGTCACTACCTCTCGGCATTGGCGATGAATTATGAAGCCACTGGCAACGCAGAATGCAAAAGACGCATGGAATACATGATTTCTGAACTAAAGGTCTGTCAGGAAGCAAACGCCACAAATAATTCCGATTGGGGGGCAGGCTATGCAGGTGGTTTCCCAAACAGCAAAAAGTTATGGTCGGCTTTTAAAACAGGCGATTTCGGTGTGTACAATTCAGCATGGGCGCCATATTATAACCTGCATAAAATGTATGCCGGACTTCGAGATACCTGGTTGTACTGCGGAAATGAAGATGCCAAAACTTTGTTTTTGAAATTTTGCGATTGGGGCATAAGCATCACATCAGCCCTTACCGATGAGCAAATGCAATCGATGTTGAACATGGAACATGGTGGAATGGACGAAGTTTTTGCAGATGCCTACCAAATTACCGGTGATCAAAAATACCTAATAGCTACCAAACGATACTCGCACAAGATGTTTCTCGATCCATTGTCGGAAGGAAAAGACATGCTCGATAACAAACATGCGAACACCCAAATTCCGAAATTCGTTGGTTTCGAACGTATTGCCGAACTCAGTGGTGATAAAAAATATGGCAAAGCTGCTAGTTACTTCTGGGAAACCGTTACCAACAACCGTTCGCTGGCATTTGGTGGAAACAGCCGAAGGGAGCATTTTCCAAGCAAAGAATCATGTATCGATTTTGTGAATGTGAACGATGGACCTGAAACGTGCAATTCATACAACATGCTTAAGCTCACCGAGGATTTGTTCCGTGTTCACTCATTGGCAAAATACGCCGACTATTACGAGCGGACCATTTACAATCACATCCTTTCGAGCCAGCATCCCGAACATGGCGGTTATGTTTATTTTACCTCGGCACGCCCGCGGCATTACAGGGTTTATTCAGCTCCAAACGAAGCGATGTGGTGTTGTGTAGGTACCGGAATGGAAAACCACGGCAAATACAACCAGTTCATCTACACCCATTCGAAAGACACTTTGTACCTGAACCTTTTTATAGCTTCAGAACTCAATTGGAAGGAAAAAGGATTAAAAATCAAACAGGAAACAAATTTTTCGAAGGAGGAAAAAACCAAACTAACGATAACCGAAGGTATTTCAAGCTTTTGTTTGAAAGTCAGGTATCCGGTCTGGGTAAGCAAAGGCGCCTTGAAAATAACGGTCAATGGTAAGGACGTTCCGTATTCTGCCCTTCCTTCTTCTTATATTAACATCGACCGGAAATGGAAAAAGGGTGACGTGGTTCAAATAACCCTACCCATGCGCAATACCATTGAACACTTGCCCAATGTGCCTGAGTACATTGCCCTTATGCATGGCCCAATTTTGCTTGGTGCAAAAACCGGAACGGAAGATTTAAAAGGCCTTATTGCCGATGATGGCCGTTGGGGACAATATGCCGGAGGAATCTATTTGCCTATTGACAAGGCTCCTATTCTTGTTGAAGATGACCTTCAGAATATTGGCGCCAAATTGGAACCAATTAAGGGCAAACCTTTAAATTTCAAGCTTAAGGTAAAAATGATCAATCCTGTTGAGCTCACGTTGGAACCCTTTTATAAAATCCATGATTCACGGTACATGATGTATTGGCTGGCCTTGACCAATAAAGGCTACAAAGCTTATGTCGATTCATTGGCAACCATTGAAAAAGAAAAACTTGCCCTCGAAAAGCGTACCATCGACTATGTGGCCACCGGCGAACAGCAACCAGAAACCGACCACGCCATGCAAAAGGAGAAATCAGGAACGGGCAACAATTTGAACGAGTTTTTTCGCGAGGCACGTAGTGGAGGTTACTTTAGTTACGACTTGTCAACGAATTCTGAAACCAACTTAACTCTTTTGGTGCGCTACTGGGGAGCTGAATGGGGTGACCGTAAATTCGATATTTATGTTGATGATGAAAAACTGGTAACTGAAGACAATACGAACCGCTGGAACCAGTCGACTTTTAAAAATCTGGTTTATCCCATCCCCGATTCTATGGTTAAAGGAAAAAGCCATATCAGGATTAAATTTCTGGCCCTCTCAGGGAACACAGCAGGCGCGGTTTATTTTATACGTCTGGTCAGGAAGACAAACTAAATCTTATCATATAAACCAATAAATAGCTGATTATGAACAAAATAATTTATCAACTTCTGAATCTGGGATTATTTATATTGATATTGACTACTGCCATTCAGGGACAAGCCAGTAGCGCCTCCAAGACGAAAATAACGGTCGATGTAAATAATCCCGGCCATAAAATTTCGCCTACGCTTTTTGGAATCTTCTTTGAAGATATTAACCTTTCAGCTGACGGTGGTATTTATCCTGAACTTGTCCGTAACCGTTCGTTCGAAGATGCAGATACCTTGCAAAACTGGAAATTCATAAGCGCAGATGGTAAAAGTAAAGCCTCGGTAAGCAGTGCGAATGTACAATCGCGTCCTGCCGTACCACCGCTTAATGCTTTCAACCGTAAATCGTTTTTGGTAAATGCGGGTGGCCCGTTTAAACTGGAAAATGAAGGTTTCCGGGGAATGAACATTGTTCAGGGCCAAAGTTATTCATTAAAGTTGGCTGTCAGGGTAACTGATAATTACAATTCGCCTTTGAAAGTCAGGCTAATAAGCTCGACGGGAAGCGAACTGGCATCGGGAGAACTAAAAGGTTTTGATGAAAAATGGCAATATTACTCGTCCCAGTTAATTGCTTCAGGGAATGATCCGAAAGCACATTTGGAAATTTCCGGCGAAGGCAGCGGAAAATTATACCTTGATATGGTCTCATTAATGCCCGATAAAACATGGAAAAACCATGGTATGCGCGTTGATTTATCGGAAGCAATTGATGCGCTTCACCCCAAATTTCTGCGTTTCCCCGGAGGTTGCTGGGTCGAAGGTGACGATTTTGAACACATGAACCACTGGAAAAATACCATTGGAAACATTGACACCCGTACCCCGCTGTGGAATATTTGGGGGTATAACGCGACCCATGGGCTTGGTTATCACGAATATTTGCAAATGTCAGAGGATCTAGGCGCTGAACCGTTGTTCTGTATTAATGTAGGAATGTCGCACAAGGAAGTGACGCCAATGGATCAAATGGGGCAATGGGTACAGGATGCCTTAGACGCTATTGAATACGCTAATGGACCGGAAACTTCGGTTTGGGGAGGCATTCGCGCAAAGAACGGCCATCCAAAACCGTTCAACCTGAAATACCTTGAAATCGGAAATGAAAATGGTGGGCCAAATTATGCTGAACGTTATTCACTAATTGCTAAGGCTGTACTTGCCAAATATCCTGAGATGAAACTTTTAGTTAATGAATGGTCTGGAAGCTATCCAGCCGAACCAAAAACCAATATTGTTGATGAGCATTACTATAATAACCCTGATTGGTTCATCTGGAATGCAAACAAATACGATAGCTACGACCGCAAAGGACCAAAAATCTTTGTTGGTGAATATGCAGTAACAAGTGGTACCGGAAACGGAAACCTGCGGGGGGCAATAGGTGAAGCAGCCTGGATGACCGGTATGGAACGCAATTCTGACATCGTTGCCATGGGGTCGTATGCTCCGCTGTTTTGTAATGCAAACCATAAAGCCTGGCCGGTTAATTTAATCAATTACGACAGTTACCGGTGGTTTGGACTACCAAGTTACTATGTTCAGGAAATGTTTGCCAACAATCAGGGAACGGTAACATTGCCGGTTAATATTGAAAACCCTCCATTGGTTGAAATACCAAAATCAAAAGGCTGTATCGGCTTGGGAACATGGATAAACTCAGCTGAATTTAAAAATCTTCAGGTAGTTTCGCCAAAAGGAAAAGTTCTGTTTAAACCGGATTTTTCGAAAATTGATGATAATTGGAGACGAAGCGGAAGAGGTGAATGGTCGGCTCAAAATGGTATTTTAAAACAATCGGGTATGGCTCAGGGCGTTACTGTATTTATGGGCGACACAACCTGGATTGATTATACAATTACATTAAAAGCCCGCAAACTTTCAGGTGAAAATGGATTCCAGATTTATTTTCATAACCGGAATAATCGGCAACGTATTCGCTGGGATTTAGGTGGTTACACCAATTCAGTGCATTATATGGAAAACGAAATTGCTACCAAAAGTATTCCTGCCACTATTGAGCCGAACCGCTGGTATGATGTTAAAATCGAAATCCTTGGTAACTCGGTAAAAGGTTATCTTGATGGCAAATTGATTCAGGAAATATCGGATGCTAATATGATGGTTGGAAATATGAATGTAAGCGCCGCCCGTGATGATAAATCAGGAGATATTATCCTGAAAGTCGTTAATTCATCCTCAAAAGCGGTTACAGCTCCTATTGACCTGAAAGGCGCTACAAATCTAACCGGAAGCGGAAAAGCAACCGTTTTAACTTCTGCAAGTCCGTTGGATGAAAATAATTTGGAAGAACCTACCAAAGTTTCGCCAAAGACCGAACCAATAAAATTATCGGGAACAACGCTTACCCGCTCGTTTCCGGGCAATTCTTTAACAGTTATCCGTCTAACCACCTCAAAATAAATGGAATCATTTATATGAAAAGATTAGTAACTGCCATAACAGCTGTAATCGCCATCGGATTGACTATGGCATTAAAACCAGTTGATCCCAAAACTCAGGTTTCAAAAGTTCCCATTTACCTGAATACTTCTTATTCTTTTAAAGAGCGGGCAGCCGATCTGGTTTCGAGAATGACTCCTGAAGAAAAACAAAGTCAGTTGGGGAATACCATGCCACCTGTTCCACGTTTTGGTGTAAATCACTACGATTTTTGGGGTGAAGCTTTGCACGGGGTGGTTGGCCGGAATAACAACAGCGGCATGACGGCAACATCGTTTCCAAACAGTGTTGCCGTTGGAGCCACCTGGGATCCTGAATTAATCAAACGCGAAACGAAAGTGATTTCTGATGAAGCCAGGGGATTTAACCACGATCTCATTTTCACACTCACTTATTGGTCGCCGGTTATTGAACCAGCAAGAGACCCGCGATGGGGAAGAACAGCCGAGACTTTTGGCGAAGATCCTTTTCTAGTTTCGCAGATTGGGAAAGGTTTTATTCAGGGATTAATGGGCGATGACCCAAAATATATTAAAGCAGTGCCATGTGGAAAACATTATTTTGCCAACAATACCGAGTTTAATCGCCATAGCGGAAGTGCAAACATGGACAAGCGCGACATGCGTGAATTTTACCTGCTTCCATACCGGACATTAATCAGGGAAGATCATCTTCCGGCAATCATGACAGCTTATGGTGCTGTAAATGGCGTACCTATGTCGGCCAACAAGTTTCTGGTCGATACAATTGCCCGTAAAACTTACGGCCTGGAAGGTTATGTAACCGGCGACTGTGGTGCAATAGATGATATTGTAAGAGGTCATCATTATACTGAAAGTTATGAAGCCGCCGCCGCAATGGGTATTAAGGCAGGTGTTGATATTGACTGTGGAGGCGTTTATCAAAACCAGACCTCGAAAGCACTGGCAAATGGTTTGCTGACCCAAGGCGACATCGACAAGGCGCTGATAAACATTTTCACAACAAGAATGAGATTGGGTGAATTCGATCCACCTGAAATTGTTCCTTATCTGTCAATAAAACCTAGCATCATTAACAACCCGTCTCATAACGATCTTGCCATCGAAATCGCAACCAAAACTCCGGTTCTGTTAAAGAATAACGTGATTTCGAAAACAGGACACAAAGCATTGCCGATTAATTTAAAAGACATTAAAAAGATAGCCATTTTAGGTACTCAGGCCGATAAGGTTGAATTGGGCGATTACTCCGGACAGGTTGAACCGGAGTTGAGAATCAGTCCGCTGGCAGGAATCCAAAACTATATCAAAGCACATCATCTGAATACCGAAGTCGTTTCCAAATCAAGTGGAAATACCAATAAAAACACTGACTTCATTACCATGAACAGTTTCACAACCATTCGTAAAGGTGCAGTGCTGAAGGAATTCAATGCTACAAAATACGATGCTTCAGCACCCGGATTGATTGTTTCTGCACGATTTGGAAGAACATCCATCCAAGGCATCAAAGATGGTGATTGGACAGCCTACAAGAATGTGGACATCACCGATGTCGATTCCATCCGGTTTAATATGAATGTATCGGGTGAAGGAGGAACCTTGGAAGTAAGAGTAAGTTCTGTCACAGGTAATGTATTGGCAACCGAAAAGGTTAAACTAGCCGTGCAACTGGCAGGCGGTGGGTTCAGGGGATTCGGGCGATCAAAAACTGTTTCAGTAAAAATTAATACACTGGGCATTACCGGCCCGCAAACCATTGTGCTGGTTTACCGCGAAGCTGAAAGTCCGGGTACCGATCAGCAAACACTCGACATGGCAGCTTCGGCTGATGTCGCTCTAATTTTTGTGGGCACCGATCAAACTACAGGTCGCGAAGAATCTGACCGTTTTTCAATCACTTTACCGGGAAATCAGAATGAACTGATTAAATCAATTGCAGCCGTTAACCCAAATACCATTCTGGTGATGCAAACCATGGGCATGGTTGAAGTGGAACAATTCAGGAACCTGCCCAATATTGCCGGTATTATCTGGACCGGTTACAATGGTCAGGCACAAGGCACAGCCATGGCAAAGATTCTGTTTGGAGATGTGAATCCGGGTGGAAAACTGAACGTCACCTGGCATAAATCAGTAAACGACCTTCCTGATTTTAACGATTATACATTAAGAGGTAACGGTAAAAACGGCAGAACTTACTGGTACAACGATCGGGATGTTTCTTATGAATTCGGGTTTGGTTTGTCGTACACCACTTTTGAATACAGCAATTTCGCCATCAGTAAAAACAGTATTACGCCAAACGATAAAATCACGGTGAACGTTGATGTTAAAAATACTGGCGCTGTTGACGGCGATGAAGTGGTTCAGATTTATGTGAAAACCCCAGACAGTCCGGCTTCAATGGAGCGGCCAATTAAACGGCTAAAAGGATTTAAACGGGTTACCATTCCGGTCGGACAAATAAAAACAGTTTCTATTGATATTAATTGCGAAGACCTTTGGTTCTGGGATGCAGAAAAAGGTAAAATTACCTTCGATCAGGGCAAATACATTTTCGAAATCGGGGCATCTTCAAGAGACATCAAAGGAAAGGTGGTAGCAACAATGAGTGGCGCCTATAAACCGGTATTGACAACGGTTGTTGCAGAGAGCAATCAAGTGGTGTTAAGGCCAGGAAACATTATACAGACAAGTGTTACAGCTGCTATGTCGGACGACAGCTTCTATGATATTTCGAAGGCTAAAGTTGCCTACAAAAGCAACAACCCATCAGTTGCCAGCGTCGATGCCAGCGGAAAAGTAACTGCTACCGGAGTTGGAGCAGCATTGATCTATGCTGATGTAACAGTTGATGGCAAAACCGTTTCGAACAATTATCCCATCAAAGTAATGCCCGATCTGAGTCCTCAATTAATCACGGTTAACGGGAAGAATATTATCGGATTCGATAAAAATGTGAAAGCCTATAGTTTCTTATTGAGTAGCACTTCGAAAATACCTGTGGTAAAAGCTTCAGCAATCGAAAGCAACGTTGCCGTCGATATTGAACAGGCAAAAGGAATTCCCGGAACTGCTGTAGTTCAGTTTATCGACAATATTACGCTTGAAAAGAATATCTATTACCTGAATTTTGATGTCAAATCGGTTAGCGATGAATTTGATGGAGCATTGGGTAGCCAGTGGAAATGGATCAGGGAAAATCCTTCCAACCAAAGCTTGTCTAAAAAAGCTGGTTCACTTACCATTACTACTGAAGTTGGCGACATTTCCGAAGCAACCAACAATGCGAAGAATGTGCTTTTGCAGAGTGCCAATAACGACTGGACCATTGAAACGAAACTGGTATGCTCAAGAACTCCGTCACAGCCTGAGAATGCCGGAATTCTGGCTTGCCAAAATGACGAAAATTTCGTGAAACTGATGTTCCGGGCCGCTATTAAAACAACCAACAGAGGCAACCCGGCTCAAGTGCAACCGGGAACAATCGACCTGATCATGGAAGAAAATGACATTGCAAAGTCGGTAGTCTCCTTCAACCTCAAAGATGAAATTATTGGGAATAAAGCTCTGATACTTAAATTGGTGAAGAAAGGGAGTATTTACAATGCCTTTTATTCTCTCGATGGAGTGAAATTCGAACCACTTGGAACAGCCAATATCCTGTTGAAAGACATCAAGGCTGGATTAATTGCTTGCGACGGTATCGTCACACAGTATATGAAAAGCACTTTCTGGTTCAATTCGGATACCACCAAACCGGGTTCTCCATTTGATGTTTCATTCGATTATTTCCACATCGAAAACAGTGGATTGAAGTAATATTTAATCAGAAAATCAATTGTAATCAAATCTAAATAAATGAATTATGAATAAGAAGCTAATTAATTTAATCTTGTCACTAACCATTTCCGGTTCATTGTGTTTTGCACAACAGCAAAAAAGTATCGAAGATTTTAAACCCTCGTCGGTTAATCAACCCGGAAAAGAATATCCTCAGATAAATTCCGAAGGTAGGGTGCGTACTCAGATTTCGGCACCCGAAGCGCTCAAGGTTCAACTGGATATCGGAGCGGTAAAATACGATCTGGTTAAAGATGAAAAAGGAATCTGGACAGGCGAGTCTGCTCCTCAGGACGAAGGTTTTCACTATTACCAGCTTTGGGTTGACGGTGCTGCAGTTCCAGATCCGGGAAGTCTGTATTTTTATGGCGCCAGCCGTTGGGGTAGTGGCATTGAAATTCCTGCCAAGGATCAGGATTTCTATGCCATGAAGAATGTTCCTCATGGTCAGGTTATCGAGCTTCCTTATTATTCAAAAAGCAACAATAGCATGAGGCGTTGCTTCATCTATACCCCACCCGGATATAATAAAGATTCCAATAAGCGCTACCCAGTGCTTTATCTGCAACACGGTGGCGGTGAAAACGAGACAGGATGGTCTAGTCAGGGACGCGCTAATCTCATCATGGATAACCTGATTGCTGAAGGAAAAGCCAATCCGTTTATTATTGTGATGGACAACGGAACCTGGACCATGACTGGGCCCAGACCGACTGATCGAACCAGCGGTAATTGGCCACCAAAGGGATGGGCCGATGGCTTTACAAAAACTCTGCTGGAAGACATCATCCCCATGATTGATGCCAATTATCGCACTTTGGCCGATCAACAGCACCGCGCCATGGCCGGACTATCTATGGGTGGTATGCAAACCCGCACGATTACGCTTGCTCATCCCGAAGTATTCTCACACGTCGGTATATTTAGCGGTGGCAGTATCAGTACTGAAGATCTGGCAGCAGCACCTGGATTTAAAGAAAGAACTAAACTTGTGTTTGTGAGCTTTGGAAGCCGCGAACTTGAAAACAGAAGAGCTGGTTTTGGTGGCGACCCAAAAGAAAATTCGGATAAACTAAAGGAGGCAGGTATAAATACTCATTTCTATGTTTCACCGCTTACAGCTCACGAATGGCAAAGCTGGCGCAGAGCACTTAATGAATTTGCACAACTTGTATTTAAAAACTAAAATCGAAAACTTAGCTTTTTTAAGCCTTCCCGGTTTAACCGGGAGGAGGTTTGGAGGGGGCTTTAAGAATTAATCACATGAAAAAATATTCAATATTATTCGTTCTGTTACTCACTTTATCCGTCTTGCTGAGCATAGCGCAAACCGATAAGCCAGCGGTTATCGAAGACTTCAAAGCTTCAACCTTAAACCAGCCAGGCAAAGAATATCCGCAGGTAAACTCACAGGGTTATGTCCGATTTAAGATCGAAGCACCGCAAGCCCAAAGTATTGTTATGAGCCTTGGACTTGGCGGCGCTAAAGGAGGAACTCCACTTACAAAAGCAGAGGATGGCTCATGGATGGGAACTACGGCAGGACCTATGGATGAAGGATTTCATTATTACCATCTTACCATTGATGGCGGAGTGTTTAACGATCCGGGAGCTTTAAATTACTATGGTTCCATTCGTTGGGAAAGTGGCATAGAAATTCCGGCTCACGATCAGGATTTTTATGCATTGAAGGACGTTCCTCATGGAAATGTTCAGCAAATTCTTTTCCCATCGAAAAGCACAAATTCTTCACGCAGGGCGTTTGTGTACACTCCTCCGGGTTACGACAAAGATGTAAAAAGAAGCTATCCGGTGCTGTACCTGCAACATGGCTGGGGCGAAGATGAAACTGCCTGGAGCAATCAAGGGCACGCCAATCTGATCATGGACAACCTGATATCTGAAGGCAAGATCAAGCCGTTCATTATTGTGATGACTTATGGAATGACCAATGAAGTCAAATTTGGTAAAATTAGGGAATTCGATATCACTCCATTTCAGACAGTTCTTGTTGCCGAATTGATTCCTTTTGTCGATGCCAACTTCCGCACAATGGCCGATCGGCCTCATCGTGCAATGGCTGGTCTATCAATGGGCGGCATGGAAACAAAAATGATCACACTTAATAAACCTGAAGTATTCTCATACTACGCACTTTTAAGTGGTGGCACTTACAGTCCGGAAGATATCAAAGACAAATCGAAGGTTAAACTCATCTTTATAAGCTGCGGAAGCAAAGAAAGACCTGACGGTGTGAAAAATGCAGTGGTTGCTTTGAAAGATGCCGGATTCAATGCAGTTTCGTATATTTCTGAAAATACAGCTCATGAGTTCCTGACATGGCGTCGCAGCCTTCAGAAATTGGCTCAGCTGCTATTTAAAGAATAAAAGAATTTGGGCATATAATGAATAGTGTCAGATGTCAGAGACATCAAATGTTTTCTATAAACCATCTGGGTTCTATAAAACGCTATATTTAATGGATAAATGCCTGCTTTCAAAGATGAAATGAATTTGCTTTTAATATTTATATAACAAATAATAACATCGCTTATGAATATTCGACCTTTAATCATTGCTTTTGCAATCTTTCTTTCTAGCATGGCCGGTTTTGCTCAAGTAAAAAAGACTGATTTAGTGGAAGATTTCAAGCCATCGGAAGTTAACCAGCCGGGTAAGCAATATCCGCAGGTTAATTTTGAAGGCCGGGTGCGTGCAAATATTTTGGCACCCCAGGCACTGAAAGTACAACTCGATATTGGTGGTGTAAAATACGATATGGTAAAAGATGACAAAGGCGTTTGGACTGGTGAATCAGCCTCTCAGGACGAAGGGTTTCACTATTATCAATTGAATATTGATGGCGCTTCGGTTCCTGATCCGGGTACTAAATACTTCTATGGTGCAGGTCGTTGGGGAAGTGGTATTGAAATTCCAGCCGTGGATCAGGTGTTCTATGCCTTAATGGATGTCCCACACGGATTGGTGAGTGAAAATACCTATTTTTCAAAAATAACCAATGCATGGAGGCGTTGCTTTGTTTACACTCCGGCCGGTTACGAGAAGAATTCCGAAACCCGCTATCCAGTGCTTTATCTTCAGCATGGAAGTTTTGAAGATGAAACAGGATGGGCATCGCAGGGAAAAGCAAACCTGATTCTGGACAATCTGATTGCAGCCCAACAAGCGGTTCCAATGATTATCGTTATGGACAATGGTTACGCATATAAACCTCAGGATAATGCGAACGAAGAAGCTCGTCCTGCTTCAGTATTTGAAGAAGTGATGATTCAGGAAATCATCCCCATGATCGACTCTAAATTTCGCACTATTGCTGATCGTGAACACCGTGCAATCGCTGGTTTGTCGATGGGTGCAAATCAAACGATGCGGATCATCATGAACAATCTCAACAAGTTTGCTTCTTACGGCGGATTTAGCGGAACCTCTAACTACCCATGTACTGCTGAAATTGACCCAGTTACATTCCTCGACGGCAAATTCAATGATGGTGCAGCACTCAACAAAAAGCTTAAGGTTTTATGGTTGGGATTGGGAAGCAAAGAGCCAAATCCTTTCCCTGATTCTGTTGGAGCATTTCGTACAATGTTAGAAAAACAGGGTATTAAATATGTGTTTTACGAATCACAGAACACCGCTCACGAATGGCTGACTTGGAGAAGAGATCTCAATGAATTTGCACCCAGATTATTTAAATAAAAAAACATACAATGAAGAATTTATCACTTTTATTCTCGGCAATATTGATCGTTTTAATCAGTTCATGTTCAAATGCTCAACCCGGACAAGTGAAGGTTGAAGGTGGTCTGATTCAAGGAACCGTTACAGAAGATTTAACCATCTATAAGGGAATTCCTTTTGCAGCGCCTCCTGTTGGCGATCTCCGTTGGAAAGCCCCTCAGCCTGTCGAAAAATGGGTGGGCGTTAAGCAAACAACAACGTATGCACCCGCTGCTTTTCAGGGAGGCAATCCGCCATCAGGAAAAAGTGAAGACTGCCTGTATCTGAATGTGTGGACACCAGCAAAATCTGCAAAAGAAAAAATCCCTGTTTTGGTTTGGATTTATGGCGGTGGCTTTAGTTTCGGTTCAACAGCTGAACCCGGTTACGATGGTACGAAACTGGCAAAAAAAGGAGTCGTCTTAGTAAGTATTGCATACAGGGTTGGTCAATTGGGTTTCCTTGCACATCCTGAACTAAGTGTTGAAAATCCCAACCATGTTTCAGGAAATTATGGTTTACTCGATCAGATCAATGGTTTGAAATGGATACAAAAGAATATTGCAGCATTTGGCGGTGATCCTGATAAAGTAACCATTTTCGGTGAATCAGCAGGTGGAATTTCGGTGAGCATGTTGTGTGCGTCACCATTGGCTAAAGGTTTGTTTCATGGCGCTATTTCTGAAAGTGGTGGTTCGTTTGGTCCAACACGCGCTAAAACTTACCCAGGCGAAAACATGAAAACACTAAAACAGGCTGAAGCTGATGGTGAAGATTATGCTCAAAAATTAGGAGTTTCGTCAATTGCTGAATTGCGTAAAATCTCTGCAGATAAACTTCCGTTAGGTATGGGAATGGGTGGCGGTTGGCCAATCACAGATGGCTATGTAATCCCCGATGATCAGCATAAATTGTACGAAGCTGGAAAATACAATGACACCCCAATTTTAATTGGTTACAATTCGGATGAAGGCGCCAGTTTTTCAAGAGAAAAAACGCCGGAAGATTACTTTGCAGGTGTTAAAGCTCGCTATGGTAAATTTGCTGATGAATTAATAAAAGCATATCCAGCCGGAGAAAATTCGGTTCCAAAAACTGCACGCGACCTCGCCAGAGATGCCGCATTCGGCTGGCAAACATGGGCTTGGGCAAAGCTGCAATCAGAAACCGGGAAATCAAAAGTTTTCTTTTATTATTTTGATCAGCATCCGGATTATCCTGAAGATTCACCACGTTTCGGATATGGTTCGCCACATGGACAGGAAGTTGCTTATGTTTTCAAAAGTATCGATCCCAACAATCCACAAACAACTCAATCCGATCTTGAAATTTCAGAATCGATGGCAACTTATTGGACAAACTTTGCCAAAAACGGTAATCCAAATGGGAATGGAGTTCCTGAATGGCCTGCATTTAGCATCGCGAATCCGAAAGTGATGGTTCTCGGACCAACTCCGCATGTTGGCCCAGTGCCAAGCGCAGAATCATTACAGGTTTTGGATAAATATTTCGAATGGCGACGGACACCTGAAGGTGAGGAATGGGCTAAATAATCTGCTTTGATAAAAAAGAAATATTGAAAACGAAGAATTTGTCCTCGAAAAGCACATCATCAATTATTTGGCCACGGGGAGATTCAACATTTTAATTGATAAGAAAAATTAAATTTACATATTAAAAACAACTACAATGAAAAAAATACAAACCAGTTTAAATTTTTGGAAAAGCAAAACAAAGGTTCTAATTACAGCTACCCTGTTTTTGTTTGCGTTCTCCGGTATTTGTGGAAATAAAAAGACAAACAAAACTGCTGAAAATCTACCGGTATTTTCAAATTTTGTGTATCAGGGAGATGATCAGGTGTATAAGGATAATCCCTTGAAAGCTGATGAATTTTACAATCCCATTTTGCAGGGTTGCTATCCCGATCCGAGTATTACCCGAAAAGGTGATGACTACTATCTGGTTTGTTCGTCATTTGCAATGTTTCCTGGAGTTCCAATATTTCATTCAAAAGATTTGGTGAACTGGAAACAAATCGGACATGTACTCGACCGTGTTTCGCAATTAAAAGTAAGTGATTGTGGAATCAGCGCCGGAATTTATGCTCCTCAGATTTTGTATAATCCGAATAACGATACTTTTTACATGATTACTACCGAAATTGCAGGCGGTTTCGGAAATATCGTGGTCAAAACAAAAGACCCGCTGAAAGGCTGGAGTGATCCGATTAAACTCGATTTTAACGGAATCGACCCTTCGCTTTTCTTTGATGAAAACGGAAAAGGATATGTGATTCACAACGATGCTCCCGATAAAGGCAAGGAAATCTACAGTGGTCACCGGGTAATCAAAGTGTGGGAATACGATGTGGCAAACGACAAAATTATTCCCGGAACCGATAAGATAGTTGTCGACGGTGGTGTTGATCTGGCAAAAAAACCAATTTGGATTGAAGCGCCACACATTTACAAGAAAGATGGTAAATATTATCTAATGTGTGCCGAAGGTGGCACCGGTGGCTGGCATAGCGAAGTGATTTTTGTAAGCAACAGTCCAAAAGGACCATACATTCCGGCAGGCAGCAACCCGATTTTAACGCAACGTCATTTTGCCAAAGACCGCGCCAATAAAGTAGATTGGGCCGGACATGCTGATTTGGTGTTGGGACCTGATAATAAAAAGTATTACGGAGTATTTTTGGCTGTTCGTCCCAACGAAAAACAGCGAGTGAATACAGGTCGCGAAACTTTTATTTTACCGGTTGATTGGTCAGGAGAATTTCCGGTGTTTGAAAATGGCCTTGTTCCTATGGAACCCAAACTTAAAATGCCGGTTGGAGTGAAAGAAAACAAAACAGGTCAGGACGGATTTTTCCCGAATGGCAACTTTACTTTTTCTGATGATTTTAAAGCTGAAAAGCTTGATTACCGCTGGATTGGACTACGCGGCCCACGCGAAGATTTTATTTCGGTAACAAAAGAAGGTTTGCTGATTAAACCATTTGCTGCAAGCATGAAAGAATTAAAACCTACTTCAACGCTATTTTACAGGCAGATGCACAACAGTTTTTCGTTTGCTGTTACAATAAATTATAAACCCGAATCGGAAAAGGATTTAGCCGGAATTGTGGCCATGCAAAGCGAAAGTTCCAACTACGTTTTTGGAATTACCAAAAAAGGCACCGATTACTATTTGTTGCTTCAGCGAAATTCTAGAAAATTCAGGAGTCGCGAAACGGATTCGAAAATTGTTGCCGCCGCCAAAATCGACATCAGCAACCCAGTTCGTTTGCAGGTTTCAGCAAAAGGCGACGATTACCAGTTTAGTTATTCAACCAATGGAACCAACTTTGAAAATCTGGGAGGAACAGTTTCGGGTGATATTCTCTCAACCGACATGGCCGGAGGATTTACTGGTTGCCTGCTTGGATTGTACGCAACTTCGGGGAATACTGCGCTACCTGAATAAGATAACACCAAAAAATCTCTGAAAATATTGAATAAATCAAAAGTTTAGTATGAACAAAATCACAAAGAAAATCTTCAATAAAGTTGCGGTAGTTTTGTTAGTACTGATTTATACTCTGACAACAGTTACTGCAATTGCACAACCAGCCAAAGGAGGTAAAAAAATCAGCTCCGATTTATTCGGACTGTTTTTTGAAGACATCAACTATTCGGCGGATGGCGGATTATATGCCGAATTAGTACAAAACCGCTCATTTGAATATAACCCGACAGAGCAAAAAGGTTGGAATCCATATTCATTCTGGCATTATACAACAACTGGCTTTTCGTATGGACGCATCAGCGTTGAAACAAGTAGTCCGGTTCATCCAAACAATCCGCATTATATGGTTCTCGATGTTGAACATGTTGGTCACGAGGCCAAATTCATCGGAGTTTCTGGAGTAGGTCTTAAAAATTCAGGATTCGACGGAATGGTAATCCGGGCTGGCGAAAAGTACAATCTGGCTTTGTTCGCTCAACAGCTTTCAAATACGCCGATAGATTTTCAGGTAAGTTTACAAACGCCAAAAGGGAAAGTCATTGCTGAAAGTAAATTCTCAACTTCATCAAACGAGTGGAAAAAATATGCAACAAGCCTTGTTTCAACAGCAAGTTGCGATACTTCCAATCTGGTGATATTGGCCACTACCGAAGGTAAATTTGCGATAGACGTGATTTCTCTTTTTCCTGAAAAAACTTTCAAAAACCGGACGAATGGCTTACGGGCCGACCTTGCACAAATGCTGGCTGATATGAAGCCGGCATTTGTTCGTTTCCCAGGTGGGTGCTTGGTACATGGCGATGGTTTGGGAAACATGTACCGTTGGGAAAACACAATTGGTCCAATTGAAACTCGCAAAGAGCAACGCAACATTTGGGGTTACCATCAGACGGCAGGCTTGGGTTATTTTGAATTTTTTCAGTTTTGTGAAGACATTGGCGCCAAGTCTCTGCCTGTTTTGCCTGCTGCCGTTAGTTGCCAGAATTCAGGAGGAACATGGTTGATTGGCGGAACTGGACAAAGGGCGCTTTCAATGGATGAAATACAGAATTATATTCAGGAAGTGCTGGATTTGATTGAATGGGCGAATGGATCAGCAACCTCGGAATGGGGAGCCAAACGCGCGGCAGCTGGTCACCCCGAATCGTTTAAACTTCAATATATCGGAATTGGAAATGAAGATAAAATGACCCCTGAATTTGAAGAACGGTTTAAACTGATTTATGAAGCCGTAAAAGCAAAACATCCTGAAATTACGGTTATTGGTACAGTTGGTCCATTCCATAGTGGTGAAGATTTTGACAAAGGCTGGAAAATCGCAAATGAAGAAAAAGTTCCAATTGTTGACGAGCATTATTATACCGATCCGGCATGGTTTATCAGTAATCAGCACCGATACGATTCGTACAAGCGAAAAGCAAGCGAAGTTTATCTCGGCGAATATGCTTCGTGGGGCAATAAACTGCGAAATGCAATTTCAGAAGCTGTCTACATGACAGGACTTGAACGCAATGGTGATGTTGTTCGGATGGCTTCGTATGCGCCAATGCTGGCCAAAAAGAATTTCACTCAATGGAAAACAGACATGATTTTCTTCAACAATACCACCATTTGTCCTACCCCGAATTACTACGTGCAAAAAATGTTCTCGGCCAATCAGGGTGATTACTGGTTCGACAAAGTGATTTCGAAAAATGAAAAAGATTCCACTCTGGCTGCTTCCTGTGTTCAGGATAGCAAATCAGGCGATATCATTCTGAAAATGGTAAATTATTCGGATAAGGTAAAGCCAATGAAAGTCAACCTCTCAAGGTTTGGTAAATTACTTCCAAATGCTGAACAGGAATTACTTTCCGGTAGTCCGGAAGCAGAAAATACCTTGGAAGGTTCGCAGTTAGTCATTCCTGTTAAGTCTGTAATTAAAACTGGCAAATACTTTGAATATGCAGCGCCAGCCATGTCGTTAACTGTCATTCGTGTTAAAACCAACAAATAAATTTTATTATGCCTCTAAAAATTTCAATAATCATTTTTTCTCTGATCGCTTTATGTGGTAATATCGTTTCGGCTCAGGAAAAAAAAGCCCAAAATCCGATCATATATGCCGATGTGCCTGATATGTCGATGGTTCGTGTAGGTGATACTTACTACATGAGTAGCACTACGATGCACATGAGCCCTGGTGTGCCAATCATGAAATCAAAAGATTTGGTAAACTGGCAAATGATAAGCTATGCTTACGATACATTGGCCAACGTTGATGCGATGAATCTGGTTAATGGTAAAAGTACTTATGGCAGAGGATCGTGGGCCAGTTGCATCCGCTATCACAATGGAATGTTCTATGTTTCAACTTTCGCTCAAACAACAGGAAAAACCTACATCTATACCACCAAAAACATTGAAAAAGGACCTTGGGTAAGGCATTCATTCAAACCATCTTATCATGATCATAGCCTCTTTTTCGACGATGATGGAAGTATATATCTGATCTACGGCGCTGGAAAACTTCATTTGGTTGAATTGAATGCGGATCTTTCTGGTGCAAAAGATGGAACAGATCGGGTTCTTATTGAAAATGCAAGTACACCCGCAGGTGACAATATTATGCTTGGCGCCGAAGGTTCTCAGCTTTTTAAAGTGAAGAATAAATATTATCTTTTCAATATTACCTGGCCAAGAGGTGGCATGAGAACAGTTGTTATGCACAGGGCCGATAAAATTACAGGCCCTTGGGAAGGTAAACTGGGATTGGCTGATTTTGGAGTTGCGCAAGGTGGAATAATTGACACTCCTGATGACCGTTGGTTTGCCTATTTATTTCGAGATTTTGGTTCAGTTGGTCGCATCCCGTATCTCGTTCCAATGAAATGGGAAGACGGTTGGCCAGTTATTGGTATCGACGGTAAAGTTCCTGAAACCCTTGACCTGCCCGCAAGTAAAGGGTTGATTCCTGGTATTGTTAATTCCGATGAATTTACCCGCAAGAAAAAAGACCCGGCTCTTCCTATGGTTTGGCAGTGGAACCACAATCCTGACAACAAACTTTGGTCGGTTACACAGCGAAAAGGTTATCTGCGTCTTACAACCGGACGCATTGACAGCTTGTTTGTTCAGACTCGAAATACCTTGACACAGCGCACAATTGGTCCGGTTTCATCGGGTGTAACTTGCCTGGATGTTACTGGTATGAAGGATGGCGATTTCGCTGGACTTGCATTGCTACAAAGCAAATTCGGTCAGGTTGGGATTAAAGTTGATAACGGCAGTAAGTCGATCGTGATGGTTAATGGCGAAGGTCGCAGGCCAGTTGAGGCCCAGAAAATTCCATTTAATCAGGAAACGGTTTATCTGAAAGCTGAATGTGATTTCAGGGACAAAGTGGATATTGCTCATTTCTTCTATAGTCTCGATGGAAAATCATGGTCAGCAATTGGTTCTCAGCTTAAAATGGAATACAAATTAGATCACTTTATGGGATATCGTTTCGGCTTGTTTAACTACGCGTCAAAAAATCCTGATGGATATGCCGATTTCGATTATTTTCATATCACTGATCAGATTAGTAACGTAAACTGAAATTTAATTTATCATAAATCATCAGATGAAAAAACTAACAACCAAAAAACCAAAACCAATTATCATGTTTAAAACAAAAACATTTAATCTAACATTAGCAGTTCTTACTACTATACTGATTATCTGTTTGATTCCAAATCTAGGTTTTGGGCAGAAACTAAAATTGAACGATCTGGAGTATTTTGAAACTTCAGGAGTAAACGTTCTTGTTTTTAGTAACCAGTACAATGGGATGTTTTTCGATGAAAAAACTGCCGGGGTTGAAATTATACACCACGAAGTAAGAACCTCAACCGGTGGCGCCATAAGGTTGCAAAACACACCGGAACAATGGGACTTAATTCCCAAAATGATCGATCGGAAAGTCGATAAAGTAAACAATTGCATTGAAGTAACTTTGCGGTACGAAGAATTTAATTTTGATTCGCGTGTGAAGGTTACTGCCAATGGCAATGGTATAGAAATCGATGTTTTTTTGGACAAACCTCTTCCGAAAGAACTGGAAGGAATTGTCGGATACAATCAGGAATTTCTTCCTTCTGCCTATTTTGAAAAGAATTATTTGATGGATGGAAATCCAGGTATTTTTCCGCGATATCCGGCCAGTAATACACAAATTGAACCAATCAGTAAAAAGATACCTCAATTTGGAGGACACAACACTTTTGACGACCGGGGAAGAGGCGAATTTATAGTCACCAATGCATTAGCTACGGGAAAAACTATCGTTCTGGCTCCTGAAGATCAGGAGCGAATGGTAACTATAAAATCTCCGAATGCAAGTTTAATGCTGTTCGATGGACGTAACCAGGGTCAAAACGGATGGTTTATTGTTCGCAGTTTGCTTCCTGCCAATAAAACCGGAAAAGTACTGACCTGGTACCTCGAACCCTATGCTATTCCAAACTGGAAAAGAACGCCAATTGTTGAATTCCCGCAGGTGGGTTATATTCCAGCGCAGGAAAAAGTGGCAGTTATTGAACTCGATAAGAATGATACACCATTAAAATCAGCTTCAGTATTTCAGGTTACTTCGGAAGGCAAATTCGTTGAGAAATACAACGGTGAAGTAAAAGTATGGGGCAAATACTTCCGTTACAACTATGCTAAATTTGATTTCAGTTCAATTCAGGAACCGGGTGTATATTTCATTCAGTATGGCGATCAGAAAACAAATACTTTCGCGATTGGCCCCAATGTATATGATAATGTGTGGCATCCTACCATGGATGTTTGGTTTCCGGTTCAAATGGATCACATGTTCGTTAATGAAGCTTATCGCGTGTGGCATGGCGCTCCTTATTTGGATGATTGCCTTCAGGCGCCAATAAATCATCAGCATTTTGATGGTTATTCTCAGGGGCCAACTACTGATACCAAATATAAACCACTGGAACGTATTCCGGGAATGGCCGTTGGTGGTTGGTTCGATGCCGGCGACTTCGATATTCAAACAGGTTCCCATAACAGTGTCATTTCAAGTTTTGTTGAATCCTGGGAAAATTTCAAAGTTGACCGTGATGAAACTTACATTGATCAGAAAACCCGATATGTGGATATTCACCGTCCGGATGGAAAGCCTGACATTCTGCAACAAATTGAACATGGAACCCTGAACCTGGTAGCACAATGTGAAAATATTGGTCACCCGGTACGTGGAATTATTGTTCCCAATCTTCATCAATACCATCACCTTGGAGACGCGATTAATGAAACGGATAATCTTCAATATAATCCAAAACTGAAACCTTATGAATCAGATGGCTTGTCAAGCGGAACTTTAGACGACCGTTGGGCATTTACCAACCGGATGACATTTTTGGATTATGAAACTGCCGGAACATTGGCCGCAGCTAGCCGCACCCTCAAAGGATTTAACAATGAACTTGCAGACAGAAGCTTAGCCAGTGCAAAAAGATTATTAGAAGAGGCTGATGAAACAACCAAAAAAATGGATAAAAATGACAATAGTCCAATGGCCATGTTTGGCAGAGGTTCTGATATAAATGCACTACTACAGTTATTCATTACCACAAAAGATAAGAAATATGCCGACCGATTTCAGGAAAAAATCTGGCCAATGCTTGAACGATCGACCGCAAAAAAAGGCGCAAATCCAATGGGTTTCGGAGGCAGAAGTAGTATTAATCCGGCATTGATAGCATTACCATACATGGATGCGGCTTATAAAGCTAAACTTAGAGATTTTATGGTCAGGTATAAAGAAGCAATTGATGAAAACAATAAGGAAAATCCGTATGGAGTCCCTATGGCTATTAGGGGTTGGGGTGGAACTTCAAACGTAATTAATTGGGCAATAACCAACTATTTTATCCATAAAGCTTATCCTGAAATTATGGATAAAGAATATGTATATCAGGGGCTTAATTATATTTTTGGATGTCATCCATATTCAAACTTGTCGTTTGTAAATGCCGTTGGAGTTCATTCAAAGAAAGTTGCTTATGGCAATAACAGGGCCGATTTTACAACAATTGCAGGCGGGGTAGTTCCTGGTCTGATTTTACTGAAACCCGATTATCTTGAAAACAAAGATGATTGGCCATTCTTGTGGGGCGAAAACGAATGTATCATCGACGGTGGTGCATGGTATGTTTTTCTGGCAAATGCCGTGAACAAATTGGCACAAGAGAACTAAACGACCTAATAGATAATAAATTATAGACAGATGAAAAAAACAATAGCCTTTGGGATCCTAATTTTAGCAATGCATGTTGTAAATGCTCAAAAAGCATCCATGTTAAAGCTTTGGTACGATGAACCTGCGAAAATTTGGGTGGAAGCCTTACCAGTTGGAAATGGCCGTTTGGGTGCGATGGTATTTGGTGATCCATCGAACGAAGTAATTCAATTGAATGAAAATACGGTTTGGGCAGGTGGTCCCAATCGCAACGATAACCTTGACGCCAAAGAGGCATTACCCGAAGTTCGAAAATTGATCTTTGAAGGAAAGTATAAAGAAGCGCAGGATTTGGTTAACCAGAAAATAATCACTAAAAAATCACATGGCATGGCCTATCAAACGGTAGGAAATCTTAAACTTAATTTCACGGGTCATGAAAATGTTACGGAGTATTATCGGGAACTCGATTTGGCAAAAGCAATTGTTTCCTCGCATTATAAAGTGGCTGGTGTAAAATACGAAACCAGTGTTTTTTCTTCCTTTCCCGATCAGGTTATTATCACACAAATCAAAGCCGACAAAGCAGGTGCTATCAACTTTATAGCTTCAATGAACCGGCCGAAACCATCTGTGGTTTCTGTGACAACAAATGGAAATAACGAATTGATTTTGTCTGGCGTAGGCAGTGATCAGGAAGGAATAACAGGTGCTGTTAAGTTTGAAGCAATTGTAAAGATCATTAACGAAGGTGGTTCTGTTTTAGCAACCGACAGTTCCTTGCAAGTTAGCAATGCCAATATGGTTATCATTTACATTTCCATCGCATCAAGCTTTAATAACTACCACGATGTGAGTGGTAATGCGAACGAAAGGGCAAATGCCTATTTGCAAAAAGCATTGCAAAAGAATTACGCGCAGGCTTTAAAAGACCATGTTGCCGATTATCAAGCTTATTTCAAACGAGTTAAGATCGATTTGGGCGAAACCAAAGCGATGAAAAATCCAACAAATGTACGTTTGGAGCAGTTTGCAAAAGGAAACGATCCTCAGTTTGTCGCACTTTATTTCCAATTTGGCCGCTATTTATTAATTTCATCATCGCGTCCAGGTGGTCAACCAGCCAACCTTCAGGGGATATGGAACGATCAGCTTTTTCCTGCATGGGACAGTAAGTACACAGTAAACATCAATACTGAAATGAATTACTGGCCATCGGAAAATACCAACCTTACAGAAATGAATGAACCTTTGTTGCAAATGATCCGCGAACTTTCGGAAACCGGTAAGCAAACAGCCAAAGATATGTATGGCGCAAGCGGTTGGGTTTTGCACCACAATACCGATATTTGGCGTATTAATGGCCCTATCGATGGTTCGACGTGGGGAATGTGGCCCATGGGTGGCGCTTGGCTTTCGCAACATTTGTGGGATAAATATGCCTTCAATGGCGAAAAAGAATACTTAAAATCAGTCTATCCTATAATTCGCGATGCGGCACAATTCTTCCTCGACTTTTTAATAGAAGAACCCACCAATCATTGGTTAGTTGTTTGTCCTTCAATATCTCCAGAAAACAATCCCGAAGGTCGTCCATCAACATTGGCAGCAGGCACAACCATGGATAATCAATTGGTATTTGATATTTTCATTAAAACCATTGAAGCAGCTAAAATTCTTGGTGTAGATCAGGAATTATCGGTGACTATTGCCGAAACGTTGAAACGAATGCCTCCAATGCAAATTGGCAAGTGGGGACAACTTCAAGAATGGATGGAAGATTTGGATAATCCGACCGATAAGCACCGACATGTATCTCACTTATATGGACTTTTCCCATCGAACCAAATTTCACCCATCAGAAATCCCGAATTGTTATCGGCTGCAAAAACATCATTGCTTGCCCGTGGCGACGAATCAACAGGTTGGTCGATGGGCTGGAAAGTGAATTGGTGGGCACGTTTTCTCGATGGTGAACATGCATATAAACTCATAACCGATCAGCTTAAACCTTTTACTGGTGCTGGTTATAGAGGCAGTGGCGGTACTTATCCTAATTTGTTCGATGCGCATCCACCCTTTCAAATCGATGGTAATTTTGGTTGCACATCAGGTATTGCCGAAATGCTATTGCAAAGTCAGGATGGAGCAATTCAATTACTTCCTGCCTTACCTTCGGCTTGGAAAAATGGCAGTATTAGTGGATTGAGAGCACGTGGTGGTTTTGAAGTCGATATGCAATGGAAAAATGCTGAATTAAATAAAGCAACCATCAAATCATCACTAGGCGGAATTTGTAGAGTTCGTTCCTATTCTCCGCTAAAAGGCAAAGGATTAAAAGCCGTAAAGGGAGAAAATACCAATCCATTTTATGCTATTTCTGATATTCAAACTCCTTTGAACCACGACAAAGAGGCTTTAACTCCAATGAATTTAATGAAAATTTACGAATACGATGTAGAAACAAAAAAGGGTAATGTAGTTGAATTAACTCGATAATATAGAATTCAGCAAACACCAAAACAGATACAAATAACTTCAAAATACGAAATATGAAGACAACTAATTTGCTGATTCCAATACTGCTGTTCATCCTTTTTAGCATTAACGTAAATGCACAGAACCCCATTATTCGCGATCAGTTTTCAGCCGATCCTACTGCAAGGGTTTTTAATGGGAAAGTATATTTATATCCATCGCACGATATTCTTGGAAAAGAAGGTCAGGGACGCCCAAATTGGTTTTGCATGGAAGATTATCATGTGTTTTCTTCGGAAAACCTAACCGATTGGACAGATCATGGGATGATTGTAAGCCAAACATCTGTTCCTTGGGCAAATCCTAAGGGCTTTAGCATGTGGGCACCCGATTGTGTTGAGCGTAACGGAAAGTATTACTTCTATTTTCCAACGGCACCTGATAGCACTTATGGAAAAGGATTTGCAATTGGCGTGGCAGTTTCTGATAAACCCGAAGGCCCTTATTTTCCACAGCCTACTCCTATCAAAAATGTTCACGGTATTGATCCAAATGTGTTTATCGATAAGGATGGGCAGGCCTACCTCTATTGGTCGGGTGGTAACATTTATGGTGCAAAATTACAAAACAACATGCTGGAACTCGCCTCAGAACCAGCTATTTTGAATGACCTTCCAAAGAAAGGCTTAAAAGAAGGTCCATTCTTGTTTGAACGAAATGGCGTTTATTACCTCACTTATCCACACGTACAAGACAAAACGGAATGCCTTGAGTATGCCATTGGTAACAGCCCTTTGGGGCCATTTAAAGTAACTGGTGTAATTATGGACGAATCGCCAACCGGTTGCTGGACAAACCATCATTCGTTCGTTAACTATAAGAATCATTGGTACTTATTCTATCACCACAACGATTACTCGCCCAAATTCGATAAAAACCGTTCTGTACGCATTGATAGTATGTTTTTCAATACTGATGGTACCATTCAGAAAGTCATTCCAACACTTCGAGGTGTAGGATTAACCGCTGCTTCAAGCAAAATTCAAATAGATAGATACAGTGCAATTAGTAAAAATGGTGCGTCAATCGAATTCCTCGATTCTACCAATACTTTTACCGGCTGGAAGACAATTCTTAAAGCTCAAGATGCATGGATTAAATACAATAGTGTTGTTTTTAATAAAGGAAAATTCAAATCGTTGGAGGTAATGGCTCAATCTGCAAATGGTGGTACAATTGAAATACATTTGGATAAAGTTGATGGACCAATACTTTCGGAAGTGAAAATCCCTAAATGCGAAAGCTGGACAACAGTAAATGCGAAAATATCGAAGCCTCAAACCGGGGTTCATCATCTGGTAGTTGTGCTTAAAGGGAATAATCCGGTTGAAATCGACTGGCTACGTTTTAAATAGTTTCAATTAACCTTCTCTGTATTGCGTAGGATTTATCTTAATTTTATCTTTCCAAAATGATATTGAGCTAAATCTATCAGTATTCATTGATTGAAATTTATGAAAGATGTATAAAAGAATCAATCGTACATCGACGAAGTCAGGGACAAGGAACAGAAAGCAAGAAACGACAGTTATGCGCAGTTGAATCAAACTGATAGCTGTTCGGTATGTCTGGGCCGACGATCCAGAAGGAGTAAATTTTTATAATCAAGAGAGATTACCAGCTTCGCCTTTTACAACCGATAAATAAATGAACGAATAGAAGTAACAATGAAATTCAGTATTAATTTTAAAGCAAGCCCGATGAAGTCAAAATTGATATTCTTCACCATGATCGGATTGATTGCTTTTGTGCAGCCATCAGCTGCCCAAAAGCAATCAGTTATCCGGCAGCGAATTTCTATCAATAATGGCTGGAGTTTCTTCAAATACGAATCAGTAGCCAAAGCCGATAAGCTGATTTATGATGTCCGTCCCGAAATTTCTGATAATACCGAAAATAGGGTTGCTGATGCCAAACCTACTGAGGCCATCGCAGTTGAAACAAGTCAGGAAGTGCTAAAACCCTGGATTTTACCTTCAGGAAATAATTTCATTAAAGACCCTGCAAAACGGCATGTACGTCCGGAAGGAAATCCTGGTGGCAAATTTCCTTTTGTTCAGGGTAATTTCGACGATAGCTCCTGGGATAAAGTGAATTTGCCTCACGACTGGGCCATCAAAGGGCCATTTCAAAAAGGTGGAAATCAGGAAGTTGGCGGCGGAATGGGACGTTTGCCCATCAACGGGGTGGCATGGTACCGCAAAAAACTCGACATTCCAGCATCGGATACCGACAAGTCAATTTTTCTTGATGTCGATGGTTCAATGTCATACACAATGGTTTGGCTAAACGGTAATCTGGTTGGTGGTTGGCCTTATGGCTACAATTCGTGGCGATTGGATCTCACACAGTACCTCAAACCGGGTGGAGAAAATCAATTGGCCATTCGTCTGGACAATCCAAACAATTCGGCACGCTGGTATCCTGGCGGCGGAATTTACCGTAATATGTGGTTGATCACAACGAATCCCGTTCACGTTGGTCAGTACGGCACTGTTGTAACCACAAAAGATATTTCCAAAGAATCGGCTACCATCGACTTGGAAGTGACCATTGACAACGATTCCAGGACTACCGCTGAAGTTCAAATATCAACAGTTATTTATGCTTTGGATACCAATGGCAACAAGGCTGGTAAAGCAGTTGCCAATTTTGCACCTCAAAATTCAAAGGTCGTTTCAGGCGAAAGTACCAAAGTGAAAGGTTCGGTTAAAATTGAAAAACCGAAACTTTGGGGACCACCCCCAACACAGAAACCCAACCTTTATGTGGCTGTAACTACAGTTATGCAAAACGGAAAGTCCATCGATCAATATGAAACCAGATTCGGTATCCGTTCCATAGAATTTAATCCGAATAAAGGAATTTTCGTTAACGGTGAACGTATTCAAATTAAAGGAGTTAACAACCACCACGATTTGGGCGCGCTGGGTGCTGCATTCAATACCCGCGCCGCCGAACGCCAACTGGAAATACTTCGTGAAATGGGATGTAATGCCATCCGAATGGCGCACAATCCTCCTGCTCCTGAATTACTAGAATTAACTGCTAAAATGGGATTTTTGGTGATTGACGAGATCTTTGATTCATGGGAACGGAAAAAAACGCCACACGATTTTCATCTCATCTTTCCAGATTGGTCGGAACCTGATGCACGGGCATTTGTCCGCAGGGATAGAAACTGTCCATCAGTAATTATGTGGAGCTTTGGAAATGAAGTAGGCGAACAATATACCGGAGCTGAAGGTGCGGCTGTGACAAAACGGTTGTACGATTTTGTGAAGGAAGAAGACCCGACACGCCCAACTACTCTTGCAATGAACTTTGCAAAGCCCGATATGGAATTACCCAAAATTCCAGATATAATTGGGCTGAACTATCAGGGCGAAGGAATTCGGCAGGACCCTGAATTTGAAGGAACTGATCGCATTCGCACTGCACTTCAATATGATGCATTCCATACGAAATTTCCAAACAAAGTTATTTTAAGTGCTGAAACAGCTTCAGCATTCAGCAGTCGTGGAATTTACCTGTTTCCGGTAACTTCAGCCATCAGTTCACCTACACGCGATGGCCGCGGTGGAGATTCAAAAATTTGTCAGGTAAGCTCATACGAACTTTATGCCGTTGACTTTGGTTCATCTGCTGACAGGGTTTTTGGCGCTATTGAAAAACATCCGTTTGTGGCTGGCGAATTTGTCTGGACTGGTTGGGATTACATTGGCGAACCAACTCCGTATTACGAAGCCAGAAGTTCTTATACAGGTATCATCGACCTTGCAGGTTTCCCGAAAGACCGGTTTTACCTCTACCAATCGCACTGGCGGCCCGATCTTCCAATGGTACATATACTTCCACACTGGAACTGGCCTGAACGAGTTGGCGAAATTACACCGGTTCATGTTTTCACTTCAGGAGATGAAGCAGAACTTTTCCTGAATGGCAAATCTCAGGGGAGAAAGAAAAAAGGAGAATATGAATACCGCCTGCGTTGGGACGATGTGAAATATGAACCGGGCGAGTTGAAGGTGATTGCTTACAAAAACGGCGCAAAGTGGGCAGAAGAGTTGGTGAAAACAACTGGTGAAGCAACCAGTCTGCAAGCAACAGCCGACCGCAATTCAATCATTTCTTACGGAAAAGATTTGTCGTTCATCACCGTAAAAGTAACGGATAAGGATGGTTTGATGGTACCACGATCAAACAACCTGATCGAATTCAGCATTGAAGGGCCCGGTGAAATTGTAGCCACCGATAATGGCAACTCAATGGACATGACCGCTTTTCCTTCTCACTCGCGTGAAGCTTTTAACGGATTGGCATTGGTAATTGTCAGGTCTAAAACAGGAGAAAAAGGAACGATAAATGTGAAAGCAGAATCGTCAGGATTGAAAGAAACACAGGTAAAAATTCAAAGCAAATAAAAAGCGAGACAATTTATACAATCGAAAATAATGACTGATCGAAATATAAACGGACTGAAAGTCCACAAGATAATAGCCCGGGGCAAACGATCCCGAGAATCGGGAAGTGTCGACCTGGGTTTGAGAGCAAATCGAAAAATCGTCCGTATGAAAACTATCATAAAAGAGAAATACTACATTCGGACGAAAGAGATCGTATCTGTTTTCATGCAATTGATACCAATCAATTGCATCCGAAACGAGTTATTTGTTTTGTTCATCACATTCTTGCAGACGGTTTTCGCTGTGTTCCCTATACCCTGGGCTGAATTATAATGACCCTTCAGGCCGAGAAAAATAGTGACACTGACTATATAGTAGCTTTAAAAAAGAGAGGGGTGGCGTCCGCTTGCGGACGTGGGGTGAGTAAATAAAAAATGCCACATTAAATTGTTTCAATTACTTAATATTTTGGGAGAACTAAAACAATAACCTATATGAAAACTATAACCAAAATGAGGATTAAATTAAGTTTATTGCTGCTTTTATTTAATACTTTTCTGGCTATCAATTCGTTCGCCCAGAAAATTCCACTTGTCTATGACGTTGAGAATACTGGGACAAAATTTCCAAAGCCGGTTTTACCTACTTTAGACAAGCTTCCGGTTATTGAGCCTTTGACTGACCCATTCGGGTGGTCTGATGGGAGCGGTCGCTCTACAAAATTCAAAAAATGGAGTCAACGGCGAGCCGAAATCGGAGCTGAAATTGAACATTATGAGATTGGTGAAAAGCCGGTTCGGACGGAAGACATAAAAGCCAGTTACGCTGATGGTACTCTCACTGTAAATGTGACGGTGAATGGCAACACGCTCAGCCTGACCTCCAAAATAACGCTTCCAGCGGGAAATGGTCCCTTTCCGGCAGTGATTGGGATGGGTGGCGGAACTGGTAGCCTGCCAGCCGAACTCTTTACCAGTCGAGGAGTTGCTACCATTGCATATAACTTTGGGCAGGTAATGGCTTGGGGTCAAAAACGCGGAAGTGAACCGATCAACAAACTTTACCCTGATTTAATTGATATGGGCGCTTACAGTGCCTGGTCATGGGGTGTCAGCCGCCTGATAGATGGTTTGGAGTTGGTTTCGAAGGATCTCCCAATTGATTTGCATCATCTGGCAGTAACCGGTTGCTCCTTTGCTGGAAAAATGGCGCTCTTTGCGGGGGCGTTTGACGAACGCATCGCGCTTACCATTGCACAGGAATCAGGTGGCGGCGGGGCGGCGGCGTGGCGCGTGTCTCAATCATTGCCAGTGAAGGTGGAAACACTGGGAGCAACCAGTCATGTATGGTTCATGGAAAGCTTGTTTCAATTTGCCAACAACGTAACGAAACTACCATACGATCATCATGAATTAATGGCAATGATAGCGCCACGCGCATTATTGGTACTTGGAAATCCGGATTATGTCTGGTTGGCAGATGAGTCCGGTTACGTTTCAAGTCAGGCTGCGCGTGAAGTCTGGAAAACATTTGGAATTGAAGACCGAATGGGCTTTTCAATTGTCAGTGGACATCCGCACTGTTCATTACCAAAAAGCCAGTATCCTGAAGTAGAAGCTTTCGTTGACAAATTCCTCCTTGGAATTACAACTGCCAACACAATTGTAATGAAAAGTCCTTATGAAAACGTCGATTATCGTCGATGGTTTAAGTGGTGGGGAACCAAAAATCCTATCTTGCCTGAGCCGACTGTTGGGGAAAATAAATTATGGGTGGGCACATGGAGTACAGCACCGCAATTGGTTGAAACGGGGAATATGCCACCATCACCGGGTTTGACCAACAACTCATTGAGGCAGGTGGTCCGGGTTTCAATCGGAGGTAAATCATTACGAATAAAATTTTCCAATGAATTCAGTACCAACCCTGTTACAATGAATGCTGCCCAAATAGCCGTTTCAAATGGAGGTAGCACGATTGATGCCTCCACCATTCAGAAATTGAAATTTAATGGGAATGAGTCAGTTAGAATGAATCCGGGTGTTTCAATTACTTCAGATCCAATTTCTTTCAATTTGAACCCAAGGATGGATGTTTCTATAACCATCCACTTTGGCGAAACATCTGCAACAGTGACCGGCCATCCCGGATCCCGCACAACGTCGTACATGCTAACAGGCGACCAAACTTCGTCGGTTGATTTTTCAGGTTCAGTTAATACTGATCATTGGTATATCATCAACGGAATTGATGTAAAAGCGCCAAAAACCACAGCGGCAGTTGCAATTATTGGCAATTCAATTACCGATGGGCGGGGTTCAGAAACAAACAAGCAAAACAGATGGCCGGATATTTTGTCAGAACGACTTCTAAAAAATGCAGGTACTCAAAATGTCGGTGTTCTCAATATGGGAATCGGTGGAAATTGCGTACTTAAAAACTGTCTCGGGCCTTCAGCAATAAGCCGTTTTGAACGCGATATTCTTAATCAGCAAAGAGTCCGTTGGGCAATTATTTTTGAAGGAGTAAATGATATTGGCGGAGTAAAGTCGGCAGATGATGCCACCTCAATAGCAAATGGACTTATTGCAGCTTACAGCCAGATGATCAAATCAGCACATGCGAAAAAAATCAGGGTTTATGGAGCGACGATCATGCCATTTAAAGGAAATTCATACTTTAACACGAATAGCGAATTATGCAGAAATCAGGTAAATGGTTGGATTCGCAAAAGTGGAAACTTTGATGCGGTGATTGATTTCGATCAGGTGATGCGGGATTCACAGGATACCTTGAAACTTCCTTCATCATTCCAAAATGACGGTCTGCACCCTGATGTTGCGGGACATAAAATGATGGGCGATGCAATTGATTTGAATTTGTTTAATTTAAACTTTAAAAACTAAGATAATGCGTTCAAGAATATTATTAATGTTAGGATTACTCCTATTGACCTCGAACGTCTTTTCACAAGATCCGAACTTTTACATTTTCCTCTGCTTCGGACAGTCGAACATGGAGGGTCAGGGAACCATTGAAGCACAAGATAAAACAGTAGATGGTCGTTTCAAGGTAATGGAGGCTGTTAACTGTTCAAATCTGGGAAGGACAAAGGGAAAATGGTACACCGCAATTCCTCCTTTGTGCCGTTGTTGGAGTGGTCTTTCCCCTGCCGATTATTTCGGTAGAACCATGGTCGCAAACCTTCCGAAGAATATCAGGATTGGAGTTATTAATGTTTCCATCGGTGGTTGCAAAATTGAACTTTTCGATAAGGATAATTACCAGACGTATGTTTCGTCAGTAACTGAAAAGTGGTTTAAAGATATCATCACCGAATACGGCGGAAATCCTTATGCACGTCTTGTCGAAATTGCAAAATTGGCACAGAAAGATGGTGTCATCAAGGGTATGTTGTTACATCAGGGCGAATCAAATACGGGTGATAGCCAGTGGCCTTCAAAGGTCAAGGGAGTTTACAACAATCTGATAAAAGACCTGAATCTTGATCCAAAATTGGTGCCCTTGCTTGCTGGTGAAGTCGTGAATGCTGATCAGGGAGGCATTTGTGCAAGTATGAATTCAATCATTGCAAAGCTACCCCAAACTATTCCCAATTCATACATCATTTCTTCGAAAGGCTGCACCGATGCGGTGGACAATGTGCATTTCAATTCGGCAGGTTACCGGGAATTAGGAAATCGATATGCTGCGAAAATGCTTTCATTATTGGGCAATTCAACAGTTGGGATAAATTCAGAAGCAATTAATGGTTATGCATTGGGACAAAACTATCCAAATCCATTTAACGGGAAAACAAGTATTTCATTTGAGATTCCAAACGGCACATTTGTTTCATTGAAAGTATATAATTCACTTGGCGTTGAGATGGCTGAATTAGCAGGGAAAGAATACCCGCAAGGGAAGCACACAGTTGAATTCCATTCTGAAAATCTCTCGGAAGGAATTTACTTTTATTCGATTAAAGCAGGTCAATTCACAATGAGCCGGAAAATGATTATTCATGGCGAAGAATAAATAGACCTTGCTAAAGTACTTAAACCTTTTATAGATCATGAAAAAAGCTTTTTACATGATTGCTATTTTGTTCATATTCTTCACTCAATCTCTTTTCGCACAAGAAATTCTGAAACATAGAGTGATAATCTTGTCAGATATTGAAGCTGACCCCTGACGATACCCAATCGTTTGTTCGATTGCTCTTGTATTCCAACGAAATTGACCTAAAAGGATTGGTTGCCACAACTTCATGCTGGCAAAAAAACAGAGTTGCGCCTGAATCAATTCAAAAAATTATAGAAGCCTGCGCGAATGTGCAACCAAATCTTCCTGCTTTACACCAATGAGTTCGACGTCGAAGGGTCGGTAGCCTCGTCAGGCACCTTTGCAAATATTGCGAATAAACAAAACAAACTGGACATGATTAACCTTTACGGCCAGGTGTATGTGAACCTCAAGAATCATGACTCCCGGTTTCCTGCACCTGACTAATTGTGTTCGGTCACTTTTCAGGGTCGCTCAGAATTAATATTGGTGCTGGCAAAGAGAGTGAGGCTTCGAACGCCATCATCAGCATCGTTGACAATCCGGATCCCCGACCGGTATGGTTTTGTTTCTGTGGCGATTGCAGCAATTTGGCACAAGCTATCTGGAAGGTCCAGAATACGCGCAGCGCAGCAGATCTGCAGAAATTTCCCAGTAAGAATCGCATCTGTCAAATTGCGTATCAGGATGATACAATAGATTGGACTAACACACTTCTCCAATCGGTATAAAATTGCAGACTGTAAAATCAGCAACACCGGAGCTTGGGGCAAATTCAAACAATTTAAGGCGGCAGTCTCGCCTGTGACTGGAAATCACGATGTATTTCTGAAATTTGTCGGGTCTGGAACATCCAAATTGTTCCAGCTATTGTGGATGAGGTTTAGCCGTGGTTTGTATTTCACACCACTGAAATATTTGACCTGAAAGGCCAGCGGGTTTTTCTCATTCACCAGAAAGAATCAGTAAGTTTGTCATTGGATTTCAATCTGACAAATGTATTGTGCCTTCTGAAATTAAGCAAGACTGGCCATTCTTTTGGAGAGGAAACGAATACGTGATTGATGGCGCGGAAAGCCATATTTTTATGGCAAATGTTGTGAATGATTTGCTCAACGAAAAGTAAACCTTATTAAACCTACAATATGAAACGTACCTTAAAACTTAGTTATTCCGTTTTTGTTTTTTGTCTTTTTCTGATTGTTAGTTCTTGCCTTGGGCAAAGACCGATCAAAATCCAGTTCGACAGTAACATGGAAGTTTCAGGACAAAAGTTTGCCATCCGGGATATTTCTCCCGGGCTTCCTGCCAATTGGGACGATTACAATTTCGTAGTCCTTGAATTTAAAATAACAACGCCACAACGTTTTCATGTTGGATTTACAACAGAAACCGGTTACAATGAACTTCGCGTGATGAGTTACACAGCAAACGGCTGGAATAAACTGGCCATTCCATTGAAATTCTACCGACGTTTGCCCGATGCAGCGCTCGATCTGGCAGCAACCTACAACCAACCGCGATACACCGGATGGATTAACCTTGGCGGAAAACGTGGTCCGCTTCATGGCGTCGATTCCATTGGAATTCGTATGAATGCACCTATAAAAAATCCTACATTAGAGCTTCGTTCCATTTCACTTTCAGTGGAAGATCCCGGTGACCAATATCTGGGAGAAAAACCTGTTATCGATGAATTTGGCCAATGGGATCTGGGCGAATATGACGGGAAAATCAATTCGCTTGAGCAGCTAAAGGAAGAATGGGAAACTGAGGGAAATGAAATTTCGTTAACAAAAAAGCGCACTGTACGAAATGTGGCAACCGGGGAATTGGCAACTAAAATCGTTTTAGAAAATCCATATAACTACTCAAAATTTGGAGGTTATCTTCAGGCACAAACCAAAGCAACCGGCTTTTTCAGGACCGAAAAAATAAATAATAGATGGTGGTTTGTTGATCCGGAAGGTTATTTGTTTCTTTCTGTTGGAGTTGACTGTGTCAGTCCGGGCGGTGGCGGAAATGTACGTGATCTGGATCAACGAAAAGGAATTTACAAGGAATTACCTCCAGGTAATTTACTACAGAACCCTTCCAGACCTGAATCAGTATCATTCGGAACCTGGAATTTATTCCGAAGATTTGGAAGTGATTATCCAGCCAAATCAAAAGAAATGATCATCAAACGAATGGACAAATGGGGTCTGAATACAATCGGCAATTGGTCGAATCCTGATGTAATGCGAATGAACCAGAAAGCTTTTATGCTGCAATTGCGTGGCATAGGAATCGAAGATGGAATAATGGGTTTGCCCGATGTTTACACGCCTGGATATACTGAAAAAATTGATGCAGCTTGTAAATCATCTGTTGAACCTAACAAGGATAATCCATGGCTGATTGGATATTTCACGGGCAACGAACCTTCGTGGCTCGAGCAGGAAGAGCGACTTTGCAGTATGATTATGGAAGGAGCTGAGCGACCAATAAAAACCGAATTGAAAACATGGTTGGCACAAGGCGATACACCGGAACGACGGAAGCAGTTCGTTTTTCAAACTTTCCGTATTTTTCTGAAAACGGTTGACGATGCGATGTATAAATATGATCCCAACCACCTCAATCTGGGCATCCGTTTTGGAAATGTGATGGGAATTGACCGTGAAATCCTGGAAATCTGCAAGGAAGTGTTCGATGTGTTCAGTTTCAACTGTTATGATCTTTACCCAAAAAAAGAAATGATGGATCGGGCAGAAGAAATAACCGGATTGCCGATGATCATTGGTGAATACCATTTCGGAACCGTTGACCGGGGTATGGCCCAATCGCTTTGGCAGGTAAACTCGCAGCAGGAGAGAGGAGTGGCATACCGTTACTATACCGAAAGAGCCTACGATCATCCGGGTTTGGTTGGAACAGCTTATTTTCAGTGGTGCGATCAGGATATGACAGGCCGACGGGATGGGGAAAATTACAACTGCGGATTGGTGGATGTAACCGATCGTCCCTACAAATACCAGGTAGAAGCCATGATGGAAACTGCCAAACGCTTATTTGATATTCATTCCGGAAAAATTAATCCGATTGATCAAGCCCCGGTGAAGCCGCATGGTCATGGTGGTATCCCAAATTTATGGAACAAATAGGAAGATGATTTGTCAGGTGAAATAAAGTCAGCCGAATTTAAGTGGCTTACTGCAAAAAATCCGACGAATTTATGTGTTTAATCGCGTAAAGTCGTTGGACTTTTTGTTTCAGGAATAAACTTTCATTCTTGATTATTTTTCTTTCGGCACTTTCAACCTATCACCGGTTCCCTGAATCATGATCCGTTCCCATTCTTTGCCATAGCCGGGTTGAGCAGGCGCTTTCGGAATGTTTTTTCCGTTCCCGTTTTCGAGAAGTTTGCGCCCTTCTGAATTTTTTACATTTCCATCGATGTATTTCATAAACAGGTACTGGTAAAAGAGTTTCCAGTCGCTCACCAGTTTATTTCCTGAAAAGACGGAATAGCCGGTTAGGTAATCAGCAGCTCTTTCAGGATTTTGTTTGAACAGTTCTGATGCCTGCTTGTCGGTAACCTGAACTTCAGAAATAAACTGATTTTCGAGTTGCGCCTGATAATTTTCAATTTCGGGATGAATAAGGTTGTAGCGCGAATAGGCCCAGTTGTTCACCTGGCTGAATGTCCAGTAGGCCGAAGTTTCTGACCAGCTGATCATCGAACCATTGCCAACGGCATAGCTCTCAGGAATTTTTGTGATTCCGCAGTACATTGGTGCATAAACACAACCATCGGCATCGTCAACTCCAAACCAGAAGATTCCGCCAACCGGATCGGGAAGCCAATTGCGCGATTGTGCCACAAAACTGTACCCGGTTTGCTGGGTTGATACCGCACGTTCGTTGAGGTACATCACACTGTCAACCACAAATTCCATCGGGCGCCAGCGGTAAGGTGATTTGAAAGGCCCTGCTCCCGGATCATTGCGCATGTCGAGTGGCGTATCTTCAAAATGATTGCGCATAGCTGCTTTTACTTGCTGAAGTGTAACCGGCACATCGGGTTTTACCCACAAGGGCAACCGGTTTGAAACGTATCCGTTTGGATTCGGACTTTGATCAATATTATTGGGATGGCGAACAAACTGACCCAAAGCATAGTTGGTATAATCCTGATTTTCCCTGATCTCTTTATTGATAGTTCTGAAAAAGGACCAAACCCGTGCATCACAAAAGCGTGCACCTCCAAAGTTTAACGGATTATAAACATCAGAAAAGCTGAAGGATTTGTCGCTACCTTGATAAAAACCATATTTTTTAGCAAAACTGATCACATCATCCGAATGATAAACCGTTTGTTTCGGATCGTTCCAATTGTTGCTTTTCTGAAATGGGAAGGTAGTGATTCTGGCCTGATTGGCATGACCACTCACATAACCATCAGGAATTAAGCGTGCTACCCAAACAGCGCCCTTTTCATATTTGCCCTTTCCAATCAATTCCATGATCCACACCTCGTTGGCATCAGAGATGGAGAATGACTCGCCGCTGGTGGCATAACCGTATTGCGCAACCAAATCAGTCATTACCTTGATCATTTCGCGGGCTGTTTTTGAACGCTGAAGACCGATCCGCATCAACGAACCATAATCCAGTATAGCACCGGGCTGCTTACTTAATGAATCGAGGCCACCATAAGTAGTTTCGCCAATGGCCACCTGGTATTCGTTCATAAACTGGATCACCGAATAAGTATGGGCAACTTCAGGAATGGTTCCCAACAGTTTCCCGTTTTCGTAATGGTAAACTTCGCACAAATCAACCGGTTGATGATCTGCAGCCGGATAAAAAGCGATTGCCCCATAACGCGTATGCGAATCAGCTGCATAAGTGATCATGACAGATTGATCGCTACTGGCTCCTTTAGTGATAATAAAATTGGTGCAGGCGAATACCTGGGAAATTGTGTTTAAAATAAACAACAGGCTGAATGCGAAAATACGGTGCTTCATAAGTAAAGATTTGGGTGGCGAATTTAAGCACTATTGTTGGGTTTAAAAAATGGCAGTGAACAGTATCTATCAGATTTTAAATTTCTGAAAAATTGTCATTCCTGTATTTTAAATTCTGAAAAAATGACATCAAAACTGACATTATTTCGCTATCAATCAGTTGTATAACTTTTGGTATTTTGTTTGAAATATGCCTTGCTGAAAACAAAAAACAAAAATGTATAACTTAAAAAATGGAGGATTAAGCTATGTTACCAGTATTTAAAACCAGAAGTTTACCTGGAATATTCGACGAATTATTTGGCGAAAATCTACTTCCGAATTACATTGAGGAAGGACGCTGGAAATCGACACCGGCTGTAAATATTTACGAAACCAGCGACAAATTCGAAATTGAAATTGCAGCTCCAGGCCTCGAAAAGGAGGATTTCAAAATTGATCTGAAAGATGATTATTTGATGGTCTATTCTGAAAAGAAGGACAAAAAGGAAGAAAAGGGAAGAGGTAATGTTGTACGAACTGAATTCAGGTATTCATCGTTTCAGCGGTCTTTTGCAATACCGAAGGATATTGATGTATCTGCGATCAATGCTACCCACAAAAATGGGATTTTGCTCATCGAACTTCCCAGAAAAGTAGAGCAAAAAGATAGCACTATCAGACAGATCGAAATTCAATAATCGCTGAAAGGTTGTGATTTGTCAAGGGATTGCGCCTTCGGGTTCGGTCCCTTTTTCTTTATAATGCTCGTTTTGAAAAGCTCAGCGGCAATAAACTCTCAACACCCTTCAATACCAGAATTGAATCCTGACCATCGAGAATGATCCGGATCGGAGTCTCAAATCTCACTTCAGCTTCGGCTAAGGCCTGTCTGCAAGCTCCACAAGGTTTTACCGGCTCATTTACCAAAATATTGTTTTTTGCTGCTGAAATGGCAATTGCTTTCACTTCAGATTCAGGATAATTGGCATTGGCGTAAAATAATGCAACCCGCTCGGCACACAACCCGGAAGGATAAGCTGAGTTTTCCTGATTATTTCCTGTAATGATCACTCCATTATTGAGCAAAACTGCTGCTCCGACATGAAAACCTGAATAGGGTGCATAAGCCAGAGCAGTGATCCTTCTGGCTTCATTCAGCAGTAATTGGTCATTTTCAGGCAATTCCCCAATGTTCTGAAATTCATATACTACAATTTTGATTTCCGTCGTTTTCATCATTAAGCAGTTTTGTCCAAATGTACGTTAATAGTTCTTATTTGCCAATTGACTTTGCTAACAACATTTTCTTATTTTTGTGAAATACACATTAATGTAGTCATGATTAAAAACACGATACTTTTCATTTTTTTATTGTCATTTATTCAGTCAATAGCTCTGCCCAAGCAATCTACTCGTGAAGAGTACATTCAGAAATTCTATAAATTAGCCATTTCGGAAATGCAGCGAAGCGGGATACCTGCGAGTATCACACTTGCACAGGGATGTTGGGAATCTCAAAATGGCAACAGCCGATTGGCCACAGATGCAAATAATCACTTCGGAATAAAATGTAAAAGTGAATGGAGAGGTAAAAAGATTTACCATGACGATGATTCAAGTCAGGAGTGTTTCCGAAAATATGAACATGCCGAAGCTTCATATATCGATCATTCTAATTTTTTAATGAGCGGAAGTCGTTATGGCTTTCTTTTTCAACTCGATCCTAAAGACTATGTATCCTGGGCTCATGGCTTGAAAAAGGCTGGTTATGCTACTGATCCTTCTTATGCTCAACGTTTGATCAAAATTATTGAAGAATTTAAACTCAATATTTACGATGAATATGTCGATAACCGGCAAATGGCCTCAGTAAAAAAAGAATCGTCTGCTGTTAAAGTGAAGCCTTCGGCCCTTGGTAAAACCAATGCATCGCATAAAATTGAAATGCGGAACGGATTGCGCACCATCGTAGTGGGAGAGGGTGACAGTTATGAAAGCATTACCAAAGAATTGGCATTGAAAGATTGGGAATTACAAACCTACAACGATTTTGAAAAAGGCAGACAAACCCGCGTAAACGAGATTCTGTATCTCGAAGCAAAATATAAAAAAGCAAACAAGGCACATAAGCAACATGTTGCCGAAGATGGAGACACGATGCACTATATCGCTCAAAGATATGCCTTGAAGTTGAACCCATTATTGAGAAGAAACCGCATGAAGGATGGTGATGAACCCATTAAAGGACAAATCGTTTATCTAAGGAATAAAAAGCCACGGAAATGAACGGGCAGGTTCCAAATTCCGGATTTCAAATTTCAAGCGTTGAGGATCTAAGTCATTGATAGTCATAGATTTACAAATTAATAATGTGCGATTGCAATGAATGACCTTTACTCTCTGCGAATGAGTAATGCAACTGAGAGCTTCCTTCTATGTGGTTCTGTTCCATCGCGTGAATAGCAGGCGCAATAAAACCCGGTCAGCAAAAAGGATGAAATTCAGAATGAAAACTACAAATATTACCTGAACAATATTTTCGGATACAAGGGCAAAAAACCGCATAACAATCAATTTGTCAATGTAATAATACAATCCACCAACAGTAGAAAGCAAGGTCAGTATTATTGCCGTAAGCGAAAGATAGTCACCCAGATCATTTTTCCATTGCTCATGTCTGATAACTGAGAACGTTACCTTTTGAGCAAAATCTGCCGGTAATTGAAAGTCAGGTTCGTCGCTGAATGACTTTTCTATAATAGTATCAAGTTCAATATTTTTCATTGGTAATCTCCTTCACTGATTTTAAACTGTTCTCGTCAACTACAAATTTAAGTTTTTCTTTTAAAAGCGCTTTTGCCCTGAACAGGTAATTTTTTATTGTTCCTTCGGGCATTCCTGTAATCTGTTCAATTTCCTGATAAGAAAACTCTTCCAGGTGAAACAAGGTTAAAACGGTTCGGTATTGAACCGGCAATAAATCAATTTGTTCCCTGATATAGCGATGCAGATCAGACTGCTCGTAATCAGCTGATTTATAATCTGTCAGATTTCGCAGAGCAACGGAATCATCCGGATTTACCTCAATCACCTTTTTGAATTTCCGCAGATAATTGATACTTGTGTTATAAGCAATGGTGGCAATCCAGGTCGATAACTTACATTCATTACGGTACTTTCCCAGATTCTGGAAAACCTTCAGAAAAACCTCCTGACAAACATCCTCCAATTCGTCGTGACGCTGAATCAAACGGCCGGTAATATGAACCACCAATTTCTGGTAGCGGTTGACCAGAAAAGTAAATGCGTTCATGTTTCCTTTTAAAATCTGATTGATAAGTTCAGCGTCATTCATACAGAAAGTTTGACAACAATTAACCTGCAAATGTTGCAGTAAGTGGAATAATTATTTCAAAAAAAATCAAAAACATCTGCAACATTTTATAAAACCTTGCTGTCACATCTTACAAACATTTAAAACTTAAAATTATGACCGAAGTAATGATGGCAGCAGTAGTCTTTTTCGCTTTCTATCAGATTATAAAAAGTTTTACTGACTTTTTATTGAAGAGAAAAATCATTAAAGCAGGGCATTTCGAAAATGCCGGAATCCTGGATCAGAAAGTAGCTTCGGCTACAGCTGAAGATCAGGATGTTAATAAATACCCATCACTAAAATGGGGTTTGGTCGCGTTCTTTGCCGGAATTGGATTTATCATTATCAACCAACTAAGTCCCGGGTTTTCAAACGATGATCATTACCGCAATTTCATGGATAACAGCATGTTGCCTTTTGGTATCGAACTGGTTTCTATTTCAATGGGATTTATTATTTATTTCCTGATTGTCAATTTCAGCAAGAAGAAGTGAAGAAGTCCGAAGTCCGGAGTCAGAAGTTTTCCTTCTCCGGTCTTCCGACTTTTCTAAATCTTTATCCGCCAATCGCCCAAATCATGGAATCCACGCAACAACTCATCAATCTTCATCCGTTTTTTCCCTGAAAGCTGGATTTCCGTTTCTTTTTGCAATTTGTTCGCTCAATGTATCTTCCGATTTCCTGACCAACGGTACTTCCGATGACTTGGCTGCAAGCTCGTTAACCGATAAAGAACTCCTGAACCAATTCAAAGCCATTGAAAAAATGCCGGAAAGGGATAAGGATGTGGTTAAACCTTGATTGATGCTTTTATTATTAAAGGGAAACTCAAACAACTTATGCGATAAAACACCCGACCAATTTGGCCGGGATTGTTGTCTTGTAACATTGAGATTACAAATCTCCTGATAAAAAGTGCTGATTACAAATCAGCACTAGCGGGGAGTGATTTGGGTTGTGTGGTTAGTCTTCCTGTTCTTTATGCTTTCTGATCTTTAATGGATGCTGGCTGGTATGAAAAACGTCTGCAATGATGATGCATTCGTCCGTCACTTCATAAATGATTTTGTAACTCCATTTTGATACAGACCTATAATTGCCAGGAAGATCTTTGAGGCATTCTTCAATGGAAAACTTTTCAGGGAAGTCATTTAGGCTATGAGCAAGCTTTACCAGTTCCTTTTTAACTTTTCTGGCTGCCGCTAACGAGTCTTCGGCAATGTAGTTAAAAATGGCATCAAGGTTATTTTTTGCAAGCCTGTCCCAACGGATGGGGAGTTTCTTTTTGCTTACCAATTTTCAACCTCCTTTTCAACATCTTCCTGTGTTATAAAATCACCTGATTTTACCCTTCCCGAGGCTGAAACTACCCTTTTTGCAAGGGTTTCTCTTGTTATTGTGGAGCCATCTACATTATAGCCAACAATTGAAGACGATTTGTATTCCCTGCTCATTGCATAAACCATTTTCAAAAACCTTTCGTCGGCATGGTCGATATAATTGTGAAGTTCTTTTTTTAATTCAGGTACTCCCATGATCTTTTGTGTTAATGTAATACAAAAATAACGATTAATATTCATTTTGGGTCTTCGGTCTTTGGACTTCTTACATTTTTATGCGCCAATCGCCCAAATCCTTTAACCCCCGCAACAGCTCATCAATCTTCATCCGTTTTTTCCCTGAAAGCTGCATGTCGGAAATTGATAGCCATCCGTCAGTGCAGGCAATTTTCAGGAATTTTTTACCATCTGTTTGAAGTGTCCCGGGTGCAGCATGTAAACTGCTGTCTTCGCGTGAAGCTGCGAAGATTTTTGCATTCAGCGTTTCATCTTTGGTGGTGTGCACCAATTCTGTCCAGGCTGCCGGATAGGGCGACAAACCACGAATCAGGTTGCGGATAGATTCTGTATCTCTGCTCCAGTCGATCCGGCAATCGTCTTTAAATAATTTAGGAGCTTGTTTTATTTTTGTCTGATTGTCAATTAATTGTTCCTGATCAATGGCTTCAATCTTGCCCTCAGCCAAGGCATTCACCGTTTTCAGGACCAGTTTGGCTCCAATTCCCATCATCCGGTCGTGCAAATCCCCCACAGAGTCGTTTTCAGCAATATTCACTTTTTCCTGAAAAATAATTTGCCCGGTATCAATCTCATGAGACAGTAAAAATGTGGTGACACCCGTTTCAGTTTCGCCATTGATGATCGCCCGGTTGAGCGGAGCGGCCCCGCGATATTGCGGCAAGAGCGAAGCATGAAGATTAAAAGTGCCCATTGGCGGCATGTTCCAGACTATTTCGGGCAACATTCTGAAAGCCACCACGATTTGAAGATCAGCGTTCAGGCTTTCCAATTCTGAAATAAATTCAGGATTTTTCAATTTTTCGGGTTGAAGAACGTGCAATCCATTTTCAACAGCATACTTTTTAACAGCCGATTCGGCCAATTGGCGACCACGACCTGCTGGTTTATCAGGCGCTGTGATAACGCCTACTACCTGATAGCCATTGTCAACTAAAGCCTTTAAACTCTCCACAGCAAATTCGGGAGTTCCCATGAACACGATTCTGATTTCTTTTGGATGCATTGTTTTTTTCTGTAAAGATAAGCCATGCAACTGAACCATGAACCATGAAAGGATAAATTGTGCCTCAATACATTTAACACGGTTCTGTATATGAAGCTTTTAATCTAATATTAATATAAAGGGGGAAAACGTTGTGTTCTATTAATCAGCAACTTATCTGTTGTCTATGTTAACTCATTGTGAAAATATTGCTAAATAATTCGTATCCAGCAACTTAGACAAAAATATTCCGATACTTTAGATATTTTTGTCGTATCAAAATTACATGTTGAATTTAAAATTTAAAGTGATGAGTATAAAAAAACAATTTCTGAAATCGAAACCGGTATGCAAAGTGGCTTTCCGGATAGATGCAGCTGAAACCAATGGTGCAAAGGAAGTTAAGGTTTTGGGTGATTTCAATAACTGGGATATGGCCGCTGAATCTATGACCCTATTGAAATCGAATGAATTTGCCGCTATTCTGGAATTGGAATCCGGTAAAGAATACCAGTTCCGTTATCTTATTGACGGTGCCAACTGGAAAAATGATTCGGAAGCCGACCGTTTTGTACCCAATGAATTTGGTGCAGAGAATTGTGTAATTTCAACGCTGGCATAACGAAAGCGTTATTTTTTGCAGGAAATATTTCAGGACAGAAGTAGATTTTTCTATCTTCTTCCTGAAATGTTTATATCACAATTCGTATTTATTTTCAACATCCGACCTGAGTTTTCGGTTTCCTTTTACCGCTTTGGGAGAGTACGGACAGTTTTTGCATCCGTTTGAACAGCAAAAACCCCGTTTTATTAGATAGAATTCGGTCATTACCCTGTATCCGTCAGGATTCATAACGTAATCAATTCCTTCCACCTGCGTTTGGCCATATCCCGAATCAAACATATCATCAAACATTCCCATATTTTAAGTTCCAAATTTCAAGTTCCAAATTCCAGGTTTATAAAAACCGGATTTCACTAAATTGTTTTCGTTTCCTGATATAAAACTGAAAGACGATGCTTTTGTTTAGTTTTCCGGTGGTGACATGATTGCTACTTTCCTGTGTGGCTTGCTTGCGTTTGTTTTGCAAAGTTGGTAAAGATTTATAAAAGTGAAAATGGGCTTTCAATACACTTCGGATGCCATTAAAATTGAATTCAGCAAGCAACTTAAAAGCTGCCACTGCGTCGAGGATCATCCTGCCTGAAAGAATGGAAAAAAGCTGATTTGAAGGCAGGTTTTTATATAAAAGCCATAGATTATTCCTGAAGTTCAGATACAATTTCTGAGGATTATCGTACGAAAGTGAACCGCCACCCACATGATATACTTTACTTTCTGGAGTAAATACAATTCGGAATCCTCTGTTTTTCAATCGCCAGCACAGGTCAATTTCTTCCATGTGTGCCCAGAAATCAGCGTCGAAACCTCCGGCTTCGCGAAAAAGGTCAGAACGGACAAACATGCAGGCTCCGGTTGCCCAGAAAATATCAACTACATTGTCATACTGTCCGTTGTCGGCTTCAACTTCGTTAAAAATGCGGCCCCGGCAAAACGGATAACCAAACCGGTCGATAAAACCTCCGGCAGCTCCGGCATATTCGAAATGTGTTTTTTTGTTGTAACTGAGTATTTTTGGTTGAACAGCTGCAATGCTTTTGTCTGTTTCCATCAATTGGATCGGCGATTCCAGCCATCCGGCGGTCACTTCCACATCCGAATTCAGGATCACAAAATAGTCGGCTTCGATTTGTCTAAGTGTTTCATTGTAACCTCTGGCAAACCCGAAATTTTGTTTCAGGTCAATAATTTTAACTGCCGGAAACTTATTTCTAAGGATCGAAAGCGATTCGTCAGTCGATCCATTATCGGCTACGATGATTTCAGATGAATTTCCTTTACTGAATTCGATTACCGAAGGCAGAAACTGCCGCAACAGTTTGGCTCCGTTCCAGTTCAGGATAACGATCGCTACTCTGGGATTGCTCATGAAATTGTCGGAATGGTTGAATGGTTGAATGGCAGAATGGTTAAATGGTTTAATGGTTTAATGGCTGATTGGCAGTTGGTTGTTATTCGTGGTGAGTTGCAAGCCGCTTTTCTGTTTGCTGCGACTGATCATTGCGACTGAACACTTTTCTGCTCATGGAATCAACAGTTTGGCCAACACCACGGCCATGTTTTCCTTTTCAAGATTGTACAACATGTTGGCGATTTTTTCCATTTTCTCCGGTTCAGCCGATTGTAAAACAAGTTTGATTTCACGGATTTGTTTTCCGGTAAGTTCTTCTTCGAGCAATGACCAGATTTTCAGGTTTTCTTCTTCCTGTTTCGGAACACCCAATTGTTCCAATTCCAATTTGGTAGCTTCCAGAATTTCGCGTGCTTTCATAATCACCGGATCGGAATCTTTCCCGGTTCCGGCGGCATCACGCAAGCTCCAACTCGAATAATCGTATTTCAACTCTTTGATCATCCTCACTTTGCTACTTTCTTTTCCGAAAATGCGTTCCAGGAAAATGATAGTATGGCTTTTCCACGCTTCCAGATCGAAGTTTTTGGCAATCAGACTTTCAAGCTGTCTGTTGATCAGGGCAATTTCTTTTTCGACCATTTTATTGATAATTTAGTTGATGCAATTTACAATCTTATCCCAGATGTTTGTGAACGATTCCGTAAAATTCGTCAAAATAATTGGCATTGCAGGCAATCATTTCACCGCCAAAAAGGTAGTTTTCTCCTCCGTTAAAATCACATACTTTGCCGCCAGCCTGTTTCAGAATAATGATTCCGGCGGCCACATCCCACGAATGTAAGGCATGTTCGTAAAATGCTTCGAACCTTCCTGATGCTACATAAGCCATATCAGCAGCAGCTGAACCCAAACGGCGCAGTCCGTGCGAGTTGCGCATGAAATAGTTCATCGTGATCATGTATTGGTCAAGCTTCGAGAAATCGTAATAGGGAAAACCGGTGGCAATTAGCGAATCAGCAGTTGTAGCCGCCTTCGAAACTTGAATTTCATGTCCATTAAGATATGCTTTGCTTCCTTTCCAGGCATAAAACATTTCATTGAGGCTGATCTCATAAACCACGCCCAGCACAATTTCCTGATCTTCCATCAGGGCAATGCTCACCGCGAAAGGTGAAATGCCATGAATATAGTTGGTTGTTCCATCCAGCGGATCAATCACCCAACGGTATTTTTCGCCGTTATCGACAGCGGTGCCTTCTTCAGCAATAAATCCTGAACCGGGCAGCAATTCACGCAGAGCTGCAACGATCCGGGTTTCCGCAGTTTTATCGACATAAGTTACCATGTCTGATTTTCCTTTGTGGATAATATCTTCGGCAGTAAATTTCAGTCGTTCATCAAAAATAAACCGGCCAACTTCACGGGCCAGTTCCTGAACTTGTGTGCAAAGTATTTCGAGATTCATGATTTGTTTTTTAAATTATACTTAGAGACGAAAAAGAACTTATGTTTCCGACCCCAAAGATATTAATTTTGACTATCAGTTATAGTCATTGTTAAAGGGCTGAATTGTTGAATTGGTTTTTTACGTCGAATTACTCTACAATCAGTCAAGTAATCAAATTCTCTTTTGTCAGGTTGAAAGTATTTAATTTGTGAAGTAAATTATCAAAAAAAATGATAATTTTGATTAAAGCGAAAGAAATTACTTGCTCATCAAGTATTTAATGTTGAATCTAAAATTGAAATTAGGATATGATGAAAACTGCAACTATTACCTGTTTTGGAAAATCCGTCTCCCTGTTCGAATTTGGCAATGTTACCAACCCAGCGTTGCTTTTTATTCATGGCAATTCGGCCCATTCCGGTTTTTTTAAACCGCTGATCAATATTTTAGAGCCGAAATATCATATCATCACGCTTGATTTGCCAGGACATAGACAGTCGGGAGCTTGGACAAAGAAAGATTTCTCAAGAGAAAATCTTGCCGGATTGTTCAATTCAGTTTTGGGTTACTACAAGATTACTGAAGTGGATGCTTTTGGCTTTTCAATGGGTGGATTAATATTGTTGGAATGTTTTGATATGATTCCTGCAGTTAAAAAAATCGCTGTTGTAGGTCATCCTCCGTTGCGATCAGTGGATGATATGCCTAATGCCTATGTTTTAACTGATGATGTTTCGCTCTATCTTCAGGGGTCACTGACTGAAGATGAGGCAGAACGTGTTTATAATGCTGTGATACAAATAAATGACAAGCAAATAAAAAGTGAAATAAAGGAAGCACTATTGGAAACAAGTCCTTCATTTAGGGAGGGTTGCCTGCTGTTGGCCCAGCATGTAAGTGATCAGGTTGCCAGGCTGAACCAATTTTCACAACCAATAGCTGTAATCCATGCCAAAGATGATGTAGCTATTCAGCTTGAATACTTAAAAAAGCTGCAAATCAATAATCTGTGTGAACAAAAGATCCAAATCATCTCCAAAGGTGGACATTTTATCATTTATGAAAATCCAGGAGAACTTGCGGCAATCTTAGATCGTTTTTATTCAGAAATTTAATTATATCCATCCATTTTTAAGACTCAGATTGATCAATCCGGTAATATTATTGGTGGATGTCTTCTCCATCATATTTTGCTTATGATGCTTCACGGTCAGAACACTGATGAACAGTTTTTCTGCTATCATCTTACTGCTCATACCTTCAAGCGAAAGCCGCAGTATTTCCAATTCCCTTGCTGACAGAAATGATTTTTGTTGCGAGTTGTACGATTTTGAGAAAACCTTCACATAGCCAAACCCACTTACCAGGTGTGAAACAGTCAGGATTAAAATATTATCAGTTTTAAAATCACCAATATCGGTCACATAAGCAAGATTAAGAATCGGTATGCCAGCCTCCGGTTCCAAGTAAGTGCTGTGCTGTAGTATATGCGAAACACTTCCATCGCTTCTGTAATATCGATGATTAAATGAAAACCTGTATCTGGGGAACTCCTCAGGTTGGATATGTCTCCAGAATTCCTTGATATCACGAAAAATCTGTTCTTCGAACACAATTTTATCTTCGGGATGCCATATTCCCATATGAAAATCAAGACCATTTTTAATATAATCTTCACGTGGGTAGCTATTAATATCTTTAATATAAGTACTCACATACGGGTAATTCCGTCTCGTATAATCAACCAACCAGATTCCGAATGGGACACTGAAATCTTTGCCGGAAGGATCTTCTCTTACCAACTCTTTCAAATCAAGAATCTTGTTTTTAGACGAAACTAACCTGCATACTTCTATATATTCTTCAAAATAGTTTTTGAAATTTTGAACTCTTTTCATGGGTTGAGCAAATTATAGTGATACAAATCAACTAAACATAGCCTTATATGCTGAATTTAAAACATATAAAGATCCAAAAAGGTTTTTATTGTGATTAAAAAACAGATAAAAAAATGGTGCTTTAGTACTATTGTTTTGAGGCCTTAAGTTGACGTAATTTTGAATGGTTCTAAATAACAAAAAATCAAAGCCATGAAGAAATTTTACTTAGCCCTTTTGCTATTTGTTGGTGTCTTAAATTTACCGGCACAAAATCTTCAGTTTACCTTTGTTGGAATGGGAGCTAGTTCGTTGGTTGACAGCGTAAAAGTTGATAATCTCACCCAAGGTACCAGTATAACTATTAAAGGAGATGAAGTACTCAGTATTCCCTTTTCAGTTACTGAAATAACCCCAATTCAAAATTTGACGGATAAGATATTGCACATTTATCCTAATCCCATGAACGAGAGCAGTACGATTGAATTTGCAGCTCCATCTGCTGGAACAGGAAATATTTCCCTTTTCGATATTAACGGAAAGAAAATAGTGGAATCAAAAGCAAATTTTCAATCTGGAACCAATTCATTTAAAATTAGTGGCCTCCATCAAGGATTTTTTTTAGTCAGGGTTATTGCACCTGGATATGCTTATACCGGCAAATTGGTTTGCAATAATTCGACCAGATCAAGCACTGTATTAGGCTTTTCAGAAACTAATTCAAATCAACTGCAATCATTAAAATTTAAAAGTGCAAATACAGTAGAAACAATTCAGTTCAACAATGGAGACATCATCCTTTTTACCGGAGTTTCTGGAATATACAGTACCGTTATCGCCATTACTCCAACTCAAAGCGGAGTTATCACATTTAATTTTGTGCCATGCGCCGATGCCGATGGTAACAACTATCCGGTTGTTCAAATAGGAACCCAAATCTGGATGGCTATAAACCTAAAAACTACTAAGTATCGAAATGGCGACCCAGTGCCCAATGTTACAGATAATTCTCAATGGGGAAGTCTAACAACCGGAGCTTACTGCTATTTCGATAATGTTATAAATAATTCTGAGATTTATGGACATTTATACAATTGGTCTGCTGGATATGATTCACGTAATTTAGCCCCAGCAGGCTGGCATATTCCAAGTGATAATGAATGGAATATTTTAAATACATCTTTGGGCGGAGATAATGTGACCGGAGGAAAATTAAAGGAAAGCGGCACAATACATTGGTCAAGTCCCAATATCGGAGCGACAAATGCTAAAGGATTTTCAGGTCTTCCCGGAGGCTATCGTACAAGTGATGGAGTGTTCAATAGTATTAATACTTACGGAGGTTGGTGGCATTCTTCGAATTTCGATTCCTATTCTAAAAGTTGCAGCATGTTTGCAATTAATGAAAGTATCGAGCAACACACTGATGTTTCCCGATTAGGTTTATCAGTTCGCTGTATAAAAGATGTGGATCCACTGATACAAACAGAATCCGGAATTAATGATTCTCTTTTAGCTTGTTATTCGAAATTCAGGGAATATATTGAATTTGAATACCTATTTGATGGCAACTATGCAAACAGTGTTCAAGCCCTGTCAAACTCCTGGAATGAGATTCATGATCATACTCAGAATGCATCAAACGAAAAGGTTTCAGCGCTATGGACAAGTTCATACCATTTGATTTATAAATTAAACCTCATTTTAAGTAGTGCAGTAAATGTTGGTGATGAGCCAACAAGGAATAGCATTATTGCTCAAGCAAAAACTATACGGGCCTATGTTTACTTAAATCTTCTAAACTGGTTTGGTGGTGTACCTATTGATATGGCAATTTCTGAAAGTAAGATTCCGAGAAACACAACTGCTGAAGTTTTGGGATTAGTAGAGCAAGATGCAACTGAATCAGTTGATTACTTGCCTCAAAGATGGATTGGTAATGATAACTTCAGAATCCCAAAAAGTTTTGCTCAAGGACTGTTGTCTCGTGCATATCTAATGGAAAAGAGTTATTATGAAGCATTAAGTGTAACTCAACAAATAAGAAATAGTGCGCTATTTATGTTGAGTCCGAATGCTACTAATTTCATGGAGGGAAATCCTGAGATATTCTGGGGATTTGGAAAAACTGGGAACTCCGAGTTTAACAGTTTTTTTACTAAAGGTTCTTATGTTCCGGGCATGCGATATACTGAAACTTTTTTAATAGCAAGTGAGTCTTCCTTCAATATTCAGAATTCAGCAGCTGCACTTCAATATACTAATATTTTAAAAAACAGAAGAGGTGATCCTACAATATCGACGATTGATGCAACCAAAATTATGCAGCAGTGGAATATTGAACTTGAATTTGAAGGTAGCACATTTTACACCTTAAAGAGATTTGATGCCGCGTTGAGCACTTTGCAAATTCAGGAATATCAGCTATTGTTACCGATACCACAATCAGCTCTAATCAATAATCCCAATTTAACTCAAAATGCAGGTTATTAATTGTCAGGTGTTGTGATCGACCATAAATTAAAATTGAATGAACATGAAAAAATTTTACTTAACCATGATTTTGTTTGTCCTAATCCTTTTTTCTTACGGACAAACTATCGATTTCGACCCAAATGATCAATCTCAGATTGGCAAGCAACTCAATGAAAAATCTTTGTTGGGTAACATTGAAAACAATGGCTTTCAAAAAGGTGCAGCTTTCCTGCCTATATATTCCGAAGAAGCTTCACCTCAATTGATAGAGAATGCTTCTTTCGAAAAAAATGCGACAACACAACAACTTGACAGCATATATTATTGGATCAAAAACACTCAAATTCCACAATTGTCATTAGGCGGCAAATCAGTAAATACTTATAACACAAACAATGAATTAATTAATGTAAATCATTTCTCAGGGGATGGTACCATTTGGATGAATAGCGTAAAAGATACCTACGCATGGGACTCCAACCACAACAAAGTAAGTTTGTTGTATCAGGATTGGATAAATAGTGACTGGCAAAATAGGCAGCGAGACGATTACTCCTACGATTCTAATGGCAATATGATAATTTGTGCAATCCAACACTGGAGTAACGGTAATTGGCATAACTCAATAAAACTGGATTATACCTATGACTCGAACAACAATATGGTAAGTGAGTTGTGGTCCAACTACATTACCCCGGATAATCAGTGGCGAAGTGTTTCAAAGAAAGATTATACTTATGGCCCATTCAACAAATTAAAAAGCACCTTGGCCTCAGTCGCTTCGGATGGCCTAAATTGGCAGGCTGATTATTCAATAAATTATACGTACGACACATCAAACAATAATTTAGCAAATGAGTTGACCAGTATTTGGGATGGCACAAATTGGGTTCTTTACTACTTGAAAAAATATTCTTATGATTCAAATAACAACATTAGTTCCTGGACTCAAACACATTGGATTGGAGGTCAAGTGGATACTCATGAAACTAAGGATAACTACACATACAATGCAGATAATTTAATGGAAAGCGAAGAATATAATCAATGGCAGGGGAATAGTGAAATTACATATAAAAATTACTACTATTATCATAATAATCAATCATCTATTTACGACCCTAACGATGTGGCAGCTCTTAAAACCATCCGCGACAAAGCCCCTGCCGATTCGCCTTTAAAAACAGAATGGACTGATGAAAATCAAATTAGAACCTGGGATGGAGTTGACTGGGACAACTCAACACCTAAAAGGGTAACCGATTTAAACTTTGATTCAAAGAAGTTAACAACATTAAATGTTTCAGGGTTGACAAACCTGCAAACCTTATGGTGCCCGTTCAATCAACTCACCTCGCTTGATTTATCGGGATTGGCAAATCTGGAAGCTTTGGAATGTATCGGCAACCAACTCACTTCGCTTAATGTTTCAGGATTGACAAAGCTTAATTTTATCAGATGTGAAAACAATCAACTTACATCATTGGACATTTCAAGCCTGACTAGTCTTGCCACATTAAATTGTAGTAATAATAACATCCCATTCAGTCAAATGCCATTGCCTAACCCTACCTATGTCACTTACACATATTCCCCACAAAATACAATTTTTGAAGCCTTAGAAATTTCTGCCGGCCAGGAAATTGATTATTCGTCAGAAGCTACAATTGGTGGATCTGCAACTGTTTTTTCGTGGTATAAAGATGGAATTTTATTAACCGGAACTGACCAAACCGGGAAATACATGTCAACAGTGGTTGGCGATTACTATTGCGAAATGACCAATGCAAGGTTTCCAGGCTTAACATTAACAACCAATACAATTACTGTTAAAAATGGAACACCTGTTGCAACATTGAAACTTGTTTCGAAATTAAATACTGATGTTATCCCTTCCAGTGAACTTAATTATCAATTGTATTTGAAAAACGGCAATTCATTTAGTATCGTAAATCCTTTTCCTGTAGAGGCTGGCGACACCACTTTTGTCCCGGTACCTTCAGGGGAATATATTGTTTTGACAACTCCGTTTCAAACTTCTTTGACATTTATTCCAACCTATGTTGGCAATGTACTTGACTGGAATACTGCAGAACACATTGTTATTCCGGATAAAGGCACAGTTATTAAGGAAGTTAACTGTATTCAACCCGCAGCAATGGGCAGTGGAAATGGTCAAATTTCAGGTTCGATAAATGAAACAAATACTGTTTCAACTAAAAGTATCTCCATAATTTCTTCTACTTATGACAATGGGAATCCAATTGAAG
>JBBRXN010000006.1:0-81753 GCA_038248385.1 Bacteroidales bacterium
AAACGATCCTCTTGAAATTGATGAATTTCTTATAGAAAAGTATCAAATAAATGTATTTGCAGGAAATCTTGTTTGATAAATTTGCATTAAATCACTCACAAACCCATTGAAAGACAGTGGATCTATGTTCGCAATGGAATTTTGTGGAATCAACCCATCATTTTTTAGTTCTTGTGTTGAATTATATAGTTTCGGCACAGCTCTGCTAAAATCTACAATCAATAATGCAACTCTCTCATATTTGTATAATGGATCGGTGATGTCAATTCGATTATTCAGCGCATGAAACGCTAAAATAAATTTCTCAATATGTTCAGAGTTCTTGAAGGCTACTGTATTTTTTGCTGCCTCATCTGAATCATATTCTTTAGCGACAATCATATAGACTTCCCCTAAAACCATTTGTGGAAGTCTTAAATGAAAATTTAGAGCTCAGCAAAAGTCCTTTCATAAAGTGTGTCAAAATTTTTCGCAACACTGCTTAATTGGCTTCTAACATTGATAGACAAAACACCTTCTGTAAAAGCAGAGCCATATCTATCAGTGAAACCATTCAAATAGGTAGGAAAACTTAAAACTTCTTCATTGATATGTATGTTATTTGGTACGATTGAAATATCTTGGTTTTTAGTTTTTAAATAACCAGCCAATGGCAATTCTTTATCTTTTAATACAATTGGTTTATTATTTATTCGAGCTGGTGGATTAGCAACCTTTCTTAATCTACTCAATTCTGGATTGATGAGACTTGGATGTACTCCAATATTCAAAAATGCACTTTTGACGACATTATGAATTAGCTTTATTGGTTTTTGTGTTCTTATAAGTGCATTCTTACCACTTTCTCCGTTTGCTACAATTGCAGCTTCAATATCAGCTTTAATTTGATTAAGTGCAGCCTGCATTTGAACTTGAGTAAAAGGAATACCTGTATGATTAATTGCTAAATTCGCCATCGTTAAAAAAGTCGTTTAATGTTACGCCCAGTGCAATGGCAATTTTTTCAATATTGACAATAGAAATATTCCTTTGCCCATTTTCTACACTTGCGATGTAACTTCGATCTAAGTCAGCAGAATAAGACAAATCCTTCTGCGACATAGTAGCAGTTTCACGGAGTTTCTTAATTCGTTGTCCTATTTTTACCTTTACATCCATTGAACAAAAATCATTAATTGTAGACTATAAATCAAAGACTATAAGTAACATCAAAAATATTTTTAACTTTGTTTATTTACATGCGGATAAACAAAGCCTTAGAATGAACGAAGATGTAAACTAAGCCAGAACCGTTAATATCAAAATACCCTCAAGTCGGGCAGCCAGCTTCGTTGGACTGGAAATTAGTAATTACACATCTCAGACTGCTAAATCTGAAACCAAAGGTGAATCAAACTGTCCGCTTTGTGCCATGGCTCATGATGCCAACAAGAGTAAAATCTGGAAGTTGGTTAATATGGATGCCGACCATGTAGCAACATGGAGCAAAGGTGGCGCTAATGATTCCAAAAACTGTCAGATGTTGTGTAGGACACACAATAGAGCAAAAGGAAATAGATAGAAAATATGAACCGGATTTTTCGAATATGCCCAAAGAGTTGCTATGGCTGATGCAAATTTAACCTGCTTTTTCGGATATGTACTAAAGTTCGCAACCGCTAATGCCAATTTGCAAATGGCACTTTTTAGCCGTGGATTTGTAATCCAAACTGAATAAATTGGTTTTGAAAAAATAATAGTTTAAAAAAGATGATAGACAACAAAAAACTAATCAGAAACAGCACAGCCGAATGAAACGTGAAATACCAGATATTCAGTCGATTTTTGATTCGATAAAGAAGACCGATGAAAATGGTCGTGTTTATTGGACTGCTCGTGATTTGTCGAAAGCATTGGGTTATGCCGAATACCGAAACTTCAAACCTGTGGTGGAAAAAGCAATGAAGGTTTGTCGTAACAATGCCAATGCCATCGATGACCATTTCGTGGAGTTCAACGAAATGGTTGAACTTGGTTCCGGCTCATACCGCGATGTTCAAAACCTGAAATTGAGTAAATATGGCTGCCTGCTTGTGGCAATGAATGCAAATAACAAACGGGCGATTGTATTGCAGGCACAAGCTTATTATTCTGATAAAATTTCAGCATCCGAACTGATTGGCGATTTAACAAGCTCGAATATAATACTTTATAAAACATCGAACGATAAAGTTAAAATAGAAGTAATCTTCAATAACGAAACATTTTGGCTTTCGCAAAAAAGAATGTCAGAACTGTTTGGCGTTGACATCACTACCATCAATTATCATCTGAAACAAATTTTTGATTCGGGCGAGCTGCAGGAAAGTGCAACTATTGGAAAAATTCCAATAGTTCAAATAGAAGGCGACCGGGAAATATCGAGACAAGTGATTTTTTACAATCTCGATGCCGTAATTGCAGTTTAGACTATGATTCCAAAACTTCAACAACGCAAGAGTTTTATAAAAAAGTTCAGAATAAACTGCATTGGGCAATAACACATAAAACGGCTGCCGAAATTGTTTCGGAAAGAGCGAATGCTGACAAACCAAAAATGGGTTTAATGACTTGGAAACAAGCACCAAAAGGAAAAATATTGAAGTCGGATACATCGATAGCCAAAAATTATCTGAGCGAAGATGAAGTAAGTCAACTTAACCTGTTGGCAACCGGTCTTCTCGACTTTGCCGAAAGTCAGGCACGCAGACGCATAATGATGTCGATGGAGGATTGGACCAAGAAATTAGACGCATATCTGGAGTTGAGCAATTATGAGATATTGCAACACAGCGGAACAATCTCGACAGAACAAGCCAGGCAAAAAGCCGAAGTCGAATATGAAAATTTCCGAAAGGTTCAGGATGATACATGGATTTCGGACTTCGATGAAGAAATAAAAAAGCTCAAAAAATGAACCTCAGTTTATAACAGATGACAGAAGACAAAAAACTGATCAGAAACAGCACAGCCGAATTCCTTGTTTTTAGCGCTCAAGGCGCTGAAAACACGATTGAAGTGCGTTATACTTGGAGCATATCATTTTGGCGGACACCTAATGGTTATTGATACCATTTCAGCAAAAAAAATTAGTTGACAAATATTTTAAACCTTGATATCATTGGATATATTAAAGAACCAGATGGAGTTGATTTTGTAATCCAAAGCAAACCTCTGACAAGCAAAAAAGAAAAGGAGTTGAGTGAGTTTATTGCCAAAAGAAAACTTGAAATTAAAAAGTTGCAAAAAAAAGGCACATCTACTCCTGCTCTTACGCATATGCCCTAAAAGTTGCGAAGGTTGGTGCAAATTTAGCCCGAATACTCCTCTCTTTGGTATAAATTCTAAAAATTGATTTGTTTTTAGTATAAAAAAAGAGAGAAAATCCTGACAATAATTTTTTATGAAGAGGAGGCAACAAGAAAGGTTTTGCCTCTTCTACTTTTAATATTTGTTGATATTTCAGGAATAAGTAATATACGCTAAAGAGGGCAGGGTTAAAAACAATCGTTATTTTCACACTGTTCAAAAAACGACCTGAATTTCTAATCTTAATCTTTGAAGGAGACCTGTAAATGGCAAGACGAATTATTGGTATTCACGAAAAGCTTCCCATCCTGGAAAGCTTGCCGCTAAGTTTTCAACATTTAACGGCTATGTTCGGAGCCACCATTCTGGTTCCGATTCTTTTGGGCGTTGACCCGGCTATCGCGTTATTAATGAACGGTATCGGAACCTTGATTTATACTTGGGTTACCAAAGGCGGAATACCGGCTTATCTGGGATCAAGTTTTGCATTTATTGCACCCGCGATGCTGATCATCAGTTCTTATGGCGGATTTAGTCATGCCCAGTCAGGATTTATCTTTTTCGGTTTATTCTTTATTGCCATTTCGTATGTCGTTAAATTCTGGGGTATCCGGTGGATCGACATCGTGATGCCTCCCGCCGTAATGGGTGCAGTGGTGGCCATCATTGGTCTCGAACTTGCACCGGTGGCAGCACAAATGGCCGGACTCGCACCCTGGCCGACCAATGTTGGACAAGTTGTTCAGCCTTTTGTAATGGCGCCTGATGTGGTAATTGTTTCCATGTTTACTTTAATTGTCGGAATGATCGGGTCAGTTCTTTTCAAAGGATTTATGCAGGTGATTCCGATTTTGATTGCAGTAGTGGCCGGCTATTTTCTGGCACTTGCAATGGGCATGGTTGATACAACGCTTATCGCCAATGCCGACTGGGTTGCATTGCCAAAGTTTCAGGCTCCCGTTTTCGATATCAATGCTATTGTTATCATCGCTCCGGCATGTATTGTGGTTTTGGCCGAGCACATCAGCCATTTAATTGTAACCGGAAAGATTACTGAATCAGATTTGATGGCAAAACCGGGTTTGCACCGTTCGTTGCTTGGCGACGGTCTCAGCAATGTTCTTTCAGGTTTTACAGGTTCGCCTCCCAATACTACTTACGGTGAAAATATTGGTGTAATGGCTATTACCCGTGTATATTCAGTTTGGATTATCCGTGGAGCAGCCCTTTTAGCCATCGCTTTTTCGTTGATTGGTAAAGTTTCAGCAGCCATATCCACTATCCCGAATCCGGTGATGGGTGGTATCACCATGCTTTTGTACGGAGTAATTGCAGTTCAGGGGTTCCGTATTTTTGTTGAGCAAAAGGTTGATTTCAGCAAAAACAGCAACATGGTGCTGGGCGCGATTACATTTGTTGTTGGAGTGAGTGGCGCGAGTATTACGATAGGATCGGTACAACTTAAAGGGATGGCTTTTGCTGCCATTGTTGGAGTAATACTTTCTCTCATTTTCTATTTATTCGGGAAACTGGGATGGATGAATAAAGAAGAATAGAATCAATCGCTATGTCAACAAGTAATTTCAACAATAAACAAGTTATGCCCGATGAAGCTGCTCTGGCTTCTGAAATAGGCGAAACGAAACAGTATCTCGACCGGATTTGCCGGTTCATCGAAGAAGAAACCGGACATTTGACCCTCGAATGGAAGCATTACGGCCAAAAATCGGGCTGGACTTTGAAGTTATTATCGAAAAAACGAAACCTGCTTTTTGTTGGGCCTGAAGATGGGTTTTTCATAATTGCATTTGTTTTTGGCGATCGCGCGGTTGAAGCTGTTTTAAAAAGCATGTTGCCTGAAGCCATCAAAAATGAATTGCTGAATGCCAGGAAATATGCTGAAGGCCGTGGTATTCGATTCGAGATCAGGGATGAAAGTGAATTGGAAAATGTGTTGCAGTTGATCAAAATCAAAATCAAAAATTAAAAAACCAGCATCTATCTGACTTTGGATAATTTGAATGGTTTTGGCCATTACAATTTCGGAAAAACATTCTGAAGGCATGATTATTGTTAGGTTTCACCCGATTTTTTATATTTGTAAAACAAACCGTTTTGAAATCAATTTTCAGCATTTTCCTGTTTTTCTGTTTCCAATTTCTCCATGCTCAGTCGGTTCTTGTTTGTGATTCTAAAACCGGCAAACCGATAGAAGGAGTTGTTTTATTTTCTGAAAACATTTCTTCACAAACTGATAAAGATGGGAAGGCAGATGTTGCCAAATTCAAAGCTGCCGCTCGAATCACATTTACCCATTCTTCGTATGTCGAATTACGTACAAATTATCAAAATCTTTGGGCAAACAATTTTATAGTCCGGCTGATTGAAGATCCGGTTCGTATCGATGAAATTGTAGTTTCTGCCAATCGGCGTGAACAGTCGAGACTTGAAATTCCGAATAAAATTATTGCCATAAGCAGGAAAGACATCGATTTTCAAAATCCACAAACCGCTGCCGATTTACTCGAATACAAAAGCGGTGTATTTGTTCAGAAAAGCCAAATGGGTGGAGGAAGTCCCATGATCCGCGGCTTTTCGGCCAACCGGCTGTTGTTGGTTGTCGATGGAATCAGAATGAACAATGCCATTTATCGCAATGGGAATTTGCAAAATGTAATTTCGTTGGATGCCGGAAGTATTGAAAGTGCCGAAGTGATTTTCGGGCCGGGATCGGTTATTTATGGCAGTGATGCTTTGGGCGGGGTAATGAGCTATCAAACCTTGAAGCCAAAATTGTCGAGCTCTGAAGGATACGATCACAGAGGAACTCTTTTTACCCGATATTCGAGTGCGAATTTTGAAAAAACAGTGCATGGTGATGCGAATTTCGGTTCAGCAAAATTGGCTGCTTTAATCAGTTTAACTTATACTGATTTTGATGACCTGAAAATGGGAACTGATGGTCCGGATGAATACCTCCGCCCTCAATATGTTCTTGAAAATTCACTGATCAACACCGGGAGTGACCAGATTATCAAAAATCCTGATCCCCGGAAGCAAGTTTATTCAGGATATTCACAGTTTAATTCGATGCTGAAACTACGTTATCGCCCAAGCGAAAAGATCGATTTGAGTTATGCATTTCATTATTCCGAAACTTCTGATATTCCCAGATACGATCGGCTGATTCAATACAGCGGGATCAAATTAAAATATGGTGATTGGTATTATGGGCCGCAAATATGGGGCTTGCATTCACTTCAACTTTCATACACTGAAAAAACCAGTTTATTTGACAAGGTGGCCTTTTTAGCCGGCTGGCAAAACTATACAGAAAGCCGGCTTGACCGTAAACTGAATAAGAAAGAATTAAATGAACGAACAGAGCATGTGGATATTTTCAGCCTGAATATTGATCTGGACAAGACATTCGACAGACAAAATGTTATTTATTACGGTTTGGAAGGAACCTTCAATTGGGTGGGATCAGATGGTATTTCGCGTAACCTCCTTACTGGTGAACGCAAAAACATCGATACCCGTTATCCCAACGGTTCAAAAACAAGCAGTCTGGCAGCGTACCTAAGTTATAAATTATTGCTTAACCGCCGTTTTACCATTCTTGCAGGCGGACGTTATACTTTGACTGGTTTGGAAGGTCAATTCTCAACCGAATTTTATGATTTTCCTTTTTCCGAATTCAGTAATAAACATGGAGCTGCTACCGGAAATTTGGGCATTGTGGTTCACCCAACCGAAAACTGGCAGCTTAATGCGAGTGCATCAACCGGTTTCCGCTCGCCAAATATCGACGACATGGCCAAAGTTTTTGAATCGACTCCCGGCAATGTGTTGGTTCCCAATCCTGATCTGAAACCCGAGTATGCCCGCAGCGTAGAAATTGGCATCATACGTCGTTTTCAGAGGTTGGCTAAGTTCGAACTGGATGCTTTTTATACTTTCCTCGATGATGCAATGGTTCGAAGCGATTTTAGTTTCAACGGGAAAGATTCGATCAACTACGATGGTTCGATGAGCAAAGTGGAAGCAATAGTGAATGCTGATTATGCAAGTCTTTATGGAGGTAGCTTTTCGATGGAATTATTGTTTTCGCCGCAAATCTCAATGAAAAATTCTCTGAGTTATAGTTGGGGCGAAGATAGCTTTGGCGATCCGGTGCGTCATGCAGCACCTTTCTTCGGAAGCTCACACCTGAGTTATTCCGCAGTAAAATACAAGTTGGATTTATATGCCCGTTTCAATGGCGAAATTTCGAATAGCAATTTAGCCATCAGCGAGAAAGAGAAACCTGAAATTTATGCCACCGATGCTTCCGGAAAACCATATTCTCCGGCTTGGTGGACGCTCAATCTGAAAACTTCATTTCAACTGGCAAAAAACTTTGGTGCGAACGTTGGATTGGAAAATATTCTTAATAAACGCTACCGGCCTTATTCCTCCGGAATTGTTGCAGGTGGCAGAAACCTGATTGTTTCACTGAGATATAGCTTGTGAGATTTAAAATTTCTCCGGAAGATATTTCCAGAATCGTTTGGGTAAAAGCTGTCGATGCACCTTGTTGTTCTTTCGTTCCTGAATACAAATGCTGCTGTAATACTGTTTCCATAGCTTTTGAAAATGTTTTTCATCTTCGGCAAGTAACGATGAATGTAATTGTCCGTTTTGCGGATTAACTTTCAAATCGTCGAATACTACCCTCGAAACATTTTTCAAATCATACATGAATCCGTAGTTGCGTTTTAAGTCGTAAATAATCCAGGGCTGATCGGCGTAACGGTCGCGGAAATGCGGGATACACAGCGGAAGCACATCGTACATTGGAGCAAATGATGCGTAATAGCTGCCTTCCACCGTTTTCTGAAATCGCACAAACATCTGAATCCGATGGGCTTCTTTGCAAACTTTTTGGTGTAGTTTGTTGAACTCAACGACTACCGGCTCCGAAAAATTGGTTTCCTGATTTTGTGTTGAATCGACTACCAACCGGATGAACTTTACCAGAAGCATTGGTGTATCAAACATTCCGGCAAGAAAAACCCGGTAAATCCTGTGCGCATTTACTTCTGATGAATGCGAAACAATGCCTTTCCATACTCGCTCTGCTTTTCGGTCATTGGTAGCCACAGTGTTTGTCGAACCAAATAAAACATTCTGACTTCTTTCTCCTGAAAGGATTTCATCGGGAAATTGCCTCTGGTCATAACATTCAAAAACTAATGTCAACAATCCTTCGAAGGTGTTGTCAAATGAGAAAACATTCATGTGTCAGAGATTGATTCCAAGTTTCAAATTTTAAATTCCAGGTTGCCAACTGCGACTGAACACTATCTCAAAGCAAGCATCATCGGATTAAACAACTTCAACTGAATGGCACCATCGCTTGCGATTGGTTTTTTTTCAAGCAAAAGCTGACGGACTATTTCAGGTTTCAATTCCTGAATGTTTTGAGAGCGAAGTTCGTTACAGGTGATGAAATATCGGGCGCGTTTCATTACTACGCCCATTTTTTGCAGGTGAGACGAATTTAACCGGGTATGTTTGCGTGCCAGCAAAATCAGCTGTACCGAGTGGGTGCCGATTCCCGGAATGCGAAGCAACATCAGCGGATCAGCCTTGTTGATGTCAACCGGGAACAGGTGCGGATTGCGCAAAGCCCAGGTTACTTTCGGGTCAAGTTCAAGATCAAGATTGGGATTTTCAGCGTTCACAATTTCATTGGCCTTGAACCCGTAAAAACGCAGCAACCAGTCGGCCTGATACAAGCGGTGTTCGCGGCGAAGTGGGGGAGTATTCAGCGCCGGTAACCGGGTATCGTAACTATTTACGGGAATGTATCCTGAATAATAAACACGTTTAAGATCTCGTCTGGTGTACAATGCTGAGGAAAGTTTTAAAATGGTGTGATCGGTATCGTTCGTGGCGCCGATGATCAACTGGGTACTTTGGCCCGATGGACTGAACAGTGGAGCCCCGCGAAATTTTTTGCGCTCTTCTTTCGATTCCAGGATGTGGGTCGAAATGATTTTCATCGGCTCAAGTACACTCTTGAAATCCTTGTCAGGAGCCAGAAGTTTCAGGTTATTTTCAGTTGGGATTTCGATATTCACACTCAACCGGTCTGCCCAGCGGCCTGCATCGGCTATCAATTGCTCGCTTGCTCCCGGAATGGCTTTGAGGTGAATATACCCATTGTATTTGTGTTCCGTCCGAAGCAATTTGGCAACAGTCACCATTCGTTCCATCGTGTAATCCGGATTACGCAGCACACCTGAACTGAGGAAAAGTCCTTCGATGTAATTGCGGCGGTAAAACTCGATGGTCAGGTTGGCAATTTCTTCCGGAGTGAACGAAGTGCGCGGTATGTCATTGCTTTTGCGGTTGATGCAGTAGGCACAATCGTAAATGCAAAAGTTACTGAGCATGATTTTGAGCAGCGAAACGCAGCGCCCGTCTTCGGTAAAACTATGGCAAATGCCCCATGCCGCAGCATTTCCTATCCCTCCTTTGGTATTGCTTCGTTTTGTTCCGCTCGAAGCGCACGACACATCATATTTGGCCGCTCCGGCTAAAATATTTAATTTTTCAAGGCTGGTTTCTGAAATCATGGCTACTTATTCTTAATAAAATGACAACCATTTAATCAAAGTTGCCTAAACAAGATAATAGAAACAAACGAAAATTGAAATAGAGTTCGCGATTTATTTGATGGAGAAGAAATATCTCTTAAACAAACAGAGGCTGCCTTTTTAGGACAGCCTCGTTTGATTGGTCATTATTTATCAGGATTGATTGAATCAACCGCATTTTGATGATCCGCAGTCGGGGCAAGTTAAGCAGCCTTCCTGATAGATCACATTGTGTGATGCACATTCTTCGCAAACGGCGCCGTTGGCAGCTGTTCCGTCAGGAATGTATTTTTTAAGTGCACGGGCAACACCGGCTTTCCAGCTGTTAATGGTGTCGTTATCAAACTGGAGGCTGGTTACTGTCTCAACTACTTTGTGGATAGGCATACCGTGGCGCAGAATTCCGGAGATGAGTTTGGCATAGTTCCAGAATACCGGGTTGAACTTGTATGAAAGTCCTTCGATGGTGGTTTTGTAGCCGCGTTTGTTTACGTATTGGAAATCGTACCTTTTGGAGCCATCGGGTTCGATGGTTTTAAGGATTTTTCCGCTGATAATGGTGCGTGGCAGTAAAATTCCATCTTCGTCGTCAGAAAGACCGGTAAAAATCTCGTAAGGTCGTCCATCAATTGTTCCAATAAAAGCCACCCATTTGTCTTTTGTGTTCTGAAAACGAACTACATCGGCATCCAGTTCTAAAGGGCGCTTGGTAGGAAAAATGCTGTCTTTTTCTTCTTCTTTTTTGTGGGTGAGCAGAACTCCTGAGCGGCAACCATCGCGATAAACTGTTACTCCTTTGCAGCCGCTTTTCCATGCTTCAAAATAAAGTCTTCCAACCAGTTCTTCATCGGCATCGGCAGGTAAATTGATGGTAACGCTGATCGAATGATCCACCCATTTCTGAATTTTACCCTGCATCCGAACTTTGTTCATCCAGTCAACATCGTTCGAAGTGGCTTTGTAGTAGGGAGATTTGGCAATCAGGGCATCCAGGTCTTCCTGAGTATAATTTTTACTTAGGTCGTGTCCGTTTACTTGCATCCAAACTTTAAACTGATGGTGGAAAACGATGTATTCTTCCCATGAGTCGCCTACTTCGTCAACAAAATCCACTTTTATGTCTTTGTCATTTGGGTTCACTTTCCGGCGACGTTTGTAAACTGGCATAAATACCGGTTCAATTCCTGAAGTAGTTTGGGTCATCAGGCTGGTTGTTCCGGTTGGTGCGATGGTCAGCAGGGCAATGTTGCGACGTCCGTATTTTACCATGTCCTGATACAATTGTTCATCTTCGCCCCGCAAACGTTTGATCATCGGGTTATTTTTTTCGCGATCGGTGCTGTAAATGGCGAATGCACCGCGTTCTTTGGCCATGTTTACCGACGAACGATAGGCTTCAACAGCCACTGTTTTGTGAATTTCTTCGCTGAAATCAGTAGCATCGTCGCTTCCATAACGCAAACCCAATGAGGCCAGCATATCGCCTTCAGCAGTAATCCCAACGCCGGTACGACGTCCTTCTTTGGCTTTGGTCTGTATTTTCAACCACATCGACCGTTCAATGTGTTTAATGTCTTCATTCTCAGGATCAGCATCAATTTTTCCGATGATGCCGTTTATTTTTTCCAGTTCAAGATCAATGATGTCATCCATCATTCGTTGTGCATAAGCAACATGTTCTTTGAACAGATCGAAATTAAATCTTGCTTTTGGGGTAAAGGGATTTTCAACGTACGAATTCAGGTTTACAGCAATCAGGCGGCAGCTGTCATAAGGACATAACGGGATTTCGCCGCAAGGATTGGTCGAAACGGTTTTGTATCCAAGGTCGGCATAACAATCCGGAACCGATTCCTTGATAATGGTGTCCCAGAACAGAATACCCGGTTCGGCTGATTTCCATGCATTGAAAACAATTTTTTTCCAAAGTGCGGATGCATCAATTTCTTTGGTGTATTTGGGATTTTTCGCGTCAATCGGATATTGGGTCTGGTATTTTTCACCCGATTCGACGGCCTGCATAAAATCGTCATGAATTTTTACCGAAACATTCGCGCCGGTAACTTTTCCCTGATCCATTTTTGCATCGATGAAGGATTCCGCATCGGGATGTTTGATGGAAACCGAAAGCATCAGCGCGCCACGACGACCGTCCTGGGCCACTTCGCGGGTCGAATTGGAATAACGTTCCATAAAAGGAACGATGCCTGTTGAGGTCAGCGCCGAGTTTTTAACCGGTGATCCTTTTGGCCTGATGTGAGAAAGATCGTGACCAACACCTCCGCGGCGTTTCATTAACTGAACCTGTTCCTGATCAACTTTCAGAATACCGCCGTACGAATCGGAGTGGCCTTCGTTCCCGATCACAAAGCAGTTTGAAAGTGAGGCAATCTGGAAATCGTTGCCGATTCCGGTCATCGGTCCGCCTTGGGGAACGATGTATTTAAAATCCTTCAGAAGTGCGAAAATTTGTTCTTCGCTCATCGGATTTTCGTAATTCTTTTCAACCCTGGCAATTTCCGAAGCCAGGCGCCGGTGCATATCATCAGGAGTCAGTTCGTAAAGGTTGCCGAACGAATCCTTCAATGCATACTTGTTTACCCAGACCCTTGCAGCAAGGTCGTCTCCATTGAAATAAATTTGCGATGCCTTGTATGCTTCGTCAGGGGAGTAAGTTGTTTTGCCCGTTTGGGGCTCAATTGCCACGTTCTTGAATGTCATAACCTGAAAGTTTGATCTTTAATAATTGGTAATAGGTTGTAAATGTGATGCGAAATAAGTTTGTCTGATGTCTTTTTTGTGGTATGCAATATAAGGCAACTGTTCAGAAAAACGCATACAAATTTAGTGATTGATTTCAGAAGTTATCAACTTAGTGATGTTAGTATGCTTGTAATGAATTTATTAACAAAAATATTGTTGAGAAAAGTTTACGGAAAATAAAATTGAATTCGAAAATGGAAGATAAGAATTTGAGGAATATAGCTGAGCAAAAGCGATTTGGAGTTACCGTGTGCTGAATCTGTTTTGCTGGTTTCTAAACTGACTGCGTGCTAAAAACTTTGGTGATGATGGTTTGGGTGGCACCCAGATTTTGTTGTGTAAAACTGTTGCACGCGGAATTGATTTTCGCTCTTTTTTCGGGATTGGTAAGCAATGTATCCAATATTGTTTTTAGTTCTGAATAATTATTCACCGGAAAGGCAACTTCAAGCTTAACCATTGTAGTAGCTTCGTTGAATTTCACGTAATTGGGACCAAAAACAATAGGCATTCCGAAGATCGCTGCTTCAAGTGTATTGTGGATTCCAACCCCGAAGCCTCCGCCAATATACGCCAAATCAGCATATTTATATACCGAAGAAAGTAAGCCGATGGTATCAACAATCATTACCTGTTTGTTCATAACCGATTCGGCGGTTGCTTCTGTATAACAAATAACCGGAGTTTTCAACTGACTTATCAACCGGTCAATGTTTCCACGTTTGGTTTCGTGTGGAGCGATGATGAATTTAATTTCGGGATGCGCATGAATGTAATCAACCAGTAACTCTTCGTCCGGCTTCCATGTACTTCCGGCAACCACAAGAAGTTGGTTGTTTTTGAATTTCTCAACCAGCAGGATGTCTTTCCCGTTGCAGGCAATCTCGGCTACACGGTCGAAGCGGGTATCGCCGGCTTTGGTCACATTCTTTAATCCGATCTTGCCAAGCAATTCAACCGATTGTTCGTCCTGAACAAAAAAGTGCCGGAAGCCAAATAGCATTTCGCGGTACCATTTTCCCCAGGGCGAGTTTTTGAAAAAAAGCTGATCTTCGCGAAAAATGGAAGAAACCAGGTAAAGCGGAATATTTCTTTTCTTCAACTCCTGAATATAATGGAACCAAAATTCGTATTTTACAAAGAAGACTATTTCAGGCCTGACGAGTTCAATGAGTTGGCGCGCGTTGTATTTTGTGTCGGCAGGCAGATAATAAATATAATCGGCCAACTCGTAACTTTTCCTGATTTCGTATCCGGAAGGGGAGAAGAAGGTTAGGAAAATTCTGTATTCAGGATATTGCTTTTTGATGGCTTCAATCAATGGACGGCCTTGTTCGAATTCGCCCAACGAGGCGCAATGAACCCAGATAATTGGCCGGTCGTGCTTGATTTTACCGGGTAATTCAGTAAAAACGTATTGACGGCCTTTCATTATCTGACCGGCTTTGGTGTTGAATGGCGATGTCAGTTTTATCAGTATGGAATAAATGGAAATGGAGAGATTATATATTAGGTTCATTCAGTGTTAATTTAACGGTGAAATTAGTTCATTTTGAATAAATAATCTGTAGTTTAAAGAAGTTATCCTTTGCCATCTGCTTTAGCTGACGGTTTTGGTATTTTCCTATTGAAGACTCAACAGGTAGCCGGTATCTTTCTTCAATCGCGGCTGCATCGAAGCTTCTACTGCCAGCTGGTCGCACCGTTCGTTCTCCGGAATGCTTGCATGACCTTTTACCCAGATAAATTTCACCTTGTGCTTTGGATAAATTTTCAGGAAACGAAGCCACAGGTCTTCATTTTTCTTGCCTTTGAACCTGATTTTAACCCAATTCCAAATCCATCCTTTTTCAACCGCTTCAACCACATATTTTGAATCGGAGTAAATGGTTACCTGAGAATTTTCAACTTTTAGTGTTTCCAGGGCAACAATTACTCCAAGCAATTCCATCCGGTTATTGGTCGTCAATTCAAATCCGCCGGATAATTCTTTCCTGAATTGGCCCGACAAGAGAACAGCCCCGTATCCTCCGGGACCGGGATTTCCGCGTGCAGCGCCATCGGTATAAATGGTAATTTCCAAAGTTTAATTTACGATGGTCATTTCATCTATGAGGTTTTTTGCCCCGGCCATTTTGTCGATCACCCAAAGCACAAAACGGATGTCAACATTGATACATTTTTGAAGATCGTTTTCAAAGGCAAGATCTCCGCTCATTGCTTCCCAGTTTCCGTCGAATGCAATTCCGATTAACTCGCCTTTGCCATTGATGACAGGGCTGCCGGAGTTTCCGCCGGTAATGTCGTTGTTGGTTGTGAAGCAAGTGTACAATTCGCCATCCTTATCGGCATAACGACCAAAATCTTTTGCTTCGTAAAGTTGTTTGAGTTTCGCAGGCACATCAAATTCTTCGTCACCGGGAATCTCTTTCTCGATGTAGCCACGTAAAGTGGTGTAATATTTATACTTAACTCCGTCGCGGGGAATGTAGTCGCCCACTTCGCCGTAAGTTAACCGCATACTTGAGTTGGCATCAGGATAAAAATTCTTGTCTTTTTCCATTTCCATCAGTCCGCCAACAAATAAGCGGTTTCCTTTTTCAAGGTCCGCAGTGGTCTTTTCGGTTTCGTCGCCAATAAGTCCCATCATCCTGAAAATTTGAAGCGAAGCCTGGAAAAGAGGATCTTTTTCGAGCACTTTGGCTTTGGGTTTTTCGAAGAATGAAACTAGTTTTTCCTCACTTCCGAAGATTGATTTTGCATACAACTCTCTGGTGTATTTTTCGAAATCGTTGCCATATTTTGTTTTTACTAACCGGAAAAATGGTGGATGATATTGTGGGGCAACATTTTCCTGGTAAATACGGAAAAGTGCGGCAGCAATTTTTTGGTCGGTTTCGGGATCGTAATCCTTAAAGAACTGGCCGAGGCCATTTTTCACTCTTTCGCTGGCCAGACTGATGCGTTCTGTGTTTTTCCCGGATTTTAATGCATCATAGAGTGGTCGGGTGCGATAAGCGAAATAGAAAATTTCCGGTCCGCGAACCATTGATTCCATCATGTATTCGAAAGCAATCTCATCATCCGTTTTTTTATAGCATTCAGCAATCAAGTGAAGGGCTTCACCATATTTGGCTTTCTGTTCAGGATTGGCATTCACCCATTCAGTGAATTTTGCTTCCAGCTCCTTTTTATGCTCAATCACATTTAGGTTTTTAAGTCCTTCGTTTTGACCGATGCTATATTTATAATAGTTGGAACTGCGCGCATATTTTGAAGAGTACATGATCTTGGCTTTCTGCGATGTTCTCATGAATTCTTTCATGATGCGCAGTTTTTCTCCACGAACTTTTATCCGGACCGGATTGGTTACATTCATGGTATAATCAATTCCAAATGAAGTTTTGTACCGGTTGGTGGTTCCCGGATATCCCATAACCATGGCAAAATCACTCATTTTGTATCCTTTCAGCGAAATGGGCAGGTGATACTTTGGCTTGTACGGGACGTTGTCTGCAGAATAAGCAGCAGGTTTTCCGTCCTTTCCGCAATAAATACGGAACATGCTGAAATCGGCAGTATGGCGCGGCCACATCCAGTTGTCGGTATCACCGCCAAATTTCCCGATCGATTGTGGCGGAGCGCCCACCAGACGAATGTCGCGGAACGTTTCGTAAACGAACAGATAATATTTGTTGTCGTTATAGAGTGACTGAACACGTGCATCAAAATGAGTGTCAACAGTTGCTTCTTTTTCAATTTTAGAGGAGATTTCGCGTACTTTTTTTTCTCTCTCTTCTTCAGTCAGGCTATCGTTTAATTCAGGAATAATCTTAGCTGTAACATCCTCGAAATTAATCAGGAAGGAGGCACTTTTTCCCGGATTTGGCAATTCTTCTTCTTTTGTTTTTGCCCAAAATCCATCTCTCAGGTAATCATGGTCAACAGTACTGTGTTCCTGTATTTCATCGAAACCGCAATGGTGATTGGTTAAAAGCAATCCTTCGTCCGAGATCAATTCGGCGGTACATGAACCCCGATCAAGTGAAACTACCGCGTCTTTCAGGCTTGATTTATTGATACTGTAAATTTCATCTTTACTGATGTCAAGACCCAGCTTTTTCATTTGGGTGATATTCAGCTTTTCGATCAAAGCCGGTAACCACATTCCTTCATCTGCTTTCACTGTTCCCAACAATATTAACTGCAGGAATGCGACAATAACTAATAATCGTTTCATTTGAAAATAAAAAGGTTGAATATTCTATTAATTGATCGGCAAAGATATGTATATATGACTATTTACAAATTATTTTAGTGTAAGCCTGCTGAAAAATCATGTTAATAATAATTAACGAACCTTACAGATTAACAAGTAAACCTGATTTTTACAGACGGCGAGGCTAAACGCATTTCCCCACATTTGAAATGTTATCTTTGTCGAAATTTTAATCAGCCGAAAATGGAAAGAAAAGTTAGGGTACGATTTGCCCCAAGTCCTACCGGACCGCTTCACATGGGCGGAGTCAGGACTGCTTTATTCAATTATTTGTTTGCCAAAAAACACGGAGGCGATTTCCTTTTGCGCATTGAGGATACCGATCAGAACCGCTATGTTCCGGGAGCAGAAGAATACATCATCGAATCGTTGAAATGGTGTGGTTTGGTTCCTGACGAGGGTGTAGGTTTTGGTGGCCCTTTTGGCCCGTACAGGCAAAGCGAACGTAAGCCAATGTATAAGAAATATGCTGATTCATTGATTGAAAACGGGTTTGCCTATTACGCTTTCGATTCGGCGGAAGAATTGGATGAACTTCGCAAACAGGCTGAAGCCAACAAACAGGTTTTCTCGTACGATTTACATACCCGGATGAGTCTGAAAAATTCATTGACTCTTTCATCTGAAGAAGTTACGGCACGCTTACAAAGTGGAGAATCATTCGTTATCAGGTTTAAAATGCCTGAAAACAGGGATATTGTTGATGAAGATTTGATTCGCGGACGGGTATCGTTCAATACCAATCAGCTCGATGATAAAGTATTGTTTAAATCAGACGGAATGCCAACCTATCATCTGGCCAATGTGGTCGATGATCATCTGATGCAGATTACGCATGTAATCCGTGGAGAAGAGTGGCTGCCATCCATGCCGCTGCATATATTATTGTATGAAGCGTTGGGCATATCCGAAACCCGACCTAAGTTTTCACATCTTCCGCTCATTTTAAAGCCGGAAGGAAAAGGGAAACTGAGCAAACGCGATGGTGATAAAATGGGATTTCCGGTTTTCCCGATGCTTTGGAAAGATCCTGAAACCGGCGATATTTCAAGGAGTTACCGTGAAGATGGCTATTTTCCTGAAGCTTTTATCAATATGCTTGCATTGTTGGGTTGGAATCCCGGGACTGAACAAGAGTTTTTCTCGATGGATGAACTGATTGAAAGTTTTGATCTTACCCGTGTGGTAAAATCAGGAGCGCGTTTCGATCCCGAGAAGGCCAAATGGTTTAACCGCCATTACATGCAGCAAAAATCGCCGGACGAGTTGGCCCAATTGTTTTTGCCGATTCTGAAGGATAAGGGAATTGTGCCTGAACTGAAACAACTCGAAAGAATTGTGGGTTCTATTCAGGAAAGGTGTGAATTTGTAAAAGATTTATGGGAACAGGGACATTACTTTTTTCAGTCACCGGAAAGCTATGATGAAAAAACCGTCCGGACAAAATGGAAACCTGATACCAGCGAAAAACTGCAAGCTATTTCGGAACTTTTCGAAACAGTGGCTGATTGGAAAGCTGAATCCATCAAAGAAGCATTTTCAGCCTTTATGACTGCCAAAGAATGGGGATTTGGCGCTGTGATGGTTCCGATCCGACTAGCTTTGGTGGGCAGCAGCAGCGGCCCGGATTTGTTCGAAATCTTTGATCTGATTGGTAAAGCAGAAACGATTGGAAGGATACGAAAGGCTTGTTTGGTGATAAAGTAGATTCTTGGTATATTCAACACATAGAAAGAATATTTATAAATGATATATGGTGGAAAAGGGATTTCATTCTTCAAGTCGGGAGGGAATCCTTTTTTTTTGTTTCGATGCCAGAGGCATCAAATGTTTATAGAAAATGCTGAACAAAGCGTAATATGACTCCGTCCGGAGTCGCACGTTCTATTACGAATAATGGCTGCTATCAACATGCAAATCCTCCGGATTTGTTATACCACCTTCAAGTCAACTCCCATCAGTAACAAAATAATCAGTACCAATCCAACCACGATACGGTACCAGCCAAACACCTTAAAACCATGTTTTTGAAGGAAGGTGATAAAGGTTCTGATGGCAATCATGGCCACGATAAAGGCCACAATATTCCCGATAATCAGAATGCCAATGTTTTCAGAGTTAATGTGTTTGTAGTCTTTCAGCAGTTTATAAGCCGAAGCGGCTGCCATGGTGGGCACTGCCAGAAAGAATGAAAATTCGGCGGCATTCGTTCTGCTCAATTTTTGCTGCATCCCTCCGATAATCGTTGCTGCCGAACGTGAAACACCCGGAATCATGGCGATGCATTGCCAGAATCCAATTTTAAGCGCTTTTGGATAAGTGACTTCCTGATCTTCGCTTTCCGATTTGAACCATTTGTCAACAAATAGCAAAAGAATTCCGCCGAAAAGCAACATGATGGCTACTACCATTACATTTTCAAGCAAGCTGTCGATAAAATCACCAGCCAAAAACCCGATTACAGCTGCCGGTAGAAATGCGACAAAAAGTTTTTGGTAGAAAGTCCAGCTTTGCAGAAACCGTTTCCAGTACAAAACCACCACTGAAAGTATTGCGCCAAACTGTATATTCACTGTGAAAGCTTTGGTGAACTCATCAATGTTCATACCCAGCAATGCTTCGGTAATAATCATGTGTCCGGTTGACGAAATAGGCAGAAATTCGGTAATTCCTTCAACAACGGCAATTACAATGGCTTCGGAAATTGTCATAATTCAATGATTTATTCGGGCGTAAAAATAAGTTTTCCCTTCACTTTTATTGTCGAAATTGTAGATTTCTTTTCCTCTATGAATCCTGTAAAAAGCGAGCATGGCAATGTCGCCGGCACAGAACAAGGAATGTAAACACATTACACCGAGGAAAAAATACATCCATTGTGCATTATAAAATTGCAGAATGCCAGCCAGGCAAATCAGTTTTACAACCACAAATGGTGTGAGAGCGACAATATGAAAGGCCGGTGAGGCAATTACCTGGCGGTCGGCTATCGCGTAAAACACAAATTTTTTCAGGATAACACCAAAGGAAATTCTTCGGGCACCGGTTGCCAAATAAGACAAAGCGTGCAAAAGTTCATGGATCACTATGAGCGCTGTAACTGAAAAAAGTAGTGACCAGCCAATCTGAATAAGTAATTCATGAAAACCTTTGATTGAAAGAACGATTCCACGGGTAAAGAAAAATATAAATATCAGAACCATAATTGCCTGATATATTGAATATATGCGTATAATGTATTTTTCCTCTACAATTTGCTCAATCACAAATTCGCGCAGTTCCTGATGCGAAACTTCTGTCAGAAGTTCAAATTCGCTTTCATTTTGCAAATCTTCAGGTGTTAGCTTATTTCCCATGAAAGCTATTCGTTACGGATAATTTGGGTTAAAGCTTTCAGGTTGATTAACCTGGTCACGAAGGCAAATAACATACTGCCGGTAATCATGAAAGCATAACCCAAATACCAGTTATTGATTTGTTTGCTGATTGTGCCGGCTAAAAATACGAAAGCGACAAAAAGCGCCAATTTTCCAATCACACGATAGTTAATGGTTAATTTCAGGAAAATGACTGCCAGTATGGTTTGTGTTAATGCAGTAAAAAGTTGAGTGGACAGGCTTGCCCAAGCCGATCCGTGTGCTTGCATAATTGGAATCAAAAGTAAGTTAAGCCCAATATTTATTCCCATGCCGGTAATGGCCATCCAGTTTAATTGCCGAATGCTTCCGTTGGCGGTCAGGAGTGTGCCAAAAATGTAGGTCGTTGCAATACCAAGAAAACTGACCATTAAAAGCCGGAAAATGGGGGCTGTCAATTCGGGGTGGCTGGATTTCAGCAGAGTCATGATTTCGATGTCATAAAAACCGGATGACAGGCTGATAATCAGTGCCGGAACAAAAAGCAGCAAAAAAGAGAATTGAACCATTGAGCCAATTTCCTGCTTTTGTTTGATCATTCGGGCGAAAATTGGCAGGAGTAATCCGGCAAATAAAACCCCGAGCATCGAAACCGCATCGAGCAGGCGAAATGCAAACGCATATATTCCTGCCTGTTCTTTCCCATTGGTTAACAAACGTTCAAGCATCACCGAATCGATCCGGTTATAAAACGACATCAGCAAAATCAGTAAAGCGTAGGGGTAACTTTTTTTGAGAAAGACCATGAAAAACCGGCGGTCGAAATGAAATTTAAGTTTTCCGGTGTGAGAAAGTACCACTGCGAAAGTAATCAAACTGGTAATCAGATAGGCAACCGTTTGTGAGTAAACAAACCATTCGATCCGGAAGGCATGACCAGTAATATTTGTAAATAAAAGTACCGAACAAATAACAATCATAAGACTGCGGTCGAGTACTGAAAGTAAACTATCTGTGCGGAAAAGGTGTAGCCCACTGATATTTGAACGCAGGTAAAATGTGAAAGAAATCAGGAACTGATTCAGCATTAAAAAGAACAGGAGATGCAGCTGAACATCCTTGTATCCGATAATAAAAGCTGCAATCAGGCAAATTATTACATAAACTCCGGCAAGAAGAAATTTTAATCCGACAATATTGCTGATGTGCTTTTTCAGCAATTGGTGATGCTGAGCAATATTTTTGTTGTTATAGTTGGTAATTCCGAGGTCAAGGAAAATATTCAGGATCATCGAAAAACTCAGCAATGAGAAGTATAATCCATAACTTTCGTTGCCAACCATGTTTTGCACAGTGCGGTCGATTCCAAATATCCAGAAAGGTTTGATTAAAACATTCAGAAAAAGGAGCAGCAATAGATTTGTAATAAACTTCCGTTTCAATCGGGTAGCTTTTTCTGGTTTGATTAAAGTGAACCAAAAGTAGCAATTTTTTGAACAGACTTATTACTTTTGATTATAATTCGATACCATAACTACGACCAATGATAATAGCAGTAAATACCCGTTTGTTACTACAAGGCAAGCTCGAAGGAATCGGATGGTTTACCAAAGAAACTTTGTCGCGCATTACAAGGGATCACCCGGAACATCATTTTCTATTTATTTTCGATCGTCCATTTTCGGAGGAATTTATTTTCTCTGAAAACATTACTCCAATCGTTTTATATCCACCAACCAGGCATCCTATCCTTTGGTATATCTGGTTTGAACTTCAGATTCCAAGGATTTTGAAAAAGTATAAGGCCGATTTGTTTTTCTCGCCCGATGGTTATCTATCGTTAAATACTCGTATTAAGCAACTTGCAGCCATTCATGATATTAATTTTGCGCATCGGCCTCAGGATTTGCCCTGGTTGAAAGCGAAGTACTACAATCATTTTTTTCCTCGTTTTGCCCGTCGCGCCAAGCGGATTGTTACGGTTTCCTATTTCTCCAAGGAAGATATTCATCGCACATACAAAATCGAAAATAGCAAGATCGATGTCGTTTATAACGGAGTTAACACACTTTATACACCTACTTCGGAAGAAGAAAAGATGGTTGCCAGGGCTAACTACGCTGATGGAAAGGATTTTTTCCTGTTCATCGGATCATTGCATCCAAGAAAAAATATTTGTGGTTTGCTTCGTGCTTTTGATGCTTTCAGAACTTCAGTTGAATCGGATGTCAAATTGTTGATTGTTGGTGAGAGTATGTTCAAAACAGGCGATATTGAACTGGCTTACGAAGGAATGCGTCACAAAAACGATGTGATTTTTACAGGAAGGCTTGGAAATGAAGAGTTGCACCAGGTTTTAGGGGCATCATTGGCACTCACTTTTGTTCCTTTTTTCGAAGGTTTTGGTATTCCGGTCATTGAAGCGATGAATGCCGGGGTTCCGGTCATTTGTTCAAATACTACTTCTTTGCCTGAAGTGGGTGGCTATGCGGTTTTATATGTCGATCCGTTTTCCATGAGCCAGATCAAAGATGCCATGATCAAAATTTATGAGGAGAAAGATCTTCGGGCTAAACTGATTGAAAAGGGATTCAGGCAAAAGGAGAAATTCAGTTGGGACAAAACTGCAGAATTACTTTGGGGAAGTATCCAGATTTGTCTCAATACCTGAGATAATTCCAAATTTCAGGTATCAAATTTACCTGAACTTATGCACTTATTCTGAATGGGAAAAAATAATCTTCTGTTATTTCTTGAAGAGGGCAGGCTTGAAGCCGGTTGTGATGAGGCAGGTCGCGGATGTTTGGCCGGACCGGTATTTGCTGCTGCAGTGATCCTTCCGGCGGATTTTGAGAATGAGTTATTGGATGATTCAAAAAAACTGACAGAAAAGCAACGGTATGCACTTCGTCCGGTCATAGAAAGTCAGGCGTTGGCTTTTGCAGTTGGGATTGTGGATAACCATGAAATTGACCGGATTAATATCTTAAATGCCTCTTTTCTGGCTATGCACCGCGCCATCGATCAGCTAAAACTAATCCCGCAGCATTTGCTGATTGACGGTAACCGTTTTAAAGCTTATCCACAGATTCCGCATTCCTGCATTGTGAAAGGTGATGGAAAATTTCTATCCATTGCGGCGGCATCCGTCCTGGCAAAAACCTATCGCGATGATTACATGGATTCTATTCATCAGGAATTTCCACGGTATAACTGGCTGAAAAATAAAGGCTACCCAACTTTGTACCACCGAATGATTATTAGGGAAACAGGAATTACCAGTTATCACCGAAAAACGTTTGGGCAGAATTCAGACCAATTCAGACTTGATTTTTGAAATACGATTTTTGAAGTAAAATATTTAAAATGCGCGACAGTCAGTGAGCGGTTCCGGATATTGAAAATTAATCTTCGCCGGCATCATCCTTGTCAAAATCGTCATCGTCATTGTAGTTGTCATCAGCTACATCTTCAACTTCTTCTACGTCTGCTTCATCAACAAGAAACTCATCATCAGCATATTTGCTTTCATATTCCTCTTTGGCGCTATCCTTGAGCGACCCCGTACTGTCGTAATCATCATCATCTTCGATGATTTTTTCAGCTTCATATACGGTCATCCGAACAAGATAATATTTGTCATCTGTTTCAAAAGGTAAAGCACTAACCCGCTTGCCCTCTTTATTGTTGAAATAGATTAAATTTTCACTGAATCCGCTTGGATACTCAAGTTTAATTTTTTCCTGAATTTCCGGATCTAACTTTTCGTAATCTTTAATTACTCTTGGTTTACTTGTATCCATTGATTGATAATTTTAATGCAATGATATGAAAAAAATTGATATATCTTCAGTGGCGAAAATAAATGAAAAACAATTTTACCTGCAAACATTTTAAAGTTTTCTTCTGATTTTTTACCAAAGAATTGTTGTTAGTTAAAATCGATCATCGCTTTTATCACACCATCCTGATAGGAAGCGACCAGATCAAACGCTTGCTGAGTCTCTTTTGGTGAAAAATGGTGGGTCACCACCTGTTCAATAGGTAATCCGTTTGATATTAGTTCGATGGCTTTCTGCATACAATGGTTTTGACGACGAACATTTTGAATCAATATTTCTTTCCGGCGCATCAAATCCATATCTAAAACATATTTGGCTTCCGGCGGAATTCCCACCAGTATGAGCTTTCCTCCCGGTTTCAGCACTTTGGTGGCATCGTCAACCGCTTTCTGATCGCCGCTGCATTCAAACACGATGTCCAATAAAAGTGGCTCATTTCTGTTGGTCGATTCAAAGGCATCTTCAGTGAAAGGATTGATGGCAAAGTCAGCGCCCAGTTGAACCGCTTTTTTCTGCCTGTATTCAAGCGGCTCATAACAAAAAATTTGGCCGGTTGGTTGAGTTTTTAATACCATCAACACGCACAATCCGATGGGGCCGGCGCCAAAAATACCAATGGTTTTATCCTGAAAACCGGTTTTAGCCATTTCAACGCTGTAAATTCCGATGGTTAATGGTTCAATCAGTGCTACGGTAGTTTGATTAAACTTGTTGTCGAGCGGAAAACAGGTAAATTCGGGCATCACAATATAATCTGAAAGGCAGCCTTCAATTTGTCCGGGGCAGCCTAAAAAACGGTTGTTTCGGCAGGTATGCGGCCTGCCACTCAGGCACTGATCACAAGTTCCACAGTGAATACTCGGATCGATGGCTACCTTATCGCCTGCTTTTACACGAGTGACCGAACTTCCGGTTTCAATCACAATTCCCGAACATTCGTGGCCAACGGCAAAAGGAAATTCTACCACTTGTGAGCCAATTTTTCCTTCAGTAAAATAATGAACATCCGAGCCACAGACACCAACCGATTTAATTTTTATCAAAACTTCGTCTGATTTTTTGATTTCTGGCTTGCTTCGGTCGATCATTTCAATTTTCCGGATCCCGGTTAAAACCATTGTTCTCATAACTTTGCATTTTAAGTTCATGGAATTTCGTCGTCCAAATAATATAAAAATATTGATGAAACGTTCAGGATACCAGTATTAATTTTGTGTTCAGGATGAATAAGGAAGATCGGACTGTATTTTATCACTTTTTTTTGCCGGTCGAAACCATTACTTTGTTTTAAATTTTAATCGAAACATCATGTACGGAAAAATACAACAAGATTTAGCACAAACACTTCTGGAATTAAAAGAACAGGGTTTGTACAAAAACGAGCGGATTATCACCTCATCGCAAAGTTCACAGATCACCGTTTCGGGAGGAAAGACGGTACTTAATTTTTGTGCCAATAACTATCTTGGATTGGCCAATCATCCTGAAGTGATCACAGCCGCACAGGAAACAATGAATGCCTGGGGTTTCGGCCTTTCATCGGTTCGTTTTATCTGCGGAACTCAGCAGATCCATAAGGAACTTGAACAGAAAGTGTCTGATTTTCTTGGTACTGAAGATACCATTCTTTATTGTGCCGCTTTTGATGCAAACGGCGGTGTTTTTGAACCTTTGCTTGGCGACGACAGCATCATCATCTCCGATGAGCTGAACCATGCTTCCATTATTGATGGTGTAAGGCTTTGCAAAGCGCAACGAGCCCGGTACAAACATTCTGACATGGCTGAGCTGGAGAATTGCCTCAAGGAATCGCAGTCGCTTAAATATCGCCTGGTGGTTACTGATGGTGTTTTTTCGATGGATGGCGATTTGGCCAAACTTCCGGAGATAGTTGCCTTGTGTGAAAAATATGATGCACTTGTAATGGTTGACGACTCACATGCTTCAGGATATATCGGACAAACGGGTCGTGGAACGGCTGAACATTACGGACTTCTCGGAAAAATAGATATTATCACCACTACTTTTGGGAAGGCTTTGGGTGGCGGAAACGGTGGTTGCACTTCAGGCCGGAAAGAAATTATCGAAATGCTCAGGCAGCGGTCGCGCCCCTATTTATTTTCCAATACGCTTGCTCCGGCAACGGTTGGGGCTACATTGAAGGTACTCGATTTGCTGACCGGATCATCTGAACTTCCGGGGCGGACCATGGAAAATGCCAAATATTTCCGTGGAAAAATGGAAACTGCCGGATTCGATCTGGTTAAAGGAACTACTGCCATTGTTCCGGTTATGATTTATGATGCGCCGCTGGCAGTCAAATTTGCTGACGAATTGCTGAAAGAAGGTATTTACGTGATCGGATTTGTATTTCCGGTAGTTCCTAAAGGCAAAGCACGTATTCGTGTTCAACTCTCGGCAGCTCATACCAAAGAACAAATTGATCAGGCAGTCGAAGCATTCATTAAAGTTGGCAAGGCACTGGGGATCATTAACTGATTCAAGCTACTTGTAGTATTCGCGGGATGACTTGAAGTGCTATTCACGGGGTGACTTCAAGTCACCCCGTGAATAGTTTACAAAAAAAACAGGGTAGCTCGGAAACGACCGTAACTGCCCTGTTATAAAATAGGTAACTCAAAAATTGGGTTGATGGTTCCTATATTGGTATTAATGCATGTTGAGAAATTGATTCTTCCCAACTATCTTGATTTGATTGATTTATTTCACCTGTATAACCGCATATTTCGAGATTCTCCAGAATTCTTCCGGATTTTCAATTTGTAAATAGGCAATCTGTCCGTTTTCTTCAATCAGTTTATATGAGCTGTTTGGATGTTCTGAAAGCAAAACTGCTTTTTTAGCATTTACAGGAATTGTTTTAGTCTGGCGAATGTCAAGCTCAGTAAAATATTTTGAATCAAAATTTTCCTGAATCGCCTTGTTCGCACCAAGTCCAAGAACTCCACCTTCGCGGTCAAGAATGCCTTCTTTTTTCAGTTCTTTGAATGTTCCAAGAACCACATGAGCAGTATTCAGTTTATTGGTCTTTTCTACAATCACTGTTTGTTTGTAGTTGATGGTGTCAGCCTGTTTTTTCATATCAATATCCATGGCTTCAACCTTGGTGTTAAGTTGCGCGAGATTGATGTTTTTGTCTTCGACCAATTTCTTCAATTCGGCAATTTCTGTATTTTGGCTTTCGATGGTTTCATTTAGTACCTGAAGCCTTTTTTCAAACGCTTTTGAGTTCAATCCTGATTTTCTTAATTTCTGTTCCAGCTCAGCAACCTTTTTACTGTTTTCTTCCATCATGGTATTCATCAGGTTGATATCAGCAATAATTGCCTGTTTTCTGTTTTTGCCACCTTCAACCTTCGACATGGAGATCAGGTTTCTTTTTTCTTTAATGAGACTCAGGTTGTCTTCAATTTCAGTAAAAGTGGTTTCCAAATCATTCATAACTGAATCTTTCAGTTGCATTGTTTGGCTCATCTCACTTTTTTCCATCATCAGAGTTTTGATCTGAGCATCTTTTTGATTGAATACATACACTGATCCTACTATACCAACAACTACAATTATTCCGGCAAGAATTCCGGTTACCAATTGTTTCTTTTGTGTCTTTTCCATAACTTTTTGTGTTCTAAATGAAAATATTTATTTGTCTTTTCTTTATTTTAAGGACAAACCGTCACTCAATTGTATTAATCAGGTTTCGATTTCGATGAAGGGCATAGCAATGCCTGTGCCAATAGTAGAAATATTTATTAATGTATTAGTAAACAGTGTTTTGTAAGTAAGAGTAGAGGATTGAATTTTATCAAATTGAGAAAAATTTATCTTGAATTGATAATCCTGAAATAGAAGAGGTGTTATTCCTGACTGTTTTCTTTCAACATGCGGTAGATGGTTGCTACACCAAGATCGAGTTTCCCGGCCACCAGCTTAATGTTGTTATCGTATTTTTCCAGAAATTTTTTCACAATCCTGATATCGTATTCCCGCAGGCTGAGTTCTGCCTGGAATAAGTCGGCGGGCAAATCCTGTCCTCTGCCTAAAATGATTTGGTCGGCGGTTATTTCATCCTTATCGGCCAAAGTAACAGCCAGTTCAACCACCGACTTTAATTCACGGATATTTCCCGGAAACGGATAGGAGAGCAGACGGGTTATGGCGTCAATAGTTAAGGTTTTTGCGGCCATCTTGTTCTCCTTGCAGAATAATTGAATAAAGTGTTTGGCCAATATAATCACATCATTTCCACGATCGCGCAAGGGTGGCAATTCAATGGGAAGCCCGTAAAGCCGGTAATAAAGGTCCTGCCTGAAATTTCCAATTTTTATTTCTTCCTGAAGATCTTTGTTGGTCGCAATAATGATCCGGCAATCAATTTTTACAGGCGTATTACTGCCAATCCTGATAATTTCTTTTTCCTGAAGGGCGCGTAACAATTTTGCCTGCATTGAAATGTCCATTTCTGCTATTTCGTCGAGGAATAAAGTACCGCCATTGGCTTCTTCAAACTTACCAATCCGCCGGAAAGTGGCACCGGTGAAAGAGCCTTTTTCATGGCCAAAGAGTTCGCTTTCAACGAGGTCTTTCGGAATTGCGGCAACATTCAGTGGTACAAAAGATTGCCTTGAACGGTTTGAGTTGTAGTGTATTGCTTTGGCAACCAATTCTTTACCAGTTCCTGTTTCGCCTGTTATGGTGATTGTGATGTTAGTACGTATCGCTTTTTCAATGAGCTCTTCAATTTTTTGGATTGCAGGGCTGTTACCGATAATGGTTGTCTGGTCGGTATATTTCTTTTTGACCTCCTGCCTCAAATTCACAATTTCCTTTTTCAGATTGCTGCCCTGCTTGATATTGTTTACCGTATTCAGCAATCGTTCCCTGATATCTTTCGACTTGACAATGTAGTCATAAGCGCCGAGCCGCAACAAAGTAACCACCACTTCAATATCGTCCTGTTCAGAAATAAGAATGATTTGAATATCTTCGTTAATCTCCTTGATCTGTTTAAGCACTTCCAGCCCTTTCATGTCGGGAAGCCGGTAATCCAGTGTAATAACATCGGGTTGCTGGTATAAGTTGGCCAGACAGTCTTTCCCGGAAGTAAAGGATTGGATTTCGTAATCGGGATTGAGCGACAAAGTATGCACCAGTAATCGGTTGTACCATTCATCATCCTCAACGACAAATATTTTGAAGGCTTTTTCAGGCATTTTTATGACGATTCGTATTTTTGAAATTCAATCAGAGCTTGCAATGTAGTAAGTTTTTAACTGAAACGGATCATTGGATTCTCATTTTGAGAAAATAGATTGTGATATTGCTGAGCGCTGCACCTTACCGATTACTAATCAACATTTTTCTTCAAATATTCTGCTGCTGTGCCGCTCTTGCACGATGAAAGCACCTTCATTTGATGATTTTTTGTCTGAGGATAATATTGATTTGCCTGATTTCCTGACCGATATCCTCGATTAACTTCCTTATTTCGTCCGGATGGCTAAAATCTGTATTATTTTCAAGTTTCTTTAAATTGGCATACAGGGTGGTGGCTTGTAAATGTCGGGCCGGGGCTGCAAGTTTATGCGCTGTTTCAGCAATAGCGCTCCAGTCGGCGTTTTGAAAATTCTGATGAAATTTCGTCAATGTATCTTCACTCGACCGGATAAAAATTCGCAGCAATTCATTGAAAAAAGTAATGTCACCACCCGAAATCTGCTCCATTTCAGCAAGATTAATGGTCTCGTTTTGCACAATTGTTTCCCCGGGAGCGTTCCACGTTTTCTTCGGAAGTAATTTTATGACTGTGCGAAGCAAATCAGATTCAGCAAATGGTTTTTGCAAAAAATCGTGCATTCCGTATTGATGTATTTTCTGAATATCTGCCGGCCTGGTAGTCGCTGTCAACGCGATAATTTTTGATAATGGCTTTTGTTGCAGGATCAGTTTTGTAGCCTCATAGCCATCCATCACTGGCATTCGAATATCCATAAGAATCATATCGTACGGGGTTTTTATGGCGAGATCAAGGGCTTCCTTTCCGTTGTGGGCTTCAGTAAATGCAACGCCCCATTTTTTCATGATATTTTTGATCAGATACATGTTGAATTCTTCATCGTCAACAATCAGGAAATGAAGTTTGCTGAACCAGTTGGGGATTGTTATCACTTCATCCGATCTTTTTTTGATATTGTCGGGGTTTCCTTTTTGATAAGGTAATTTTATGGTAAACCGTGTTCCTTTTCCTATTGTACTTTCGACATCAATTTCTCCATTCTGGAGGAGGACCAATTTTTTCACGATGGCCAGCCCCAGTCCGGCGCCGCTTTGTTTTTGAGTAGGATCGGTATTTAATTGTACAAATTCGTCAAAAATCATGTTCGTATTTTCTTTTGAAATGCCAATGCCTGTGTCTGAAACTTCAATTTTCATCAGGTAGTTTTGCGCTGAAGTTTCTTCGGCGGTATGTGTCAGTGTGATTTGTCCATTATTAGTGAACTTAATGGCGTTGGTTATCAAATTGATCAGTATTTGTTTCAGCCGTATCGGATCTCCCAGAATGACCAGTTTCTTATCAGAATTGTTTATGACATTCAATTCAATATTCTTTTTTTGTGCCTGATTTTTATGAAGGATGTAAATCTCGGTTAAAATTTCATCAGGTAAAAAATCTATTTGTTCAATTTTTAAATTTTGAGATTCAATTTTTGAAAAATCCAGCGTATCGTTTGCCAATGCGATAAGGTGTTCGGCTGATTTGTAAACGACTTTCAAATCGGCAGTCATTTCATCCGAAATCGTTTTTTTGAGCATTTGTTCGGTCAACCCATAGATGGCGTTTAATGGGGTCCTCATTTCGTGGCTCACCGTAGCTACAAATATTTCTTTGGCTTTGGTCAGGCTTTCAGCTTCAGCTTTTGCATTTTTTAAAACTTCCTGATAGGTTCTGTTTCTCCGGAGGTTTCTGAAGAACACAACCAAAATAATTATCAGCAGGATCACCGCAGCAAAGGTGAAAATCCCCATCCAGCGATAGGTTTGGGTGGCAATAGCATCAGCTTCGAGTGTTTTGGTTAACAACTGTTTCTGTTCGTTGTTTTCAAGCCTGGCAATCTGCTGATTGAGAATTTTTGTCAGTTCAATGTTCTGCTCGAGCAAAAACATTTCTTTGGTTTGCAGTTGCTTGGTTTGCTTGGTAATTTGTCGTTCAACACCTGCAATTTCCTGTTTGATGATTTCTTTTTCTTTTGATTTATCTATTATAATGGGTTGTATTGAAGTTGTATCTTTTTTGCCAAATATTTTTTTGAAAAAACTCTTTTTCTGTTCCTGTTTCGGGCGTATGGTGTCTGGCTGGATAATAGCAGTGTCAATCCGGGAATAGAGGCTGGAAAAGGTGGTGTGCGTACTTCCTTTTGATCGGTGAAGAGCTCTTATCTTATTCCAGATCAGTAATTTTTGGTTGGTAAGCAGGCGAATAGAGTCAATATAAACAATGTCATTTGAGCCGGGAATTGCATATTCTGCGAGAGAATTCAACTTATTCTGAATGGTGGTATCCAGTTGCAGGTAGGGGTGTAGATAAGTTGCATCTCCGGTCAGGCTGTAAAGTCGAATCGTATTTTCGACTTCATTTAAATTGGCGGCAATATCTTTAATGAGCAATAATTTCAGATCAGGTCGTGCTTCGTTGCGGATGGTATTAACAATTTTGGAAAGACTTTGAAAAGCCAAATATCCTGAAACAATTACTGCGGCTGCAATGCTGATTGTTAAAATGGTAATCTGTATTTCAATTTTTAATTTCTTCATTCCTGCTTCAATAATACCTTCTTTCCTTCAGAAATTCATATATAGTAATCACCATCAGCAACATCAGAAAAAAATAAGAAAAATCTTCGATTGGAATATTCAGGAACCGGATATTTAAAATATGGAGCGAATTATATTCAACCACGGGCAATGAAGTGAGTATTCCGTTTACAACTACAAAAGGAATCAGGGAGACAAAATAACAGAAATAGAACTTGGTTATATGCTGTTTAAACTGGTTCCGGAAAACGGTATAGGCCAAATAAACAGATGAAAGCAGGAAGGTAAAAAAAGTGTATAACTGATGCCTGAAGAAATAACTGAGCAGCGCAAAACCAACTATAAGCAGTAAGCTGAGAACCAGAAAATAATTGGCGTATTCGTATTTTTCAAGATAGAATTTTAACACTTCGTAAATAAAAACACAGGAATAGGGAACTACCAGAAAGAACAACCATTCCTCTATTGGAAGCCCTTTAAAATCTAATCCGATGGTATATTCCGGATGAAAGCCCCAGATTTTTGCTTCGGTAAAATTGATATCCCACAGGATGAAAATAGCTCCAGTAATCAGAATTGCCGGAAAGATATATTTCAGGTTTTTATAGTACTGAACCTTTTTATCAAAGCTCAATGCCAGAGGCGCTGAAATTGAAGCAATTAAAATGATCAGGTAAGTGAAATTTTTGAATTCCATGCTGTCAGGATTGTTCTATTATCTTGTTTATTTCAGGTACAAATATAAAAGAATCAATTTGGCAATTTGGCAAATTGAGCAGGGAAATCGCTTTTAGAATTCTAAGATGTTAGTTTTTACCATTCAGCTCATTGTTTTATCCCAGCGGGATAACATATTTATAGAAATTGAACAATTCACCAATCCTATACGATCCCGGCCGGGATCGAACCTTTTCGGGTAGATTACTTCCTATAAACATTTGACCTCTCTGAGGTCGTTTTCTCAACTAAAAACGGACTAAAGTTAAAAGCGATTTCTCTGGACAATAGCGGTTTTTGGGTAAAAAAAAGGGTGCCTGTTTCAAACAGGCACCCTTTAAAAGAGAAAATCAGGTATTAGAAAATTTTGTATCCGATTCCTATCCCAAAAGCGATATTGTCTTTCCCATAAGTTTCATTATAGGTTCCATACATATCAGTAATTGATTTTTTATCGTCTTTATAGGTAGTCATCAGCGCTCCGGCATCCAACACCAGCTTTTCACTCAGGTTCCATTGGAATCCCATAGCTACTGTATATGAGTCGTTGCTGTAACTGAAATCGCTTTGGTAGTCCTTGCTGACTCCGGTGTTCGAGTTCAAATAGCCTGCACTTAAAGCAAAGTTCTTGGTCAATTTATATTCCAACCCGAACGCCAATTCAGTGTAATTCTTGTCGATAGCGCGTTCTTTGGTACCATTCATTCCCCAATTGACACCTTTATCAAAATAATAGTTGACTGAACCGGATGCTTTCAATTTATCTGTAACCTGATAATCAAGACCACTTGATAAAATTGCAGGAATGTCATTATGAATTTCTTTACCGTCAGGGAATTTTCCAGTTCTATCTTCAGTTGTTGATTTGTTATTTTTATTGGTCAGCGGAAGATTGGTTTTGTGTTCATATTTGATGCCCCAATTTAATTTATCAAGATGGATATCGATTCCGACAATAGGAGTAAAACCCATTCCGGTTTGCTCTGCATCAACATTCTGATCGGCAGTTGCAGCTGAATTCGCTTCCATAACTGCCGCTTTTCCTGCAAATACTGGGGCTGCTGCAGTTAATGTACCGGCAGCAACAGCTAGACTTGCCCCGCCAATCTGAGCAGAAGTCATTCCGGCAGCTCCAAGTAATTGCTGAATTCCTGAAATCTGAGCAGGTGTAAAACCTAGAGAAGCTGCATCCTTTAATAAAACGCCCCCCTTACCTCCTGAGATAGCAGGAGCTAAAGCTGATGCAGAAGCAGTTGAATTGGTTGCCAAACTCTTTAAGAAAGTATTTCCATCGGCAAAAAATTTGGTTGCTGATACCATTCCTCCGGTATAGGAAGTTCCAAACGCAGGATAATTAGGATTGACCATTATATCTTTCAAATATCCGCTATACGTATTTTTTGCACTTATCATTCTTACACCTGCAGATACCGAAATTATTTCATTGATTGCATAACTTCCGTTCAGTTGTGCTCCCCAAAATACACTTGACCCTTCAAAACTAATAGCAGCAGAATAGTCATTGGTTGGAATGCCACTGGCAGTCAATGATTTTGGAATAACCGAGACAGGGATTTCAAAGCTGGGAAGTCCCTTGTTGTACTTGGCAGTACCACCGCCTGCATTAGGGCCAAAGCCCAAAGAAAATGCCAATTTGTCCAATTTATAAACTGCAAAAGCAGTTGGAAAAGCGGGTACTGTTGTTTCCCCTTTGAATTCATGATTCTTCAACGAAGCAAAATCATTGGTGATGGTTCGGTTTTGAAAAATGGTTTGGTTATTTAATCCAAAATAGAACCCGTTTTTCATTTGGGTCAATCCTGCCGGATTAAAATACACCGCATCCAGATCGGTGGAGGCATTTCTGGAAAGCATGCGCACAAACTGTGCACTTTGGTTGGTATTTGTCAATATTCCACCTGCGAAAGCAGTATTCATCAACAAAAAAACTCCGGCTATTAAAACAGCAATTTTCTTCATACGATAATTTTATAAGGTTAATTGAAACAAAAATAGAAATATTTATGACTCGCAATAATAATATGACTGAAAATCAACAGTTTAAAAATATTTGAACAAAAGACTTTATTATTCATATAAAACAAAAGACCGAACAGAATCTGTCCGGGCATTTGTTTTAGAAATTTGATTGTGAATTATTTTGCATCAAGAGTATAACTTAAAGGTGAATAACTTCGCCATAAGCTGCTGCTGCCGCTTCCATAATGGCTTCGCTCATGGTAGGGTGTGGATGTATGGATTTGATCAATTCGTGACCGGTAATTTCCAGTTTTTTGGCTACAACCAATTCAGCAATCATTTCGGTAACGTTACTGCCAATCAAATGGGCGCCAAGCAATTCGCCATATTTGGCATCGAAAATAAGTTTTACAAAACCCTCTTTTTGCCCCGAAGCACTTGCTTTTCCGCTTGCCGAGAAAGGAAATTTGCCAACTTTAATTTCATATCCGGCGTCTTTGGCTTTTTGTTCGGTCAATCCAAGCGATGCTACTTCCGGATTGGTATAGGTACATCCCGGGATGGTTGAATAATCGATTGGGTGGGGGTTTAATCCGGCAATTTTTTCAACACAAACGATTCCTTCGGCTGAAGCGACATGGGCAAGGGCAGGCCCTGCAATAATATCGCCAATGGCAAAAACTGACTCAATATTAGTCTGGTAAAATTCGTTTACTTTAACTTTCCCCTTCTCAAGCACAATTCCTAAATCTTCCAACCCGATGTTTTCAATATTCGGTGCAATACCAACTGCTGACAACACAATTTCGGCTTCAATAATTTCTTCGCCTTTTTTGGTTTTCACGGTTACCTTACACAATTTTCCTGATGTGTCAACCGATTCGACTGAAGAACTGGTCAACACTTTCATTTTCATTTTTTTGAATGATCGTTCAAGCACTTTCGAAACTTCTTCGTCCTCGTTCGGAACCACATTGGGCAGGAATTCAATTAAAGTGACCTCGGTTCCGATACTTTGATAAAAATAGGCGAATTCGCTCCCGATAGCTCCTGAACCAACCACCACCATTGATTTTGGCTGTTTAGTCAAGGTCATAGCTTCGCGGTAACCGATTATTTTTTCACCATCCTGTTCCAGGTTAGGCAGTTCGCGCGAGCGGGCTCCGGTGGCCAGGATGATATTTTTGGCTGAATGCAATGACCTATGTCCGGTTTCGTCAGTCACTTCAACAGAATTTTTATCGATCAGGCGACCGTTGCCGTGAATTTCCTCAATTTTATTTTTTGTGAAAAGATACTGTATTCCTTTGCTCATTCCATCGGCAACTCCCCGGCTTCGTTTCACCATTGATGCAAAATCAGGTTTTATTTCTCCTGAAATGGCGACTCCGTAGTCGGCGGCATGAATGGCATATTCGAAAGCCTGCGCACTTTTCAGGAGCGACTTGGTTGGGATACAACCCCAGTTAAGACAAATGCCTCCAAGGTTTTCTTTCTCAACAACTCCTACACTAAGGCCAAGCTGTGCGGCTCTGATGGCAGCGACATATCCGCCCGGACCACTACCTAAAACTAATAGATCGTAACTCATAAATGATAGCTTCATTAGATTAAACAAACAGCATAATAACGTTCTTCAACCTGAAAAGTTTTCAACAGAGGCAATATACCCAAACTTTAGGCACTCCGAACTTTAGCTCACTTCATGCACTTTTTTATTCAGGAAACAGTTCGGCCAGTTTGGCGGCGAGCTGCTCGCTACGCAATCCTTTGGCGATAATTTTTCCTTCTTTATCGAGCAGGTAGGTTTGTGGAATGGAGTTTACCGAATAAAGGCGTGCTGCCGCATTTTGCCAGAATTGCAGGTCAGAAACATGCACCCAACTCAATTGATCGTCCTGAATTGCTTTCACCCATTCTTCGTTGGTACGGTCGAGCGAAACGCCAATGATTTCGAATCCTTTTGAATTGTATTTCTGGTACAGCTTCACCACATTGGGATTCTCCTGACGGCAAGGCTTGCACCACGAAGCCCAAAAGTCGATCATTACCACTTTGCCGCGCAATGATGATAGTTGAACCGGTTTGCCTGCCGGATCGTTCATGGTGAAATCAGGCGCAACAGCTCCAATGGCAGTCTTTTTCATGCCATCAGACATCTCTTTTAATTTTGTCACATATTCTGAGCTATTTATTTCGGCCGGAAATTTAGCAACGATCGAATCCAGCTCGGATACCTCGAGTTGTGGTGCAAGCTGAACCAGAGTAATGTAGGCTGCAACCACTGAACTGTTGTGTTCTTTCACAAAGTTTTTGGTGAATACTTTCATGTTATCAATCATTGCAGTATAATCAATTTCAGTTTTCTTGGCTTCATCAGTATTTCCACTCGACATAGCAGCTTGGTATTTCTGCTGAAGATCTGATACTTGTTTGTTTAGGCGTTCAAGTTCAGTTAAATAAACCTGAAAAACATCCTGTGTTGCTGAGCCTGTAATTTTCGTATTGCGCAAACTGTCCTTATTTGCAATAACCTTAACACTTGAATTGTCAAGGAAAAGCTGTGCAAAATAATCCTGTTCGTTTAGTCGCAGGATACGGATGTCTGGTATTTCCATCTTTCCCTTGAAAGTAAATTTACCATCTACAACATCTGCTGTGTCAATACTTTGCGGACGGCCATCCACGATTTTCTGCAGATAAACTTTTCCGGTTTCTACTCCGGCAATACTGCCTTTAATTGAAAATTCATCTTTTGCCGATTGACAGGCGAAAACTGTCAGGGCCAATACCAAAATTGCTAAAAGATTTCTCATTGAATTGATTGTTTAAAGTGTGGTTAAATGTTCTTTTTTATCTGATCGTATAAGTCGAGTAATTTCTTTGCTGCGACAAAAGAGGAGATTTCTTCTTTCAGGACTTTTTTCTCCGATTCTTCCATCAACGCCTTTATTTGTTCATTCTGATAAAAGCTATTCCTGAGATGTTCGTTGATTGTTTCGTACATCCAGAATTTCGATTGTTCGTTTCTTTTATGCTGAAAGTATTTATTGCTTTTTACAAGCGCCAGGTATTCATCAATGGTTTCCCATATTTCGCTGATACCGGTTTTCAAATAGGCCGAACAGGTCAGCACTTTTGGTTTCCAGCCTGAATCGGTGGCAGGGAAAAGATGCAAAGCATTCATATATTGAACCCGCGCCAAACCTGCTTTTTCGATGTTATTTCCATCGGCTTTGTTAATTGTAATTGCATCGGCCATTTCCATGATGCCGCGTTTGATGCCCTGCAATTCGTCGCCTGCCCCGGCCAGCATCAGCAATAGGAAAAAATCAACCATCGAATGAACGGCTGTTTCGCTTTGGCCAACACCAACTGTTTCAATAAAGATATGGTTGAATCCGGCAGCTTCGCAAAGCACAATAATTTCGCGGGTTTTCCGGGCTACTCCTCCCAACGAACCTGCCGATGGGGAAGGGCGGATGTAGGCATTCGGATCAATTGAAAGCTCCTCCATCCTGGTTTTATCTCCCAAAATACTTCCTTTGGTACGTTCGCTGCTCGGGTCAATAGCCAGAACTGCCAGTTTATTGCCTTTGGAAGTGATGTGCTTTCCCATGGCTTCAATAAAAGTACTTTTCCCGACACCCGGAACACCGGTAATCCCAATCCTGACTGAATTTCCGGAGAAAGGTAAACATTTGACAATAATTTCCTGTGCAATTTCCTGGTGCTCAGGTTTTGAACTTTCGACAAGCGTAACTGCCTGGCTTAAAATGGTAATATCTCCGGTTAAAATTCCATCGACATATTGTTGCACCGAACGTGAAAGTTTTTTCTTGTGCTTCAGGAATCGTTTCACCGAATCGGCATTCACCCATGGTGGCGGTTCAATGCCTTTATTTACAGTTAAGCCCGAGTACTCAGGATTGTTTTCAATATGAGAATGGGATTGATCTCCGGTCATGTTTCAAAATTTTATGCGAATGTAACTATAACTAATTAAAAAAGGAAGCCGCTTCTTTTTTCGAAGCGGCTTCCTTTACATTCAGAATGAATAAAAAACTATTCAGCCAATATATTGCTTGCAATTCGTAAAACCGTGGTAGGATTTTTTGGATCATTGGTAATAACAGTAATTGTTTTGTTCTGACGGCCACTCTTGCCGGTTGAATCAAAAACTACTTTAAGTGGGACGCTTTCGTTTGCTGCAACAATATTCTTTGATGGTGACACGGCAGTGCAACCACATGAACTTTTTACATCACGGATTATCAAATCTCGTTTCCCGACATTTTTCAGGTTAAAGGTATGTTCAACCTTGCTTCCGGGTTTAATGTCAGCAAAATCAAATGATTCGCCATCATAACTAACCACCGGTGCATTTTTAAGTTCATCAGCAGATAAACCCGAGAAATCTTCTTCCAGAGTAGTGCTGACAGCAATTGAGTTTTTATAGTCGTCCTGTCCATCGATATTCAGGTAGATGCGATGCATTACAAAACCATAAGCTTTAATTTTACTGGCATCAAAGGTCACCACAATATACCCTTTTTGTTTTGGAGCCAGTTTAGCCGGTTTAATCACAGCGCTCAGGTGAGGAGGTGGAGTTTTAAAACTTAATTGAATGGGTTGGGCGGAGTTGTTGATAATTTCGGTACTGTCTTTTTTGATCTGATTTTCTTTAATCTGAACAAATGCTATGTGATTCGTCTTTGCACGTAGCGGGCCGATTTCGTTCGGATAATCTTCTTCAATAGTTCGTGCTTTTGGCGTCACTTCACCCAATATGGTTAAAACAACATCTGCATTTTCAGCGTTCGAACTCACCCTAATGGTCTTGTTGAATACTCCCGGGCGATTCCTGGGATCATAACTTACTTTAATCACTCCTTTTGCTCCCGGGGCAATTGGTTCACGGGTCCATTCAGGAGTGGTACAACCACATGAAGCCTGAACATTGTTAAGAATTAACGGAACTTTTCCGTCGTTCTTGAAATTGAAAGAAACGGTTTGTGGGCCAAGCTCTTCCTTAAATGTTCCGAAGTTGTGCTGAAGCTTTTCAAAAGCAATACGTGATTTGTCTGTGGCTGTCTGTGCCTGATTTGCAAATGGCAGAAAAGCTAACAGTACCAATAAAAGCGAAATTCTGATTTTCATATAGTTTTTTTTAAATGGTAAGACGAATAAATATTTTCCAAATACAGAATACAGTTTTATTTTATTGTTCTGCAATATGCAAAACTAAAAAACCTTTCTTTTATTCACTGTTAATTCCATCAAACTTTTGTTAATGAACTGTTAATGAATTAAAGAGATGTTTTTTTTGAGTAGTTTCGTGCTATTATAGCAAAATAAAATGCTTTTTCATGAAGAGGAATTCGATTGGTTTTGTAATAATAATGGCTACTGTTTCAGTATTGGGAATTCTGTTGATTCAGTTTTTCTTCCTGAAAAAATCATTTGATCTGAATGAAAAGCAGTTTCATGAATTAACTACCAGCGCTTTGCGAAGTGTTGCCGGTCATATCAGTGAATATAACAGCAAAGTATATGGTCATCGCTCGAAACCGATGGATGAGTATCAGGTTGAGCAAATCTCAAACAATTACTATGTTGTTAATGTAAATGATGTGATTGAGCCCACCTTGCTTGAACACTTTCTGGCAGTCGAATTCAAAAGGCGAAATTTAAACCTCCCCTTTGAATATGGCATTTACGACTGCACTTCAAAAAAAATGGTTCATGGTAATGCATTAAGAGGTGATTCTCTTTCTGTTGAAACAAATTCATTCAAAGGTAGGGACTCTGTTTCGTGTAGTGTAGAGGAATTAATGTATGACAAATACATTAAGAAAATAAATAGAAAAGCCAAAGTTTGCAATCTGCCCACTTGCGAAAAATATACTTATTACTTTGGCGTTCATTTTCCCGATCGGTCACAGTTTTACAGTTCACGGTTAATCGCCTGGTATTTCATGACCGGCATCCTGTTTTTTGTGGTCGTATTCTTTGGCTATGCGTTGTATGTAATTATTAAACAACAGAAACTTAGTGAGATACAGAAGAATTTCATCAACAATCTGACCCATGAGTTTAAAACGCCCATTGCCTCTATCGAACTGGCAGCTAAAGTGCTTTCAAATCCGAAAATTATTGAACAACCCGAACGATTGAGAGAATATGTTAAAATTGTCGGTCAGCAAAATAAGCGTCTTTCCGATCATGTAGAGAAACTGCTTCAGATGGCCACCATCGAAAAAACAAAACTTCAGCTAAACCTCGATCAAATTGAATTGAATTCATTCATTGCTGATGCGATCAAAGAATTCAAAAACAGTCAGAATGGTAATGCTTACGCGATCAATCTTGAATCGGATGTAGCAAATGCCATTATAATGGCCGACAAGCTTCATTTTTCAAATCTGATTTTTAATATTCTTGACAATGCAATCAAGTATTGTTCTGCCGATCCGGATATCATTATCAGACTTGAAGAAACTAAGCATCAATACATTATTTCATTTGATGACAATGGAATCGGGATTTCCAAAGATTACCGCAAAAAGATTTTTAACAGGTTTTATCGCATCCCGACCGGAAATGTTCATGATGTAAAAGGTTTTGGGCTGGGATTGGATTATGTGCAAAAAATTGCATATAGACATGGTTGGCGGATAAATGTGATGGATAATTCGAGGAAAGGAAGTACTTTTATTTTCGAAATTCACAAATCAACAAAATGATCTACCAAGGCGAAAAAATTCTGCTTGTTGAGGATGATAAAACCCTCAACTTTATTATCAAAGACAATCTGGAACAGGCTGGTTATGCTGTTACTTCGGCTGAGGATGGCGACTTGGCACTAAAGATTTTTAAATCGGAAAAATTTAGCTTGTGCCTGCTTGATGTGATGCTCCCCAAAAAGGACGGTTTTACCCTTGCAAAAGAAATCAGGGTAATCGATGATCATGTGCCGATTATTTTCCTGACTGCCCGTTCGATGACTGAAGATCGCATCACAGGATTGACAATTGGTGGTGATGATTACATCACCAAACCATTCAGTATGGAAGAATTACTGCTTAAAATACGTGTTTTTCTCAAACGAAGCCTGACTGCAAGTGAACCGACTACCGACCAAAGCTATTATAAACTGGGGCAGTTCAACTTCTATTTCGACAGTTTGATACTGGATGCCAATGGGGAGCGGAAAACATTGACCTACAAGGAAGCTGAATTGCTGCGCTATTTTTGTGACAATCCGAACAAGGTGCTGAGTCGTTCTGATATTCTGAAACAGGTATGGGGATCAGATGATTACTACCTGGGCCGGAGTCTCGATGTTTTTATTTCCAGATTAAGGAAATATCTGAGCATTGACGAAAATATTAAAATTCTGAACCTTCACGGAATTGGCTTCAGGTTTAATGCTTCGGTAACAAAAAATTGAGAAGATTCTTGTTGTGCAAACATACAGGGGGTACAACATTTTTCATTTTATTTGGTTTTATATAACTGTCAATTAACACTTTCCATGGCAGAAAAATTTCTAAATAAATATCGTATTGCATCACATCGTAAACACGGTTGGGATTATTCTAGCGATGGTTTTTATTTTATTACCCTGGTTACACAAAATAGAAATTGCGGGCTGGGTAAAATTGAATACAATGAAATGATGTTGTCTGATTTTGGAATCATTGTTCAAACAGAATGGTTAAAATCATTTGAAATTCGAAATGAATTGTTTCTGGATGAATTTATTTTAATGCCTAACCATATTCATGCCATAATTATTTTGGAAAAATATGAACCCAATGCCGCAGATACGATGGGTACGATGGGTACGATGGGTACGATGGATACGATGGGTCCGATGGGTCCGATGGGTCCGACGACGATGGATACGATGGGTACGACGGCCGTAGAGACGCACGGCCGTGCGTCTCTACAATCGCAACAATCGCAACAATCGCAACAATCCCAACAAACCAATTTTTATCGAAAACCGCAATCCATTTCATCATTTATTGCAGGTTTTAAATCAATAATCAATACCAAAATCGACGACTATATAGATGAAAATCAATTGAATTTACCGAAATACAACAGGAACAATCATTTTTTCCAACCAAATTACCATGATCATATAATCAGGGATTCGGGTGAATACGAACGTATTAAAAATTACATTGCAAACAACCCTTTGTATTGGAAAGACGATAAATTTTATGAATAATAATATCCATGGATTAATTCCCTTATTTTGACGATATAAATTTTAACGAACCAATCAAGATGGCTACTGGTACAAAATTGAATTGGGGGAAAATTGAAACAAGACTGAAAAACATGCAGGATTATCCTGATCGGATATTCCAGGCTTTAAAGTGAAATGATATGACAGTCACACAGTTGATATTGCTTGCAATCATTGGTTTAATGGCCGGTATTTTTAGCGGTACTTTTGGAGTGGGGGGAGCAATTATTGTAATTCCGGCGCTAATTTTCTTTTTGGGCCTTTCGCAACATCAGGCACAGGGAACATCTCTCGCATTTATGATACCCCCGGTAACTCTTATGGCAACTTTGAGTTATGCAAAAAATGGATATGTCAACTGGAAATTTGCAGTCGTTCTTGCAATCATGTTTGTAATTGGAACCTATTTTGGTTCCATGATTTCATTTAGTATTCCTGATAAAATACTGAAGAAAATATTCGGAGGTCTGATGTTGTTGATTGCATTAAAGATTATTTTTTCGAAATAGAGCCATCAAATAAAAGAAAAGGCCGTCTCAAATTGAATTGAGACGGCCTTTATTTTAATAGAGTTTATTCTTTTATGTCAGAATCAACACAGATAATTAACGTGTTCCTCCTGCCCACCATACTTTTTCGGTATAAACATAAGTTCCGTCGCCATAAGCATCTCTAATATTCGGATTGGTCGTAACATCAGATGATCCATAAGTGAATCGAAGTGGAAATTGATTGGTATTGCTGAGCGTAATGAGATTGTTTCCCATTGCTTTCAAACGTCTGAAGTCGTTATAAGCCTCAACACCTTCGTCTTCGAAACTTGCCAGATACTTCTGGTTCATTATTTCTTTCAAAGGATCGGCATCGAAAAGTGTTTTTACTGACGCAGTATAATACGTATCAGCACCGGCAGCAGTTAATCCAACCTTAACAAAAGCAGCTGAAATAGCCTTTTTAAGTGAAGCTTCTGCATTATCTTTTTGATTAAGACGGGAATATGCTTCTGCTTTCAGGAATTCCAGTTCATGATAACTCTGGAAGAAAGTAGGATTTGCGTTCGATGATAGTGCACAAAGACCGTAGAAGTTCTGTTTTTGTTCAGGTTTACCATTCGGTGCAAAATTAATGGTCGTTACACCAGTTGGAGTTTTCCAAAAAATAGCTTTACGAGGATCGCTGCGGGCAATTAATTTTTCGTTTAAGCTCTGGCTTGCCCCGAAATAGTTTCGGTCTTGCAAGAAACGTGCAAATGGATTAACTGTGTTGGTTCCGTATTTGAATTTAAACTCATCAGCGCTGGTTGTGAATGCTCCGTTGGCATAATCAATAACCTTCTGATAATCGGCTTTTTTGAAGGATAGACGCATGGTGTAGCGAGCCTTTAATCCCAGAGCCGCTTTTTTCCATTTAGCCGTAGATCCGGCGTAAACCAAGTCTTGTGCACCAATTGAAGCGAAAGTCGTTGTTTTGTCGAAGTTGGCAATAGCATCATCAAGATAAGCGAAAACTTGTGTATATAAACCTTCCTGTTTGTCCAGTTTTGGCTGATATATTATGCCAGGTTGGAGCGCTTCAGTCCAGGGAGCATCTCCCATTAAATCCGTAAGCAAGGCTAAATTATATGCTGACATTACCTGAGCAATACCAAGGCTTTGATAATTTCCAGCTTCTTTTCCTCCTTCTTTACAGATATCCATAGCGATCTTTAATTCATAAAGATTTCTGTACTGGCTACCCCATGTGTTATTATACGTGGTTGATGATGTTGGTTCACCACTACGGATTTCAGCATTGTACATTTGTCCCCAGATTCCGGTTTGAAGTTCCATGTAAATGGCTGAATAGAAAGCGTAATCACTTCCCGCAACATTAAACGCGGTTGAAGTCATTACATCGGTCAGGATAAACTTGCTGGCGACTAAGGTAGGATTGTTTGGATTGCTGTTGATTTCATCCATAACATCCTCTGAACAGGCGATAAATGTGAACATTAGCGCCACAATGATAAAAATTTTATTGTATTTCATTGAATCAGATTTTTAGATAATTAAAATTCGATGTTAAGACCTAAACCAAAGCTTTTGGTTTGTGGAACAGAGAAGCGCTCGAATGAACCACCCATATTGTTGTTGCCTTGAGATGCTTCCGGGTCGAAATTAGGATAATTCGTCCACAATAAAATGTTGCGGGCGAAGGCAGTTAAATTTACATTGAGCGTTTTGTAAACTTTTACAAACTTGTACGACAAAGAAACTTCCCTCATTTTCACAAAAGATGATTCGAAAATAAAAGCTTCGTCGATGTTGCCAAAAGTATTGGCCTTAAGTTGGTACAAAGCGGCCAAATCGCCATCACCTCCACGTTCAATGGTACTTGGAGTTCCATCAGCTTTATATCCGGGGTAAATAAATTTAGAGGTGCGGTCTTCTGTATCTTTATCCAGACCATAAGTGTATTTTAGCAATCCGCTTGTTCCGGAATACATTTGGCCACCATTTTTCCAATCGAAAGTTGCACTGGCTGTTAGTTTTTTCCATGTAATTTTAGTTGAACCTCCAAGCAGAAAATCAGGGGAAGCGCTTCCGATTACACCAGGTGCACCAGTTAATGGGAATCCGTATTTTGTGTTTAACGTTTTTCCATCGGTGTTATACTTATTCTCGTCAACTAAAATATGGCCATTGGCATCGCGTTTGAAAGTTGTGCCATAGATAACCGGATATTTATCGCCGATACCTGCTCTAACCTGAGGTGTGACAAATCCTCCAAGGAAAATACTCTCAACACCGGGAGCAAGTTCATCGACATAATTGTCCATTTTGGTGAAATTAAGATTGAGTGTCCAATCAAAATCCTTGGTATGAACAGGATTGAAGAATAATACAAGTTCATGAGTTACAGTATGTACTTTACCACCGTTCATGATTAATGAACCTGCTCCGGTTGAACCTGCTAATGGTACCGGAAAAATCTGGTCTTTCACATCCTGACGTGAAAAAGTGTAATCAATACCGAAACGGTTTTTAAAGAATTTCAGTTCTGTCCCAACTTCATAAGAGATAGTATTTTGCGGCTTAAGTTTAGGATCATACTGAGTTGTATTTGGTATGTAAGCTGTAACTCCGGCAATTGGATAAACAATCGGATTGCCAGTCCAAAATCCTCCTGAATATCCCGGTAAAGTGTAATAATTTTGCATGTATCTTCCAGCCTGTCCAACTTCAGCATAAGAGCCTCTGAGTTTAGCAAAGGATAATGCAGGTAAATCTTTTAATACAGTCAGTTCGGAGAGTACAACACCAAGGTTCACCGAAGGATAAAAGAATGCACGGTTTCCGCGTGGCATACTCGAAACCACATCATATCGACCTGTTCCCCCCAGATATAGAAAATCTTTGTACGCCAATGTTGCATTGGCAAAGAATCCAACAGTTCTGTTTTTCGATTTTGATTCAGAAGCTTCCTTGGTGGTAGCATTATTAATATGAGGCCATCCGCCAAAATTGAAATTTGAGCCGGTTTCACTGTAGCTTTTATTAATAGTATGGTTAAATTCATTACCGGCTAATACATTCAGGCTGAGATCTTTGATGATGTTCATGTCGAAATTGGCTGTAAGCATTGAATTGTAAACTTCAGTGGATACACCATATTGAGAAACCGATCCAAGCGTATTTTTGCTTTTATACTCATTCACATCCTGAAGGTTAGTTGTAAATGCATCAACACCACCCTGATACTTAATTACTAATTTTTCGTTATGGTTTCCGGAAATATCGGGTGCAAACTCAAGATATCCATTTCCATAAAAGCGGTTGGTTCTTTCGTCAAATAGGTTATTCGCTGCACCCCAGTATGGATTGTTGAAATTGGTTGCACGGTATAAAATCTGGGTATAAGGATCCGTTGGCGAAGCAAAAGGAATTCCTTTCAGATCATAGTTTCTTGGAGATGCATAAACAGTTGCCAATACACCATCGTTTGCCGTAGGCGCTTTTTTGATGTAAGTATTAACAAAATTGCCGCTAAATCCGGTTTTCCATGCTTTGTTTAATTTAGTTTCTGCCTGAAGTTTTAAAGCAGTTTTATCCATAGATGTGGCTTGAACTATACCTTTCTGAGCTACATTACTAAGTCCGAAAGAATAATTCATTGTCCCGGTTGACTGACTTATATTAAAAGTATTGTTCAAGGTTGAACCAACTTCAAAATAATCTCCCATATTATCATAGGCCTGCGGTTTGGCCCAGGGATCGAGCCCTCCCAATAACCTTTGAGGGACATAATACATTCCGGGGTGCAATTCAGCGCCATTTTTAGTGTAGGTGTTTGAAGTTTCGCCTCCATAACCCGGATCTTTTGGTAAATCGCTAATTTTTGGCCCCCAGTTTCCGCTACTGCTTGGTCCGAAAATATATCCTGTGGATGTAGGAGTACCTTGCGCCCAGGTTGACTGAAGCACAGGAATTTTAGAGATTAGATCCGCAGTATAGAAGCTTGAAGCAGCGATTACAGCTTTCCCAACAGCCAAGCCACGTCCGCTTTTTGTGGTAATAATCACAACCCCGTTCGATGCACGGATACCGTATAGAGCAGACGCTGCTTGTCCTTTCAAAATGTTAATGCTTTCAATGTCGCTTGGGTCGATATCAATAGCACGATTCGAAAAGTCTGTTCCTGTAACGCTATTACCGGTGCTGTAACTTGCACCGGAGGAAATCGGCATACCATCAACAACATATAGAGGTGAATTGTCGCCTGTAAAAGAACGGACACCCCTGATGATAATCTGTGTTGATGCACCCGGCATACCGCTTGAAGGTTTGATTTCAACTCCTGAAAGTTTACCCTGCAATGCCGTAGTAATATTCGAATTCCCCGTTCTGGCAAGGTCTTCAGCTTTCACTTCCTGCACTGCATAACCAAGGGCTTTTTTGTCCTTTCTCATGCCCATTGCTGTTACTACTACTTCTTCAACGGCAATGTCAGTTGATACTAATTTAACATTAAATGTAGTCTGGTTTCCAATGGCAACTTCCTGTGTAGCCATTCCCACAAAAGTAAAAAGCAAGGTTTTTTCTTGTTGAGGAACTTTTAACCTGAACATACCATCCGTATCGGTGATGGTACCCAGGGATGTTCCTTTCACTGATACTGATACACCCGGCATGACACCTCCATCATCGGCGGAGGTCACTTTGCCTGTGATATCCCTGGTTTGCGCCCAGAGGACATTCAAACCAATGGCAAAAAATGCAAGCAATAACACGATTTTTTTCATAGAGATTTATTTTAAATTAAACAGCTTTTTAAAATGACATTTACTCCCTTAAACCGCATTTTAGTCTTCTCCTGCTATCTTCTCAAATGCTTCAACCAATGATTCATTGACCAAAGAGTTTTTGAAACAAAATCTTATCTTAAAGATTTGTGTATAAATGTAAATAAATGTTAATTCAGTACAACTATGCGGATAGAATATTTTGATAAAATATTTGAAAGAACTATTAATATTCTGAATTATAACAAAAAACATCCTTATCTAATTTATTTCTAACGAGAAAGGCCGTCTCAAATTGAATTGAGACGGCCTTCTTAATAGTACGATCCAAATAGAATCGTTTATGCAATCATAAATCTGTAGCCCAAATTATACTTCATCATCCAACCAACGGGTGCGACGAAATCCGGAAACAGTAATTGTCTTGCCAGGTTTCCTTGAATCGGTCATGGTAAAGGTAATTTTGTCTGATTTACCACCAGTAGCCGTATCATAACCATCAGTGATCACTATTCCACTCGTGATAGTGAAGGTTAACGCAGATGTAGCTGTTGAAAAGGTATTGACCACATTTGCACCGCTGAAAGTTTTAGCAGTAACATCGCAACTGATTTTACCGGTAATCCTTCCCGGATAGGCGATATTGGCAGCAGTAGCTGAAGTTGATGTTACTCTGATCCACATTTGGTTACTGCTGTTATCTGCAGTATTAAATGTTGACATTACAAAAATTCCACTTGTGCCTGGAGTTACGCTCGTATCAGTAAACCTGACCAGCCATTCACCCGACAAAGGATAAACCGGGCTAAATTGCATCTCATAATCCTTGGCCGTTTCACAACTTGCGGCAGCGACAAGAAAGAGACACAGTATAAATAATTTTTTAATCATTCTCATTTTTAATATTTTTGATTGTTAAACAATTCCTGAATAATTACTTGTGCCACCAAAGTTTGGTTTGAATCGGAACAACAACAGGTGTATTCAGGTTGTAATCCGAAGAGGTTTTAGGATAGATTAACCTGCGTGGGAATTCGCCGGCACCTAAAACAGAGTTAATGGATGGAGCCAAGTTACCAACCACATAAGCAGGATCGATATTATTTACAGTACCGGCTTTAGGGAATCCTGTTCTGTTTGTTTCAAGGAATGCTTCCCAAGCCTGAGAACGAACACCTGCAATCCATTTCTGTCTCCAGATTGATTCCAACATGGTGGTATTTGAAGTTTGGTTGAATTCATAGGCCTTTCCTGTGCCGGTCATTACATCAACACTGGAAGTGTAAACAATTACGTCATTAACATCTGCTTCGCCAACCCATCTATCGAATGCCAACTGAACACCATTGTTATAATTGGTCTTTGCCTCTGCTGGCTTGGCTAAAAGAACATTTGCTTCAGCTTTCAAAAAGGCTACCTCAGCAGCTGACATAAAATAAACCGGATCATTAGCATCAAGCCTGGCTCTTGATGATTTTTTACCCCAAGCAGCTCCCAGCGTATAACCACCTTGAGGAATTCCGGTGTAGGCACCCAAAATAGGATCAGGAGTCTCAGCTTTTTCCATGAAAATGGCGGCTCGTGGATCATTATTCTGCTTAAGGAATTTGGTAAGTGTCATACTGGCCCTGATGTTCTGTTGGGTATTCAATTTACGACGGTCGTTTTCAAACAAAGGATTGGAGTTGTTTTCCTTGTCTTCAAAAATAGTGATTTTAGCATCTGCCGTTAACAAGTCTGCTGTTAGCAATGTCTGAATAGCGGCGCTATTGGTTGCAAAGACAGGATCACGCATCAGGATTTTTAGTTTCAACGATTTGGCAAATTTAGCCCATTCTGCGATATCACCACCGAACACCATATCATTGGATCCCATGGTTGACAATGCAGTAGCCTCAGTTTGTTTGGCCAACGCTTCATCCAATAAGGCAATTATCTTTTTATTTATTTCTTTGGCATTGTCGAATTTTGGATTTACAATAGTCTCAAACTGCAATGCTTCAGTAAACGGGATATCGCCATAAGCTTCAACCAGGATGTGGAAATCGTAGGCAGTCATAATTTTAGCGACCATCCAGTAATTCCACTCACCTTTGGCTTCGGCTTTTTCCATGGCCAGTTTAAAATCAGGAAGTGCACCTGTATAAAGAGCACCCCATGAACGGCTCATGTATGTACTACTATTGGGAATGTTATAGGAATCAATTCCAGTGTATTGATTACTTCCGGCATGTTGTGCCCAATGTTGAGCCCACATTCCGCCAAGTAATTGCAAATCGTTGCCAACTGCAGAAGAAGTCCACATAAGACCCGAGGTAACGAATTTATCCGCGTTTACATCAGTGGGATAGTTGGGGTCTCTGTTGATGTCTAAATCACATGAACTTATCATCATGGAAAGTAAGACAATTGTAAATAAATATATTTTTCTCATTTCTTTAAATTTTTATTTTTAGAAAGTAACTTTTAAGTTGGCTCCAAAATATCTCGAACTTGGACCAGCTGAAAACTCTCCAAAATCAGACAATAAATCGTTGCCATAGTTGGTTGCTTCAGGGTCAACAAAGTTATTGTTTGCAGGAGTCCACATTAAAAGATTTCTTCCAACAAGACTAACTTCAAGAGCCTTTAATGGAACGTTAGCCATGAGTTTTTTAGGAATTGAATAAGACAAGGTCAGCTCGCGTAGTTTCAAAAAAGTTCTGTCAAGTACCATGTTCTCGTACATCAATGTATTGGTAGAGTGGTTATAATACGAATACATAGAAGTTCCTAAAATCGGGATATCATTTTCAACGTAAGCAGTTCCCACTTGTCTAACTGAATTAGGCACCAGGAAAGGTTGTCTGTCATTAAAAACAGTGATGGGTGAATTACCATCAAAAGCCATCAATTCAGCCGTGTTGCTCCAGAACTTACCACCCTGGCGATAATCCAAAACAGCTGACAAGGAAACTCCTTTAAAGGTAAAGCGGTTATTAAAGCCTAAAATGAAATCAGCTTCGCGTGAACCAACAATTTTTTTATTCACCGGATCAATTAAAGGACGGCCTGATGATGCTACAATCACTTTACCATCGGCGGTAGTTGCAGCCTGAGGAACTTTAAATACTCCAAGAGGTTCGCCAACAATAGCAACAAAGTCAACTCCGTAAGCACCTGTAAGGCGATATTCTTTTACATTGTCCCAAAGTTTTACGACCTTGCTTCTGTTCTGTGAGAAAGTAGTAATCATTTCCCATTCGAAACTTCTGGTTTTAACTGGTACCAATAACAAACGGGCTTCTATCCCATTGTTGTCAACCTGTCCTACGTTTCTGGTAAAGGTAGAATAACCCGATTCAGGAGCGACACTTGAAGAAATGATCTGATCTTTTGTACTCTTCATATAATAAGCCATATCAATTCCCACTCTGTTATTGAAGAATTTCAGGTCAGCGCCAAATTCTATGTCTGTGGTAATTTCAGGTTTCAGGTCAAGGTTTCCGTGTAAATTACTGATCGTCATTCCTGCGATACCTCCAATTGGCATTAAAACACTGCCATAACCTAAATTAATATTGGTTGGAACATTGTTGCCATAAGTTCTGTACAATGGAGCATCGTTACCGGTTTGTCCCCATGCAGCACGAATTTTGGCAAAACTCAGGATATTTCCCTCTTTTAAAGTAGGAATAGCTTCAGTTAATAAAATTGCACCATTCACACCTGCATAGAAATAGCTGTTCTTGCCCTGTGGCAATGTTGATGACCAATCATTTCTAAGTGATAGAGTAGCAAAAGCCCATTCTTTGAATGCAAGGTCAAACTGACCCAAAGCGCCAACCAATTTTCTTTTTGAAGTTCCGGAAGTACCCAATGCTTTATCAAAGCCATTGCTAAGACTGTACCAGTTTGGAACTGCCAATCCGTATAAATAGTCATCAGACCAATACGAGTTACGTGTATTATAGTTGATACCAGCAACTACATTCAACCTGAAATCATCAGATAATTTATAATCTCCTGAAATCAAACCACTAGCGTCAATCTGACCGCTGTAGGTATTGTATTCGTCATAATTACCAACTTCGTCTGATTTGTTGCCATAATTCCAGGTGTCTGGATTGATTATTGCTACGGCGTTAAAACTTCTCTGGCGACCATTGGTGAAATCACCACCCAGTCGGCCTGATAATTTGGTGTGGGCAAAAAGATCATAGCTCAATTCAACTTTTCCGTAGATACGGTCATCCTGATAAGTATTTCCGTTATTGGCAATTACAAAGTATGGATTCTGAGCATAAAGGGTAAAGAAGTTGTCCACATTGTTATACATGCTGTTGTAATCTTTTAAGTCAGTTAAGCGAATGTCAACCGGCATTTGGGCTAACTCCTGGAATAAAGTAGCACCATCGCTTCCCTGACCTGTAGAAAGGGCTTTAATATCTTTCCTTACATAGGATAGATCGAAGCTGGCACTGAATTTACCGGCTTTGTGATCACCCCTGAAAGCGAAAATATTACGTTTGTAAAGGTCTGCATTGGTTGGTATAATTCCATCAGAGTAGGTATTTCCATAAGACATGGTGAAAGAATTTCTTTCATCGCCACCACTTACACTAATGTTGTTCTGGTATTCCATGCCTCTTTCGTAGAAATCACGCATGTTATTTTCGATATAAGAGAATGGTTTTTCCATCACCTTAAAGCCGGGATAGAAAGAAGGAATAGCGCCGGGTCCATAATCTGGTGTAGAATAAGCTCCCCACACATTATTACGTCCGTCAAGTTTTGGACCCCAAGATCCATTTTCGGCAGGATCCCAATTAGGCCATCCTTGTCCAAAATTTTTCTGAGTCTGAGGAGTACGCAGAACTTCAGAAGCTGTTGCAGAACCACTATAGACCACAGAGATTTCACCATTTTTTGCACCACGCTTGGTGGTGATCATGATCACACCGCTGGCAGCCCTTGAACCGTACAATGCAGTTGCAGAAGCACCTTTCAAAACAGTTACTGATTCAACATCATCGGGGTTAATATCATTGGCTCCGTTTCCAAAGTCAACTGAGTTATTCGTTCCGTCTTTTCCGGAAAATCCGTTTGACATTGGAACGCCATTAATAACATAGAGTGGTTGGTTGTTACCCGTGAAAGAGGAAATACCACGAATATATACCTTTTGCGAGGTTCCTGTACCTCCACCAGAGGATATAGTCAAACCGGCTACTTTACCCTGCAACCCTGTCATCAGGGAGGAGGCTTTGGCCGAATTGATTTCATCGCTATTGACCGTACTGGCCGAATAACCCAGTGTTTTTTCACTGCGTTTAATACCCAATGCAGTAACCACTACTTCATCAACATTTATGTTTTCAGAAGCCATTTTCACATTAAAAGTTGTTTGATTACCCATGGTGACTTCTTGTGTCACCATTCCAACAAAAGAAAATACCAGGACTTTGGATTCCTGAGGTACTTTTAACTTGAAAGTACCTTCCATGTCAGTGATGGTTCCCATTGTGGTTCCTCTAACTGACACCGATACACCCGGCATTGAACCTCCATCGTCTGCGGAGGTAACCTTGCCATTAATTTCCCTGGTCTGTGCCCAAATGACATTCAAACCAATGGCGAAAAATGCAAGCAGTAACGCGATTCTTTTCATAGAAAAATTATTTTAAATTAAAATGCTTTACATGTCCAAAATATACCATCAACCGTTTAATCAACTTCAGATTTCTTGATTCTGGATACAAGTGTAAAAAAAAGTTAAAATTGGTTTACATCACATGATTTAAAGGGTTTGTTATTTCATTAAAAAAATTAATGGCTTCTATATTATTTTATGATTTCATCAAGAGGAGTAAGAACGCAATATGTAATGTGCTGAAAATTAATAGCATTAATGAAATGCTGGACTTAAGAAAAAAGGCGGGTTTTTTTATTTAATGATTACTTTTTGACTTTTATTGAAACTACTGCAGATAAAAATTGATTTTTGAGAACGTTTGCACTTGAAATCTTAACACTTTAATATTATTCCATTATTAAATGTGATTGAAAGCGCAACGCAGGAGAAAAGAAAGGCCGTCTCAAAATGAATTGAGACGGCCTTCTTTATGAAACAATGTTAATAGCTTTTAAATATTTTTAAGTGCTATTGCCATTTTAACGAAACTTTATTTTGGTGAAATTACAGCTTGTAAATACCCGTTTGCTACTCCATTATCAGCAGTCAAAATAGTTTTACCACTTTGAATGATATCATACTTGATAGTCCAGACAGGTTTTGCGCCACTACTATCAATGGTTCCGGTACCAGATATCGAGTATTCAGGTTGTGCGGCACCTTTATAGGTAGTTTTGCAAAATTTCTGCAACGGTATTGTAATTGTAGTTGCAGTGGAGGTGTAACTTAAAGTACCACCTGATGTAATGATTTCACCCCAATAATCCAACATCCATCCAGCATTTAAACCTTTCATAGTTTTGCCTGCGCAGCTTTCTGTGGTAGTAACCTGACTTGGATAAATCTCGGAGGCTTTCGCGATATTTCCATCAGTACCGGTCCAGGTTACAATAGGAGGAGCCATAAATGAAACAGCACTTGTAATGGTATATACCGCTCCGGCTTTTTTAACATTGGCAAGATAGGTGCGATATAAAGCACATGGATTAGCATTGGTCATTACGTTGGGGAAGTCCAATTTCGTATTGGTTATTCCTAATTGGTCAAATTGAAGAGACATACTCAATTTAATCGCTTTGTTGAAGTCACCTGCATTGATTGTAGAGAAAATATCAACTCCAAGAACGTAATCACCATCTTCAAGAGTGGCAAAATCGCTATATGATTCATTTGCACTTCCATCATCAACAGCTTTTACAATTGACATATCACTCTTTTTTAGAATCAAGAGACGTAAATCAACAACTTTATCAGCAACGAGATCTAAACCAATAGCAGTTTTAACATCAGTAGTAACTGTTAAATCAACATTCATGTCAGCATTTGTGCCATTAACAGCAGTGAAGCTATATAATTCACTTGTTGTTTTAACACCATTGGCATCAACAATAACTACCTTCCAGTAATATGTTACACCATCCGCTACAGTAACAGTAATTGATTGTTTGGTATAACCAGTTTGGATTTTTGGCGGATTATCTGAACTGCCAAAATATACATCCCATTTAACAGGGTCTCCAGCTTTGCTTTCCGATGTCCAGGCTAAATCTACCGTTGAACCTGAAAATTTTAATATTCCACTTGCAGGAACTACTGGTGAAGTAGCAACAGGTTGGGTAAAAGCCGAATGTGTTGTAAATGTTCCATCCTCTTTTTTACAACTTTGCAATGCGAATAGGCCAAGTAATACTGGCAACATTGCTATAACTAAAATTTTTCTTTTCATATTTAATTTTTTAAAAACATTTATTACGCTCTATCAGACCTGATTAAAATATAATTTCAAAAAATCAATCTTTAATTTTGCCTGATGATTAGTAAAATCAAATATAATTACATCCTTACTGCGACTTCATACATGATACGATTACCAGCAGAGCTTGTGTAATAGCAATTCAGGACAAAAGTCTTAGTAACCGGATTATAATAATTAATCGTAAGATCTGCAGGTTTTTTAGTAGCATCTCCTGTCCATGTAGTAAACATTCCGCCCACTGACGCACCGGAGGAAGGATCAACCGGGGTAGCAATCACTTTAACGCAATTTACACCACCTACTACGATAACTTCTGTAGTTATTTCAATTTTAACATCATAACCGCTATAGTTACCAAAACCATTTTTTTGAACTGTTTTACAATCAAGCGTATTATAAGTCTGTATTGAATTTGCTGCCATATCCTCTGTAGGATTACCCGGTCGGATACGATAACCATTAACTACGTATTTGCCGGCAAAAGGATTGGCGATAGGAAGCGCCAACAAATAAGTCTTCATATTTCCTGCAATAGGAATATCTTTACCTGAAACTGTTTTTGCTGATTCGATTGAAATAGCTGCGATAAAGTTGTCGCAGGCATTGAGCGCTTGAGCGCCCCAAACTTTTGCCTGGGCTGTACCATTTCTTGTTCCAGCTTTGATCACCAGCGTTTTGGTCAGGATTTCCATATTAGGAAATGTTGAATAAATAGTCTTAGGCTTTTCCTTCGGATTAGCTTTATTCCATGCTATGTTGGGGACATTGTATTCAGTAACCGCAGCAGGATCAATTTTGAATGTCACCGTAATATCTTCGGTAGGAAGAGCATCGGTAGCAATGTTAACCAGAAAGTCGTATTTCACATCGCCGGCCACCGGTTGTAATGCCAACTGCTGAAGGTTAGCCTTAACAATAGTTGCATAGGATTTGCCGGCCACACCATCTGGCCAGTATTCCCCCACGTTATCCTTCAAACATGAGCCGAGCAGGAATACAACAGCAAAGAATGAAACAAACAATAATATTTTATTTTTCATATCTGAAATTTTAATGTAATTAATTTGTTATTAACGGTTCTGCCAGAAAATCTTGGATGTAAAGGCATTGATTGCACCAACCGCTACCACGTTGTCATTGTTAACAGATATCTCACGCTGTGGATAGAGTAAGCGTACCGGTGGAGTTGCATTTGCCTTATTTGGATCTTGCGTAAATGTAAGCGTGCTTGGAATGCCCGTTCTTCTGTAATCTGTCCAGATTTCAACCGGTGCAATTCCATTTAACGATACCCATTTCTGCATCAAAATCAAATTGATTTTACTTGGAGCAAGATCGTAGTTTGCATTTACTTTTTCGGAACCCAGGAAAGTGGTAGCAGTAGCAGATGTAAGACCCATGTATATACATGATTGGGTGATAGCGGAATTGTATAATGCCTTACCAGAGCCGGTAATGTAACCTCTTTCAACTGCTTCTGCCTGAATAAAAAGACTTTCAAAATCGGTCAGCAACGGACAAGATTTGTCAAAAGTACCAATCATGTGACCTTTACTATCTTTAACGTAACCCAGTTTGGAGGTATTCGCTGCAGTTAGAGGCGCAGGTTCAGTTATACCAAAAGTATTACCGGCATAGCTGGTTCCACTGTAAGGATTAAAGAAACGGCCTATTCGCGGGTCGGCATTATCTGACAAGAATTTAACAGCATCTTTGCCGGCATTGTAATAAGTTATACCATCAGTCTGGCTTGAACCGTCAGCTTTATAGAATGTTTCATAGAAATTATTCATTTTCCCTGCGGAGTTCAGGAAGCCGGGATTTGAAAGTGCACCTTCACCTGCTCCAAGATAACCAACAGAAGCAGTGGTAGCAATTGACGATTTGATGTAAGCCTCACGACCAGTCATGCCGGATTGGTGAACCAACATTCTGAGTTTTATTGTATTTGCAAATTTTGCCCATTTTGTCATATTACCACCAAAAACGATATCACTTGAAGCCGGAATCTCAGTAGCATCAACTGGAAGACCCTGAATCAATTTAATTGCAGCATCCAATTTCAGGATCAGATCTTCATAAATGACTTTTTGATCATCATACTTTGGCTTTAAGTTGCCATCAGTTGCCATCCAGGCTTCTGAATAAGGTACATTTCCCCAAAGGTCAACAAGGTTGTGCATGATATATACTTTCATGATCATCGCGATTGCCTTGTAACCTGCATCTTTCGGGTCAGTCGAAGCTTTTTCAATTTCGGTAAGATTCTGACCTGTTGCATAACTTACTGAAAAAGCACCTTGATAATTAGCGTTCAGCAAACGGTATTGAACCAATTGTGAAGGTTGTGAGTATCCGGAGCTGATGCTCCACAGTCCATGCCATAAATAGACAAATTCAAAATTTCTGGGATTGTTCATCACCAGGGCCACATTGTTCAGGGCAGCAGGTAAAAGTAGTTTTGCAGGAACTTTTGAAGCACTGTTTGGATTTACCTCGTTTACAGCGAGAAATTCGGAGCAGGAACTTCCTAAAAGCGCCAATGAAATTAGCAGTACAAATATTTTCTTATTCATCGTGTTTAAAATTAAATTTTTAGAAAGTGAGTTTTACACTAAAACCATAAGTCCTGGTAGGAGGTGTCTGGTCTTCAGTTGTAAAACCAACAGCATTTGTGGTCACCGCAGCGGCATTGAACTCAGGATCTGTCCATACATTTGATTTAGGACGTAGCATCAACAAGTTTCTTCCAACGAAGCCAATTTGAGCCATTTTAATTACGTCTCCGCCAAACAGTTTTTTTACAGGAACATCATAAGTCAATGCTACTTCTCGTAATTTCCAGAAAGCTGCACTTGTTACACCACCTCTGTCAGTGGTATGGTAAGCAGAGTTTACCCAGAATTGACGTGATGCTTCACGAACCAAAGCAGTAGTATTCGGTGTGAACACACCCGGAGATGTTTCGATAACAGAATTCGGGATAATGAATGACTGACGACCGTTTAATGCAGAATGTTCTGAAATACCGGTAAAGTCAAGCGCATTGGCAACACGGTTGTTAATCACATTTCCTGCACGGTATTCAGCAACTGCTGACAATGTGAATCCTTTAAAGCTTAAATCAGTGTTTAAACCTAAAATGTGATTCGGGTTTCCATGTCCAACGTGTTGAATGGCAGATTCTATTGCAGGAAGACCTGACTGTGCATCAACAATAATATGACCTTCAGGATCTCTCTTCACATCGGTTACTTTGATGGCAGGGAATTGTTCGCCTTTAGTAATGTAAGAAGATTGGGCAATTGGAATTTCATCCAAACCATCCATTATTGAAAGAACTTTGGAAGTCATATAAGTATAGTTAATCCCGGCATTCCATTGCAGTCCGCCAAGGTTAAGTAATGGCGTAAATTTCAAATCAAGTTCAAGTCCTTTATTTTCCAGTTCACCGGCATTGATTAATGCGTTAAAGAATCCGGTTGCAGCAGAGATTTGAGCAGGAATGGTCTGATCCAAAGTGTTCGATTTGTAAGCATTTGCTTCAAAATGAATTCTGTTTTTAAGGAAACTCATTTCAATACCAACTTCCATTTCCTTGGTCTGTTCCGGTTTTAACAACGGATTGCTTAATTGCGCACTGAGTGCAAATCCGGCATTACCACCATAAGGGAATCCTCCAGCGGCAGGGTAAGATGGCAGTGTTCCGTACCAGTTATCCAATGCAATTTGTCCGGTTTGTGACCAACCTCCTCTGATTTTCAGGAAAGAAAGTACTGCATTGTCAGTTAATACCGGGAACATATCCGAAAGGACGATGCTGGCATCAACTGCCGGGTAAAAGAATGAACGGTTTGCTTTGGTTAACCTTGAATCCCAATCATTACGACCTGAGAAATGCACAAATGCATAACCTTTGTATCCAATCGTTGCATCAGCAAAAGCTCCTAATGAGTTGCGCTTTAAGGTAGTTTGACCAACTGCAGGTTCTCCTACACGGTTACTGATATTATAAACATCAGGAATTACAAGTGAACTTGCGGCAATTCCAATAAACTCAAATTGTTCTGAATAGAGTGAACCTCCAAGGATTCCTTTTAATGAAATATCTCCAAAGTTCCTGTCAAAAGTAGTGAGAAGGTCATTGGTCAGGATAAATGATTGATCCATCGCATCGCTTGAGTTTCCGGCATAAGGCGAAGTTACACCCATGTGGCCCTGGCTCCAGGGATCCGACTTAGAATAGCTGCTATAAATAGCTTCATCCTTGTGGTTATGATTGTTGTTACTTTTATAAGTAACACCGGTACGGTTTGAAATTTCCATCCAATCAGTCAGTTTAAAAGATAAAAGTACCGAACCTAATATATCGTTACGTTTATTATTTATACGGGCATGTGCAATTTGCCAGTAAGGATTGGGATAGTAAGCATTGAAATAACCGTCAAGAGTAGCAAAAGGATTATTTTTAAGGTCTTTGTAAGCAGTGATCGGCACACTTGCTGGCGTATTCAGAACATTCCAGTAAACAGGCCTGTTCTGGTTCATATCACCACCGGAAACACTGGTATTGGTCTGAGAAAAACTAAGTGTGTAATCAGCGGTGAATTTTCCGTATTTTTTAGCGGCAGCCATTCTTATGCCTGATCTGCTGTTGGTATCGTCCAAAATAACACCGGTGGTCCTGACATCCTGTGCGGAAAGGTAGAAATTACCATTGTCGTCACCACTGCTGATTGAAATGTCGTTTTGTAAAGTTACTCCGGTATTGAAGAAATCTCTTTTGTTATCTAATCCGACATAAGGTACCATCTGATAAGAACCATCGACGAGCTTACCACCTAAGATAACCATCTGGCCGTTGAATTCAGGACCAAAGTTCTGGTTTTCATAAGAGGTATAAGGGTCTGTATTTCTGTCCGGCCCAATCCACATGGTATAATTCGGATCAGAATTCGAGGTAGTTTCGCTTGATCCACCACCAAAACGTTTCTGGAGATTCGGCATGTAGGAAACACTTTCGAATGTGGTGATGTTACTGACCTTAATGGTCATTTTCCCTTTTTCACCTCTTTTGGTTGTAATAATCAATACCCCGTTTGATGCATCGTTACCATACAAAGCGGCTGCCGAAGCGCCTTTCAGTATGTTAACGTTAGCAATGTCATTTGGATTGATCGAATTCAGGTAAGTTGCACTTACCGGAACACCGTCTAAAACAACCAATGCCTGGTTACTGGCCAAAAAGTGACGGCTACCGCGAAGAGTGATTTTTGCATCAGGATTTACACCATTGTTAATGGTATTAATCTGCAAACCTGATACTTTACCTGTCAATCCGTTTGTAACGTTTGAAACTCCGCCAGCAGTCAGCTGTTCATTTTCTACTTTGGCTGTTGCCACCCCCATTTCTTTGGGGTTTCTTTTAATACCAAAGGCAGTTACAACTACTTCATCAACAGAGATATTCTCTGATAATAACTTAATGTTGATAGTTGTTTGATTGCCAATTACTACTTCCTGAGTAGCCATCCCTACAAAAGTATATTGCAGGGTTTTGGCATCCTGAGGAACTTTTAATCTGTACGCACCCTCCATGTCGGTGATGGTGCCTAAGGTCGTTCCTTTTACTGAGACAGATACACCAGGGATCGGACCTCCATCGTCGGCGGAGGTAACTTTCCCCGTGATCTCTTTGGTCTGGGCCAGTAGGACCTGCAAACCAATTGCAAAGAATGCAAGCAATAGCGCGATTTTTTTCATGTAAATAAATTTAAATTAAACAGCATTAATTTTGAATGAAAAATAAGGCAGGTAAATTCCAGATAAAATTCCTCAATCCAAAGCCCTTCAAATTGAAGATTTGATTCCCCCAAATCAAATCTCACGGAAACTTTTATCGGAATATTTCGAGACCCCCCTTCAAATAAGTATTGCACGAAAAATTGTTTCAACACTTATTAGGGAGACAAATTTAAAAAATTGTAAACAGGAAGGTTAATCTAAAAAGATGAATAATTACATATTTTAACAGTGTTAACAAATATTAAATTTTTATAAAGTTTGTTTAGCTGCTCGTAATTCCATTTAAAAGATTGAATTATAAGAATTTGTGACAGTGAATGGCCAAAAGCATAGAACCTATTTAGAATCAATATAAATTACAAAATAGACAATAATCCGTCTATTTCATTTATAAAATAGGTTTTTGTGTGGTGTTTCGACTCTAAAACCGATGAATTTGATACCATTCTGCCGGAAATCATTGAGTCTGGAACCTTGTTGCACCCTTTATTCAGGAACATGATCTGATCTATTCCGAATGCCATTGCCCCTTCAATATCTGTTTCCCATGAGTCGCCGATCATAATACTCCCAGCCTTTAGCGCATTGGTTGATTTAAGGGCGTGTTCAAATATTTCCCGGTGGGGTTTTGTGGTTTTAATTTCTTCTGAAATAAACATCTTGCTGAAAAACTCCGTCAATCCGCAATTCCTGAGTTTGGCATGTTGTACTTCAGAAAAACCATTGGTAATGATGTACATCTGATAACCTTTTGCTTTCAGATAGCCGAGTGTTTCAATCGCGCCGGGGAATAGCCGGGTTTGCAGCGCCATGCGTCCGAGGTATAGCCGGTTGATTCCTTCCCAGTCCTGATTGAAAATCTGGAAAGTTTCGAGCGATCTCGAGAAACGCTCAACAATTAAAGCCTGTTTGGTAATTTTTTTTGCACGGTAATCACTCCAGAGCGATTCATTGATTTGTTCATACAAATGAAAGTAAGTTTCGAATGAATCGAGTTGGCGAATGAGATCCAGTTTTTCCAGGGTTTCTTTAAGTGCATCACGGGAGTTGGCGGCAAAATCCCAAAGCGTGTTGTCGAGATCAAAAAACAGGAAATCGTAGGGCCTCCCCCAACCCCTCCGAATGGAAAAGCCTCCCCCCGCCCCCTCCGCAGGAGGAGGCAAAGAACCGGCATTCGAAGGTGTATTTTTTGACATTGGGTATTTCTTTAAAACTATAACTTTCAGAATCTTTACAGACCAAACTCCCTCCCCTCTCGGGGAAGGGTTGGGGATGGGGCTTCGTTTCAAGTCTCCCCTTCGGGGAGATTTAGAGGGGCTTCTTTTTTTCCTTCGAGAACAATCACAATTTCGCCTTTAATGGTTTTTGAACCGAAATATTCGATTAGCTCGGCAAGCGTTCCTCTTCGGTTTTCTTCAAAAAACTTCGATAATTCCCTCGATACAGAGGCTCTCCGGTCTGATCCAAGGAATTCGGAAAACTGTTCCAGTGTTTTGATTAAGCGGTAAGGCGATTCGTAAAAAATCATTGTTCTGGGTTCGGTAAGCAGTTCTTTGATTTTTTTGTGCCTGCCTTTTTTCTGCGGAAGGAATCCTTCAAAAGTAAAGCGATCGGTCGGGAAACCGGAATTGACCAATGCGGGTATCAGTGCAGTTGCTCCAGGCAGACATTCTACTTCGATTTCCCTGTCGAGACAAGTTTTTACCAATAGAAATCCGGGATCGCTGATACCGGGAGTTCCGGCATCTGAAATGAGGGCAACATTTTTGCCGTTTTCAATTTGTTCGGCAATCAATTCAACTGTTTTGTGTTCGTTGAATTTGTGATGCGAAGTTAGTTTATTCTTTATTTCGTAATGATTGAGCAATTTGGCTGAAGTGCGTGTGTCTTCAGCCAAAATCAAATCTACTTCTTTAAGGATTCGGATTCCACGTATGGTCATGTCTTCCAGATTGCCGATTGGTGTTGGAATCAAAAATAATTTACCCATTATTCTGGCAATTTTTTATTTGGTGAACCGCCGTTTCAATAAATCCACGAACTTCATGCTGGCTTCGTTCTTTTGCATTTCGAGATTTGCTTTCAGAAATTCAACCGCTTCCTGAATATGTTCCATTTGGTCCAGTCTTTCTATAATCGTATTGTATTTCTCGGTATTGTTATCGAAAATTTCGCGGATAAATATAAAGCGGTCGTTCAGTCCAATAGCAGCGCGTAGATTTGTTATCGGGCTGTTGGTCAGTTTAGATTCCGATTTGTTTTCTCCGATCGAATCATTCAATGACCGTTCTTTATGGAAGGTTTCCCCGATTACTGATTTTTCCGGCGCCGTATTTTCGGGTTTTTGTATTTCACGCATGGGTGGCTTGACAGAAGAGTTTTGGGTGGGAGAAAAACGAACGGGTTCATCGTCATCATCCAGATCATCAATGTGAATTTCACGAACTCCGGGTTGAGGATCATATTTCAGCTCTGTTTGCTGAATGATTGGTTTTTGCAACGGTTCTTCCTCTTCTTCATCAAATTCAGGCGCTTCCTCCTGTTCATCCTCTTCTATATCGTCTTCTTCGATCTCCTCCTCTTCAGTCAAATCGTCGTCATCGAATTCTTCGTCAATATTTTCAATTTCTTCCATCTCCAGATTATCATCTTCCTCTTCTTCAATCAGTTCCTCTTCTTCCTCTAGTTCGGGTTCCTCTTCTTCCTGTTTTTCCTGCTCAAAATCTTCCTCTATTATTCCTTCCTCATCGTCTTCCGGTATTTTCTCAGCTTCAGGAAATTCCTGTTCCTCAAAATGCAGGATCTCCAATTCAGGATCAGGGAAACTGATGTCGGAAACTTCCTCGTCGTCTTCTTCAAAACAATCTTCGTCTGTTTCCACCGGCAGTGGAATTGAATTTCCGGCCAATTCGCGCAGTAACTCAATTTCCTGAACCAAAAGTCGGGCACGGTTCAATGCAAGTTCAATTACCAGCGATGTGTCCTCCTGACTATCTGCAACTTCTTCGGTTAAATTTTTTATTTCTTCCAGATCTTTGTTGATGATACTTACCAATTTACGCTTGTCCATTTTTATCTGTGATTTTAATCTGTTAATCAAATTGAATTTTCCTTCGTAATGATTTAAGTTTACCTTTGTTTTGCAACCCGAATGCCGTATCTGAATTTGAAAATCCGTTACGGAATCGGTCATTGAAAGAGGGTAAAAGTACAAAAATCTTTAGCATATAACCTACATGTTTATTGAAAGGGGACTCGACAGACAAAAAAAAACCGGTAGTATTGAAGTCATTGCAGGCTCCATGTTTTCCGGAAAAACTGAGGAATTGATCAGGCGATTGAAACGTGCCAAAATTGCCCGTTTAAAGGTTGAAATTTTTAAACCGGCTATTGACACGCGCTATTCGGTGGCTGAAGTGGTGTCGCACGATGAGAATTCAATTATGAGTACTCCGGTCGAAACTTCAGGAAATATTATGCTTCTGGCCGGCGATGTCGATGTAATCGGGATCGACGAAGCCCAGTTTTTTGACAACGGCCTGCTTGAAGTCAGCGTGGCGCTTGCCAATCAGGGTATTCGGGTAATCATCGCCGGATTGGACATGGATTTTAAAGGAAAACCCTTTGGCCCTATTCCCGGATTGATGGCCGTTGCCGACCATATTACCAAGGTTCACGCCATTTGTATGCGATGTGGCGATGTTGCGCAGTTTTCGCATCGTTTTTCGAAAGCCGACAAACTGGTGTTGCTGGGCGAAAAAGATGAATACGAACCTTTGTGCCGTTCCTGTTATACCAAAGCTACCCGATAATGCCGATTCTTTCTGCTCGTCAGGTTTCTTCAATTGTGGGTGGCAATATTCTTGCTCCTGAATTGACTTCTGAAATTTTCATTTCTTCATTAGCTATTGATAGCCGGACCATTTTTGATCCGGATTCGAGCTTATTCTTTGCATTGAAAACAGAGCGTAATGATGGGCATCGTTACATTGCCGGTCTGGTTCATTCGGGTGTTCGCGCCTTTGTGGTTTGCGACTATTCCGAAGAATTCCTGAAATATACGAATTGCAGTTTTGTGGTGGTACCTGATACTTTAAAGGCACTTCAGAAGCTGGCAGCATGGAACCGTTCTCAATTTGATATTCCTGTGGTGGGAATTACTGGAAGCAACGGAAAAACCATTGTAAAAGAATGGTTGTTCGAATTGCTCCGCAAGCAGGCGGTTATTCGCAGTCCCAAAAGCTACAACTCACAGGTGGGAGTTCCTTTGTCAGTTTGGAACCTGAGTGCGGATTATGAATTGGCCATTTTTGAAGCGGGGATTTCAAAACCCGGCGAAATGCAACATTTACAGGAAATCATCCGGCCAACCATTGGTATTTTAACCAATATCGGTGAAGCGCATCAGGAGAATTTCACAACGAAAAAGGAAAAGCTTGAAGAAAAGCTGAAACTCTTCGAAACGTGTAATACGTTGATTTACTGTAAAGATCAATCGTTGGTTGAATCTGTGATCAGAAGCGGGGGAGTGCATCCATCGGTTCAACTTATAGCATGGTCATTTAATGATCCAACCGCAGATATTTATTTCAGAACCGAAGAAGTTGAGAATGGAGTAGAACTGTTTTACTCAGACTACATAGCAGGTGATTTAAAGACACCTGCTGAGTATCGCGTTGCTTTACCGTTTCAGGATGCCGCTAATCTCGAGAATGCCGGGCATTGCCTTGCTTTTTTGCTTTCACAGCATTATGCCGGCAGCGATGTACTGGAATCGTTCCGGAATATTCAGCCGGTGGCCATGCGCCTCGAAATGAAAGAAGGAATCAATAATTGCCTGCTGATCAACGATTATTACAACTCCGATATCAATTCGCTTCAAATTGCGCTAACATTTTTGAACAATCACGCTCAGGCTCCATATTTACGCAAAACAGTAATTCTTTCAGATATTCAGCAATCCGGAATTTCGGACGAACAATTGTATCAGGAAGTTGCACGTTTGCTGCAACTGAATAAAACCGGCCATCTGATTGGTATTGGTCCGCAAATCAGGAAACAAGCTGCCTTGTTTAAACTGTCTGCAGAATTTTATGAATCGACCGGCCAATTTCTGGAATCCATACAGCCTGGAAATTATCATCAGGATTGTATATTATTAAAGGGTGCACGCGATTTTCATTTCGAGCGGATTTCATCAGTTCTTCAGAAAAAATACCACCAGACGGTGCTTGAAATTGACATGAATGCGCTGATTGGCAATCTCAATTTTTTCCGCTCGCTCCTTCGTCCCGAAACACGCATCATGGTGATGGTTAAGGCTTTTTCGTATGGAAGCGGAATGGCTGAAATTGCCCGCATTCTTCAGTTTCACAAGGTCGATTATCTGGCAGTTGCAGTGGCCGACGAGGGTGTTGAGCTGCGTCAGGCCGGTATTGATCTACCCATTGTTGTCATGAATCCGGAAGAACACAGTTTTGAAAATATGATCGAGTTCAGGCTCGAACCGAATATCTATTCCGAAGAAATTTTTGATTCGTTCAGGAAAGTACTTCAGCAAAATGCTGTGGTGCGCTATCCGGTCCATCTGAAACTTGACACCGGGATGCACCGGCTTGGTTTTGACTCGGAAGATAAGATTGAACGATTGATCGGAATGCTGATTGTTCAGGAACAAATGGTGGTGCGCTCTGTTTTCTCTCATCTGGCGGGGGCCGACGAAGAAATGCACGACGAATATACCATCGGTCAGATTCAGCAGTTCCTGAAATTCAGTTCGATGATTACTGAAAAGTTATCCTACAAAGTTTTCAGACATATCCTGAATTCGGCCGGTATCGAACGATTCCCGCAATTCCAGTTTGAAATGGTAAGGCTCGGTATTGGTTTATACGGAGTGAGTTCCTGCGGTAATAATCAAATCAAGAGTATCAGCCGCCTGAAAACAGCCGTATCACAGATTCGTCGCATCAGCGCGGGTCAAACGGTGGGTTACGGGCGAAAAGGTTTGGTTGATCACGATTCTGAAATTGCCGTTCTTCCGATTGGTTATGCCGACGGATACGACCGGCGATTAAGCAACGGAGTCGGAAAAGTATATGTAAAAGGACAAATTGTACCAATAGTCGGAAACATTTGTATGGACATGTGCATGATTGATGTGACCGATTTGCCTGTTGCCGTTGGCGATGAAGTTGAACTGATGGGTGAACATATTCTTGTAAGCGATATTGCCGAAACTATAGGAACCATTCCTTATGAAATACTCACCGGAATCTCACAACGGGTAAAAAGGATTTATTTGCAGGAGTGAAACAGTCAGGAGTCAGAAGACGGGAGACAACTTTGAACTTGAAACTTTGAACCTGGAACTTTTCTAACCCAGATGGCTTATTTTTTCCAGCCGGTGGATGTCGAGAATCCGGATTTTACGGCCATCAATGGCAATCACTTTTTCGCCGGCAAAGGTTGATAAGGTGCGGATAGCGTTGGAGGTAGTCATGTTCGACAGGTTGGCGATGTCTTCGCGCGACAAATAAACTTTAAGTGTGGCACCGTCATTTTCCCAACCGTACTTTTCTTTCAGCAATAGCAAGGATTCGGCCAGTCGTCCCCGGATATGTTTTTGTGTCAGGGTAACGGTTCGGGAATTGGAGAACCCAAGTTCCCTGGCAATTTTCTGAAGGAGTTTGATGGAGAAATTACTGTTCTTCAGCAATTTGTTGTATAGATATTCAGTAGAAATGGTATAAACGATGGAGTCTTCAAGCGTAATGGCTGTACCGATGTGCAGTTCATCGGCTAATAAAGCGCGGTAACCAATAATTCCAAGCGGTTTGGTCATGCGAATGATTTGCTCGCGTCCACCCACTCCTTCTTTGTAAATGATGACTTTCCCATCTCTAAGGAATAAAAATCCATTCGGTTTTTCTCCTTCCTTAAAAATGAATTCATTTTTTTTGAAGTAAGTCGAAGCGATATTTTTCTGCAAATCTACTTTTTCTTCAGGGGTAAGTACACTGAAAATAGATTTTGGATTTTCAAATACTTCTTTCATCCCCATTTCACGACTTGCCATAGAAATAAATTTACATGTTCTGTAGCATCAAAGTTAAATAAATTTGTCAAATATGGAAAATTGGTGCAATTATTTTCTGTTTGAGAAATCCGTTCCGCCCAGGATGATGCGATTTTCAGGAATACAAAAATGTTCATGAATAACGCGCTACCAAAGGAATTCTTCTTCCGAAGCCAAATGCCTTGGAACTTATCCTCAGGATTGGAGGAGCCTGAAATCTTTTGTATTCGGTGTTGTTTACCATCCTGACAGTCCGCAATACAGTTGCTTCATCAAATCCTTTGGAAATGATTTCATCGGGAGACAGGTTCAGTTCTATGTAACCGAACAGAATTTTGTCCAGAATTTCATAATCGGGCAGGGAATCAGTGTCTTTCTGATCGGGTCGAAGTTCAGCTGACGGCGGTTTCAGTATCGTATTTTCAGGAATTATTTCGTGGTCACGATTGATCCACCGGGCCATTTTGAATACGTCGGTTTTGTAAACGTCGCCCAGTACCGACAATCCGCCGTTCATGTCGCCGTATAAGGTTCCGTACCCAACGGCACATTCGCTTTTGTTGGTAGTGTTGAGCAGGATGTGCCCAAATTTATTCGAAATGGCCATCAGCAATATTCCACGGGTTCGTGCCTGAATATTTTCCTCCGCAATGTCGCTGGCTAATCCTGCAAAAACACCGGAAAGACTTTGCTCAAAACTTTCGACCATCGGCTGTATTGGGATAATGTCATATTGAATATTGAGATTGTCAGCCAGTTGTAAGGCATCGTCAATACTATGGTCTGAAGAATAGCGTGAAGGCATCAGCAAAACACGCACATTTTCATTTCCCAGCGCTTCAACAGCCAATACAAGCACCAATGCCGAATCAATTCCTCCGGATAAACCGAGAGTGGCTTTCTTAAAACCCATCTTGGTGAAATAATCGCGGATACCCAAAACCAGTGAGAGATAAATTTTTTCAATGGTTTCGGTTTTGGGTTGAAGCTTCCCTGAAGGAATTTCAGTATCAATCATCCGGAAGTCTTCTTCAAAATAGTTTAATTCTTCCTGAATAGTTCCGTTTTTATCCAGAAAGAAAGATCCTCCGTCGAAAATAAGTTCGGTTTGTGCGCCTACCTGATTGACATATAATATCGGCAACTGGTATTTGACCGCATTCTTAATGAGTATGTTTTTTCGCCAGTTTTCCTGATTGTAGGAGAAAGGCGAAGCCGAAATATTGATGACCAAATCTGGATTCAATGCTGATAACTCTTTCAGGGGTGAAATCTGATACAGTTTTTCACGGCCAAACTCGTTTTGTGTTTCCTGCTCGTCCCAAAGATCTTCACAAATGGTAATGGCAATTTTTTTTCCGCAGAATTCGAACACCGAAAAATGTTTGTTGGGTTCAAAATGGCGGTATTCATCAAAAATATCATAAGTGGGCAACAACGATTTGTTTACCACTTGCTGTACGGCCCCATTATACATGAAAAACGCTGAATTGAAAAGCTTTTTACCCCTTGGTTCGGGATTGATGCTTGGTCCGCCAACGATGGCCGCAATGCCGTTGCAACAGGCTGCAATTTCATCAATCGCTTGGTACGACTGCTCAATAAATTCTTTCCGCTCGAGCAGATCGTGCGGATAATAACCGGTTACCGATAATTCTGAAAAAACAACCAGATCGGCGCCTGCAACCTTCGATTTGTTGATGCAGTCAATGATTTTCGATGTATTCAGCGCGAAATTACCGATGTGATAGTTGAGTTGCGCGATAGCGATTTTCATATTCAGGTTCCTTAGAAAATCAGTCCGATCCTGATTTTTATTGAATTGATAATGGTTTTATCGGTGAAGGAGTTGTCGGTTGTTACATCAATCAGCCCGTTTTGAAAAATTAATCCCGCAGTTACCGAATTATTACCTCCCAGATCGAAATCGAATCCGGCTCCAACATTCATGGCCAGATTAAACATGTTAATTTCATCGTTGATGTTTGATTTTCTGAATGTTCTGTCGCTGCTATCTCCGTTTGCGCCGATATTCACCATGGTTGACAGTCCAAATTGCCCCCAATAACGAACGCGGCGAAACTGATCGGTTTTAAGTTTGATGGCGAGAGGTACTTCGACATAACGCAGGCGATACCTGATTTGGGTTCCCGATGGCAGGGTGGCTCCGGAAAATTTGAAAGGCGCATTGGTGCGGTAGGAGATAGCGCCTCCTGTATTTAATATCTGCAATCCTGTTGTCAATGAATAACGTTCTGTTTCAGTAAAGAAGATGTCACCGTTTAATCCAAAATCGTATCCGAGCACTAATTTTTCCTTATTGGCATACTGGTTGTCGCTACTCATCCAGTTTACTGATGGGCTTCCGGTAAACGAAAGTTGCATCCGTGTTTTGCCCCAGCCGGTCAGCGTGAGGGAAAATAAAACTGTTATTAAAATAATTTGTTTCATCGCTTTTAATTAAAGGTTAATAAACCGCCTTCGTTCTCATTTGAAAAATCTTCTTCGAAAATCGTTTCATTCGCTGCAAATATAACGCAGGAATGGCTTAGTTTTGCTTACTGCAAATCTCGAATTTTATATTTATAATGGCAATAAAAAAGCAGATCATCCGTAATTACCAAAAAATACCCGGAATGAAGCGATTCTTTTTCCTCTTTTGTTTGATGGTTGTCTTGTTATCGTGTTCACGTAATCCGCTGAAAATAAATGTTTCAACTATTTCTGTTGACTTAAAAATTAAACATCTGGATGTTGATTTACTTAAACTGAAACAAGATCAGATGCAAACCTCAATTCCGGCATTGAAAGCCACATATAGCGGGTTTTTCGATATTTTTACCTATCGGATGATCAGCATTGGAGGTGCTGAACAGGAAAATTTTTCTGAAATGCTTTTTTCGTTTGTTTCGGATACACTTATCCGTAAGCTGGAAACAAATGTGGCTGAAAAGGTTGATACACTTCAATTGCGAAAAGAATTGGTATTGGCATTTAAACACTATAAATACTATTTTCCTGAGAAGGAAATTCCTGTTGTTTATACTTGTATTTCCGGATTTAACCAATCGGTGGTGACTGCTGAAAAGGTGATCGGAATTAGTCTGGATAAGTACATGGGCACCAACAGCCGTTTTTATCAGCAATTGGGACTTCCGGTTTACAAACGCAGAAACATGCATCCTGCAAAGATAGTTCCGGACCTGATGTACGCCTGGGCAGTAACAGAATGGCCCAAAGATGATAATGGCAATAGTTTACTTAGCCAGATGATACATGAAGGCAAGATGTTGTATTTTCTGGATGCCATGTTGCCGGAGCTAAATGATACATTGAAAATAGGCTTTACCAAAAATCAACTTGACTACTGTAATAAAAGCGAATCAGCGATGTGGACTTTTCTGGCTGAGAAAAAACTCTTATACACAACCGACCGGATGAGCATCAAACGTTTTATGGATGATGGTCCTTACACTTCGGCATTTACTGACCAATCGCCTGCCCGCACCGGAGCCTGGCTGGGTTGGCAGATTGTTCGGTCGTACATGAAAATAAATAAGAATGTAAAGCTGGCCGATTTGATGAATAATACCGATTTTCAGATGATTTTGAATCAGTCAGATTATCAGCCTTAGGAGGGAGTTCCAGGTTCCAAATTTCAAGTTTTGCTTTGTCCATCGACTTAGATGAAATGGAACAGTACAATTCATAACAAACAAAAAAGCCCCCTTTTCAGGAGGCTTTTCGTATTATTTGAATAATCCAGTTATTCCATTTCTTTGATTTTTATATCGCGGTACCAAACATTGTCGCCATGATCCTGCAATGCAATAAAACCTTCTTTTGCAACATTGGCCCAATCGGGATTCAGTTCAGGGAACTTGCTGTCTTTAACCAGTTTTTTCCAATCGTCTGTCCATAAATGGTATTCAACTACTGTTTCTCCATTTTGTTTGTGAACGATGGTACCTTTGTAGCAAATAATTTCAACGGTGTTCCATTCGCCTGCAGGTTTAGCATTTTGTGGTTTGGCAGGAATCAAATCATACAATGAACCGGCCATACGGTTACCGTTTTTGCCCAACATCGCATCAGGATGACGTTCGTTATCAAGAACCTGCATTTCAGGAGCAGTTTTATAGATTGGCCATCCCGGAACTTCCTGACCTAAATAGAAAATACCGGAGTTTCCACCTTCCTGAATTTTCCATTCCAATTTCAGCTGAAAATTCTTGAATTTTTTGTCGTAAAGGATATCGCCACCGTTTTCAGCTCCGGCTTCTCCGGTGCCTGTTCCGATGCAATGCAAAGTTCCGTCAACAATTTCCCAGCCTTTGGGGAATTCAGTTTTGTTGTACCCTCTCCAACCGGTCGAAGTAGTTCCGTCAAACAACATTTTCCACCCGGTGTTGTTTTCTTCGGCTGTTAACTTATTAAGTTCAGGAGCAGCAACAACTTCGGTTGTCGTTGCCGATTTTTCTCCGGCTTTTTTCTGGCCACTCTGGCATGATACTGCAAAAACGATGGTTCCTGCCAGTAAAAGTGAATAGATTGTTTTCATTGGTAAATAATTTTAAATGATTGAAAATTTAATGTGGTTTTCAGTTGCTGTGGACAAAGTTAAAAAAACTTCAGCAAAAAAGTAAGCGCCGGATTATTTCCTGAAAATGAAATGGTTTTTGTAACTTTGCCAGCTTATTAATAGGCTAATTTGTAATCAATTATAAAAAAAATATTTTATGAGTCAGAAAAAAGCAAAAAGGATAGGCATTTTAACAGCCGGTGGCGATTGTCCGGGGTTGAACGCAGCAATCAGGGGAGTCGGAAAAACGGCCATTGTTGAATACGGCATGGAGGTGATTGGATTTTCATCGGGTTATACCGGCTTGATCCACAAGCAATATGTTGAACTCAAGGAAAAGGATTTATCGGGTATTTTAACACTTGGAGGTACTATTATTGGTACTTCAAGGGAAAAACCTTTTAAAATCGTAACTGAAGAAGACAATGATAAACCGGGAATTATCAAGGAAAATTATCATGAACTTGGTCTGGATTGTTTGGTTTGTATTGGCGGCAACGGAACCATGAAAACCGCTCATCTGCTGTCTAAAATCGGATTAAATGTAATTGGAATCCCAAAAACCATCGACAACGATGTTTGGGGCACTGACATGACATTTGGTTTTGATTCGGCTGTATATATTGCAACCGAGGCCGTTGACCGTTTGCACAGTACGGCCAACTCGCACGGAAGAGTGATGATTCTTGAAGTGATGGGACACAATGCCGGCTGGATTGCGCTTTATGCCGGAATGGCCGGTGGCGGTGATATTATCCTGATTCCTGAAATTGAATATTCAATGAAGACGGTTATCTCGAAAATTAAAGATCGCTATAAAAACAATAAACCCTATACAATTGTAGTGGTTGCTGAAGGAATTGAACACCCCAAAAATATGTCAGCTGCCAGGTATTTATCCGAATCGATACAATCAAAGCTTGACGTTGAGGCAAGGGAGACCGTTTTGGGATACACTCAACGTGGAGGAAGCCCTTCGCCAATGGACCGTATTTTGGCAACACGTTATGGCGCTTATGCAGCACAATGTATTGCTGAAGGAAATTTTGGAACGATGGTAGCCTTGATAAAAAATGAGTTAACTACAATTCCGCTTGAAGAAGTTGGCGGCAAAATGAGATTGGTAGGTCGCGATAATCCACTGGTTTTGAAATGCCGGAATATGGGCGTTTCGTTTGGCGATGAGTGGAGAAGGCAATAGGGTAATAGAATGGTTACTTCAGGCAAGTTGTTTTACTTGATTATTAGCGAGTTTCAAAAATAATTACCGCATAAAATCCATGATACCAAAAAGGGACGATTTAAAATCGTCCCTTTTTGGTATCATACTGAAAGTTATAGGTTTACTGAACTCAGTTAGCTTTATCTCTTGTTGTCTATTGCCAATACATTTATTGGTTACTTCTTCCCTGTTAAACTTTTAATTACATCAACTTCCTCCTGTTTGTAAGGTGTCCCGTCGGGATGGAAAATTTCGTGAAACCACAATTTTGGTTCTGAACCGTCAGACATAGGTTCGTCCCATGCATATTTCGTATTCGATTTCCCGGCAACCAATCCCCAGTTGATCGCACCAATGTTTTGTTCTTTCAGAAGAGGCATAATATTGGTAAACAGGCTGTTGTTGCGGCGCGCCATATATTCGGTACAAACCATCGGGCGGTTGTATTTTTTTAGCGTATCAATAGCAGCCTGATGTTTTTCGGGATTGTCGTAGTTGTGGTAGGTAATGATATCGGAATTTTCAACCTGAAATTTATTGATTTCGGAAAGTGACAGATTCCAGACTCCGGTTGACATGGGTTGCGATGGACGAATTTCCCAGCCCCATTCATAAACTTTCTTTAGCAACGGAAGTGATTTGTTGCCGTAGCCTGAGTTTCCCGGTTCGTTGTACAAGTCCCAGATAGCAATGCGTTTGTCGTCTTTGAAAGTAGTTAGAATATCTTTTACATACGATTCCAGAATGTTGATCAAGGTTGAATCCTGAAATAACAAATCGCCCGGATCGCGCACCCAGCCTGAATTGTGAACTCCCGGTTTCGGATCGGGCTGTTTCCCTGCCTGATAGGTTGGATTCCAGCAATCATCAAAAAATACAAAAACTGTTTTAATGCCATGCTTGCTGGCAATGGTCAGGTACGAATCCATTCTCTTTTTGAATCCTTCCTGATCAACTTGCCAGGCAAGGTGGTGAAGGTACACGCGCATCACGTTCATGCCGATTCCTTCGGCCCAGCCCAGTTCGCGATCAATTGTTGCTGTATCGAACGATTCGGCCTGCCAGGTTTCCAGTTGGTTGATGGCAGTACTTGGATTAAAATTACTTCCACGGAGCCAGCCGTTTTCGGCGCTCCATTGGTGTGCCTGAGCTTCGTTCCAACGTGTTGAGACAGGTTCGGTTTTTTCGGTTTTTTTAGATGTGCTTTGACAAGCGGCAAATGCTAAAGTTACGGCAATAGCCAGAATAAAAAGTTGCTTTTTCATGTGTGAGATTTATTGGTTTTGTTAAAATCAATTCATTATTAAATATTTGACATAGGACGAAATTAAATATGGTATCTACTTTGTTTTTCGTTTAAACACGAACTGATTGGTGTGTTGATTCATTTTTCTACAAATATGTAGCTAAACTATAGCTTTTCAACAACCTGACAACCGACAACCTGACAACATCTATTCATTCCACTTCTCCTGAAGGCACATTCAACTTCTGCCCTGCCGGTATGGCTTGTCCAAAGTTAGGAGTTCCATCGGCGTTCCAGCTAAATGGTTGCATCCTGACATCTCGTTCCCAACCGGGAGTGGCGCTTTTTTTTGAATGGTAAATAATCCAGTCTCCAGTGTCATCGGGCGATTTGACAAACGAACAATGTCCGACACCAAAAACCTGTGAATTTCCCAGAAAAACCGGACCTGTTTTCTTCCAGTTTGCCGGATCAAGTAAATTGCCATCCGGATTGATCAGTTGCAGCATTCCCTGTCGGTATTCAACCATCCACGATTCACGGCATGAATAAACGACAAATACTTTTTCTCCGTTTTTCAGAATTTCAGGACCTTCATTCAGGTTAAGCGGGCCACCGGTTTCCCAGCTTTCGACCGGGGAGGATAGTTTCACCCGGAGGCCTTTCAGTTTATAGGGATTTTCCATTTCAGAAATATACAAATGCTGCTGAGTAGCATCAGTTGTTTCCTGTTTGATCCAGCCTGACCAAATCGCGTAAAGTTTTCCTTTGTTTTCGAGAATGGTCATATCGATGGCCCAAACATTTGAGGTTGGATCGCTTGAGTTATCGCCGGTATATAAAACGCCCATATCTTCATACTCGCTGAAAACATCATCTGTTTTTGATCGCAAAACTCCGGTTCGTTGGTGGATAAACGGTGGCCCGGCCTCACCGGCAGCATAATAAACATACCATCTTCCCTGGATAAAATGAATTTCAGGAGCCCATACGCACGAGCGGTTCCAGCCGTTTGCAGGCGCCTGCCAGATGTTTTTCATCTCGCCGCGTTTGGTCATTTTTTTGGATTTGGAAACGATGATCGAATTATTTGATGAAAAACAATAAATGTAATTGTCACCGTTTTTTGTCATCCAAGGATCAGCCCCGTCCCAAACCGGATTGGTAAAAGTTTTATTAACTTCTTTTTCAACATTGGATTCTTTTTCGCTGCATCGCCCAAATGAAATCAATGTGAGCATCACGAGAAATAGAAAATTTAGTTTAGTTTTCATTTTAGTTTTCATTTTGATGTTTTTCCTGACACTATTGAAACTTAGCATGCAGCCATGTATTCGAAGATGTTGCATCTGAATGAATTACATTTTCCTCATAGAAATTTGTCGCTGAGGTATATTCTTTCAGTCCAAAGTTAATTCGAAAATCAGATTTTACCGACTTTTTCATACTCAAAAGTGGCACTGCCAACTCAATCTGATAGCCGTATGTTTCAGTGTTTGTTTTACACGTGATATTTCCGGTTTTTATTTCTTCCCATTGCCCCGCATGGCCTTCATAAAACTTTGTTTCGCCCTTGCAATTACACCAGATTTTATAGATTCCGGCATCAGGAGACACCAGATTTTGGTTTTCAGCATCGATGTAAAAATAAACACCATCCGCCTTTTCCGGATCTTTTGGGTCGGAAATCAGATTCTTATCGTTCACTTTTGCACAGAAATAGATGTTTTGATCATTACACCGGATAGCAGTGCTTAAGTTTGTCGCACTTTGGTGCCCGATAAAAACCGGTAAATAATTCCCCCATTCTGCCACCGAAATATTTCCATCGACGGTAACAGTGCCCGACACAATTTTTAGTTCAGGAATGATGTGACCTTTTATGATCCACACTTCACAATTTGGATTTCGAAAGCTTGTCGTTGCTGCTGCCACAATTGTATTTTCGTTCCACAACGAAATGGAATTCCATTTGGCTTCACGGTCGGTCGATACAACAAAAGGTTGGGATAATTTTTCGAAATTATGTCCCTTTTTATCACCAATAGCCACTTCGAGTGTTGACAATTCCCAGTTAGAAGTACGGCCGTTGGTAGTTTGGTAAGATAAGATAACTTCTCCTGAAGGAATACGCATCAGGTAGGGCGCTCCGGCATAAACAGCATCCGGAAGCTTTTCCTTCAAGGCATATTGCCGGTTTGGAGAACTGAAAAGAACCGGTGTACGCCAATTATCTGCTATTTTTGTGCGAACAATGTATGGTTTGAATTGATCAATGTTGTTGTCTTCGATACATACCAGAATTTCGTCATCAACAATTACAGGAACCGGCATCCCATCGCGGCGTCCAGCCCTAAAACTGACCGTTTTGGCTGCTTTTTCCCAGGTTACTCCATTATCCTGAGATGATATCATGGATATATTTTGTTCGTTTGTTGATTGGTACAGATTTTCATTTGCAAAATAAATCTGAAGTTCTCCACCGGGAAGTTGCAGAATTGCCGGTTCCCAGCAGCCATCGGCAAAGCGAGGCGCAGCTTCATAGATCACCTGATCCTCTGTCCAGGTTTGTCCCATATCTGTACTTCTTCTAACTGCTATTGCGAAAGGCGCAATTCCGTCCTTTACCGGCCTGTAGTTGGCTGCCATTATCAGGTATCCATTGTTCAGCTGGCACAATTCCGGATTTGAAATACTCACATCAGTTGATTCTCCTTTTGTATTGCTGAATGGGTGTCTCCTGAAAGTAATTACCGGAGCGCTCCAGGTCACTCCGTTGTCAGAGCTTTGAATCATTTCGCCATTTCCTTCTGTTTCATAAACAGCCATCAAGGTTCCGTTATTCAGCCTACGTACACGTGGATAGCCGACCCATCCCAAAACTCTGGAGCCTTGGGGAGCCAGTTTTTGCATGGAACTATAATCCCAGGCAATTCTGATTCCTTCAACTGATTCCCCCTTTTCCTTTATATATGGAATATCAGGAATTTCTGATTTCGTTTTTTTACAACCCAAAGAGTTTACAACCAACAGAAAGAACAAAATATAAATTCTCATAATAAGTATATTACGATGTTTTATTTAGTTATTCTTCAGCACAGGAGTAATATAATTTTTATCAACCACCATCACTTCCTTGCCATCTTTGTTTTCAAAATTCACTGTGCCAATATACATGTTGCGAGGATGAATTTGCGAGGAACTATTGTGTGCATGAAATACAATCCGCAACTTTCCGTCTTTGTCTGCAAACATAGCACTGTGCCCAATTCCTACAAGTTCTCCGGGCTTCTGAAGTACAGGATTGTTTTCATACTTTGTCCAGGGACCGGCAATGTTTGTGGCTGTTGCAACTCCAACTCCGTAGAATGGACTCTCATAACTGTTTGCAGAGTATGTCATGTAATAGATACCATTTCGTTTCATCACAAAAGAGCCTTCGTTTACGCGTGGCCACACTTCTTCCCATGGCTGCGAAACATGAATACATTTGTGCAATGTTTCTGGCTTTAAATTGATTAGATTATCTTCCAGTTCGGCTACCCAGATATTCAATCCATCGTTGAAACGGTCGAAAAACAAGTAGGGTTTTCCATTGTCGTCGATAAACAACGAATTGTCGATGCACTTTTCCCCATCGATCATCGGTTTCTGAATCTCCTGCTTGAACGGGCCGAGCGGCGAATCGCTTGTCGCCACACAAATGTGTTCGTCGGCCGAGTAATACATGTAAAACTTGCCATTAACAACATACACTTCAGGAGCCCAAAACCATCTGTCGGCCCAAACATCAGCATTGTTCAAAGCCAATCCGTTGGGCAAACTGGCCGGCACACTCCAGGTAAGCAAATCGTCGGACTCCAATACTTCAATACCATTTGCAGCATGTGTTCCGTAGGCGTAATATTTCCCCTGCCACAACATGATGAAAGGATCGCCAAAAGGGACTTTGATTAATCCGGGTGTTTCCTTTTCAGTTTCCCTGGCATCTTTACTGTTTTCTTTACAGGAAGAACCTTGTGTGAAAAAAGATAAGATCATTAGGGCAAATAATAATTTTTTCATAATTCAGTATTCAATGATATTCTAACTATTTCTCTATCCCAAAGTGGTCAACCAGTTTATTATATTCCTCCATCGAAATGGTAATCATACAACCATGCCTTACAGAAGAAGGCAGACTGTATTTGTCCCAATCGCTGAAAAAAGTATAGCCTGAAGCCTGGAACCAAGGTCCGTTCATGTTATCGGCAATCGAAAGCCCGTAAGAAACTCCCGGATATTGTTCGTAATAAAGGTACCAGATTTTATCGTCAGGAGAGGGTATTAGCATGGGCGCTTCCCTGAAATTCGGACTAATTGATGCTGATGGCTCTGAATATGGCCCGAGCAAAGAAGCTGATTTAGCAATCCGAATTGTTTTACCTGTCGTCCAATACAAGGTTGGATACGTTTCGTCTTTGAGTATTGCATAATAATTTTCACCAATTTTCCGGATAAAAACATCAATGGTGCCCATATCCCAGTCAAAAAGACGAGTTGGATGATCCGAAAAAGTTTTCAGGTCTTTCGATAAAACATACAAAGTCCGTTGGCTGGCCCAATATACTTCACCTCCTTCTTTATGCGGAGTGTGCCAGGTAACAATATACTGCTTAGAATCTTTGTCGTAAAATATTTTAGGAGCGCCAATCCGTTGAAGTGCATACGAATAATCGGGAGTACTTTTTAAATCGGGAGTAAATGTGCTGTACTTCTCCCAGATAATTAAGTCGCTGGATACCCAAAAGTTGATATCCGGGGAACTGTCGCTGGTATTGCCAGCAATATAGTAACGTCCGTCGTGCCCCTTGCAAATATCGGGATGGCCTCTGTAGTCCTGAAACACACGCTGCTTTTTGTTTAGCAAATACCAATGCAGCCCGTCAAGACTGACTGAATAATATAAACGCCCATAATCCTGATGGGTCATGTGAGCAAATAAATAGGCCTGATTTTTAGTTTCGCCAGGTTTTTCGACCTGACCCGGAGGATTGGGTTGTTGAGCTTTGATGCTGAATGTCAACAGTAAAAATGACAATGTAAATATACGTATCATAATGATTGGGTTTTAAATCAGGATTTCTGCTGATAGTTTAGATTGAATCAGAATGAGTTTGAAACTGCTCCGCGAATGTCCTGAAGGTGAAATGTTGATTATAATTCCAGATCAAGACTTCTTAAGAAGAAGAGGCTGTTCCAATATTTTCACTATAAATTAGTATTGGAACAGCCTCAATTATATAAAAAACAGCCTCTTAGTACAACGGATTCTGATGTAGGTTTGGATTGTTATCTACTTCGCTTCGTGGAATAGGCATCCTGCTGGTTTTACCAACAACAAAATTGGAAAAGTCAGGATCACGGCTAATTAACTCATTCAGTCCCTCAGCAGTATCCCATAACTTCCATCGTTTCAGGTCGGCCCAACGAACACCTTCATAGCAAAGTTCAAGAGAACGTTCCATCTGCAACCTCTTCAGGAAGCCTGCTTTAGAAGTAACTGCGCTGGCATAGAGAGAACTGCTTCCTAATTTTGACAATCCAACCCGTTCACGAACGCGGTTAAGACATTCAATTGCCAATGCCGGCGGAGTGCCACCTGACAGTTCTGTCAAACATTCTGCATATAGTAACAATACATCAGCATAACGGATAACACGGAAATTGATTGGTGAATAATAGTCCTCTTTATTTCTGTAATAATCGCCCTGGTATTTTCTGAAAAAGCAATCATTTCCCCAGCCGGCGTCCCAATCACGGCCATAAATTTTTTCTCCGGGATAATCGGTTTGTAGCTGCGGATAAAAAAGATTTGCCCTTAACCGTGGATCAATTTTACCATCAGTGGTAGCTTCTTTTTTATACTCATCCACCAACCATCTTCTTGGCTGACCATCGCACCAGCCGATACCGCGTGGAGCGAAAAACTGAGCACGGTTTGAACCTACGTTTGGATTTGGCTGATCGCCATCTCCATTTGGATTGATGTCTGAAAATTGAATTTCAAATACCGATTCGGAATTGTTTTCAGTGGTGTGTTTAAAATTATCCTTATAGTTTGTA